>CAZQVL010000008.1:0-97217 GCA_964596715.1 uncultured Rikenellaceae bacterium
TTATTAACTTTCAATTTATGAAAATTATGAGAATCGGTAATCAAGAAAAAGACAATTAATATTTAAATATTTTTACCCACATCCCAACCTTCTCCGCCAGCTGGCGGAGGAAGGAGCACCAAATAAGGCTTGTTCCCCCTGGGGGAAACGGGAAAGGGGGTGTTTAGAAAATTAAATATTTATGAATATCAAAACGAGAATTATTGAAGTAACGGCAGAAAACCTCACTGAACATCCCGGGGCGATATGTTTTATAAACCCTAAAAATGAGTATTATCAGCTCAAAGTGAACTGGCTCAAAGAACAATTTAAGAACGGACTGAAGATAAAATTGCTATATATAGAAGGAGAAAAGGGTCCGAAAGGATTTATCGAATATGTTCCGGGGGAATACTGCTGGAGGACGGTTGATGCAAAAGGATATATGTTTATTCACTGTCTATGGACAAACGGGAAGAAGTACCAGCACCAGGGATTGGGTAAGCAACTGATAACCGAAGCAGAAAAAGATGCTTCTGAGATGAATGGTGTTGCTGTTGTAACCAGCGACAACGCTTTTATGGCCAGTAAAGAGATCTTCCTGAAAAACGGATACAGAATCATTGCTGAATCAGGTAAAGAACAACTCCTCATTAAACAATTCAGCGAGGCTCTGTTGCCTGGCTTTATTAAATCCAGCCTTAACTTGTCAGGGCATAAAGGCCTGACTATCTTTTATTCGAAGCAATGCCCATGGGTTGCCCGTTTTATCAAAGAAGTGAAACCGATATTGGAAAAGGAAAACCTGGTACCTGAGATCATTGAGATAAAAACACCAGCTGCGGCACAGAGTGCTCCATCAATTTATGGTGTTTTTAATTTGATCTATAACGGCAGATTGCTTGCTGACAGGTATATATCAACAACACGTTTTGTCAATATTATTAAGAAAGAAATAAAATAAGCTGAACGATCCGGATTACATCATTTATTTCGGATGCCGGCCGAAAAAATTCCTGATTGCCCTGTGAAATTTATGGATGCCAGTGGGTTTATAATGCATTAGTATACACTCTTTTGTGATATAATTAATTACGGATTCTTCCAGCTCTTTTACTGCCTCTTTACTATCCGACATTTGCTGGATCCAGATATTTTTTATCCCTTTTTCTTTTGCTTCTTTCACAACCGCAGCTGTCTGATTCTTTCTTGTCATGATAATAATACTCTGAACTTCGGATGGTAATGTGGTTACATCCTGATATACTTTCGTCCCGAGGATTTCTTCTGCAGAAGGATTGACAGGAATAATTTTCAATCCCTTCTCCTTTAGCTCCTTAAATGCTACATGGCCGAATTTCTTTGGATTGCGTGACACTCCGATCATTGCTATCGGTTCAGCATTAATGAAGTCTTCAATCTGTTTTAATGTAGTCATAATTGTCCGATATTGAGTTGTACTATTTACCGATTACTAATCCTTTGACAGGGATCATAGACCATATTCCCGAGAGTGACAGACCGGATAAAATGTGCCACACCCCCCACCATGCAGTTACAACTGCCATTCCGCCAATCATAATATCTGGTGGAAAGATGTTTGGATTAAAAAGTAATACCAGCCCAAGTCCGGAATTCTGAATGCCGGTCTCAATGGTTATCGCTCTTCTGTCATAAGGTGTACGTCGTGTGATCGTGGCAAAGGTAAACCCTGTTGTAAGGGCAATGAGATTATGAATAAAAACGAGGATAAAAATATATTTGATAAAGCGGAGGAAGAAGTCATAATTGCTCCTGAATAGGATTATTACCATTGCAAAAAATGCGATTATGGATAATATTCTCAGAGGTTTGATAATAGCTTTGGTTATTCTGGGCAGATAGTATGTGAACAACATCCCCAGAGCTATTGGAATTCCAAGAAGGATGAAGACTGTCTTGAACATTTCCACCGGATCTATCCTTAATGGCTGGAGCAGGTCAGATGCTGTCCGCTCGTAAACATTTAGAAAGAGGCCTCCCCATAATGCAAAGTTAAGAGGTGTCATAAAGATGGCTGACAGAGTAGCCAGTGCCGTAAGACTTACTGACAGTGCCGCATTCCCTTTTGACAGCGATGACATGAAATTAGAAATATTGCCTCCCGGGCAGGAAGCAACCAGTATCATTCCCATTGCAACATTAGGGGTAATAATATTGCGCAGCAAGATAACTATGACAAATGTAATTGCAGGAAGAAAAAAAAACTGAGAAACATAGCCAACAATGACTGAACGTGGATCTTTTACGAGCCTGGAGAAGTGTTCAACCTTTATTCCGAGAGCGACACCAAACATTATAAAGGCTAATGTAAGGTTAAGTATCAGAAGTCCATCCTGCGAAAACCTCAATGATACTGTATCCATAGCTTTTAAAGCTTCGTACATGGGCAGATCAGTCTTTTATGATTTAGGGCAGGGCAATATACATAAAATAAATTATTTATGAATAAGGAGATTTGTTCCCCCTTTTGGGGGGAACACAAAAGAGTATAACTCTTTCTTTAAATGTACTATTTATCTCTGGAGGTTGTAAAAAGGACAAAGTCCCATAAGGATTTTTTAACTTCCGAATCGGGGTAGGAATCAAGTATTGCAAGTGCTTTATCGCGATATTGGTTCATTTTAATATCTGCATATTCCATACCTCCGTGATCCGCTACAAAACTTATAACCTCTGCAATTTCCGATTTTGTCTTCTTTTTATTTCTTACGATGGCAAGTATTCGTTTTCTTTTTGAATTATTGGATTGATCTAATGCATGAATAAGCGGTAAGGTTATTTTCCTTTCTTTAATATCGTTACCCGGAGCTTTTCCTGTAAGACCATTTCCTTCATAATCCAGAAGATCATCCCGTATCTGAAAAGCAATTCCGACATTCTCACCGAAATCTTTCATTAATTGTATTGTTTCAGTATCGTTAGTGACAGACCGGGTTCCGCAGGCAGTACATGATGCGATCAGTGCAGCTGTCTTGCTGGATATGATCTTGAAATAATCTTCCTCCCTGATGTTTAACTTGCGCGCTTTCTGTAATTGTAACAGCTCCCCTTCGCTCATTGATTTTACTGCTTCAGATACAATCTCCAGCATGTCATACCGGCTCTTTTCAAGGCTGATCAGCAATCCTCTCGCTAGCATATAATCTCCTACCAGAACAGCAATTTTTGAATTCCAGAGGGCATTTACAGAGAGGGCTCCACGCCGTTCATGAGCATCATCAACAACATCATCATGCACGAGTGAGGCTGTATGAAGAAGTTCGATAAAAGTTGCCGCAACATAAGTAGCCTCAGATATTTCACCATTAAGCTTTGCGGTAAGGAAAACCAGCAGAGGTCTCATTTGCTTTCCTTTCCGACGCAGGATGTAATTCAGAATTATCTTCAACAGAGGGATCTCACTTTGCATTGTCCTGCTGAAATAGGATTCAAACTGAGACATCTCCTTTTTAACAGGATACTTTATTCTGGTGAGATCAGACATATTGGGTTATATCGTGTAAATGAATCTTAGCTAAGATCCTTAAACATTTTTTTCTGGAAGAGTAGAATTGCCAGAACGCCACAGGTTATTGCAGAGTCAGCAATATTAAAGACCGGTCTGAAGAACACGAGTGATTGCCCCGGTCTTACAGGTGACCAGTCGGGCCATGTGGTATTGATGACAGGGAAATAGAACATATCGACCACTTTTCCGTGGAGAAAAGAGGAATAACCACCACCAGGCGGGAATAATACCGCCGGCTGATGGAAATTTTCACTGAATATCATACCATAAAATGCGCTGTCAATAATATTTCCGATTGCTCCGGCCATGATTGCACTGACGGCAAGTATAAGTCCCATATTGGATTTTCTTTTGATAAGCTTTGTAAGAAACCACCCAATACCGATTATTGCTATTATCCTGAAGATACTCAGAATGAATTTACCTGGCCTACCTCCCATTTCCATTCCAAAAGCCATCCCATTATTTTCGATGAAGTGCAGCTTGCCCCAGTTACCGAACAATTGAATTTCATCCCCTATCTGCATGTGGGTTTTAATCCAGATTTTCAGGACCTGGTCAATCACAAGGATCAGAAGTATCAATATTAAGGATTTTTTCCCCGTTGACATCGCGTGCTTATTTGAATTCAGCTGCGCAAAGTAATAAAAAATCCCGGTTTGACCGGGATTTTATGTCGTATTTTACTTTTTCAGGTGCATACAATATTTATATAATTTTCATCCCAGCAATACCACTCGGAATCGGGGAAAAAGTCCTCGCATCTTACTCTACCGTACTTGCCTGTTGTACTCCATTCAACGTCAAGATCGGAAAATTGTTGCCCGTTATAGTAATGGATAGTATAATAGGCATTCAATTCAAATAAATTGGTTGTGAGGCCGTATTCTATATAACTGTTCTTAAAGGGATCTGCCACCCGGTCGTTGTTAAGGGTTCTGATATAGGTATATTTTACCTGTCCGGTAGAGGTCCCGCCATTTGTCCAGTCGATCTGCAGAACCGGCTCCTGGTATTGTGGACTATGATTAAGTATCCATTGTCCTCCGGGAACATCAAGTGTGCATGTACCTTCAAACCAGAGGAATTCAGCGAAACCTCCGGTTCCCTCCTTTGCAATATACATCTTCCACAGAACATCGGTTGTCCGGGTTTGGCCGGTGAGCCTTGCTTTATATGTCACACTCACCTGGTCAATAGTAATATTGGCATCATAATTCCATTCCCATGTTTTATCTCCGATATAAACAGGGGTCTTATTAACTGCTATCTGGAAAGCTGTGGCAGGAACAGCCAGAGTTGATACAATAATTCCCTTCCATAACATTGCAACAGTTGCTGCAAATCTCCAATTACTGTCCTCAACACCCTTTTGATCCAAAATCTGAAAATCTGTTTTTGTCGTCAGCTCAAAGTTGCTGAAATCAATTGCCATCGTTTCGATGGGAGGAAGAACAGGAGGATTCCCTTCATCTTTCTTTTTCTTACAACTGGTGAGAAGACTGGCGGAAAAGGCTATTAATAATATTACAACAACAAACTTTTTCATAAATAATAGTTTTGATTATTCCATTAACGACAAAATTAAATTAAAAGTGTGATAAAATCTAATTTAATTTTGTATATTATCTGGATAATCAACTTACTAAAATGAACAAAATCGTTCAATTCATGTTTAACGATAAATTTGTTTAATCATGAACCGAAAAGAATTTCTGAAAAACGTGGGTCTCGGCACTGGGGCACTGCTTTTTGCTTCAAGATCATTTGGAGAAGAAACTAATAATCTAAAAAACACAACTATGGAAGCATTTAATATTCACGAATTTCCGGCATTACCATATGCCTATGACGCTCTGGAACCTTACATAGATGCTCGGACAATGGAAATCCATTATGATAAGCATCACCGTGCATATTTCAATAATTTTACCGCTGCCATTAAAGGTACTGCGCTGGAGAATAGCTCAATAGAAGCTATTTTTTCAAACGTATCCAACGCGGGCGACGCTGTAAGAAATAACGGAGGCGGATTTTATAATCATGTGCTTTTCTGGAATAATCTTGGAAAAGGATCGGCTGGTCCTTCACCTGAATTGTCAGGTGCCATATCAAAGGCTTTTGGCTCTTTTGATAAGTTTAAAGAATTATTCAGCACTGCTGCTAAAACACGGTTTGGAAGCGGATGGGCGTGGCTTTATCTTACACCTGAAAAAACACTTGCAGTTGGAAGCACTCCTAACCAGGATAATCCCCTTATGGATGTATCGCCAATAAAGGGATTGCCGCTTCTTACCATTGATGTCTGGGAACACGCATATTATCTTAAGTACCAGAACAGAAGGCCTGAATACGTAGATGCTTTCTGGAATGTTGTGAACTGGGATGAGGTAAATAAAAGATACAGAGAGGCTGTAAAATGATAAAAAGTAGGGGCGTTGCACGCAACGCCCCCCACTGTATTGATATACAAAGCATTAACTACGTATAAAGAAACCTCTTGATCTTAAGTGTTGGAGTTTTCTGAAACGGTACTGGCTGTATAACAATTTTATTGATCCGGCTGTATTTATTAACTTTAGAGTTAACATATTCCTGCAGTTCAAACAGAACATCATCAATTCTCCCCTCAAGCTGTTTGGTCATATCCTCCTTCAGGGTATGATATTTTTTCTCGAGTTCTTCAATATTGAAATGTACCAGGGCAACAAGCTTGCCTTTTTGCTGTACAACAAGCGATTCGATCACAAAACGGAAGTTGTTGATGATTGATTCTATCTCTTCGGGATATATGTTTTCACCGCTTGATCCTACGATCATATTTTTTAGTCTGCCTTTAATATAAAGGTTTTTGTTCTTGTCAAAAAACCCCAGATCTCCTGTCCGTAACCATCCATCAGCCGTTATCACCTCTCTGGTCATTTCAGGTTCCCTGTAATAACCTTTCATAATATTTGCACCTCTTGCCCATATTTCTCCCTCACCGGTTTTTGGATTGGGATTGTGTATTATAAGCTCAACATCCTCGATAGCCGGGCCTGTTGATTCAAAGACTGATTTTTGAGGATTGGATCCTGCCAGTAACGGAGCTGTTTCAGTGAGACCATATCCGATTGCATATGGGAACTTTGCTTCAATAAGAAACTTTTCGACCAATCTGTTAAGTTTAGCACCACCAATACCATAAAACTTTAACTTTCCGCCAAATGTATCAAGCAGTTTTTTCCCGGCAATCCTGTTCAGTGTTTTTCTGAAAAGGGGAATCCTGTAAAGAAATCTTATTATTATTTTATCTCTGAATGATGGAAGTATCTTGTTAAAATAAATCTTTTCAATAATAAGAGGTACAGTCAACATTATTGTTGGTTTGATTTCAGCCAGTGCAGGAAGTAATACTGAAGGAGTGGGAGGTTTTCTGAGGTAATAAACACATGATCCGCATAACATGGGAAGAATCAAACCAAGAGTGTTTTCATAAGTATGTGACAGGGGCAGCACCGAAAGAAAACGGTCATTCTCATCCAGGTACTGAATTTTCTTTCCTTTCAGTGCATTAAATGAGATGTTTTTGTGGGTTAGCATGACTCCTTTAGACCGGCCTGTGGTTCCTGAAGTATAAATAATTGAGGCCAGGTCTTCTTCTTTCACATCATAGCTCCTTGAAGGTACTGCAGAAGGATCATACTGAGTAAATCCGTTAGCGGAAAAGACTATTGAGAAATCTTCCATGAGGATAGCCGTTACCAGATCTTCTGACTTAAATCCTTCAATCTTTGGTAACAATCCGGAACTGATAAAAATCATTTTTGCTCCTGAGTGAACCAAAACATTAGTGACTTCAGTGTTTGAAAAATCAGGCAGAATGGGTACTGCAACCGCCCCCATAAAGGTGACGGCATAATATGTAATACTCCAGTTCGGCATATTCGTGCCAAGAATGGCTATCCTGTCGCCCGGTAAAACATTGTGATTTTCAAGGAAAGCAATCAATGCTCTTATCTCCCTGTTTACCGTTTCATAACTCTTTGGTTCCTCTCCAACAAATGCACAGGCATTATGTTTTCTATGCCTGCGCAGTATTTCAGCAAACAGGGCTGGAAGTGTTAACCTGATATCCTTTTCGTTCATCTTTTCCTGCTATTATCTAACAACTTACACAGGATACAAATTTAACCAATTATTACATTATCAAACTGAAAATATGATTTTTATTATTAGTTAATCGGGAAGCATATCAACAAGTAATCTTTTATCAGGAAGAATGGTTAATTTTGTATAATCTTTATTTTAAGAGTGAGTTTTTTATATACCTCAAAAACATAGAATATGACTCCAGTAATCAGGATAACCAAGGAATTCACTTTTGAAATGGCTCATGTTTTATGGAATTATGACGGACCATGCAGAAATGTGCATGGTCATTCATACAAACTTTTTGTCACACTCTCGGGGAAACCTGTGAATGATGCGGATAATCCTAAGAACGGGATGGTTATTGACTTTAGCGATCTCAAACAAATCGTGATGCGGGGGATAATTAATGTTTTTGATCATTCTGTTGTGGTTAGCAGTGATTATGATAAGGTAAAAATAAAAATGTTTACTGAGATGTTTGGAAACGTTGTGACCGTTGATTATCAACCCACTTGTGAAAACCTTGTAACAGATTTTGCGGGGAGGCTTGCTGATCAGCTTCCTTCCGGAATAAAACTTCACAGTCTTAGACTATACGAAACGGCCACCTCATTTGCCGAATGGTTTGCTACAGATAATGAATAACCCATATATGTTAGAGAATCAAACAAAAAAATTATTTCTGCTGGATGCTTATGCACTTATTTTCCGGTCTTACTATGCATTTATTAAGAATCCAAGGATTACATCAAAGGGATTGAATACCTCTGCAATATTTGGATTTCTTTTGACTCTTGAAGAGGTTCTTCAAAAGCAAAAACCTACCCATATAGCTGTGGTCTTTGATACTTCTGCACCTACATTCAGGCACGAAATGTTCAAAGAATACAAGGCTACCAGAGAAGAAACGCCGGAAGATATAAAAAAAGCGGTTCCTTACATTAAACGTCTGATTGAAGCGTATAAAATACCTGTTATTGATTGTCCGGGTTATGAAGCTGACGACGTAATAGGTACACTGGCAAGGCAGGCTTCAGAGCGTGGTTTTACCACATATATGATGACTCCCGACAAGGATTTTGCACAGCTTGTTACTGATAACATTTTTATGTACAAACCTGCACGAAGCGGTGGTGAATCAGTTTTATGGGGATTGAATGATATCAAAAGGGAATTTTCTGTGCAGGATCCCGAACAGGTTATTGATATTCTTGCTCTGATGGGAGACAGTGTTGATAATATACCAGGTGCTCCCGGGATTGGCCCCAAGACGGCAATGAAACTTATATCAGAATATGGAAGTATTGAAGAATTGTTCAGGAATACTGACAAGCTTAAGGGGAAACTGAAGGAGATAATAGAAAACAATAAAGGGCAAATTGAATTATCCAAGAAACTTGTCAGGATAGAATTGAAAGTCCCTGTTGAGCTTCACGAGAATGACCTTCTTACAGAGCAACCCGATACAGGCAAATTACAAAACCTGTTTGAGGAACTGGAATTCAGAACTGCTGCTGCCAGGATACTTTCCGAGTATGGCAGGCCGGTAAAGCAGGAAGATCAGATTCAAATATTCGAATCACCATCAGGATCAGATCAGGGTTCATTGTTCAAAGCCGAAGGCAACACTACGGTCACAACAAAATCAACAATTGAAAATGTGGATCACAATTATATCCTTATAGAAGGTGAGAATGAATTGAAGCAATTCATAAATAGAGCACTGACAGTTAAGGAGATATGTTTTGATACCGAAACAACCAGTTTAAGTGCGATTGATTCGGAAATAGTTGCTCTTGCCTTCTCATGGGAAAAAGGGAAGGGCTATCTTGTGCATTTCCCTGAATCACAGAGGAAAACAAGGACTTATCTGGAGATTTTACGACCTCTTTTTGAGGATCCGGCGATAGTCAAGATCGGACAGAATCTGAAATTTGACATCCAGGTTCTTGCAAGTTACGGTATTAAAGTAAAAGGCACACTGTTCGATACTATGATTGCCCATTATCTTCTGGAACCGGATATGCGGCACAACATGAACCTTCTTTCAGAAACATATCTTAAATACGTTCCGGTCCATATTGAATCGCTGATTGGTGAAAAAGGCTATAATCAGAAAAATATGCGGTCGGTTCCGGCTGAAAAGCTTAAAGAGTATGCTGTGGAAGATGCTGACGTTACTTTTCAGCTTAAAGAGATTTTCGAACCCCGGCTGAAAAAGGAAAACCTGTGGGATCTGGCAATGAATATTGAAATGCCGCTTATAAGGGTTCTTGCAGTAATGGAACGAAACGGAGTGAAACTGAATCAGGATGATCTTAAAGCTATTACCGTGGATCTCCGGGAGGATATTATATCTCTGGAAAAGGATATCTACTCTCTTGCAGGAACTGAATTTAATATTTCATCCCCAAAACAGCTTGGTGATATTCTCTTTCTGCGGCTTAAACTTGATGATAAGGCTAGAGTTACTAAGACGAAACAATTTGTCACAAATGAAGAAATACTGCAACGTCTTGCCAGCAGACATCCGATTATCAACAAAGTGCTCGAGTACAGGGGGCTCAAAAAGCTTTTGTCTACTTATGTGGAGGCTCTTCCCCAACTGGTAAATCAGACAACCGGACGGATACACACATCATTCAATCAGGCTGTTGCCTCAACCGGAAGACTCAGTTCAAACAATCCCAATCTGCAGAATATTCCTGTACGGGATGAACGGGGCAGAGAAATAAGAAAAGCATTCGTTCCTGAAAAAGGCCATATCTTCTTTTCAGCTGATTACTCTCAGATCGAGCTTAGACTGATGGCACACCTGAGCAAAGATAATAACATGATTTCCGATTTTTTATCAGGTAATGATATACACGCTGCAACAGCATCGAAAATATTTAATGTGGATATAAGCGAAGTAACGAGGGAGATGCGTAGCAGAGCCAAGACGGCGAACTTTGGAATTATTTATGGTATTTCTTCCTATGGTCTTTCGGAAAGACTCACAATAGGCAGAAAAGAGGCAAAGGAACTGATTGATGGATATTTTAGTTCTTACCCGGGGGTTAAAATATATATGGATGAAAGCATTAAGAAAGCCAGGGAACACGGATATGTAACCACAATGTTCGGTCGCAGAAGATATTTACGTGATATTCATTCCCGCAACCAGGTAGTTAGAGGTAATGCAGAACGAAATGCCATCAATGCACCTATACAGGGTAGTGCAGCGGATATTATCAAGATTGCAATGGTCAGGATCCACGATAGACTTATATCCGGTAACTTTAAGTCAAAGATGATTTTGCAGGTACATGATGAGCTTATTTTTGAAGTGATTGCAAAAGAACTGGATAAACTTAAGGAATTGGTTATTTTCGAGATGACCAATGCTGTTAAGCTTGATGTCCCGCTTAAAGTTGACTGTGGTAAAGGAAAAAGCTGGTTTGAAGCCCACTAAGATTTGAGCCCCCAAGCCCCCCCGATAGGGGGGATTAAGAGTAACATAAAATTGCTACAACGTCCTTTGTACGTTACTTTCGGATTTTGATAGATATGATATATAAATATGGAAATTAAAGTCCTCTTTTTTGGTGTTCTGGCAGAAGTGACAAATACCAGCCTGAAACACTACCGGGATATAACATCATTTTCCGATCTTATGCACAGAATACAGGATGACTTTCCTGAGATAATCCATTACAATTACCGGATATCAGTTAATAATGAAATCATTAATGAAGATCCGATGTTGAATGACAGTGATGAGGTTGCCTGCCTGCCTCCCTTCGCGGGGGGGTAAATTAGTAATATAATAAATACTTATAAAATATGCAAATGTGTTTAACCGAAGGCCCTGTAAGGATTAGCGATATTTCCTCAATGATTGCGAAGATTGGTGAAATATTTGATGCAGGAGGTCATTCGCTATTCCTCGGACAGGTAAGAGCTGATATGATTGACAATAAAACAGTTATAGCAATAGAGTATACTGCTTATGAACAGATGGTAAAAGCTGAAGCTGAAAAAATAAAAGCTACTATAATTTCTGAGTATCCTGATGTAAGGTCAGCGGAAATAATACATTCTGTCGGAGTTGTTAAAGCCGGGGAAATCTCACTTGTAATCATGATCTCGGCAGGTCATCGTCATCAGGCAATGGAGGCCTGCAGCAGAACAGTAGAGATGGTAAAAGAACGATTTCCTGTCTGGAAGAAAGAAATTTTTGATGATAGCTCTTTTCAGTGGAAACAGGATATGTAAATGTTAAACCGGAATAAGTTCTTTCTGATCGGGAATGGTACTGGCAAACACAGAGGTCCCTTGGTTTTTACCTGTTACCAGAGTTGAACCTTTAGTACCACGGAGTATTGAATTATACTCTGACGGATTATTAAGGATCTCTAACGCCTTTAATACCTGTTCATCATTTGTTATTGTCCACGCAATGGCACCTTCTTCATAGAAATAGCGGCTTATGATTTCATCTTCGAGGAGTTCCGTTATTTCATTTTTAAAGATTGCCAGATCCTGATCAAGGTTGTGCGTGATCTCATTTTCCAGTTTTGTCAGCAATTCTTTGTGAAGGTCGTAGTATTTTTCACGTTTTGCATTGGTAATAAGTTCATTGATGGATGTTTCAGTAATAGTTTTATAGTTAAAGTTCCTTTTTACTAGTAAGTCCCTGAAATCAGAATAATCCTCATCGGAGAATAAGAATTCTTCCGGGCTATTAATTTGCGGATGCTTCCAGTAATAATGAGTAGCGTAATCAAAAATAAGGTTTCGGAGATAGAGTTCTGTAGTAACCTGGCTGAGAGGTTCCGGCAATATTTCTATATCGGGTGTTATACCTCCTCCATCTCTGACTATTCTGCCATTTCTTGTTTTAAATTCTGAAATAAGTGAATCAGGGATTATACCAACACTACCATTTTCATTCGGGTGTGAGAAGTCGAGGGCCTGGATACACCTGCCGCTTGGAATATAATACTTTGCTGTTGTGACCTTCAACTGTGTATTATAACTTAACGGGCGGGTAATCTGGACAAGACCTTTCCCGTATGATCTTTGACCTACTATAATACCTCTGTCAAGATCCTGTACAGCTCCTGCTACTATTTCTGCTGCTGAGGCAGAGCTTCTATTTATTATTACTGCAAGAGGAATTTTTTCGTCAATTGCTTCTTTAGTTGTTTTGAAATCCTCGTCGAACCGCTTGATTTTTCCTTTTGTGGATACAACTTCATTTCCCGGACCTACAAAAAGATTGACTACCTCAACAGCTTCAGTCAGTAATCCTCCGGGATTACTCCTGAGATCGAGGATTATCTGTTTTGGATTACCGGTTTTAAGAGTAACCAGTGCATTTTTTACATCAACAATACAGTTCTGTGTGAAATTGATAAGCCTGATGTAAGCTGTATTCGCGTCAATCATCCCATAGTAGGGAACAGGTGGCACAATTATCCTCTCTCTCTTAAGTGTATAATCGATTTCTTTTCCATTTCTATCAACTGTAACATTAAGAGTGGTTCCCGGATTGCCCTTAAGTCTGCTGCTGACCTGCTGATTAGTCATTCCCTTAAGAGAAATACCGTCTACTTTTTTAAGCAGATCACCTGCTTTGATCCCTGCAAGATCAGCAGGGAAATTTTTATAAACGACATAAATAACTACGTAATCTCCACTTTTGCGTACCAGCGATCCTATACCTCCGTACTTGCCGGTTGTCATGAAACTGAATTCATCAGCTTCCGATTCGGGGTAATAAACAGTATAAGGATCGAGAGTCTTAAGCATATTGTCGATTCCGGACTTAATAACCTTATCTGGATTAATCTCATCAACATAGAAAGTATTAAGCTCCCTGAAAAGAGTAAAAAAGATATCAAGGTTTTTGCCTACCCTGAAATCTCTGGTTTCCTGGTTTAAAAGAAAAGCAGAACTGATACCTGCAATAAATAAAATCGTAAAAATTAATACAATTCTCCCCTTGCTTATCTTTTTCATATATCTTGAATCTTTGATTTGAATGGCGAAAATAATAAGAAAATTCGGGAATGAACCTGAGGAAGAAATATTTAAAGGAACTTTAACATTTTTTATCATTCTTTTTAACTCTGATCATGATCTGATCGATCATTGCCAGAACAGATTTTTCAATTGTAAAATAATCCGTGATCTTATTACACCTGAAAACAACGATAAGAGAAATTTGGATATTTTCTGAAATCAGGTAATCGTAAAGTCTCTGTTTATTCAGACGGTATGCTTCCCTGATTCTTCGCCTGATAAGATTCCGGGTAACTGCTGATTTGAATGTTTTTTTTGAGACACTGATTACCACCTGTACAGGGAAGGGGATTTCAACCGGACTTTCTGCCCATATTACTTTTAAATGGGTCGTGTAAAAGATATTCCCGTTTTCAAACAGATCAGCAATAATTTTAGTACTGCAAAGCCTTTCTTTTTTATGAAAAGTATTTCTCATCCTGTAGCAAGATATCGCAAAGGTAATATAGATAAACTGAAACAGTTTCAGGGATGAACCAGTATGGAAAGGGAACTGTTATCTGCAATTTCTGTTGTGCTCCTTAAGAAATTCATCCAAGGCCATTGTCATCGATGGAGCCTTTGGATTTGGAGCGTTGATATCAAGTCTGAGACCTTCGTGCTCAACTGCACATGCTGTTGTAGGACCGAAGGCTGCAATTTTAATATCACCCTGTACAAAATCAGGGAAATTCTCTTTCAGGGATTTGATTCCGGTTGGACTGTAAAAAACAAGTATGTCGTAATCGAAGTTTTTTACATTTGAAAAATTGGTGCTGATTGTTTTATAAAGAGTCCCGATAGTGTGACGGATATTATTCTTATCAAGTAGTTCAGGAATCTCAGCATTATGAGGTTTGGAGAGAGGAACAAAAAAGTTGTTTTCCCTGTGTTTGATGATAACATCAATAAGGTCCTGAAATTTAGCTTTGCCGTGAAATATTTTACGTTTTCTGTAAACAGTATATTTCTGCAGGTAAAAAGCAACATTTTCAGTAATGCAGAAGTACTTCATTGTATCAGGCACGGTTATCCTCAGTTCGTTACATATCCTGAAGAAGTGATCTATCCCTGTTTTACTTGTGAAGATAACAGCAGTAAAATTAAGAATATTTATTTTCTGCTGACGGAAATCTTTGGCAGAAATCCCTTCAACCTGAACAAAAGGTTTAAAATCGATTTTCAGATTGTATTTTCTGGCCAGCTCGAAATATGGTGATTTCGGATTCAGAGGCTCTGGCTGCGACACTAAAATCTTCCTTATTTTCAAATCTATACAGTTTAAGGTTTACTTCCAAGGTAACACTTGCCAATCTAAATAAGGCCTGTAAAATATTTCAATGAAATCAATACAGGCAGAATTTCCAGCGCACAAAGGTATAAAATCAAATATAATATTGAAATATCCTGCCTCATAAAAATTAAAAGGAGTCTTACAATACGGAAAAAGTACATAACTAAAAGAACAATCATTCCCGTAATAAAATATACTCCCGGGGGAAGGATCACTGTATATACGATAAGGGCAACAAGAATAAACAAAACCAGGGAGCTGAGTCTGTATGAGTGGTATATATTGATAATATATTCATTAAAAAGTTCGGTTCTTCCACTGAGGTTGCCTGTAATGAGACAGGTGAGATGCCGTAAGGTTACCACAACAATAACAAAACAAAACAGAATAAACCATACCAGAATATTCGGGATTCCTTCCGGGATTATGTCATACCAGGTTGCAGCACAAAATCCGAAAAGCCCTAAAATCATAAAGGAAATAAGATTTAATAATGTTGATTGCCAGTTGAATAAGCTACTGATATCACGTGAGGCGGGATCGTGTATACCGCGGAATAAGAAATACCTGGTAAGCTCAGGTAACATATTCTTTGATGTTGTTTTTAAAAGTGAGAACAGAAATGCAGCAATAAGAATAATTCCAAGTATCCAGTCATTATGAATAGGCTTAAGAGGCCGTTCCTCTCCTTCTTTCAGTATTGTTATCAGGGCTTCCCCGTCTTTAGTTTGCCTTTGTATGTTTTTATCAGCAACGTGAAATGGAGCAGTGTCGGTAACAGGAGTCTCATGCCCTTGGCCGACAGAAGTTGTATCTATAATGGATTGTCCGGGAACAGAATCTTGTATTCCGTTCTTAACAGGAGACTGTGAGATTGCGGGAGGAATAGTGTCTTCGGACAGTTCAGGTAATATAGAATCGGATAGAGGTATTAGCGTATCAATATCGATAACAAGCTTTGTCTTGATCGTATCCTGTTTAATTGTATCCTGTTTTATTGTATCCTGATTATCAAAACCGGTTATCATTGTCTTCAGGTAGTGTTAAAATACAAAAGTAGCGATAATACCAGGAACTGGATTCAAAAGGGGGCACTAATCGAGGATCAGAAGTAATCGTTGCTTGTACCTGAAATTCCGGCAATAATATTATTCGCCAGGCGGCTGGCACCAACACGGAAAAGTTTATTATTAAGCCATTCCTCGCCCAGGCAATATTTTACAATATGATAATAGTCTAAAGCGTCGCTTGGGCTTACAATACCGCCGGCAGCTTTAAATCCGACCCTGATGCCTGTTTCCGTATAGAAATCCAAAATTGCCCTGCACATAACAAATGCTGCTTCAGGAGTAGCGGAAACAGTTGTTTTCCCGGTTGATGTTTTGATAAAGTCAGCACCGGCATCCATGGCTATCATTGATGCTTTAAATATATTTTCGTAATCTCCAAGCAGCCCCGATTCAACAATAACTTTCAGAAGTTTTTCCCCTATGGCTTGCTTTATCTCCCTGATTTCATCAGCTACCATCGCAAAGTCATTTCCAAGAAACGCCCCGACAGATATTATCAAATCTATCTCATCGGCACCTGCTTCTATTGCCATTTTGCATTCAGCCAGCTTAATACTTCTGAATGTCTGTGAAGACGGGAAAGCTCCTGCAACTGAAGCAATTTTAACGTTCTTAACTGTCAGCTTTTCCTTAACGACTGATACAAAATTAGGATATACACATATGGCTGCGACATTCGGAATATTGGAAAACCGTCCTGAAAAGCTGTTTACCTTACCGGTCAGATGAAGTATATGACTTTTATTGTCTGTGGTATTCAGGCTGGTCAGATCAATGCAGTTTAATATATTCATTAACAAATGTTTGTCTGGAAATTCAGGGACTGTTGAAGACACTTTTTTGAGCTCTTTTCTGATCTCGGTTTCCGATGGGCAGAGTTTAATCAGTTTTTGATAAAGCTTCGTCATGGAATAGTCGGTTATTAAAAATTTAACTATACTGGATTATAAAAAAGAACGGGTTCAATATAATGTTTTTTGTCTTCATAATTATTTTAATTATGATTTTAAGTTTTACAAATATTTTTGTCCGGGAGAAGCAGAAGAATGGAGACAGCAGATTTGTTCCTGACACAGGCACACAGGGATTGCCGGAAAATCCGGATTACTACTGACTGAAATTTTAACCTTGGGTAGCCCTGAATTTTTTATGATCTTCTTTGCATAGTTTTTTGATAAGCCTCTCAGCCGACATGACACTGGTGGGTAGTCCGCCACCAGGCTCAACCCACTGCCCGCACATGTAAAAATTTTGAAGACCTGACAATGTCTGCGACATTGGTTTCATCATAACATGGGAATTCTCCGGGGTGATTAGCCAGCCTTCAAAGCTGCCTTTCCAGTTGCCCGTATAGCGTTCAAAGGTAAGAGGTGTTGCCACGTCAATAACCTCTGTCTGCGATTTAATACCGGGGAATCGCTGTTCGAGCAGATCAACAACGGTTCTTCCTATTTCTTTTTTCTCCTGATTGTAGGATGCCTTATCATGGGCCAGCTTTTTCCAGTATTCATAATTGGTTGGCATCATCAAAGTCAGGCTGGTCCTTCCGGCAGGAGCAAGTGTAGGATCCTGGTTATAAATATGAACCCACAGTCTCTCTCTGGTTGCATCTCCTATCTTAACAGGTTGTTTAAGGTAATAGCACAGACCTGATACAGAAGGTGTCACGTCATCAAAAGTACGGTTAACTCCCAGCCCTACGAAGATAAGTGGTGGGAAGACAGGCCATTTTTCATACGGTTCCCGTGTTTTTTCATCCCCATATTTTCCATCAAGCATTTTAAAAATAGTGGTATACCCATCGGCAGCAGAAATAACTCTTCCGCAACGATGTTCGGTTCCATCTGCGAGGCGGATTCCCACCGCATTATTATTTTCGACGAGTATACTTTCGACGCGTTTATTGTAATGCACGAGACCACCTATTTCCAGATATCGGTCTTCAAGAGCCTGCGACATAGGCCTTGATCCGCCGATGGGATATCCGGCATTTTTATTATGGAGGTAGGCAAAAGTAAACAGCATGAAAAACATTGAAAACTCAGGGACCCACATTTCAAGGAAGGCCTCCCTGAGCAAATGATCCTTGAATTGCCGGGCAAAATCCTCTGCAGTAAGCTTCATCCATTGCTGCATTTTTCTTCCGTTTGCCATGAAAGTAAACACAACCTTCAACTTTTTATACAATTTTTTAAGCGGAGAATCGAGCCTTGATGCCTGGTCAAAAGGAAGGCACATTCGTATCCCCCTGATAAATTCCATGATAGGTTTTTCATCCTGTGGCGAAAACTCCAGCAGATGCTTTTCGAGTTTGTCAACATCGGTGTAGAAGATTAGCTCTCGTCCGTTTGTGTCCTCAATACGCATATATTCATCCATATTAATAAACTCGCGTCCCCGGGCTATGCCGACCTCCTCCCAGAGGTGATACATTCCGCTGTGAGGAGAGGAACCGACCAGCCAGTGAATACATCCGTCGATAGTATATCCTTTACGTTTCCATGCAGTGCAGAGCCCGCCCGGATGGTTGTGCATCTCGAAGATCTGTGTCCTGTAGCCATTTATCTGAGCATAAATACCGGCGGCTAAACCGGCAAATCCGGCACCAATGATGATAATGTCGCGGTCGTTATTGTGGCTTTTCATTGTGTTATTTGTTGATGATGAAGACAAATTTAAAGTTTATTCGGAAAGAAGGATCCCTGTAACATTTATTTAACCGGAATTTTCGGTAAATGGCAGAATCAAGGCAGTAGAGACGCCATGCATGGCGTCTCTACTGCCTTGCAAGAGAAGCAAAAATCCCAAGGATACAAAGCACTGAAAATATCGCAAACCCTGTTCGCATTCCTGCAAGGAGGCCGGGATAAGTAGACGGAACAATGGCTTCATGCCCCATATAAAGAGCCAGAAGCATCATTGCTATACCCATACTGAGCATCTGACCGACCATCCGCATTGTGCCGACAACAGCCGATCCAACACCAAGGTGCTTTTTCTCTACGGAGCTCATAATGGCATTTGAATTTGGTGAGGAGAAGAGTGCAAAACCGACTCCCATTATTGTGAGTATTGTAATAATTAACCAGAATGGAGTACTTTCATTCAAAAAGCATAGCATTATTAGCCCTGTTGCAGTAAGACCCATACCATAAGATGCAATAATACCAGGATTATATTTATCCGAGAGTCTTCCTGCCATAGGTGATAGCAATGCCATTGCCACAGGTTGTGAGATCATTATGAATCCTGCAGTGCGGGCATCCAGTCCTTTAAGGTATTGGAGGTAAAGGCTGATAAAGAATCCTGTTGCTGCAGTTGCTGAGTAATGGATTAGTGCTGCTATTCCGGAAAAGGCAAAAACTCTGTTGCGCAGAACAAGCCTTATATCAAAAACAGGATTGTTGGTCCCTTTTTCAAAAAACAGGAAAAGCAATCCGAGAATTAATCCTGAGCCCAGGAAGATCCATCCCGGTGCCGACGGAAGCTTTGAAAAGCCATACATGAATGAGGCAAGGGAGACACCATAGATGGCCGATCCCTTCCAGTCGAACTTTTCACCTTTTGACTCAGCCCACTCAAGCTTCATTTTTTTAAATATCAGATAGAGGCATATTAATCCGATCGGCACAAGAAATCCAAAGATGCTTCTCCATCCGAAATACTGTGTAAGAAGTCCCCCGATCACTGGCCCACCGGAAAGGCCGGTATAAACAGCAGTTATATTAATTCCCATAGCTCTTCCGCGTTCACCGGGTCCGAAAACGGAAGTAATAATAGCCAGGCTTGTCCCAAAGATCATGGCACCAGATATTCCCTGGAAGATGCGGAATATCAATAAAGAATGAAAGTTCCATGAGAAAATAATAAGGAAAGTTGAGACTGTGAACAGAAGTATTCCCCAGGAGAAGATCTTTTTTCTTCCGATAATATCAGCAAGCCTGCCGAAGGGAAGAAGAAAGATGGCTGACGAGAGGATGAAGCTGCTGGCGATCCAGCCAAGTTCTATAGCACTGGCATTCAGATCTTTACTTATCGAAGGCAGGGCAAGGTTAATAGCTGAGCCCAGAAAAGGGGTGAGAAAAGCAGCGGATGCAGTTACAAGTAAAACAGATCTTTTAAGTGTTTTTTCATCAACAAGGTGGATTTTTTCCTGCATCAGCTCCTATTCTTTGTTTTTTGTGTCAATAATTATTGTAACGGGACCATCATTTATAAGCTCGACCTCCATCATCGCACCAAATTTACCTGTCCCAACCGGTTTACCAAGGAGTTCCGAAAGCCGCAAAACCAGCTTTTCATACATTGGTACAGCAATGTCAGGGGGTGCCGCTTTGATATATGAAGGCCTGTTTCCTTTTTTTGTTTTCGCATGAAGGGTGAACTGACTTACTACAATGATATCTCCACAGGTCTCCTGCACCGAAAGGTTCATTACTCCGCCACTGTCGTTAAATATCCTGAGCTGGATTATTTTATTGCACAGCCATTCAATATCTGAGTCGTTATCTTCATTTTCAATTCCTATAAACACCAGGAGTCCCAGGCCAATTTCAGACAAAGTTTTGTTTCCGGTTTTTACGGAAGCTGCACTGACACGTTGAATAACAGCTCTCATCCATACCATTATTTGGTGCTCAAATATATGCAATCAATTTGAAAAAGTATAAAAGGATGTTTTATATTATATTTACCCAATTCTTTATGATTAATGGATTTTGTAACAATAATTGCTGTCGCTCTCGGATTATCGTTTGATACATTCGCCGTATCCCTTTCATACGGTCTTATCCAGAATAAAATAGTATTCTGACAGGATAATTTATTTCCTGAGAGTTCTTATTCCGAAAACAGGCCCCGCCATATTGCCCGGATGAGCCTGGAATTTAATATTCACTATGGATTTTTCCTTTAATATGTCTTCCGGGATGTCGTATTGGACTGTTATGAAATGACCATCTTTTTTGTTTGAAATGTTTTCGGTCGCAATAACTTTATCATTTACAAGGATATCAAAAGTTTTTGCCCCCGGAAATCCTCCCCAGTATTCAACAGCAAGAGCCACGGGAGTGTTTGCATCTATTTTCATGTCGAATGAGAACCATCCACTCCGCGATTCACGGTTAGCCTTCTCATTGAATCTTCCCGGCGTTGTCCTCTCTCCCCGGAAATTATGATTGCGTTCAGATTGCATTTCACCAGGCAGGACTAAATCAATTGTAGCTTCATTTAATGCTTTGATTTGTTCCTGTTCTGCCCTGTACTCTTCCTGCTTTTTATTCCATAAATACTCATTAAAGAGATCCCAGTAGACAGTATATCTGCGATTGTATATCGAGTAGAACGGTTTCATTTCTATATCACGCGGACGGCCTGTGTTTACTGTTAAAAATGTATTGATCTTACCTTCAACAGGCTCCATCCATTGTGAAGGATCCCTGTTATCTGTCATCAAAACCGGGACAAACATGGGATCTTTTGATCCCGGATCATTTAAGGGACCAAGATCACCTGCCATAACAAGTGGCCCGTACATCACGGCGACTCTGTTACTATCGTCAGGCATGGATTCAAGCCTTAATGAGAAGGGGAATTTTACTTCAAGTACATCGCCTGTTTTCCAGATTCTATTAATCCCGACAAAGCTTCCTGGGTCCTGTTTAGCCCGTTTCCTGCTGCCGTTAACAAAAATTTCTATTCCATTTTCAGCCCAATAAGGATATCTGACCCGGATTGTAAGTCTGACAGGATTATCACATTCAAATTCCAGAGTTGTTCCATGTTCTTCGGGATATTCAGTTCTTTGCACAATTTTCATCCCCTTCTCAATCCATGTAAGTTCAGAAGCAATAAACTGGAAAATAAAGAGCTCATCATCATTATGATAGAAAATATTCCTGCCGTATTTGGAATGGTTTTCCATCCCTGTTCCGATGCAACAGGTAAACCAGTAAGGATCCTGAAATTCCTTGAATCCTCCCATATCGAGCGACAGGTTATAAGTCACATTTCCGGTCACAGGATTCTGGGATGAAATTATATGGTTAAACAAGGCTCGTTCATAGAAATCCGCGGTGACAGCTGAACCATTCCACATGAAAAGATGTTCGGAAAGTTTCAGCATGTTATATACATTACATGATTCGGTAGTGCCTTCACCAAGTCGATCCCTTAATTTATCAGGCTGACCAAAGTATTCGTTGTTTCCATTTCCTCCTGTAACATATGAATGATGGTTGGCAACTGTCTCCCAGAAGAATTCTGCAGCTTTGCGATCGGTTGTATCTCCTGTAAGTTCATGTAAACGAGCCAGGGCAATCAGTTTTGGAATGTTGGTATTGCAGTGTTTGCCTGGTAATATATCTTTTCCCTCTTTCAGAGGATCGAGAAAGGATTTCTGATAAAAGATCCTTGAAATTCTGAGGTATTTTTCATCGTTTGTGTCAGCATAGAGGTCGGCAAGAGTTTCACTTATCCCGCCATGCTCGCAGCGAAGCATATTCTGGACCTGTTCATCATTCAGCGGAGTTACTATTGTGTCGAGCCAGTCGGCGAAGCGTTTTGAAACTTCAAGGGCAGTATTGTTTCCGCAAAGATGGTATGCATCCCGTAATCCTGCCATAATTTTATGCTGGGTATAAAAAGGGGCCCAGATTCCGTTAAGATCAAAACCCTGAGATCTTATATTTCCTTTTGCTACCTCCTCTTCGAATGTTTTCTTACCATTGGGGAAAGCACCTATATAACCGTCACCGTCAGTGTCCTGGACTTTTTTCAGTTCAGCGACTATATAACTGACTCTTTCAAGGAACCGGGGATCTCCTGTAGTCTGATACATCTGAGCACATGCACTCAGATGGTGACCGAGGCTATGTCCTGCCAAGGTCTCGTTTTCCCATCCACCATAGTGATCAGCTTTAGGAGTCAGTCCTGCTTCAGTATAAAATTTGGAAAGCAGACGGTCAGGTTCATAGTTCAGAAGTATTTGAATATTAAGCTCTGTCGCATCAAGAAACGGCCCGTCAAGTAGTTTTACGTCACTTAGCTCAAATGGCAATGCACGAAAAGAGATAACCTCCGGACCATCTGTTCTGACACTGCTTTTCTCGGGGGATGAGCATCCTGATATAGCTGTTATTAATACCAGGTAAATTACCAAGGTTTTGAACGGATATTTCATAATTTAGTATTTACAGTAGATAGTATTTTGTGTCAAAGGGGCACCATATGTCTATTTCTTTTTTCAAAAACAGCCATTTCGGTATAACCGGCATCTCTTAACAGCTGATAAGCTTCGTCGAAATATTGTCCTACCCTCGATGGCATATGAGCATCGGAATTGATACATACAGGAACATTCTCTTCCCAGAATATATGAAGGAAACGCCGGTCGGGATAAAAATCGCCGAGAGGCCTGTTTCTGCCATTGGTATTCAATTCAAAAGCTACATCGTGTGTTTTAAGGTTAATTGCAAGTTTTCTGTAAAGGGATGCAGGATCGAAAGAAGGTCTGAAACCATAGATCCGTACCAGGTCGCAATGGGCTATAATATCATAAAGTCCGGAAGCAGCAGCTGCAGAAACGAGATCAAAATAGGATTCAAATAATTCGTCAAGGTTTTTTCCCTCATAAAACTCAGGACCTCTATCTACACTCTCGTCCCCAAGATAATGAACGGATCCGATAATATAATCCAGTTCCATTTTACTCAAATATGATTGAATCTCTTCGGCCTTTCCTGCAAAAAAATCCACTTCCAGACCAGTTCTTATTATGATGTCCCTGGTATTCTCCTTCAGATTCTTAATATGCGTCAGATATCCCTGGACGTCCGAAATATTCATGCTCCAGTCCAGAGATTCACTGAATAAAACCAGGTGTTCCGAAAAACCTATTTCGTTTAGCCCGGCCGCAATAGCAGGTGCTATATAATCCTCAGGGGCTGCCTTGCCGTCGCTGAACCATGAATGTATATGATAATCTGTTCTGTATGTCATTTTATTTTATCAGGTTATACATACGTTAATAAAAGTTTCAAAATAGGGCCAAATTTGTAAATAAAACAAATTGAATTTTTATAATGATTATGTTTAAATAATAAATTTGCAGAAAACTTGGCTGAGTGAAAAAGAGTACAAATTGTATCTGTGAGAACTGTGAATTCAGGAATGTGGTATTTTCCTGTCTTGATGATGATACAATTCTTGAGTTATGCAAACATAGAGAAGAACAATCCTACAATAAAGGGGAAATAATAAATCATGAAGGAGAGGAGATCACCGACTTTAAATACCTTAAAACAGGTCTTGTAAAATTATTCAGACATTCTTCAGGCGGAAGCGAACAGGTTGTTACTATTAACCGTCCGTTTGAGTTCGTGAGCAATATGAGCATTTTTTCAGAGGGAAAATACCGTTATTCAGTTGCTGCTCTTGAAGATTCGGTTGTATGTTCGGTTAAGCTTGAGTTTATCAAAGACCTTTTCATGAAGAACGGTCGGTTTGCTTTAGAAATCCTGACGAGAATCTCAAGCACAAACGAAAAAATAATCACCCAGGCTCTCGACATCAGACAGAAAAATCTTGCAGGAAGAGTTGCGTATGTTTTGTTGTTTTTTGAAAAGGAGATATTTAATTCCAGGGTATTTGATCTCCCGGTATCACGAAAAGAGATTGCAGACTATATTGGGATGAGTACTGCAAATGTGATCAGGACCCTTTCTGACTTTAAAAAGGATGATATTATCAGGGTTTTTGGCAAAACAATTGAGATTGTTGATATTAAAAAGCTTGAGATCATTGCGTTAAGAGGGTGACTTTAATTATCTGCATACTGATTGACTACCAGAGTATATGAGAATTACTCCGTGATATGCAGCTTTATTTCCTTAAATTAATTTTTTTTCTTAAATTGATTATGTGTTTAGATCTTAAATAATAACGCTCAAAGATGAAAAGAATAGTATTTATTTTCCAGGTGTTGTTAATATGTGCAAATCTTGACAGTCAGACTGACCGTCAGCCAACATTACCAGGATCAAATGATTCAGAAAATAATGACAGGATTTATACTCTGACAGGATTCAGGCATGGCGTAAGTTTTTTCCCAAAAGTGAAATTATCGCATGTTCAGTACCAGGCAGGCGATAGCCTTAAATTCGATACTTATCATTCGCTCGAGGTAATAAATACCTGGCTTGAAAGGTGGGCAGAAAAGTATCCGGAAATTGTTGATCTGTATGAAGTCGGCAAAAGCTTTGAAGGCAGGCCAATACTGCAGATAACCGTAACAAACCTGAAAACAGGAAAGGATACGGATAAACCTTCTGCATTTTTTGAAGGTGGCCGTCACAGTGGTGAAGTAACAAGTTGTGAGTCAGTTATGTGGCTTGCAAAGTATCTTATCGAAAACTATGATAAAGATCCGGAAGTTACAAAGCTTATTGACTCAAAAACGTTTTATCTGCGGCCAGTCAATAATCCGGATGGGCATAATCTTTATATGAATACTGCGCAGAGTAACAGAAGCACTGTTCGTCCGTTCGACAATGACCTGGATGGTCTTCTCGATGAAGATCCTCCGGATGATATTGATGGTGATGGTATAATATTGACTATGAGATGGAGGGATGAAGAAAAGGGTACACTTATACCTGATACTCTTGATTCAGCCGGGAGAATTATGACGCGGGTTCCGCCAGGTGAAGGAATATATACATCAGCCTCTGAAGGAATTGATAATGATAACGACGGCAGGATAAATGAAGACGGTATCGGGGGCCTTGATCTCCACCGCAACTACCCCGAAAACTGGAGACCTGTAACAGAGGAGACAGGTCGGGGATTTACCCAGGGCGGTGCAGGGGAATACCCGATGAGCGAAACTGAAACCCGGTCTGTGGTGACTTTTCTTCTTACTCATCCAAATGTATATGTTGTCAACTCTATGGATACAAGAGTACCGATGCACCTGAGACCACCTTCCACTTCTCCGTCTGAGGAAAGAATGTATCCTGAAGACCTGGAATGGTATAAGGAATTTGATGAGATTGGGAAGAAGATAACCGGATATGACCGTGCCGGAGATGTTTACAATGATTATGGAAGAGGAAATCCACTTTTTGGACATGGTCCTGATTTTGGATACTGGTATTTTGGTGCTATATGGTACGGTGATGAATTATGGAACGGGGCCAGATTTAAAGATTATAACAACGATGATAATATTGACCAGTACGACATTCTGAAGTGGGATGATGAGGAAAATGATGGTAATGGGTTTATCGAATGGAAACCTTCGAAGCACCCGGTTTACGGTGATATTGAAATAGGTGGATTTGATCCCAAGTTCCTTTCACAGAACCCTCCGTCAAAACATCTTGAACCATGGGCAAGGAACCAGGCATTTTTTAATCTTGAGATGGTGAAGGCTTTGCCGGAACTGGCATGGGAAGATATTAAAGTTAAGAAAGTCAAATCATATAAATCAGACTCTGCAGATTATCAGGTCAAAGTGAGTTTCAGAAATAGAGGTAAGTTGCCAACTGCATTGAAACAGGCTCACCTGGTTAAAATAGTCAGGGAAGACAGGATTGTACTGGATTTTGATACGACAGGTTTTGCCAAAGGAAATCTGTTTTACAAAATATTGCCTGAATCCAAATCATCCGGGCAAAGCGAAACCAGAGAAAGATATGCAAACAGAGAACGAGATCGGTTACTTACCACAGTTACACAAAATGTCTTCTTTACTCAGGGTGGTGACATTACGGCGACAGTTTTTAAAATAAGAATTTATAATAACAGGGAACTGACAGGAAAGGCAAGCCTGTTTTCGACACGTGGCGGCGTTCTCAGAGGCAGAGAATTTACAATAAGATGAAATATTATTGTTATTACCAATTAAAATATACTCTTAAGAATAATAACTCAAAATATTTGGTATGAGTATGGAAAAACATTATGTAAGGGATATCCCTAGAAGAAAATTTATTGAACTGAGCATGAAGGGAGGATTGCTAATAGCTGCAACACCGGCACTTATGACCCAGTTAATATCATGTCGTAACGGTGCACGATCTGCACCGGGATTGGACATGGACAAAGAAATACTTGCAGGAATCATTGCAAAAGCCCTTGAAAAAGGAGGGGATTTTGCAGATGTGTATCTTGAAAACAGGATCTCGAGACAAATCGTTATGGAAGAATCGAAGTTTAAAAGTGGTTTGTATGGAATCAGTCAGGGTGCCGGAGTAAGAGTCGTATCAGGCAATAAGACCGGGTATGCATATACGGATGAAATAACAGAAGAGAAACTGATAAGAGCTGCAGAGGTTGCATCGTATGTTGCCACAAACGGGTCCCGGTCTGAACCTGTAAATATTTCCGAAGCCACCAGACCTTCTTATATTACTGTTGAACAGCCGCTTGGAGAAATAGCCGATGAGAAGCGTATTGAAGTAATAACGAGGGCTGATCAGGCAGCAAAAGATTATGATCAGCGTATTAAAATGACGATGGTCGATTATTATGATGAAGTCAGAAGCAGAGTGATTGTAAACAGTGAAGGTATTTACCTCAGAGATGAACTTCCTCTTTTATTTTTCATTGTTCAGGCAATGAGTGATAATGGCAAAACCAGGCATATGGCAAGGG
Organism: uncultured Rikenellaceae bacterium; assembly: GCA_964596715.1. GTDB lineage: Bacteria > Bacteroidota > Bacteroidia > Bacteroidales > VadinHA17 > LD21. The sequence goes on from CAZQVL010000008.1 coordinate 27,731, forward strand.
AACGGTTAAGCAACCATTCAGGGTTTGAAATGTTTGAAAATGTAACTCCTGAGACTATTGCGGAAAATGCAGCCAGAGAAGCTGTAGTCATGCTGGCCGCTGGAGATGCTCCGGCCGGCATAATGGACGTTGTTATGCAAAACGGCTGGGGAGGTGTACTTGTTCATGAAGCTGTAGGGCACCCTCTGGAAGCTGATAATATTGCAAAAGGGATAGGTGCTTTTACCGGGAAGATGAGTCAGAAAGTAGCCACCGACTGTTTTACAATGGTTGATGACGGTACTCTTCCTAACTTCCGTGGCACTGTAAACTTTGATGATGAGGGTACACCTGCACAGAGAAATGTTCTTATTGAAAATGGTGTACTGAAAGGATTCATGACGGATATTCTCAGCGCCAGGCAACTTTCAATGGAGCGTACAGGAAACGGGAGACGTGAATCATTCAGGTATATTCCAATCCCAAGAATGACAAATACCTTTATTGAAACGGGTAAGGATAACCCTGAAGATATTCTTGCCTCAACAAAAAAAGGGATCTATGTTCAGAGTCTCAGCGGAGGAAGTGTCAATCCTATAACTGGAGTATTCAATTTTACATGCCGCGAGGCTTATCTGATAGAAAACGGAAAGAAGACAAAACCTGTCAAAGGAGCCACTCTTATCGGATCATGCATGGATGTAATATCCAATATTGATGCGGTAGGGAATGATCTGGCTTTCGGGCCCGGAATATGTGGAAAAGGACAGGCTGCCGAAGTTACAGCCGGTCAGCCCACAGTCAGAATAAGGGGAATTAATGTTGGAGGAACCAAAGCATAATAAAATATTCAACAATCAGAAACATGAATTATATAGATTTGACCGAAAAGCTGGTAAAAAAATGTCTCAGAATAGGGGCAGATGCTGCCGAAGTATATCTGGAGACTACCAGAAACCTGTCGGTTCAGGTTTTAAAAGCAGAAATTGAGACTATTGAAGAAGCATCATCTCAGGGTGTGGGATTCCGGGTTTTTGTTGACAATAAAATGGGATTCAGTCATTGCAATGATTTTACTGACAGAGCACTGGAGGATACAATATCAAGGGCTGTTGCCTTCGCAAAACTGTCATCACCCGATGAAAATAATGTGCTGACAGATGACATGGGGATTACAAAAATTGATGAATTGTACGATCCGGGAATCGTATCGGTGCCAATGGATAATAAAATAAAGATGGCATTGGAGCTTGAAAGCCTTGCTCTGGGAGTTGAAGGAATAACCAAAAGTTCAGGAGCCGGGTACGGGGAAGGTGAATCAGAGATCTTTATAGGGAATTCTAATGGGATAATGAAAAGTTATAAATCATCAGGATGTTATCTGGGTGTTTATGTTGTTGCAGAGAAAGGTAACCAGAAAAATACCGGGGGAGAAACATGTTCAAGAGTGTTCTTTTCTGATCTTATGTCAATAGAGGAGATTGCTGAAAGAGCAACAAAAAAGGCATTGGAACTTCTTGATCCGGTTATGATAGAAACTCAGAAAGCCGCAATAATCTTTGATCCTGCCGTTGCACGATCACTGTTAGGAGGGGTAATTACAGCCATAAACGGTGAACGTGTTCTCCAGGGTGCAAGCTTTCTTAAAGACTATCTGAACAAACAATTTGCTTCACCACTTCTTACACTAATTGATGATGGTACCAGAATTAAAAGCCTGGGCAGTTCACCATTTGACGGAGAAGGTGTTCCGACAAAACGAAATGTACTGGTTGAGAATGGAGTTCTTAAGAGTTTCATTTACAATACCAAAGCAGCAGCCCGTGCAGGAGTAGTAAGTACCGGGAATGCCTCAAGGAGTGGTTTTACGGCTCTGCCCGGGATTGGTGTTCATAATGTTTTCCTGGCGACAGGCAATCATTCTCAAAGCGAAATAATTGCCGGTACTGCTAAAGGACTTTTTCTTAAAGAGGTCACCGGTTATGGTATCGATGCAGTAAGCGGAAATTTCAGCGGTGGGGCTAGCGGCCTCTGGATTGTTAACGGGGAGATAATACATCCGGTAAAAGGTGTTACAATAGCAGGAAGAGCTTTTGAAATATTAAAAGGAATAGATATGATGGGTAATGATATCGATTTGAACAGAAGATTTGCAGCTCCTGCTTTCAGAGTTGCAGAAATGCAGATAGGAGGGAAATAGGAAAAACGGATCAGTCACCGTTGATAATATCATCCAGAGCGTCATAGAGGCTGCTAAAAACGAATTGAAAACCGGCTTTAGTTATTTTTTCTGACGAGACTCTGCTGCCTTTAAGAATTACATCCGACATTTCCCCAAGAATTGCTTTTATCAGAAATGCAGGAACTGGCGGAAGAAACAGAGGACGTTTCATTATTTCAGCAATGGTCTTCATAAAATATTTGTGGTCAATATGTTGGGGGGCAACAGCATTATAAGGACCTGTTAATTGTTGGTCTTCGATTGCCTTAAGGTATATTTTGCATAAGTCAGAAATATGTATCCAGGGCATATACTGATTACCGTCTCCCAGACGGATAACAAAACCATATTGAGCCGGTTTGATAAGTTTTGATAGTCCGCTTCCTCTTTTTGCAAGTACGAAAGCAGTTCTGATTATTACTGTCCTGATTCCTGATTCTCTGAAACGACCGGCCGCTTCTTCCCATAATCTGCATGTAGTTCCCAGAAAATCTTCAGATGGTGGATCTTCCTCAGTAAATATTTCGGGAGTATTTGCTGCGCCATAGTATCCAACTGCGGAAGCGGAAATGAAAGCTTTAAGTTTTATTCCCCTTTCAGTAATGGTGTCAAAAAGGAATTTTGTGGTATCCACCCTGCTTCTGATAATCTCAGCTTTTCTATTCCTGAACCATCGCTTAGCTCCTATATTGGCTCCTGCCAGATGAACAATAATGTCAATATCTTCAAAAGCGTCTGTATCAACAACTCTTTTTTCAGGATCCCATCTGAAAACAGGAACCTCCTTATTATGCCCGGAGCTTCTTGAAAGATGGACTACCTTGTATCCATTTGATAACAACAGAGATGTGAATTGTTTGCCAACAAGGCCGCTGCCACCTGTTATCAGTACTGCTGATTTATTATTTGTTTTTTTTCTGTAATTCATAGTGATGGTAAAGATCCATTATATTGGTTATTATGGGATAATAATTATGAAGTTTAAAAAATATTTACAGTTAAAATTATGTTTTCAAAATAGTAACATTAGATCACCAATAAAAATATTATGAAAATGTTTTACTTTTGAGGTCTTAAGAATTAAATATTAGTATAATATAAAATTAAAAGCACATGGTAAATATCAAGACAAAAAAAGGGATAATTGCTATTCTGACCGGTGGAGGCGATGTGCCGGGGCTTAATCCTGCAATCAGGGCAGTTACTATTCGTGCTAACCGTGAAGGTTATAAGGTAATCGGACTCAGAAGGGGATGGGCAGGTATAACAGAACTGATAAGAGATAATAAAGCCGACAACACCAACTGCTATCAGATCCTCACGGATGATATTGTGAATAAGGCCGGTCGTACAGGCGGAACTTTCCTTCATACATCACGGACAAGACCAAGCCACATGTCAAAGGAAACAGTTCCCGAACATCTTCAGGGTACTTATAACGCGGAAATGAACGATCTTACACCAGAGGTAATTAAAAACCTTGGATGGCTAAACGTTGATTATCTGATCCCTATAGGAGGTGATGACACTCTCAGCTATGGAGTCCATTTGTATAAAAAAGGGGTAAATGTCGTAGCTATCCCGAAAACCATGGACAACGATGTCCCGGGAACCGATTACTGCATTGGCTTCAGCACATGTGTGACCAGAACCATTCAGATGACAAACAGTCTCAGGACTTCAGCAGGATCGCACGAAAGACTTCTTGTTCTTGAAGTATTCGGAAGATATGCCGGATTTACCGCTATGCTGCCTACTATGGCAGGAGCAGCAAACAGGTGTGTGATCCCGGAATATGAATTTGATATTGAACTGCTTACCAGGCTACTTGTTGAGGATAGAAACAGTAATCCAAGCAAATACTCGGTTGTTATTGTTTCTGAAGGAGCCATGTTTAAGGGAGGAGAAATGATTTTTGCTAATAGTGAGAAAGATGCTTACGGACATGCAAAACTTGGAGGAATTGGTGATATGGTTTCGGCTAAGCTGAAAGATTTGTCAGCAAAATACAATAAAGGGAAAACAATTAATACTATTAACCAGAAGCTTGGTTATATGGTACGCGGAGGTGATCCTGATGCTCTCGATTCCATTGTTCCGATGGCTTACGGGAACCTGGCACTTGACCTGATCCTTAAAGGAGTACACGGAAGAATAGTAGTGTTGAAGAACGGAAGATATGATAATGTGCCTATTGATGTTGTCACATCATCAAAAAAGGTTGTCAAGGTTTCTGATTATTATAATACAGAAAGACTCAGACCGTATTACCACAGTTTTGAAATGAAACCTTTCCTGTTAATGGCTTCCGATAATTAGAATAAATAAAATGGATTTTATTGAGTAGAGGGTATCTCAAAAGTTTAATTTTGCCCCCTAACCCGCTACCTTGCTCCGCCGTCTTCGTCGGCCGTAGATCGACTTCGACGACCGAAGGCGAAGAAGGGGGGATTGAGGGGCAACAAACGGAAAAGGGGCTTTTGAGACACCCTCTACATATTTTTGCATCAAATAATATAGAATTGGAACAGGGCATTGTCATAAAATCGACTGGGAGTCGCTATAAGGTTCTCTGTGAAGGAGACAGAATTATTGAATGTATCATCAAGGGTAAATTCAGGGTCAAAGAATTAAGGGCTACTAATCCGGTAGCTGTGGGGGATAACGTGTTACTCAAACCTGATAAAAGTAATTATTCAGGTGTTATTACTGAAGTGCTTGATCGTAAAAACTATATCTTAAGGAAAGCATCAAATCTATCTAAACAAACCCAGATAATTGCAGCGAATATTGACCAGGCTTTTCTTATGGTTACAATTATTTTACCTGAAACTCCGGTTGAATTCATCGACAGGTTTCTTATAACAGCTGAGGCATATAGGATTGCTGCCAGGATTATCTTCAATAAAACTGATCTTTACGGTGACAATGAAACTACCAGAATGGAGTATCTTATCTCTCTTTACAGAAAAATAGGGTATGATTGTCTAAAGCTATCAATAACTGAGGGTACAAATCTTATGGTCATTGAGCATTTACTGAAAAACAAAATAACACTTGTTGCTGGTAATTCCGGTGTTGGTAAAACATCATTGATTAATGCACTGAATCCCTCTCTTAATCTTAAAACTGAGGAGGTTTCGGATTATCACAAGCAGGGCAAACATGTAACTACATTTCCTGAGATGCACCGTATGCCATATGGAGGATTCATAATTGATACTCCGGGTATCCGGGGCTTTGGGATAGTTGATATGGATAAAAATGAGATTTACCATTTTTTTCCTGAAATTTTCAGTATGGCCAGGGAGTGCCGTTTTTATAATTGCCTTCACCTTGATGAGCCTGGCTGCGCAGTAAGGAGAGCAGTTGAAACAGGTAATATTGATTTTCTACGTTACAGGAGCTACCTTAGTATAATTAATGATGATGATTCCAAATACCGGTAAACTTAAATTTTTAGTATCTTTATTTGATACTCAGGATAATAATTTTATAAAAAATGAAAAGAATTCTGATAATTGCATATTCGGCATTTCTGATACTATTAACGTTAAATTTTTTCTATTATCGAAGCCTTTATAGAAAGCAAATGAGCTACCTTGTTGAATTACTTGACCGACAGGTTGAGATAGTGGGACTTTCTGTAGATAATGCAAATAATGGATTCTTGAGCGATCTGAACCAGGTAATCTTTTTTGAAGATTTTTCACGTTTCTTTGATGATGCAGAAAGCCAGTTCAGTGCAAAAGAAAGAATGAAATTGTTTTTTTCGAAATACCAGGATCTTGTAACAGGTATTAAACTGAATGATAACAAAAAGAATGAATTTACGCTGAAAAAAGATGAAACAAGCAACAATTGGCTTGAGCAAACATTCATCCTCCATGTGCAGGGAGAAATATTCAGGATGGAAAAACTGGCACATGAGAACATGAGATTTGAATATTATCTGCCTGTTATTAAAGATAATATTACTATTGGTAATATTGCTGTTACCGTTGATTATAAGAAATACTTTAGTGAAATCTTTTCAGCTTTTAATCTGAAGGATTATCAGTGGGAATGGGTTTTAAGTGAAACAGGGGAGATTATTTATACCAATAGTGAGGAAGAGGTAGAATATTCACAAATCGAAAAAATAATCGACCGACTGGACCAGGGTTCTAAAGAAAACATCTATCATAATGCCACTATTAATGGTAAAACTGAAACAATAATTTCATCATATTATTCCACAAATCTTCTACAGCGGGATATTGGTCTTGTTTTTTCAGCACCTGCTGATGTTTTCCAGAAATCTATCATTAAGAATTCCATTTTGATTGCACTGGCAACCTTACTGATAGTCCAGACTATAATCTTTATTTTCTGGAGATACATACGATCACAGAAATCTGAAATTGAACAACTGAATGCCGCAGAAAAGACGCTGTTCCAGATGATTGAAGAAATGCCTGTCGGAGTTATAATATACAATAAAGCCGGAGAGATTATCAAAGCTAATAAAGTAGCTGCAATTCAATATTCATACGACAATGCGGAAGAGATAAAGGGCAGCATATTTCAAGAGAAAACATTGTCGGATGACAATGATTATTTTTCAAAACATCTGGGAGGGACTTTTACCCCGGACCGCTTTATAATATTAAAGAAGGATAATGAGGAGATAATACTTTTCAGAAATAGTATTCCTTTTAAATTCAAGGGTGAAGATGCAAATATGGAAATTCTGATAGATGTCACAATGCTTGAAAGAGCAAGGAATCAGGAAGCTAAAGCTAATCTTGCCAAATCTGAGTATCTGGCAAGAATGAGTTATGAGATACGAACCCCGCTTAATGGAATTATTGGAATTACAGATGTTTTGAACGAGCACAGGCTTCCGGAAGAAACAAGGGAAATTGTGAAACTACTGCAACGTTCCACTGAAGTACTGCTTAATGTTGTTAATGATATTCTCGATTTTTCAAAGATCGAAATGGGAGGAATGAAATTTGATGAAATTCCATTCGATCTTAGAGAAGAGATTAACTACTGTGCAGATCTGGCCAGGACCAAAATTGATTCAAAGACAGTAAAGCTGACATATACAGTTGAGAATAATGTTCCGGAAAAAATTATCGGAGATCCTTTCAGGATAAGGCAAATACTTACTAACCTGATTAACCATTCAATTAACAATACGAAAAAGGGGGAAATCCGCCTCAAATGTATGTTAAAAAATAATCAGAACAGAATTTTAACTCTTGGATTTGAATTACTGGACTCAGGTGATCCCTTTGATAACGCGAGTCTTAAGAAAATTTTCGGCGATTATATGAATGGCGAATCAAAAGTTCTATGGGATCAGGACGAATCAGGTTTTGGAACGATTCTTTCCAGACAGCTTATTGAACACATGGGAGGGGAGCTGAATGCTGAAAGTCCTTCAGGTATTGCCGGAGATCAGGGAACCAGAATCACTTTTACAATTACGACCTATTCAGGTGACAGACCAGTTAAAAACATAATCACTGACAAGATTAATTCGCCGGATAAAATAAAAACACTTGTTATCACCGGGGACAAGGTCAGGGATGAAGAAATATTGGGAATATTGCACAAGCTGAGGCTTTCCCTTAATGTTACAACGTTTCATAAATCTACAGTAAACCAGATAAAAACAAACCTGGATTTTCCGGATGAAAGATATCACCTTGTAGTTATTTTTGATGATAGTGATTTTGACGGCTTTGATGCCGCAAGGATTATTAATGAAAATGGTCTTTCAGATAGTTTTATTATGATTCTGATAAGTTCAAATGATAAGAAGAGTAATTACCATAAATGCTTTACTTTAGGGATCGATCATTATATCATTAAACCGGTAGAAATTAATAAACTTGCTGAAATTATCAGATCAAGTTTCCCTGGAATTAATAATATGACCTTTTTACAGGAAAAAGACAATACAAGGAATGATATTAAAATTCTGGTTATTGAGGATAATAAGATGAGTCAGAAAGTTTTAGGCGCTTTACTTAAAACTCTTGGTTATACCTTTGATGTGGCTGATGATGGTTATTCAGGGTATTTAAAAGCTAAAGACAGAAAATATGATGTTATTTTCATGGATCTGATAATGCCTGAAATGGATGGTTATGAATCAGCAAGGAAAATTCTTGATTATGACAGATCTGTTCTGATTGCAGCTTTCACAGCGGATAACCTGCCGGAAACAAAAAGAAAAGCCGAACTTTCAGGAATAAAAGAATTTATTTCCAAACCCGTAAGGATTAATGATCTGAAAATTCTTTTTGCCAAATACTTCAATCAGAATTAGGATTTGAAGGCAGGATAATACTGTGCCGGCAAAACAACTCCAAAACACGGGAATAAGCTTTTTAACTATTGTTAATAAATGACCTTACAGGTAATAAAAAAGATTGATATCAAAAGTTTTCTTGAGCTCTCCCTGCAAATACCTGTTGTTGATGTCAGGTCTCCATCGGAGTTTGAAGCAGGACATATTCCCGGAGCCTTCAATATTCCGTTGTTTAATGATAAAGAAAGAGAAGTTGTAGGCATAACGTATAAGAAGGGGGGACGCACCAAAGCGATTCTAAAGGGATTGGATATAGCAGGGCCGGCAATTACAGCAAAACTAAAAGAAGCCTTGAAGATCTCAGTCGCGAAGAAGCTCCTTATATATTGCTGGAGGGGAGGTATGAGATCTGAAACAATGGCATGGCTTTTTTCTACAGGCGATATCGACACTATTGTTTTACAGGGAGGATATAAATCGTATCGTAATTTTATTCTGGAAAGTTTTTCCGAGAAAAAGAAATTAATTGTACTTGGCGGGTTGACCGGAAGCGGCAAAACATATATTCTAAAACACCTGAAAGAGTCTGGCCACCAGGTTGTTGATATGGAAGGACTGGCAAACCATAAAGGATCTGCTTTTGGCGCCCTTGGTCAGTTACCGCAACCTTCCTCTGAACATTTCGCAAATCTTTTATATGACGAATGGAGACAAATCAATATCAGTAAATCCGTATGGCTCGAAGATGAGAGCAGGAACATAGGTACTGTTTTTATGCCGGATAACTTTTATTCAAATATTCAGAAGAGCCCTTTGATTGTCCTCATGATGGATGTAAAAACCAGAATACCCAGATTAATGGGTGAATATTCTGTCTATCCACCTGAAGACCTGAGGGCATCAGTTATTAAAATCAGTAAACGGCTTGGTGGGGATAAAACAAAAGAGACTCTTAAGGCTATCGAAACAGGTGATTTTGCCAAAGCAATTGAAATTATTCTTCAATATTATGATAAAGCCTATTTATACGGGCTGAAAAGCAAACGTGCAGAAAACGTTCATTATGTTCATACAGACACGGATGATATTAAAATCAATGCTTTTAAAGTACTTGAAGCTGCAGATAAGTTAACCTGGGAATAAGCTTTATTTACTGGTTATTATACTCGTTAAAATCTATCCATTTATATATTTTGTCCGAACGTCTCAGATATTCTTTTACCTTTATTGAACATAGTTCTCCTTTATGAGCTTTTTCTGTCTCTTTCAGGTCGACACGGATCTCTCCGACAGTGTATTCTATGACCCCTGTGGTAGGACCAGTTATAAGTATTATATCTCCACGGGAAATATCACCATTTTCGAGTTTGATTTCTGCAACATTCAGTTTTGTGAAATAGTTGGTAACCTTACCGAGGTAGATCTTTCTTCTTGTAGCACTGGAGCCATAACGGGAGTTCCATTCCCCCATTTTCTGTCCGAGATAATAACCATCCCAGAAACCGCGGTTAAATACCGTGGATAGTTTTTTTGTCCATGCCTCAATTCTATCTGAATTATATGTCCCGTCAATTACGGATTTTACAGCTTCATCATAACAGGTAGTAACTGTTTTAACATATTCTGCAGAACGGGCCCTCCCTTCAATTTTGAATACCCTGGATCCTGCATCAATTATTTTATCGATAAATCCGATTGTACAGAGATCCTTTGGAGACATAATATATTCATTGTCTATTTCAAGCTGATAACCAGATTCTTTCTCAGTTACTATATATGATTTACGGCATGTCTGGTAGCAATTACCGCGATTGGCTGAAGTATTGTTTTCATGGAGACTTAAGTAACATTTTCCGGAAATTGCCATGCAAAGAGCACCATGTATGAACATTTCAATTTCCACAAGTTCACCTCGAGGACCACGGATATTCTGCTCCTTAATAGCATCATAAATGTAGCGTATCTGTTTAAGATTGAGTTCTCTGGCAAGAACAGCAACATCAGCCCACCGGGCATAGAATTTCAGTGCTTCCAGATTTGAGATGTTTAGTTGTGTTGACAGGTGCACCTCAATCCCTGATGCGAAAGCATAATTAATAACTGAAAGGTCAGATGCAATTATTGCAGAGACACCGCTTGCAACCGCAGCGTCAGTTACTCTTTTCATCTGCTCAATTTCATGATCATATACTACAACGTTCAGAGTAAGATAGCTCCTGATATTGTTTTCTTTGCATATTGAAACAATAGTCCGCAGATCATCGATTGTAAAATTGACAGAAGAAGCAGCTCTCATATTGAGTTGTTCCACTCCAAAATAGACAGAATCGGCACCTCCCTGGATCGCAGCCATGAGCGAATCAAATGATCCGACAGGTGCCATTATCTCAATGTCCTTTCTGTTAAGCATTTGTTTGATTATAACTTATACAGAAAAATATCATCAGATCTTTTTATTCATAATAATCCTTATACATGAACCCTTCCCTGCTTCTGAATATTTTACAAAGATCTTTCCATTATGATATTCTTCAATAATTCTTTTTGCAAGTGAGAGACCAAGGCCCCACCCTCTCTGCTTTGTTGTAAATCCGGGGTGAAAAATTTTTTTAAACGTCGATTTTGGTATTCCTTTCCCGGTATCAGAAATATCGATATAAGTATTTTTCTCAGTGTCGGTTACTTTTATAGTAATTTCTCCACTCCCTTCCATAGCGTCTATGGCATTTTTTGAGATATTTTCGATGACCCATTCAAACAAGGGGGCATTCACAGGAATTAAAATATTATCACTGCCGTTAAAGTCCATATTGAAAATAATCTTTGAAGAAGACCTGGATTTGAGATATTCAACGATACGGGCAATCAGTTTTAGGACGTTCTCCTGTGTAAGTGATGGTCTTGAACCGATCCTGGAAAACCTCTCAGTGATCTTTTCAAGTCGTTCAACATCAAGTGAGAGCTCCCTGTTAAAAGGGATTTCAGGATATTTGTTCTGAAGTATTTCAATCCATCCTGCCAGAGAAGAAGTTGGTGTACCAAGCTGATGAGCTGTCTCTTTTGACATTCCAACCCATACCTGATTCTGTTCAGCCTTTCGCGATGAACTTAATGCCATATATGATACAAGAATGAATAAGATAATCAATCCAAGCTGGACAAACGGGTAGTATCTTAGTTGAGTCAGGATGATACTGTCTTTGTAATAAATATAATTAACAAAGCCATTAGGGAGGTCGATTACAATTGGTTCATTTTTCTTCTTAATCTTTTCCAGATTCCTTAGTATGTACCCCGGGTCATTAATCCTTGCAGGGCTGAAATTTCTTGAATCAATAATATTATCATGACCATCGGTAAGGATAACAGGAATTGTGGTGTTCCCTTCTGTGCTGATTGATGAGAGAAATTCAAGATTCTGACTTGAATCAGATGAGATAATAAGTCTTGTTGCTTCAGCCCACATTTCAACTTTTCTTCTCTCTTCAGCCTTAAGGCTCTTTACAAGGCTGCTTGTGTAGATGAATGAGCTGACACCAATAAGTATTGCGAACAGAAACAGAGTAAGTTTCCAAACATTCTTATTCCAGGGGATACTCAAAATCTTACAGGTTGTCAGTTTATAATCCTATTTTTTCTTAAACAGATTCTTTAATATGTTGTCTTTTTTTTCTGGTAAAGTGTCACTGTCTGTTTTCAAGGTATCAGAACCTTCCCATGTTATTCTAAAGCGAGGTTTCCGTTCAGGTTTATCCTTTACGGTTGTGTCGCTTTCAAACAATCCATATTCCTGATTGAGAATTGTCTTAAGGATTTGCTTTTCGTTCCTGATATCATCTATTATCTGTGCACTCGCAGCTTTTGCATCATAGCTGACCTTCATATTATCTTCTTTTCCTACAATTTTAAGGGGCAGAGTAGTACGGCCCAGTCCATCATCCTCAATATCTCCGAATTCTGATCTGTCTGTTCTGTTGTTTCTTGCCTTTTTGCTCAGGATCTCCGAAAGCAGAACCCTGACATGATACTCATATTGGTTATCAAAACCATGTTTCCCGTTTATTGACAGATCAGCAGCAGATGATTTAACGTCCATCTGAGGAATATAAAGGTAATTACTCCTTATCAAAAAATCGTTCTCAAGCTGTTTGAAACTTATATTTTCAAGTTCTGAAAGTTCAATATATGAAGATAATTGTTTTACAGGTTCAAAGTTAACCAGAGCGCCATTCTGAAGTATGTATTTCCCTTCTGCCGTTATGGATTTTATTTCAGGTTTGAGCATTGAATCGAGTGGCAGGAGCAACGATAAAGAACCTGAAAGCATTCCGGCAATATTTTCAGCTTTAAGAAAACCCTGTCCGAAATTATTGAAGGTTGTGAACGCTTCGTTTACATCAATTTCATTCATAATAAAACTGCCTCTTCCAATTACCGATTTATCAGGGTTTTGTGCAAGTAAACCATTACCTGAGATGGTTCCACCCTGCGAGTTGATAGTTATCGATTTAAAGTTTAGAAGTCGGGGTTTATAGTTTAAGATTCCCTTAATATTCATACCGGTGAAGGATTTGTAGATAAATGTATCAATGCTGAAATTAAGGTCAGCAGTTATATCCTCAGGCAGATTAAGAGGGGCTCGTTGCGGAGCAATTGCTGAAGTGTCAGGATTGGATAGAAAAAAATGATCAGGGCGAAATGTTGTAAATGAAATATTTCCGGATGCTTCAAGAATAACTGGTTTACCGGCAAGCCATCCGGGCAGATTACTGAATTCTCCGTCAAAATTTATCTCCTGCTCTTTAAAGACGAATTGGAGATCTTTAACGATAGTAGTCTGAGAAAATAAAACACTACCGTTTACGTCTTTAACGGCAAATTTCCTGTTTCTGAATTCAATATCAAATGAATTAAAAGCGAATACTGATTCAGAAGAAAGATCAGTCAGGTCATTGAGTGTATATTTCCCCTTCTTAAGGTTTCCCGAAAGCCTTAAGTCAAGATTAACAGAACCTCCGGTATGTTCAATATTTTTAAAATTAAAAAATTCTTTAAGCTCAGCCGGATAAACGATCCCTTTCAGAGAAATATCTGCAACCGGTTTGTTGAAGTGAGATAATTTAAATGATCCATTATACTCGGCTGAACCGAGCTTTCCGGTAAAATTGCTGATTGAAACTGAGCTTGTTTCAGGTCTGTTTTTACTACCATTGGTATAAAAGCCGTCAAAAGAAAGGTTATATAAACTTAAATCAGATTTTCCATATTCAATATGAGCATTGTTCAGAGAAAATGATACTTCAATGTGGGGATTTAAGGTACCTGCTGCTGGTCCTTTGATTTTACCATCAACTTTCAGCTTCCCTTCTGGTTTATATTCAGATGCTATCTTATGATATTTTTCCGGGAAGTAATTAGTAATTTTTGAAATATCAATGTTCTTACCGGATACGTCGAGGTCAAGTATATTATCGGTTGAAACAAAACCTGTCAGTAAAAAATCCCAGTCTTCAACACGTATTTTTCCTTTATTGAACTGCACACCACTGTCGGATTTATGCAGATTTAAATCAATATCTGTTGTAATGCCTGTATTTATCCTGGTGTTATTTAGCTGAAACAGGTTAATCTGTAAACCGGCTGTTGCATCAAAGTCGATATCATTTTTCGAAATTCTGCTTCTGAGCCGTCCATTACTTATTATTCCTTCTATTTTAAGCCGGGATACCATATCGTTATAAACAGATCTGACATCTGACAGGTATATCCGTTCAAGATTAAGGATTATTTGTCCTCCGTTATTCTTTTGCTCTTTCCAGTAAATATGATAATTGACAAGACCGGTACTATCTCTGAACAGGTTCAAATATCCTGATTTGATCCCGATGCTCTCAATACTGTAATTTCCTTTAATCAAATCTGTCATACTGAATTCAATTGACACAAATTTTGCATTCAGAAGAGTATCAGTATTTATACCATTGTAACCACATGAGTCAAAGCGTGATGAAGAGTGCACAAAAATATTCTTCAGTTCAAAGGAGGCTTTCGGAAATTTTTTTATCAGCGAGAGTCTGAAAGATCCAATATCCAGTCTGGTTGATATATTATTGTTCAGAGCTTTAAGAAAAATATCACCAACCTTATCCTGCAGCAGAATAGAGATGGATGACAATATAATAATTGCTGACACAATTATTAAAGTGAATATTTTCAGTATCTTAATGATCAGCCTCATCTCCTGTATCAGAAAAATTAAACCTTGATAATAACAGGTTTACAAAAGTAACTCATTTGTGTTAAAAATATTTTTTATCTGACAGAAAGGAGAAATCATCCTCCTCTCCCAGTTCGGCAGGTATTGAGCCTTTCTTAAAGATCCTTGCTTTACGTGGACCCTTAAGTCTTATTTTGCCATTTTCGACCAGCAGCACTGTGCCTTCTCGCAGGCCAACAACATGTATCTCAGGATTGATTTCGATGAATTCTTCAATCCTCTGTTCCCTGGTTTCACCTGCATGTCCGGCAGGATTAGCATCAAGGTAATGGGGATTAATCTGGAAAGGAATCAGGTTGAAGGCTTTGAAAGAACCCGGTTCTGTTACAGGCATGTCATTGGTTGTCATTATGGTCGGACAGGCTAGATTGGAGCCGGCACTCCATCCGATATAGGGAGTCCCTGATATAACTTTTTCTCTTACTGTCTCAATAAGGTTGTTGTCACGGATCATTTTGTGCAATTGCCAGGTATTTCCACCACCAACTACTATTGCCGGTGCTTCCATTAAAGCAGTCACCGGATCATTAAACCTGTGTATTGAAACTACATCGTGACCAACTTCCCTGAATCTTTCCGATACTTTTTCTTCATATGCATCAAAAGAAAAAGTCACTGCAGCATAGGGAAGAAACAGTGCTTTTAAAGGTTTTTTGCCCAGGAATTCCTTGATGTAATACTTTGGATAATCGAGATAAGGTTCTCCTGGATTTGTTGAATTGCTAATAAGTAATAATCGCATTTACAATAAATTATTAATGGTTCCTACGGGTTGATTTTCACTTCACGGATATTATGATTTTCAGGTATGTTTTTTATTTTAATAACGGTAAATATAAGTTTGGTAATATTGAATAGTAAGACTTTTCCTGAAAGGATTTCTCCACAACCCGTAATAATTTTAATTACTTCATTTGCCATCAACGTCCCGGTTATTCCAGGGAGTACTCCCAGTATTCCTGTTTCAGCAGGATCAGGATCCTTTAAGCCGGATTGTTTCTTATAGGGATTGTAACATCTGTAAGTAGCTCCGCCGTTATAATTAAAGACTGACACCTGTCCTTCAAATTTATAAATTGAGCCATGAACCATCGGCTTATTCAGGATAACACATGAGTCGTTGATTATATATCTTGCTTCAAAATTATCGGTGGAATCAACAATTATATCATAATTTTTAAATATCCGAAGTGCATTTGCAGCGTCAAGGCGAAGGTTAATGATTTCTGTTTCGACCAGTGTATTAAGATGCTCGAGTCGTTTTATGGCGATTATTGATTTGAGTTTGCCAACATCACTGGTGCCGTACAATACCTGCCTTTGCAGGTTTGTTTCATCGACCCTGTCAAACTCAACAATACCAATCTTGCCAACGCCTGCAGCAGTAAGGTATTGCAGTACAGGAGAACCGAGTCCGCCAGCACCAACAACAATAATCCTGGCCTGTTTTAACTTTTCCTGGCCCTCTCTTCCTATTTCAGGAATCATTATCTGGCTGGAATACCTTCTGATTTCCCTGGGAGTAAGTATTTTGCCTGTCATTGTAAACCGGGTGGTAATTGATAGTTGCAAATATACGGTGTAACAAATAAGAAACAAAAAATGTCCTGCGGGGATAATAACAGACATTTGATAGAATGTAGAGACGCCCAAATTTGGGCGTCTCTACTATTTGTGAAATATATTTAAATACGGTTAATCGTTGAAGGTGAAGGCAATCCCTATTTCAAATGGTTCAAGATTGTATCCGTTGGGACCTTTGTTTTCCCTGAACCAGGGCGTCAGATAATATGTACCGTATAACATGAAGTTCTGATAACCTGCTCTTGCGGTAACACCTCCCCTGAAAAGGTTGAGATTGAAATCTCCGTTTGTCTTTAGTTTCTCCCTGTCTTCAAAGACCATTTTTGTACGGGCGTTGAGTTTAATCCCTCCGATAACACCTGCAGCAATATTAAGCCGGTGACCATATCCGGCTGGTAACTGTAATTCAAGTAAGGCTGGCACATTTAAATAAAATGTTGAGAATTTCGATTTTTTCAATATAACGTCTCCCTCCGGAACAAGTTCCGATATTATATTGTCAGCACCTATTGTTATACTGTTATTTCCTTCGAATCTGTATATGTTCCAGTTCAGCCCAATACCGGTTACTATTCCCATATGTCTGGTAAGCCCCATGCTCAGCTGCGAGAAGTTAATATTAATGCAGTTTGATTTACTTGTAATAAGAGACATATATGAAATATCTGCAGGTAAATCCATTGATCTTTCATAAACGAAGTTATTCAGTCCAAATTCAAATCCTGCCCAGTGTCCTCTGAAATTTCTGGCCCTGTTTCTGATTCGTCTTTCTGAATCATTCTGATCATAGTAATCATATTCATTATCTTCAATTTTTTCAAGTCTCTCATATTTCTCAAAATTAACTTTTGATCCTTCAAGAGATTCAAGGATGCTTAAGCCCCTGTTTCCGACCCTGATCTTAACAGCAGAATCAGAATCTTCAAAAGTTATGAGATTCCTGCCGATAATAATTTTTGTATTATCGCTCATTTCGGCCTTTTCACCTTTTTGTTTTTCTTCCTGTTTAGTATCTGTTTTTTCCTGAGTGAAGGCCTGGCAGATTATTGCCATTACGAGTAAAATTATTCCTGTCTTTTTCATGGCATATTGTTTAACTGTTGTTTCAGTTATGTGACGGAAAGAGGGCTAAGAAAGTTACGGCAATGGTTCAGATTTTTTAACAGGGGCATTAAACTTGAGGAGTTTTGAACTGAAATAAACAGATGTTACTTCCCCGTTTTCATCAGTGTTCCTGTAAAGCGCAAGTTCGGTACCAAAGAGTTTGTTAAGACCAGTAATCCCGGCTTCGGCTATTTCGTAACCTTTAACAGGTTTATCACCTGCAGATTTGTCTTTTAAAATCTTTTCATGGAAAAATTTTGAAACAAATTTTTCTACATTGCTTCTTCCATCATCATAAGGCAGTGAAATGTCAGTATTAAAAGCAATCAGTGACCTGTTAATATGGTATTTGTCTGTAAAACTCATTCCGGATAAAAAAGCGATTGTTGGAGCAGTAATTACGGAAATATCCGGTCTTTCAGAGGGAGAATCAGCCTGGTCATTAATATATTGTGATACTGTGATTGTCTTTGGCGTAATATCAGTGGTTTGCAGCGTGACTTTTTCAGGTTGTGATCTGTCTGATATAAAATTCTCCCGGATTATATTATTTTCGGGTAATACTTCAGGAGATGTATTTACTGCCGGCCTGTTTTCAGTAATATCCTGTGGTATCTGTTGATACTCAATTATAATATCTTCCGGCGGAAATAGATTGATAATTATAAATAAAGCAACAGAAGCAGCAGCAGCGCTTAATCCGATGAGCGATATACGTATAACTTTTTGATAAGGAGTTATTTTTCTGAGATTGTTTTTATGCTTGTAACTGTAGTTGCCAGGGATAAGCTTTGTTTTATGAATTAGTTTATAAGTTTTTATTTTTTCATGATCGTTACCTATCGAATTCCTGAGATCTTCTGCTTGTTCAGTAGAAAGGTCATTTTCCAGGTCGGCAACACAAAGGTATTCAAATTGTGACTGAGGAAGGTCAGAAGGTGTTTTTTTCAGAAGTTCCTTGTCCGGATATGATTCTGAAGGTTTTTTAAGATTTAACAGAGCAAGGGTGCCAAGTTCATCCCTGAGGTCCGGATTGTTTCCAAGAAAGGTCTGAAGCAGCTCAGTTTGTCTGTCATCAAGTTTACCATCGAGCCAGTCGATGAACCATATTTCATAATTTGACCTGTCCGGATTCATGACTATAAGACTATTTCAATTTTTCCTATATAATTCTTCAGGTTCATGCGACCTCTATAAATGTTAATTTTAACCTGGGCTTCACTCAATCCTGTTATCTTACCGATTTCCTTATAGCTGTATCCTTCATAATCGCGCAAAAGAACAAGTGATTTCTGTTGTTCAGGAAGACGTTCCAGGGCTTTATGAAGGACCTCATTAAGATCGCTGTATTGTGATTCGGAAATTAAGTCCATATCATCATATGTTTCCAGAGATGATATCCTTCTTTCTTTTCGTATCATGTCTATCATTGCATGATAGGCAGTAGAAAACAGCCAGGATTTTACAACGGGATACTCTATTTCGGCAACGCTTCTCCAGAGTTTTTCATAGCTATCCTGTACAATATCGTTAGCCCTGTCATCATCCCTGAGATTTGCACGGATGAAACGGTAAACGGCATCGGCATACTCATCAACAGATCTGTTATATTCCTTTACAGTCATATTGTGGATTACAGTAGAAAGACGAACAAAATTCCAGAAAGTTACATTCAGACCAGGGAAAATGTAGAGACGCCCAATTTGGGCGTCTCTACAATATCATTCACGATGTTTCAGTTGCATTATTTATACTGATACACCCTTACCCAGTCAATATCCATAGTAGCCATACCATTGATTGGTTTATCAAGGCCACCTGCAAGCAGAACGTACATTGGTTCCTGTGGGACCTCAGATGTTTGCCGGAATACTTCTGTTCCGTTGATTTTCCAGACAAGTTTATCGGATGTCCATTCAAGTGTGAAAATGTAGTAATTATTGGCATATTTTGAACCAACCGATGATTTAAAGACTTTACCGGTGGATGGGAAATAATCGAACCATACCTTACTGGCTGAAGTACGACAGATATCGATATGAGGAGTTATATTATCGGCGAGCATCCAGAAAGAATTCCTTGCTGCCGGATTTCCAGGTCTTATTTTGGCAGAGAATATCCCGTATTTTTGCCTGAAACTGGTTCCTGAATTTATTAGTCCGGAAGTATAGCTGAACTCTTTTGTTTCAAACCCATGTGCTGCTGACCACACCCTGCCGGTTATTTTTTGTGGTTTGGTGGTTATTTTGAGGACGCTGTTCCTTATTTCAAAGTTATCCTTTTCGGTATATGCCTGAAGATCTGGCTCCACCGAATACCTGCCTTTCAGCAGTTTCTCACCCCAGTAATAGTTTGTCAGCCATTTAGTCGTGTCAAGCTTATCTCCTTCAAAATCCTCATTAAAAGTTAGTTCTTTATTTTTCAGAACATCAAATTTGTTGGAATCTTTAACCTTAAAATACCAGACAATATCTTCATTCTTTTTCAGTTTTTCATATTCCTGAATCTCTTTGAACATTTCTGTTTTTTCAAACCTTTTTTTATCAAGCAGATAGTCTTTCTTTTCTTTGAACTCCGGAGAATTCACATATTCTTTTAATTCGTTATATCTTGCAAGTCTTACGGAACCCTCGGTATTGAGGTAATTGGTGTATTCTTTGGAAGATTTGAATTTGTAATATTCTTTTATATCGATATTGCTTTTCAGACGTTCATATTCGAGAAGCTTTTTATACTCTTCAGTATCCTTGAAAGTTATTGGTTTCATGTTCTTTTTTGCAAGGAATTCCGAACTCTTGATATAAGCATTCAGTTCTTCAAACCTGAGGACAGCCTGTGATTTTGTGGCATCGCCTTTTGCAGCCTTTTTATAATATGCTTTGATTTCAGGATCAGCTTTCAGAGCTTTATATTCCTGAAAGGTCCTGTACTCATCAGTATCCTTGAAAGTAATAGGTTTCATCTTTTTTTTCTGTTTGAATTCATACGAATTAATGAACTCTTCAAGCGATTCAAAATCCTTTGTTTTCTGAGAGCCATCCATTTCTTTAAATCTTTTAAGTGTGCTCCCCGCCACTGTTTTAAAATAAAGAACTATATCTTTTGCTTTCTGAAGGGAAAGAAATTCTTTTTCATTTATGTATTCCTCAGAATTTTTGTATTGAAGAGACTTGATCTCCTTTTTTTTCTGAATAAAATCGGATGAATTGACCAGATCTTTAAGCTTATTATATTTGGCCAGAAGTTCTGAATTTGTAATTGATTTAAGTTTTTCAAACTCATTGATTAAAGCTTTTTCTGCTCGCTCAATTTTTGAGGTTGAGGGAATCATTCCCAATAATAGCCTGAGACTTGCCATTGTGAAAATATTTTAAATACAACCTGTTAAAGATAAAAATCTTTCCTTAATAAACGGACACATATGTTGAAATATTTGATTACAGAAGATTTTGATTTTAATTCCGTAAAAAAAGCGGATATATCGAAATTTTTCAATATCAACAATCCGTAAACCAGAAAAGGATATTTGCAAACCGGAATTCACATTTTGTAAAATTTTTCATCTGATAATTTGGTTATGAAAAAAATTCTCAATATCTTTGACTAACCGTTCAACCAAAACGGTTTTATTTTTGGATTATTTATTGAATGGACGTTTAGTCAAAAATAAAATGTCACCGAGAACACCAAAACAGTATGAAGAGATAAGGGAAGAGAAAAAAAACCTTATAATGGATGTGGCGCTTGAACATTTTGCCAATGAAGGTTTTCATGCGACAACAATAAACCTGATAGCAAAACATGCCGGAATATCAAAGGGTCTCATGTATAATTATTTTGACAGCAAAGAATCTTTGCTTTCGGGCATTATGACCAGATCGGTTTCGCAGATAATCACTTATTTCGATATTAATAAGGATGGTTATCTGACTGAAGAAGAATTTGAATTCTTTGTAATGAAAGTGTGCGGGATGCTGAAGGAAAAAAAATCCTTCTGGCGTTTATTTTTTCAGTTATTGATGCAAAATGAGGTGAGAGAGCAGTTTCTGAATACGTTTCTTGATTCAAAGTCTTTATTTCAGGCTGCGAAAGAAGAAGATGGAAAACTGTCCGTATCTGGTATAATGAAGATCATGGGAGATTATTTTATCAGGAAAAAGGAAAGGAAAGGCCCTGATTATGATCCCTACCTGGACCTGAACATGTTTATTATTACCATGAAAGGTTTTGCGATAACCTATATCTATATGGAACCTGAAGATGAGATTACGTTTAATAAAACTGTTAACAGAATAATTGAGCAATATAAATGAGCATAATAAACAAGTTAGTCATGAAAAGAATTCTTATTGCAGCATTTCTTATAATTGCAGGAAACTTAAGCATTTGGAATCTTTCTGCACAGTCATTGTCGGCAAAAGATATAATCAGAAAGGCCGATGAAAAGTTCAATGGTGAAAAATCGGGCTATTCTGAGATGGCGATGACTATTATAAGACCTACCTGGCAAAGGACTGTTGAGTTCAAATCCTGGACACTTGAAAGGGATTATGTACTGACACTTATTACGGCCCCCGCCAGTGAGGCAGGACAGACCTTTCTGAAAGTAGGTACTGAAATGTGGAGTTGGAATCCGTCAATCAGCAGGCTTATCAAGCTCCCACCTTCAATGATGTCGCAGGGGTGGATGGGTTCTGATTATACAAATGATGATATACTTAAAGAATCATCGGTTGTAAATGATTACCAACACGAAATCGTCGGGGAGGAGGTCATCGATAGGCGGACTTGTTATAAAATAAAGATGGTGGCAAAAGAAGAGGCAGCCGTAATATGGGGTCATCAGATAAGATGGATTGACAAGAAGGATTTTCTTTTTCTTAATGCTGAGCTGTACGATGAAGACGGATATATTGTCAGAACTGAAACTGCTTCAGATATTAAAATTATGGATGGCAGGCTGATACCCACACATATTGAACTTCTTCCTTCGGATGAACCGGGAAACAAAACAGTACTGAATATCAAGGAAATAAAATACAATATTCCCATAAAGGAAAGTTTTTTCTCACAGCAGAATATGAAGAAAATACGATGACCTCTGATGGTTTAATATTTAAATGCGAAAGTCATGAAAAACTATAAGATAGCATGGAGGAATTTGTGGAGAAATAAAAGAAGAACCCTCATTACCGGTGCTTCGGTTTTTTTCGCAGTCTTCTTTGCACTTGTAATGCGGTCGGTTCAGCTGGGTTCATATGACCATATGTTCAGAAATGTTATTGAATCATATACGGGGTATATACAGATCCAGCATGAAGATTTCTGGGATAGCCGGATTATCGATGATGTTTTTGAGTATAGTCATGAACTGGAGCAGCTGTTATTGGATGATGAGAATGTTAATGAAGTTGTACCGCGATTTGAGTCCTTTGCCCTAGCGTCAATTGGAAAACTTACAAAAGGAGTTCTTGTGATGGGGATTGACCCGGAAAAAGAGAATCGTTTTTCAGATGTAAAGGGGAAGCTTGTTAAATACCGTTTTACGGATGAGGCGATCTTAAAGCTTAAAGAATCAGAACTTCCTGGTGATATTAAGGATAAGCTTGATATGCTTAAGGGAAGTTCTTATTCCGGAGATGGACTTCTGCAGGCTGAAATGGGGATAAAGAGGAAAGAAGCAGATAAATTATTGACTCCTTTCAGGGAGTATGCTTCATTCCCCAACGGGTATATTGCCGCTGGTGGGCAGGAAGCATTGATCGGTGACAGGTTATCAAGATTTCTGGAATTGAATATAGGAGATACTATTGTATTGATTGGTCAGGGTTATCATGCCACAACTGCTGCTGCAAAGTTCAGGATTTCAGGTATTGTTAAAATGCCTACTCCCGATCTTGATAACATGATTGTTTATCTGCCGTATGATGTCTGTCAGGAGTTTTACAATGCACCGCGTATGGTCACTTCTGTTGCTGTCGATATTATAGGCAATGATGAGAAAGCACTGGAGGCAACAGTTTCGAGTATCGGAGCAAAGCTTGCCCCTCCTTTAAGAGTTGTAGACTGGAGGGAGATGAATGAAGTACTTATAAGTCAGATGGACGCAGACAATAAAAGCGGAATGATCATGATCGCGATATTATACCTTGTCATTGCTTTCGGGATATTCGGGACAGTACTTATGATGACAGCGGAACGTAAACGTGAATTTGGCATGGTAGTGGCAATAGGCATGCAGAAAACAAAACTGTCTGCCGTTGTTGTCATTGAAATGTTTTATATCGGTATGATGGGAATCATCGCAGGAATTATTGCTGCTATACCGGTAATCATAATCGGGTACTATCATCCTATAAGGTTTTCGGGAGAGATGGCCAAGATGTTTGAAGATTACGGGATGGAACCTGTAATGCCTTTTATGCCTGTTGACTGGTATTTTATGTGGCAGACGGTTGTAGTCGCGATTATACTGCTGATTGCAGTATCTTATCCTGTTAACAAGGTATTGAGACTAAACACAGCAAACGCATTAAAAGCATAATATTTAAAGTCATGATCTGGAAAACAGCATGGAAGAATATATGGAGGAATCACATCAGAAGCGTTGTGGTTATTTCCTCCGTTGTTGTAGGGATATTTGCAGGAGTCTTTTCTATTGCAGTGATGATAGGAGCCATTAATCAACGTATTGATGCAGCTTTGAATGAGGAGATATCGCATATTCAGGTCACTGCAAAGGATTTCCGCACAAATTATGATCCTGCCCTGACTATTAAGGATTCAGAAAAAGTAATATCTGTAATTAATAGTATTGGGGGTGTTGAAAATACCTGCAGCAGAATAATAATAAGCGGTATGGCGAATACTGCAACAAAAAGTGCGGGAGTACAAATTATTGGCATTGATCCGGAAAAGGAAAAAAAGATTTTCTCATTGAATAAAAAAATCATGGCTGGTACCGGCGATTTTTTCGAAAGGGAATCACGATATAACCTTGCCCTTATAGGGCAGGATCTCGCCAAGGAACTGAATATTATCAGATATTACGTCGATAGTACCATGCTGGCAGAGCTTAAAACCGAAGGTGTTCCGGAAGATATTGTTCACCGCCTTTCCGGACTTACCGGTGAACGGTTCACCTCGGAAAAGTTATTTATCAAAAAGCTCAAATTAATGTTCACCACTAAAGAGGCTGCCAGATATGGCCGGATTATCAGAGAGAAAGCATGGTCATTCAGGGAAAATTCAAAGCTCACGCTTACTTTTCTTGATAAAGATAATTATCAGGTTGGAGCAGTTTTCAGACTGGCAGGAATATATGATATAAGAAACAGCATGTTTGAGCAAACGAATGTTTTTGTAAAGAATGACGAATTAACAAGGCTTGTCGGGATAACAGAAGATTCTTTTCATAAGCTGATTGTAAGAATAGATGATACAGATAATACCGATGAGATCACCAGCAGTATAAGAAATAAGCTTCCAGGTTACGAGGTGTTAAGCTGGAAAGATTTACAACCGGATCTTGCTATGATGACGGGATTGGTTCATCTCTATTATGCAATTTTTATGATAATTATTCTTGCTGCTCTTGCTTTCGGTATTGTGAATACAATGCTTATGGTTGTTCTGGAGAGAACAAAGGAGCTGGGGATGCTCACGGCAATTGGCATGAACAAGAAAAGAGTCTTTTCCATGATAATGCTTGAGTCAGTTTTTATGTCATTGATAGGAGGTGTTGTCGGGATGATAATAAGCTGGATAGTAATACAGGTTACTGCCAGAGAGGGGATTAATTTTTCAAAGTATGCAGAAGGGTTTGAAGCAATGGGATTCTCGGCACACATATATCCGCAAATTGATCCCATATTCTTTATTGAGGTCACAATACTGATAATCCTCACAGGAGTGATTTCGTCAGTTTATCCTGCACGTAAAGCCCTTAAACTTGATCCTGCTGATGCACTACGAACGGAATAACATTCAATAATAAACAACAGAAGCCATGAAAATACTTGAATTAAAAGATGTCCATAAAATATACGACGGATCAGAAGTCGAAGTCCATGCTATCAATGGTATCTCGCTGGATTTTCAGGAAGCCGAATTTGCTGCCATTGTAGGACCATCAGGTTCAGGTAAAACAACTTTGCTGAACCTTATAGGGGGGCTCGATAAACCGACATCAGGAGAGATCCTTATTGACGGGACCAATCTGGCAAAGCTGAAATCATCGCGGCTTATTGATTTTCGTATGAGAAACATAGGATTTGTTTTCCAGTCTTATAACCTTATTCCCGTGTTGACAGCCGGTGAGAATGTTGAGTTTATCATGTCTCTGCAGAAATGGCCACGACAGGACAGGGAAGAAAGGACATTTGAGTTATTGAAGTCAGTAGGGCTGGGAAGCAGAATTAATAGCAGACCTGCGAAATTATCAGGAGGGCAGCAACAGAGGGTAGCCGTAGCAAGAGCACTGGCTTCGAGGCCAAAGTTCGTACTTGCAGATGAGCCCACAGCAAACCTCGATTCAAAATCTGCTACGACGCTTCTTGAAATAATGGAGGAACTTAACAGGGAGGAGAAAATAACATTTATTTTTTCAACTCATGATCCCAGGGTAGTTAAGATGGCTCACAGGGTTATCACCCTGGAGGACGGTAAAGTAATTTCTGACGAAAACAAACATTAGTTGCTGTTACAAATACATGAAAAGAGTATTGGTAATTGTTATTTTGTTGCTGGGTCTTAACAGCATAGCCCTGTCTCAGGATGAGGGGGAAAAAGTTGTCCTGAACGGATATATCACTACAATGCAGAGTGTAATGTTCGATTCTCTTTCAGGCACATTTACCAATGAAAACCTGTTGCATAACAGGCTCAATTTTAAAGGATATTTAAGCAATCGTTTAATCTTTGCTGTTGAATTCCGGAACCGTCTGTTTACGGGGGATATGGTAAAAGCCGGTAGTTATTATCCGTATCTAATAGGAAGCGATCCGGGATGGATAGACTTGTCATGGAATATCCTTGAAAAACAATCATTCCTGCTTAACACAAAGGTTGACCGCTTATGGCTCGATATGAACTTTGACAGATTCCAGGTAACCCTGGGCCGGCAGCGGATTAACTGGGGACAAGCAATTGTCTGGAATCCCAATGACATTTTTAACGCTTACTCATTTTTTGATTTTGATTATATTGAGCGGCCCGGGAGCGATGCCATACGGTTTCAGTATTTTCCTTCATTTTCGTCCGCAGCCGAACTTGCTGTTAAGGTTGATAATGATGATAATATTACTGCTGCCGGATTGTTTCGGTTTAATAAGTGGAGTTATGATATTCAGTTTCTTGCCGGATATGTTAATAGTGAAGATTTTGTTGCGGGGGCAGGCTGGTCTGGTGCAATTGGTAATATTTCATTCAGAGGTGAAGGATCGTGGTTTCAACCGGTTGAAAATTTTTCAGATACTACCGGAACAGTATTGCTGACAGCAGGATTTGATAAAATTCTTAAAGACAACTCCATTATCCAGCTTCAGCTCATGTATTGTAATAAACCTCTTGAACTTAATGATTTTGTCAGCTTCTATTCAGGCAATCTGTCATCAAAGGATCTGGCTTTTTCCGAATTCTCCGCTTTCGGACAATTTACATGGTCAGTCAATCCTCTCCTTAATATTAGCATATCGGCAATGTGGTTTCCGGACCTTAAGGGTTTTTTTGCCGGTCCTTCGATGGATTATTCTCTCGCTGAAAATATTGATTTCTCACTGATCTGGCAATATTTTAACAGCATAATGGGTAGCGAAAGGGAAAGAATAAACCTCGGATTCCTCCGTATAAAATATAGTTTCTAGAATTTTAATACTTTTATTGCCGCAAGAGAACCTTTAAGTTTTCAGGATGGCACTTGTACATGAATTTGAGAACAGCGGCAACTGGTTATTTAAAAGGAGGAGCTGGCTTCCGGTTGTCCTGGTGGTTGCAGGATTATTTGTAATGTATTTTGGGAACAGACAGGCTATTCTTTTTGATTTAAGAGATGAAATTATTTTTTTGGGTGTCAGTCTTTTCGGAGAAGTTATCAGGATTCTTGCAGCAGGGTATGCTCCGAGAAATACATCAGGAAGAAACACTGTTACTGGACAAATTGCTGACATACTTAATGTAACGGGGCTTTATTCCGTTGTCAGGCATCCGCTTTATCTTGGCAATTTTTTTATGTGGCTCGGGCCAATACTTTTTTTAAGGTCATTGCTTTTCATCGTATTTTTTATACTGGTTTTCTGGTTGTATTATGAGAGGATTATGTTTGCTGAAGAGCAATTTCTGAGACGCAAATTTGGTGATACATATGATAAATGGTCGGAGACAGTAAGAGCAATCATTCCCGGATTCAGAAGTTATATTCCCCCAGGGCTTTCTTTTTCTGTTAGGAGTGTGCTTAAAAGAGAGCATAACAGTTTTGTTAACATCTTTGTGATTTTCACTGTGCTGGATCTTTTCAGAAACTACTTTCTTTCAGGAAAGATATATCTCACTCCTATGTGGATTTACTTATCTGTTCCGGCCGGCATAATCTGGTTAATATTGTGGACCGTCAATAAGAGCACCAGATGGCTCGAGGTTGAAGGGAGGTAAAATGCCTAAGTCGCTACGACGTTTGCTATCCTTTGTTTTATCTCTTCCTGTATATTTTTACAGGTATGCAGTATCTCCATTCATAAGGCCTTCCTGCCGCCATGTGCCAACCTGTTCCCAGTACGCTATCGATGCATTGAAAATGCATGGTCCGGTC
The DNA here is from genome assembly GCA_964596715.1 of uncultured Rikenellaceae bacterium. Classification (GTDB taxonomy): domain Bacteria; phylum Bacteroidota; class Bacteroidia; order Bacteroidales; family VadinHA17; genus LD21. Next base: position 56,007 of record CAZQVL010000008.1, read on the forward strand.
AGAGGATTACTTCTGGCAACAAACAGGATACTCAGGTGCAGACCCGGAGGCACTCACGGATACGATCCTGTACCTCTTTTCTGGATCCGTCGTTATCGACCGGTTTCGGGATTTCTGCATAAATGGAAAAAGGAAAACAGGTTGAAAAGATAGAGAATCAGATTATCAAGGGCCGGGTTAATTAAAAATTTAACTCTTTTTTCAGATGCCTGTACCCCGCACGGCTGACAGGCAGTCTTTCACTGGTCTGAAGAATTGCTACATGATTGTCTTTCCCATAGGGTTCTATTCGTTTTATCTCTTCAATTCTGACGATATAGGATCGGTGTATTCTCGCAAAATCATTTCGAGAAAGATTCTTTTCGTAGAATTTCATGGTTTGTTGCTTTAAAGCCTTGCCTGCCGTATGGTGTATCATCACATAATCATCCTGGGCTTCGAAATACTTGATTTGTTCAACCGGTATCAGGTTGATAGCATTTCCTTTTCGTACAACAATCCTGTTTACGGGAGAGTCCGGATCAGGCTTTTTTGCCAGGAGCTGACTTGCAGGCTTTTTATTCCTGGTTTCTGAACGGATCTTATGAATTGCTTTTTTTACTGCTTCCAGGAAGCGTCTTTTTGGGAAAGGTTTTAAAAGGTAATCTACAGCATTAAGTTCAAAAGCTTTTATAGCATACTGATCGTAAGCTGTTGTAAAAACAATTTCGGGTTTCTCCGTAAGAACCTCAAGCATCTCAATTCCGGTAAGTCTGGGCATTTGGATATCAAGGAAAACCAGATCCGGTTTCATAAATGAAATTGATTTCAGACCAGAAAAACCATCAGCACATTCAGCAATCACTTCTATACAATCCAGTTCTTTAAGATAATGTTTAATTATTTCCCGGGCAGGGGCTTCATCTTCAATTATTACAGCTCTGATCTTATCCATTGCCTTCTTGTTTCCTGCAGTTCCTATACAAGTTCTCTTTGTTTTCTTTCCCTTAAATTTATATATTAATTTTCAAATGACATTTGTTAAAAGTCTTTTGGTATATACATTTTTACAGTATAAAGCCCATTTTTTTTCATCGTTTTTATCGATGCCTTTTTGCCGTAGAACAATTCAAGACGTCTGGCAACATTTAACAGACCGGTTCCGGTTCCTCTCTTTGATGACGGAGCAGTATCGTAATTATTGCTTATTACAATTTCAATATATCCGTCAATAATCTTTGCCTGTGTTGCGATCCTGACACATTTGGTGCTTTCATAAACGCCATGCTTTATAGCATTTTCATAAAGTGGTTGAAGCAGCATTACAGGTATTTGAACTTCAAAACACTTTTCATTAATCTTCTCCTCAGTTGATAATTTGTCTCCAAACCGCACTTTTTCGATATCGAGATACAACCTAAGGTTTTCAAGTTCACTTCTGAGAGAAACAGGTTGTTCATCTTTCTTCGAAAGCGCATATCTCATGAATTCCGATAATTTAATGACCATTTCCCTTGCTTTTTCCGGATCAGTAATTGTCAGTGAACTTACTGAATTCAGGCTGTTGAAGAGAAAATGCGGATTAATCTGTGACCTGAGCATCTTCAGCTCTGTTTCCCTTATGAGGCTCTCAAGGCCTGCTTCCTTTGCTTTTTTTTCCGAGAGATAGGTAAGATTTACAAATAGATAATATGTCAGCACAATCAGGCCATAAATGAAAACTCCGGTTCCAATCCTGTAAGGTATTGTAGCTTCCCAGTAAGTCTGATAATCATTGCCTTCGGGCAGTAAAAGTGTCACTATAAATTTTGTAATAAGAACCCAGAGAATTATTGAAATAGCCCCGCTGGCAATAATATTGGATATCACTGCCGTAGGTCTGGTTTCTCCCAGATTGAAGAAACTGAACGGGTACCATAGCGACAGAGCGATGCCGGAATAGATCAGCATGGAGATAATTCCATCGGGTATGCTGACAGGAGTAAATTTGCCAAAAGCAAAATAATAGAGCAGCAGCTGGCCCAGTGTGAGTAAAAACCAGACCAGCCACCATACAATAAGTCTTACTTTTCTGGCAAGTACAGGATGTTTCATCCGGCTATGAATTAATAACTTTTTATCTCACCGCCGCCAAGGATCACTGCTCCTTTAATGATCAAGTGTTTAGCCGGGTCAACTGTTCTCCCTGGGCTAAGCTTTCGGGAGTCGTTGAAACCACCGAGAATAGGAGTGACTTCAACAGTAACATGCCAGTCGTCGGGAACAATAATTGTGGCACCTCCGAAGATACAAGCAATTTCAAGCTCTGATCTGCCGGAAGCAAGTTTGGCTTTCGTAAGATCAAGTTCAATACCTCCAAAAACAGCAGATACTTTGCCTCCTTTAAAATTATCTGACACGACCTGGCGTTCACCGCCACTGAAAACATTTACATAATCAATGTAGTCATCTCCGAGAACTCCTTTCGATTTAACGATACTCCATCCACGACGGGCAGTTGCAATAAAAACTGCCCCGATAATAATGAATATTGAAGGCCAGAACATATTATACATATGGAATGTTTCCCGGAAAATCAGGGGAATCATAAAAAAGCCTCCGACAGCCATTATAATTATCCCTGCAGTCTTTTCGGCAGCACCCAGGGTTAAAACAAGACCGATTACAACCAGCAGCATGGGCCAGCTGAAAATAACATTATCAATAAAACCCGGAAAGAATCCGGTATTTCTGATCACAAGGAATAATCCTGCCAGCACAAGTATAATACCAATCAGTGCCCTGTTGTTAACCCTTGCAGGATAGTCATTTCTGTAGTTTTCATTAGTTTCCATATCTGTAAATTTATTTGTTTTGAATTAATTACTCTTTCTTTTTTCTTTTAAATAATGATGATAAGATAAATGCAAGACCCAGAAGTATTACAACCGCCGGCCAGTAAATTGTTTCAATGATTTCTGGCACGTCAACGTAAATACGGTCAAGAAGAAACCATGTTCCTCCTGCAATCAATAATAAGCCCGGAGTAAAATGCAGATTCAGAAAAAGTAAAACACCAACGAAAATCAATGCAGTTTGCCAGGTAAAATAACTTTTTACACTTCCGAAATGCAGAAGGTCGTTGGTTGCAACCAGAAGTGCCAGCCCCAGTACAATAAAGAACAATCCGATACTTACCTGCGGATGATGTTCCTTATTCCTTTGTAAAAGATGATCTTTGTGTTTCATGTTTGTTCTGTTTTATTATGAAACAAAAATAGGCCACTTTTAATAATAGAGTAAGAGAAAATCGGCAGATAACAGTTTTATACCGGTAATTAGTATTAATTGGCCATAATTTTTACTTTTTTGGCCATAATTTTTTTAATTGGAGAAGGATTTATATTTTTGCAAACCAAAATTATAAGAGATGTCCGGATCATATATCATACCGTTAAGCGGATCAAGTGAGGGACGTTGTACATACGATTTTGTGATTGACAGGAAGTTTTTTGAACTGTTTGAAGAATCGGAAATAAAGGAAGGTAACCTTATTGTCTTTGTAGAAGTTGATAAAAGATCTTCCCATATTGATCTTGATTTAAAAATTAAAGGTAATGTCAGCATATGTTGCGACAGATGCCTTGAGATGTTTGATCATCCTGTTGATTGTGAGAACAGACTTTTAGTTAAGTATGGCAGGATTAGAGATGATAGCGATCCGGATATAATTACAATTACGGTCGATCAACATGAACTGGATATAAAGCAATACATATATGAGTTCATTCATCTTTCACTTCCTATCCAGAGGATACATCCCGAAGATGCATCAGGGAACAGCAACTGTAATCCTGCAATGCTTAAGAAGCTGGATGAACATATTATAAGGGAAGATAGTTATAGTGATTCCCGCTGGGATAAATTAAAAATGCTGTTGAACGATAATTAATTTTGAAAATTAAAAATGGCACATCCGAAAAGAAAACACTCCAAGACCAGGAGAGATAAACGCAGGACACATTATAAGGCAACTGCTCCGACAGTTGCAAACTGTTCAAATTGTGGATCTTCAGTTCTGTATCACAGGGTTTGTCCTGAGTGCGGGTATTACAGGGGTAAACTTGCTGTCGAGAAAAAAGTAACAGCCTGATTTGATATAACTTTAGGGATATCATGAGAATAGGCCTTGATATCATGGGTGGTGATTATGCACCTGATGCAGTTATTGAAGGTGCAGTTGATTGCCTCAGTTATTTATCTTCAGATGAAACACTGGTATTAATTGGTAACCAGGATGCTATTTTATTGAAATTAAATGGCATGAAGGTTGATCCTGCCCGGTTTGAAATAATTGTTACCACCGAAGTTATTGAAATGAACGACCATCCTGCAAAAGCTTTTTCGCAGAAGAAGAATTCAAGTATTTCCATAGGGTATGGAATGCTAAAGAATAAATCTCTGGATGGTTTCTGCAGTGCAGGGAATACAGGAGCGATGCTGGTCGGAGCCAGCTACACGGTCAATGTTATACCGGGCGTTTTCAGGCCGGCCCTTGCAGCAGTTCTTCCCTGTGTTGACGGACGTAATTCTGTTATTCTCGATATTGGCCTTAATCCTGATTCCAAGCCGGATGTGTTACTGCAATATGGGATACTCGGTAGCCTGTATGCAAAATTTGTTCTTGGAATTGAAAATCCCGCTGTCGGATTACTCAATATAGGAGAGGAGGAGACAAAGGGAACTTCTGCCATCAAGTCTGCCTATGAATTAATGAAAGAACATCCCGGACTTAATTTTGTCGGTAATATTGAAGGGAATGCACTTTTCAGGGAGATGATGACCGATGTTGTTGTATGCGATGGATTTGTAGGCAATATTGTACTTAAACAGGCTGAAGCTTTTCATTCGATTTTCAAATCAAAGGGTTTACAGGATGAATATATTGATCGTTTAGACTTTGAAAATATTGGAGGTACACCGATTATCGGCATAAATGCCAATGTCGTAATAGGACACGGGATATCAGAAAGGAAAGCCATAATGAATATGATTCTTCAAACCAGGGATGTAGTCCATGCCAACCTGGCGCAAAAGATACTAGAAGCAATATAGATATGGAAAAAGTACGGGCTGCTATTACAGGTATCCATTCATGGGTACCGGACTACATACTTACAAATCAAGAATTGTCAAAGATGGTTGACACCTCCGACGAATGGATCATGCAACGTATAGGAATTAGAGAGAGAAGGATCCTTAAGGGTGAAGGTCTTGGATGTTCGGATCTGGGGGAGAAGGCTGTAAAAGGATTGCTTAAAAAGACCGGTACTTCAGCCGATGAAGTTGATCTGTTAATCTGTGCCACAGTTACTGGTGACATGCAATTCCCTGCAACAGCCAATATTATTTCGGACAAGGTTGGAATAAAAAATGCTTTTAGTTTTGATCTTGGAGCTGCCTGCTCAGGTTTTTTATTTGCCCTTCAGACCGCAGCTGCTTATGTTGAAACAGGAAAATTTAAAAAAGTAATTGTTGTGGGTGCAGATAAAATGTCAGCAATAACGGATTATACCGACCGTACTACATGTCCTCTTTTTGGTGATGCTGCCGGAGCTGTTCTACTTGAACCCACAACGGAGGATTACGGAATTATTGACTATATATTCAGGGTGGATGGATCGGGCCGTAAATATCTTTACTTAAAAGCAGGAGGATCAGTCAGGCCTGCATCACATGAAACCGTTGAGGCGAAGGAACACTTTATCTTTCAGGAGGGACAGGTCGTTTTTAAATTTGCAGTTTCAAACATGGCCGATATAGCTGTTGAAATTATGGAACGAAATAACCTTAAATCAGAAGATATAGCCTGGCTTGTGCCCCATCAGGCCAACCTCCGTATTATTGATGCAACAGGAAGAAGAATGGGCCTTACCCCGGAAAAGATAATGGTTAATATCGAAAAATACGGGAATACTACAGCTGCTACAATTCCCTTATGTCTCTGGGAATATGAATCCAGGCTAAAAAAAGGTGACAAAATTATCCTTGCATCATTTGGTGGCGGTTTTACATGGGGTTCTGTTTATCTGATATGGGCATACGACCCGAAATAATCTTTGTTTAATGAGAATCTATCATTTTCTGTATATCTTCAATAGTTTTTATATTTTTGAATTTTTAAGTTAGTATTTCTAAACAGAATAAAACTATGGGAAAATTAAACGAGACAGACAGCCAGACAATTAATCTCATCAGTAACGGGACTGAAATTACCGGGGATATTAAATCGAATGGTGATATCCGGGTAGATGGCTCTCTTACGGGAAGTCTGAGCACAAAAGGGAAAGTTGTTATTGGGCCGACCGGAAAAGTAAATGGAGAAGTTTATTGTAAAAACTCGGAAGTTTCAGGTATGATTGAAGGCAAGATAAGTGTTGGTCAGTTACTGAATCTTAAAGCCTCATCAAAAATAATAGGTGACATAGTCACATTTAAACTATCAATAGAACCAGGGGCGAAATTCTCGGGAAACTGTAAAATGAGCGATAGCGAAGATAATGGAGGAACACCTGCCATCAAATCAAAAGAACCAGAAAAAACCGAAGAAAAACCAGGAAAATAGCGGACTTCATAATTTCGCCAGATATTCAGGTCTCGCAATGCAGATGATTGTGATAATCCTGATTACAACATGGTGCGGAATCAAGCTGGATGACCTGCTTAATATGAAAACGCCGGTATTTACTATTATTCTTTCACTCTTAGGTGTTTTCGCAGGAATCTATACAGCTATTAAAGACTTTATAAAGTAACCTTTTATCGGTGAAAGGACTACCCAACTATATTATACTGCTTTGTCTTTTTGTTCTTCTGATTATAATCACAGGATTCTTTCTTATCAAATTTACATCAGTCGACCTGGTTTTAAATGAAATAATCATTCTGGCATTTGTATTTACGGTAATTTCTTCACTTGTATTATTCATATTTTTAAGAGGCCAGAAAAGGGAGCCCGATAGTCAGACAATACATACCATGGTGTCGGTAATCTTAAAATTTATTCTTGAATTATCAATAGCTCTGACCTGGTTTTTTATCGCTAAAAAAACTGCACCAGCATCAGTTATATTGTTTTTTATACTATATTTAGCATTCACTTTATTTAACATATTTGTTATATTGAACACACTGAAAAGCAAATCTTTATAAAAGAAAAACTGATTTGAAAACGCATAATTTAAAGACTCTTTTATTAATTATTCTGTTATCAGTATTTTATCTTCCGGTTCTGGCGGAGGAACATAACGGGGAGGGGCATGAAGAAGAAGAATTCAACGCAAGTTCGTTTATTCAGGACCATATTACTGATTCACATGAGTGGCATTTGCTAACAAAGAAAGATGGTACAAGTATTTCAATATATCTTCCTGTCATAGTTTTCAGTAAAGAGAAAGGTATGTCAGTTTTCAGTTCAAAACTACTTTCTCACGGTCATGAGTATATGGGATACAAAATTGAAGAAGAAGGAGACTATAAAGGGAAAATTGTATCTGTTGATGAAAATGGCCATATTGATGAAAAGAATATTCCGCTCGATTTATCTGTAACCAAGGCTGTTGTAGGAATGTTTTTTGCAGCTCTGATAGGATTATGGCTCTTTTTATCCTTGTCAAGATCGTACAAAAAATCAGGTATCAGCCATCCCAGGGGAATCCAGAGTTTCCTTGAACCAATTGTTTTGTTTATCCGTGATGAAGTAGCCATTCCAAATATAGGGCATCATAAGTTTGAGAAATTCATGCCTTATCTTTTATCTGTTTTCTTCTTCATCCTGATCAATAATATAATGGGTCTTGTTCCTTTTCCTCCGCCATTTGGAGCCAATGTAACAGGGAATATAGCTGTAACAATGACGCTTGCATTGTTTACCTTCTTCATAATACAGATTAACGGTACCAGAACATACTGGAGACATATTTTTTCAACTCCGGGTGTCCCGTTCTGGTTATTACCAGTTATGATACCGATCGAATTTATAGGTATGATAGCAAAACCATTTGCTCTGATGGTTCGTTTGTTTGCAAATATTACGGGTGGTCATATAATCGTTTTGAGTCTGATCGGTCTTATCTTTATTTTCAACTCAGTGTTAATTGCCCCGGTTTCATTATTATTTGTGATATTTATGGATTGCCTCGAATTACTGGTGGCTTTCCTCCAGGCATATATTTTCACTTTATTGTCGGCATTATTTATTAGTATGGCAGTACAGGAAAATCATTAATTTTTATTGTTTCATTAAAATTAAATGTTATGACAGGTTCATTGGCAGCATTTGGAGCAGCTTTGGCAGTAATAGGTGCGGCATATGGTATTGGAAAAATTGGCGCAACAGCTATGGAAGCAATTGCCAGACAGCCGGAAGCTGCGACGAAAATTCAAACAGCAATGATTATTGTAGCAGCACTTATTGAAGGTGTTGCATTGTTTGGTGTCGTTGTTGCTCTGATTTCTTCTTAGAAAAAATGAATCCCTGTAACGGTTGGTTGCAGGGATTCTTTAATTCAAACCTTAAAACTGAAAAGTATGATCTTAGCAAATAGTCTGACTACTCCGGCTATAGGTACGGTTTTCTGGACAACCCTCATTTTTGCTTTCTTTTTTCTTGTTCTTAAGAAATATGCATGGAAGCCAATCCTTAAAGCTATAAAGCAGAGAGACGAAATGATAAAAGGATCACTCGAATCGGCTGCTGAAGCACGCAAAGAAATGCTGAGACTTCAGAGTGATAATGAAGCTATTTTGAGGAAAGCCAGGGAGGAGCGTGAAGGCATCCTCAGGGAAGCCAAGGAAGTAAGGGATAAACTTATTGCTGAAGCTAAAGGCAAAGCTGCAGAAGAGGCTGAAAAACTGGTTGAAAAAGCAAGGTCAGGAATTGAAAGGGAGAAAGTAAAAGCTCTTTCAGAAATACGTGATCATGTTGCCAGACTTTCCGTTGAAATAGCATCGAAACTCATTAGTGAAAAGCTTGAACAAACCGGAGAACAGGAAAAGCTTATCGACAATTACCTTAAAGAGATTAAACTGAATAAGAATTAGATAGTTTTTCCAGACAATGAACGAAAGCAAAATATCGGTCAGATACGCAAAAGCTTTGTTCCAGTCAGCACTCGAGAAAAAAGTGCTTGATGAGGTGAATAAGGACATGGTCTTTATTTCTTCTGTCTGTGCTTCAGAAGAATTTAAGGATTTCCTTAATAATCCTGTAATTGACACAGAAGCCAAGAAAAAAGTTATGTCCAATATTTTTAAGAAGAATGTCGGGGGAATAACTATGTCACTTATAAATCTGGTGATCAAAAACGGGAGGGAAAGCTTTCTCCCCGCTATTGCAAGGGTTTTCAGAAGTGATACTTTGAAATACAGGGGCATTACAGAATGCCTTCTTACAACTGCTGTTAAGATCGACGGAGGTATAAAAAAACAGATCTCAGACCTTATTGAGTCGGGTTTAAAAACTACAGTTGAATTAAAAGAAATCATTGACAGTGAAATAATTGGAGGATTTATCCTTAGAGTTGATGATAAATATATCAATGCGAGCGTCAGGAACAAACTGCGTAAAATAAAAAAAGAGCTTATTAGCGGAAACATTTCAATTTAAGAATTACAACATTAAGGAGAAATAAAAGGAAGTATATCATGGCAAATATTAAACCGGCAGAAGTCTCAAAAATTCTCAGGCAGCAACTTGAAGGAATACAAACCGGAGTTGAACTGGAAGAGGTCGGGACTGTACTACAGGTTGGAGACGGAATAGCACGTATATACGGACTTTCAAATGCACAATCGAACGAGCTGATAGAATTTGAAAATGGGATTGAAGCAATAGTACTTAACCTCGAGGAAGACAACATTGGTGCCGTTTTATTAGGTCCCTCAGAAGAGATTAGCGAGGGTGATATTGTTAAAAGGACCGGGCGAATTGTTTCAATCGATGTTGGAGAAGGTTTGCTGGGAAGAGTAATTACACCAACAGGTCAACCCCTTGACGGTAAAGGACCGATTGAAGGAGATCTTTATGAGATGCCTTTTGAAAGAAAAGCCCCCGGTGTTATTTTTCGCCAGCCTGTTAAACAACCTCTTCAAACCGGTTTAAAGGCGATTGATGCCATGATACCTATTGGCCGAGGTCAGAGAGAGCTTATCATTGGCGACCGGCAAACCGGTAAGACAGCAATTGCTATTGATACTATTATTAATCAGAGGAGTAACTTTGAAAAAGGGAAACCGGTTTATTGTATCTATGTAGGAACAGGACAAAAAGGGTCTACTGTTGCCAATATTGCAAAAACACTTGAAGAGCATGGTGCGTTTGAATATACAGTTATTGTTCTGGCAACTGCATCCGATCCGGCTGCATTGCAGTTTTATGCGCCTTTTGCAGGTGCAGCTATCGGGGAGTTTTTCCGTGATACAGGCCATGATGCCTGTATTATCTACGACGATCTTTCGAAACAGGCGGTCTCTTACAGGGAAGTATCACTTTTACTGAGGCGTCCGCCGGGACGTGAAGCATACCCTGGTGATATTTTTTACCTGCATTCAAGGCTTCTGGAAAGAGCTGCCAAGATCATTGAATCAGACGCAGTAGCAAAAAAAATGAATGATATTCCTGAATCTATCAGACATATGGTTAAAGGGGGGGGATCACTTACAGCTCTTCCAATAATTGAGACACAGGCAGGTGATGTATCAGCCTATATTCCTACAAATGTTATTTCAATTACCGATGGCCAGATATTTCTTGAGTCGAGCCTGTTCAATGCCGGTGTGAGACCTGCAATTAACGTCGGGATATCAGTTTCGAGGGTTGGAGGAAATGCACAGGTTAAAGCCATGAAAAAAATTGCAGGAACACTTAAGGTTGATCAGGCACAATACAGGGAACTTGAAGCATTTTCAAAATTCGGTTCCGATCTGGACGCATCGACTCTTGCCATCCTTAATAAAGGAGCAAAAAACGTTGAGATACTTAAACAGGGACAATATGCTCCGGTACCTGTTGAAAAACAGATTGCAATAATTTATTGCGGCACAATGGGCCTTCTGAAACAGGTCCCGGTTGATAAGGTGAAAGAATTTGAAAAAGAGTATATTGAATATCTTGAACTCAGGCATCAGGATGTGCTGGATACTCTCAGCGAGGGGACTATTAATAATGATATTACCAATATTCTTGAAAAAGTAGCCTCGGAGGTAGCTGCCAAATATGCGCCGGAGTAAACGGAAATAAATCTGAATAAACGCATCTCTAATGGCGAATTTAAAAGTTATAAGAATAAGGATCGCTTCTGTAAAATCAACAAGGCAAATAACGTCAGCCATGAAAATGGTGGCAGCTGCCAAATTAAGAAAAGCCCAGGACAAAATTCTGAGACTCAGGCCGTATGCTAATAAAATACACGAAATACTCCTGGGTGTTTTCTCAAGTCTCACAGAGTCGGCGGAAATAACGACTGTCTACAGCAGAAAGTCTGCTCCGGAAAAAATCCTGGTGGTTGTGATAACATCTAACAGGGGCCTTTGCGGAGCCTTTAATGCAAATATTATAAGAGAGGCCAGAAGAGTTGTTGCAGAGGAATACATTGACCAGTATAAAAACGGAAATTTATGGTTCCTTACTATAGGAAAGAAAGGATATGATTATCTGAGGAAACATAATTTCAAAATACTTGAGGAGCAAAATAACCTGCTTAATGATCTTACTTTCGAAAATGTTGAGAGTGTGGCAGAAAAGGTGTTAAAAAGTTTTATATCAGGTGAATTCGACAAAGTTGATATGATATATAATCAATTCAAGAATGCAGCTGTTCAGAACCTTATGAATGAGCAGTTTCTGCCTTTTGAGACAGTTACTCCCGGGGAAAGTGAACTTTCTTCAATTGACTACATCTATGAACCCGGTAAGGAAGAGATAGTAACGGAGCTGGTGCCCAAATTCCTGAAAATACAGTTTTATAAAGCTATTCTTAACTCTTTTGTGGCGGAACACGGAGCAAGGATGACTGCAATGCACCAGGCCACTGATAATGCCACTACAATGATCCGTGATCTTACTCTACAATACAACAAAGCCAGGCAGGCAGCAATTACCAACCAGATTCTCGAAGTTGTAAGCGGTGCCGAAGCTTTAAAGGGATAAACTCTGTTTTTAAAAGGTTTGCAAAAGAATCATGTATAATCAGAACGAGTTTAAAAACCTGGTGGATGATACTATTTCCGCTCTTTCATATAATATGGAAGCAGTGAATCTGATTGATCCTGTGAAATATATTCTATCCATAGGCGGGAAAAGATTACGCCCTGTTTTAGCCCTCATGTCATGTAACCTCTTTACCGATGAAATTGAAAGTGCATTAATCCCGGCAACCGGTCTGGAGATATTCCACAACTTTACTCTTATTCATGATGATATCATGGATCAGGCACCTGTCAGGAGAAATATGGCTACAGTACATAGTAAATGGGATATAAACCAGGCAATTCTTTCGGGCGATGTAATGGCATTTATCGCAAATGAATGTTTTCTTAAAACACCTCCGCATCTTCTTGGCAATGTTTTCAGTGTTTATAATAAGGCAGCAGTGGAGGTATGTGTTGGTCAGCAGTTAGACATGGATTATGAAAAAGTTACGGTTGTTTCACATGATGAATATCTGAGAATGATTGAACTGAAAACGGCTGCTCTCATTGCCGGGTCGGCAAAAATAGGAGCTGTTTTGGGAGAAGCAGATGATAAAAACTCAGATCTGTTATATGAGTTTGGGAGAAACCTTGGAATTGCTTTCCAGATACAGGATGACCTGCTGGATATTTATGGTGATGTAAAGGTTTTCGGGAAGACTTCCGGTGGCGATATTGTGGCAAATAAAAAGACATTTCTATATGTCAGGGCAATAGAAACGGCATCCGTGGCACAACGTAAAAAACTTCAGGAACTCTTTAGTAATAAGGAATATGATCCGGAGACCAAGGTAAATATCGTTACAGATCTTTATGATCAGCTCGGGATAAAAAAAGCCACTGAAGAAATTGCCGGTAATTATATCAAATCAGCTTTCAGTTTCCTTGAAAAAGCAGAAGCCGGAAAAGAGAGAAAAACGGAACTGACCAGGTTAGCCAATTCACTTGTAAGCAGAGAGTTTTAATTTATAGCACGGGAGTTTCGTGTTTTTTCAGCCAGTCGAGATTCAGCAGCACACCTGCCGACACAATAACCTGGTCATATTTGCTGATAATATATTTGATTTCTCCGAAAAGATCCAGCTGTTCAGTCATTTTGCAATAGGTTCCTGCGCCGACATTAATCCCGATGGCATTATCAGATTCTGAGACAGTTGTTGTCGCAGATCCCACATAGGTATATTTCCTTTTTATCCTGGCAAGAGTAATATTGAGTCCTGCAAGACCATAAAACTCGAACCTGTCGAGGGAGTTGAAAACGTAATGGCCGTCTATATCAAACAGCATTGAAGATACACTTACTCTTGTTCTTTCTTCAACAGATGAAAATGTTGATACATGAGGGATAAAATATGTGAACGAAGGTGAAATGTGCAAAGGAAGAGAGATCTCGTAAATTCCTGTTAAAGATATTCCCATGAGTCCGCTTCTGTGATCTGTACCGGATTCATTATTGAAGTGGAATCCGCTTCCGAAAACAATACCACTCCCGGCTTTCGTGAACTGACCAGAAACAGCTGAAGTAAATGCAGCAATTAATACAAATGTGATTAGGGCTTTTTTCATGTTACAGATTTTAGAGATAATTTCTAAATGATAATAAAGATAGACTAATAAGGATAAAAATTCAAAAAGAAATTGAGGAGATTGAATAAATCAAAAAAGTATTCAGGCATAGAATCAAACACAAATTTTATTAAATTTGTAACTTCTTAAAAATAATATAACTATCGGCAATTGTTAATATTAATACTCTGGTGCTTGAAAATCAATTTTTTACCCCAACCCTAAAGGGAGTAATTGATTTTGGCTGCGCCGAGCTCCTCCGCTGCGCGGAGTCGGTTCTTCGCACCCGCCATTTGGCGGGTAAGGGGCAAACGAAGAAAATCAATGATAAATGTTAATGATTCCAGATACTTTTATAAAAAATAATAACTGAAATTTATGTCAATTAATAAAGGGGAAATAAGCCAGATCATAGGACCGGTGGTTGACGTATCATTTGACAGTCAGGGTATAGAGATGCCTGATATCTATGATGCACTGGAGATTAAAAGGGACGACGGATCCATACTTGTTGTGGAATGTCAGCAGCATATTGGTGAGAATACAGTGCGCACGATAGCTATGGATTCCACTGATGGTTTGCGCAGGGGCATGGAAGTAATAGCGACAGGATTACCAATAGTCATGCCTATCGGTGAGCAGATCAAAGGCAGGCTTATGAATGTGACGGGAGAATCTATTGATGGTATAGGGCCACTTGATAAAAAGGGTGGTTATCCCATTCACAGGAAACCTCCCATATATGAAGATCTTTCAACAGAGAAGGAAGTTCTGCACACCGGAATAAAGGTGATAGATCTGATAGAACCCTATTCAAAAGGAGGCAAGATCGGATTATTTGGCGGGGCAGGTGTGGGTAAAACAGTTATCATACTCGAGTTGATTAATAACATTGCCAAAGCATACTCCGGCCTTTCGGTTTTTGCAGGAGTAGGTGAAAGAACCAGGGAAGGAAACGATCTTCTCCGTGAAATGATTGAAGCAGGCGTTATCACTTACGGGAAGGAGTTTCTTAAGGACATGGAAGCAGGCGGTTGGGACCTTAAAAAGGTCGACATGGAAACTCTTAAAGAATCCAAGATGGCTCTCGTTTTCGGCCAGATGAATGAACCCCCGGGTGCAAGAGCAAGAGTTGCCCTGTCGGGGCTCTCAATCGCTGAACATTTCAGAGATGGTGACGAGAAAAGCGGAGGAAGAGATATTCTATTTTTTATGGACAATGTTTTCCGTTTTACACAGGCGGGTTCGGAAGTATCTGCACTTCTTGGAAGGATGCC
Organism: uncultured Rikenellaceae bacterium; assembly: GCA_964596715.1. Taxonomy (GTDB): domain Bacteria; phylum Bacteroidota; class Bacteroidia; order Bacteroidales; family VadinHA17; genus LD21. Next base: position 71,057 of record CAZQVL010000008.1, read on the forward strand.
TTCAGCAGTAGGTTATCAGCCAACCCTGGCCACTGAGATGGGTATGATGCAGGAACGTATAACATCAACACGTCATGGATCAATCACTTCAGTACAGGCAGTTTATGTACCTGCTGACGATCTTACTGATCCGGCTCCGGCCACTACTTTTGCCCATCTAAACGCAACAACAGTATTAAGCCGTAAAATTTCAGAACTTGGTATCTATCCTGCGGTGGACCCTCTCGACTCTACCTCCAGGATCCTGACTGCTGATATTGTGGGAGAAGCACACTATAACTGCGCACAAAGGGTTAAAGAATTGCTTCAGAGATATAATGAATTGCAGGATATTATAGCAATCCTTGGTATGGATGAACTCTCTGAAGAAGATAAGCTTGTTGTTCACAGGGCCAGAAGAGTGCAACGGTTTCTTTCACAACCATTCCATGTTGCAGAACAATTTACGGGAATTAAGGGAGCCCTGGTATCAATTGAAGATACGATAAAGGGATTTAACATGATAATGGAGGGGAAAGTTGACCAGTATCCTGAATCGGCATTTATGCTGGTCGGAGCAATCGAAGATGCAATTGAAAAAGGCGATAAAATTCTTGCACAATCCGGATAAAAACATCTGTTACTGATTTTTCTGCCATATCTAAGTGACAATGAAAATAGAGATAATCACTCCTGAAAAAAAAGTATACGAAAGTGAAATAAAATCTGTAAGGGTACCCGGGAAAAAGGGATCTTTCCAGGTTTTGAAGGATCATGCCCCGATAATATCCACGCTGGGAGAAGGGCCGGTTATGATTGTTGACCAGTCCGGAAATGAAGTAAACTTCGAAATTGACGGAGGAGTGATTGAAGTTAAGATGAATAAAATAGTGCTTCTGGCCGAATCGATCAATTAAAATTTTTACAATGACACCTGATGAATTCCGGCAATATGCCCACAAGCTGGTTGATTGGATGGCCGCGTATATGGAAAATGTTGAAAAGTATCCGGTAAAATCATCTGTTAAACCGGGTGAAGTCTTCGACAGGATCCCGGCTGATCCCCCTGAAAAAGCAGAATCGTTCAGCAGGTTTATTGAAGATCTCGATGAGATAATTATGCCCGGGATCACTCACTGGCAACATCCTGGTTTTTTTGCATATTTCCCGGCCAATACAAGCCCCCCTTCCATACTTGCGGAAATGGTTACAGCAACGCTTGGTGCCCAGTGCATGATCTGGGAAACCTCTCCTGCCGCTGCGGAACTTGAAGAAAGGGTGATGCTATGGCTGAGGGATCTTGTCGGGCTCCCCGCTTCATTTGAAGGAGTTATTCAGGATACGGCTTCAACAGCCACTCTCGCTGCAATCCTTACTGCGAGGGAAAAAGCAACCAATTTTTCGATAAACAATAACGGAGCGAACAATGCAGGTACTTTGAGAGTCTATTGCTCTGAACAAGGCCATTCTTCGGTGGATAAAGCAGTCAGAATATGCGGCATCGGAAGTCAGAACCTGGTCAGGATACCTGTAAAGAGCGATTTCTCACTTGATGAAGCAAAACTGAAAGATGCAATTAAAAGCGATATTAAAGCCGCTTATCTTCCCTGTTGTGTTATTGCAACCATTGGCACAACGGGTTCTGCCGCAATTGACCCTTTAGAGGCCATAGGAGAGATTTGCTCGGAATATCGTACCTGGCTTCATGTAGATGCTGCAATGGCCGGTACGGCCCTTATTTTGCCCGAATTTCAGTGGATGATCAACGGGAAGAAATATATTGACAGCTTTGTTTTCAATCCTCATAAATGGATGTTTACAAATTTTGATTGCAGTGCTTATTTTGTAAAGGATCCGGAATCACTTATCAAAACGTTCGAGATACTTCCCGAATATTTAAAAACACGAACAAGAGGAAAGGTTAATGATTACAGGGATTGGGGAGTACCACTCGGCAGAAGGTTCAGGGCATTGAAACTCTGGAGTGTCATAAGATCTTATGGGACAGAAGGATTACGCACCAGGATAAGATATCATATCAGTATAGCTGCAAGGTTGTCGGAACTGATCTCAAAGGAAGATGATTTTGAGATACTTGCGCCAGTTGTGATTAATGTGGTCTGCTTTAGGTATAAACCTGAAGGGCTGCAGGCTGAAAAATTAAACCCATTAAATGAAAAACTTAATCATATTCTGAATGATTCGGGTAAGATTTATCTTACTCACACTGTGCTGAACGGGAAATATACCCTGCGAATGGTTACCGGACAAACCAATGTTACCCTTGCACATGTTGAAATGGCCTGGGACCTCATCAGACAAACTGCCCGTAGCATTAAAAAGTGATTCAGATCACATTTTTGTTTTTCCTATATTCATCCCGAATATATCTATACTAAACAGAAGTTCAATTGAAGGTGATTTGCTGATCTCCTGCCATGCAGTCTGCACTCCTGCCGAGATCATGAAGGGTATTCTGAAGAGATAAAAATCTGACAGCAATTCAAACCCAAACGACCTGAAATATTCTGTATAATCATGTAACTCCAAACTGTATGTAACATCTCCCTGAGGGCCTGTTTCAGGTATATAATGATAGTTAGCCGTTCCTTTGGCATAATCATAAAACAGACCTGTACGTATCCTTGTAAGATAGAAAAAGCTGCCAATATTAAAATCGGGATAAACCAGAGGCATGACATAATCAACTGAAAAAAATTCAAGATTCTCTGAGGTAATATCTTTATAACTGCGGGGGAAAGGCACTCTGTTGCCCAGTACATACTCCGCAGTTTGCTGTATCTCTTTTTCAAGTCTTATTTTTATTCCGTTTGAAGGGAATAATCCGGGGAAATAAAAAGCAGTTTTCAATGTAGTCATTGTCCCGTATATCTTTTTATCAAAAGGAGCATAGGAATAATGAAGGTCAAGCACCTGAGCCCATCTGGGGTAAATATCGCGGAAAGCCGAAATATAATAATTGGAAAAATAAAACCGGCCATAAATTTGTATTTGTCCGTAATCATAATTCTCCGTCTCTTTCGAATAAATGTATCTGTTACGATAAACTGCAGAAACAGAGGGTCGCAGGTACTGAGAGAATTTACCGGACGAAAAGGTGAGTGGAAGATAAATGGTATTTGTAAAATAGAGGCCGGGTTTAATATCGGAAGGATCGTTAACACTTTGTCCGAGCTTGTTGATTGTTGTTTCTCCTCCATAATCAATCCTCGATTCTAAGACAGGCAGCCATCCCTGCCATGTCACACGGGTATGGATATTATGTTTTGTTGCAGGCGAGTATTCATAACCTATTGAAGAAATAAAAGTACTCAGATGATTCTGTGACATCAGTGTGAATCCGGGTCTGACAGAGGTGGGATCAGATTGTATCTCATCAATGTCAGCATAAAATGGCATCCAGCTATGAAATACGAACAGATGGAGCCATTTTCTGTAAGGCACCGGTTTATATTCAGTACCTTTTAAGGAGTCATTCGATGATGGTACCGGAGGTTTAATGTTGTTGATAAGAAATGATGATTGCAGTGTAGTAGTTTCCTCGTAACTTTTATTCTCATGAATTCCTGTGAAACATATATCATTTCCTGAGCTTGAATAATCACTGAAGATTAAGGTTCCTCCATTCATATTAAGATCACCTGCTCCGAACCTAGATCTTGTCAGACATGTGATCTTTCGTTCGGGGGAAAGGACAAAAATATTGTCAGTTCCTGTGGAGGAACTTACAAAGAAAAGGGAATCGTTTCTGAGGTATGAAGACTGAAGGTCATCATTTCCTGCTTCAATAAAGGTTGTCCATGAATTATCGTTCATGTTGAAAGACATGATCCCTTCACCTTTATCTGTTAAGAAAATAACAGTAACCCTGTTCCCTTCATCTGACCATTGAGGCCGTTGAAGATATGCATTGCCCGGCACAGGGTTTCTTTTGAGAATATCACCATTCCATGCATCAATTATAACCAGGCTGTTTTTATTATCGACAGTGTTTTCAGCAGCAGCAATATAGTTACCATCAGGAGATATACCGGCTGACATGTACCTTGAGTTTCTTGTAAGCTGTACAATTCTGTTTTGATCGATATCCATGATTTTAATAACAGAATAGTTACGGTTTTCCCATCTCGGATCAGGTTTTGTTTCTACCCACACAATCTTGTTTTTTGCTGCAGAAATTACCCTGGGATAGACCCTGCCCGGAGTGTGGAGCCTTTTTTCAGTTTTTCTGGAAGTATTTATCAGCACAAATGAAGGAGGTTCCGACAGGGAGGTTTTAACCGCTATTATACTGTCTGGACCTGCATTGACCGGGCAGAAATAATTAATAAATTTTCCCTTTTTGACAGGATTAAGTGTCTGATAAGTTTCAGGATTTGATCGGGTTATATCAAGTTCCCAGAGAGTCTTCAGATTCCTGAATGTTTCGTCAAAGAGTTTTTTCTTTGTAATACCGGCTTCTTTTGTGAGACTTATGTTGACAGGATTAATTGTGAATGGGAAGCAGCCGGTATAATTAAGAACATTGTTCCATAGCTGGGTATCATAATTAAGCCGCGACCATGCTATCATCTGGAAACCCGACTGATAATAATCGGGAACGAAGTTCCTGAATGATCCGTTAACAATTTTATCGTACTTGTACATTTCTCCTTTTTCTACCATTATGGCTTTCAGTTGTTTAAGGAATGATGAAGACCTTCCTCTGCCAGATTCCGTTAATATTGACTCGGTAAAGACAGCTTCTCCTTCAAGTAACCATAAAGGTAACATGGAAGCTACAACACCGGTAAACTGCTCGCCCAGTAAAAATGAGAAAGCTTTTGTAAAACCGCTGTGCAGCGATTTCATCTGAAGTACGTGAGTCAGCTCATGTATGGCCAGCTGTTTATTGGGATCGAGTGGAATTGTATTCTGTTCAGGAGTGGGGTATATTTCCATCCGGCGTGGTGCCCATGCCACATAACCATTCGATTGAATGGTATGATTATGTATTATTACGGGAATTCTGAACTTTATATCAGGGTAAATAGAGATAAGGCTTGAATAAGCCTGATCGAGAGATCTGGTAAAATCGACTCCTCCGGTGCCATATGATTCAGGGTATATTACTTTAAACCTGTCTGTTTTTATCTGAAGCCATTTAAGAGAGGCAGGATCCTGACCGGTTTCATAATACTGGGCGGTCGATACAACTGATCCGGACAGGAAACATAATATAAGTAAAAAAGACGGTAATTTCATATATAACCGTTTGTTCAAAAATAACAAAATAAGTGAGTAATGCCATATAGCGCTGTAGTAAGAAAAAAAAGAGTAATTTCGTCACTTGTTCATAACAGGACATTCTTTGAAGAAACAAATTATATAAATGAAAAAATTCAGGTTTATAAACAACATAACCGGCTGGGTAGTTTTTCTTGCAGCCTCAGTTACATATCTTTTAACTATTGAACCAACAGCAAGTTTATGGGATTGTGGTGAATTTATTGCATCGGCGTTCAAACTTGAGGTCGGCCATCCTCCCGGAAATCCTGTTTTCATGGTCCTCGCCAGGTTTTTCACTCTCTTTGCCGGAGGCGATGTCACAAGGGTTTCTGCAACTGTCAATTCCCTTTCGGCGCTTGCAAGCGGATTTACAATCCTCTTTCTTTTCTGGACTATCACCCATCTGGCAAGAAAAATTTTATACAGGGACGAGGGTCAGTTCAGTATAGCCAGGATCACTGTTGTAATTGGTGCAGGAGTTGTTGGTGCGATGGCTTATGCGTTTTCCGACTCGTTCTGGTTTTCGGCTGTTGAGGGCGAAGTGTATGCCACTTCATCACTTTTTACTGCCCTGGTTTTCTGGGCGATACTTAAATGGGAGGATGTAGCTGATGAAGCTTATGCCGACAGGTGGATAATTCTGATAGCATTTCTGATGGGACTCTCAATCGGTGTCCATTTACTGAATCTGCTTGCAATACCTGCTATTGTGCTGGTATATTATTTCAGAAGATTTGAGTTTACCTCGAAAGGATTTGTAGTTTCTCTTGCCATCTCCTTTATTCTGTTAGCGTTACTTCTTTTCGGGATTCTTCCGGGAGTGGTAAAGATATCCACCAGGTTAGATCTTCTGTTTGTAAACAAATTAGGCCTTCCTCATAACAGCGGGCTGATATTTCATGTTATACTGATGGTGGTCCTGTTCATTTTTGCTGTCAGGTCTACATTATCATCCTCTGATAAAACAAAAAATGCAGCACTGGCTTCCGGAGTACTGTTTTTAACGGGTATTTGGGTAATATCAGGATCTGCGGCACTTAATGTGTTTGTACTAATAGTAATATCAGGATTCATCTGGTATCTGGCCGGTAAAAGCAGAACAGTACTTAACACTATTCTCACTGCGGTTATGGTTATAATGATAGGCTATTCGTCAAATGCAATAATTGTTATCAGATCATCAGCAAATACTCCCCTGAACGAAAATCATCCTGATGATCCTTTCAGTCTTTTATATTTTCTTAACAGGGAACAGTATGGCGAAAGGCCATTATTCAGGGGGGCATATTATAATGCACCCATTCTCGATTACAAGGACGGGAAACCGCGTTATGCGCTGGAAAACGGAAAGTATGTTATCACTAGTCATGGTCTTGAGCGTGTTTATGATGAGCGGTTTATTACGCTGTTTCCACGAATGTGGAGTGAACAGAGCGAACACGAGGCAATATACGAGGAATGGGGTAAAATAAAGGGCATCCCGGTACAGGTTACGGATCAGTCGGGCGAGAAGAAAGTGCTCAGAAAACCAAAGTTCAGTGAAAATCTTCGTTTTATGTTCTCTTACCAGTTCGGATATATGTATTTCAGGTATTTCATGTGGAATTTCTCAGGTAAACAGAATGATAGCCAGGGAACAGGTGGTGTCGTAAACGGCAACTGGATAACCGGAATAAATTTCCTTGATGAACCGAGGGTTGGGACCTCTGATCTGCCAGGTAACCTGAAAACAGATACTTCGAGAAACAAATATTACCTTTTACCATTGCTTTTTGGTTTTGCCGGAATGTTTTATCAGCTTAACCGTGATAACAGGAACTGGTGGGTAGTTCTGTTACTATTCCTTATGACAGGTTTGGCAATAGTGTTTTATCTTAACCAGTATCCTAATCAGCCCCGGGAAAGGGATTATGCCTATGCAGGATCTTTTTACTTTTTTGCGATATGGGTAGGATTGGGAGTGCTGGCTCTTTTCGAAGCGATTTCAAAGCTTTCAGGTGAAAAGATTGCTGCGCCTCTTGCAGGCATCTTATGCTTTTTTGTCGTTCCAGTAATTATGGGGTCAGAAAACTGGGACGATCATGATCGCTCCGGACGCTATCTCGCAAGGGATGTTGCATTCAATTATCTTAACTCATGTGCACCCAACGCTATATTATTCACCAATGGTGACAATGACACATTCCCATTATGGTATGCCCAGGAGGTGGAAGGAATGAGAACCGATGTCCGTGTATGTAACCTCATGCTCCTTAACACCGACTGGTATATCAATCAAATGAAGCACAAGGTGTACGAGTCTGATCCATTGCCAATTACATTTCCTGTTCAGAAATATTACGATGGCATAAACAACCAGGTTTTTATTATTGAAAGGACTAAAGAACCTGTTGATATTTCAGTAATAATCGATTGGGTAAACAGCGATAACAAAGCCACAAAAGTTCAGGTTTCACCAACCGAATTACTTGATATCATTCCTTCGCGGACCATCCGCATACCGGTTGATTCAGCAAAAGTAATTGCATCAGGGGCAGTAAAACCGGAGGATGCAGACAAAATAGTACCGTATATCGATATAAAACTACAGGGGAATTCGATACTAAAGAGCCAGCTTATAATTCTTGATATACTGGCTCATAATAACTGGGAACGCCCCATCTATTATGTTACAGGTTATCATAATGATGCCTTTGACCTGGAGGAATACTTTCAGCTTGAAGGGCTTGCATACAGACTTGTTCCGATTAAATCACAGAATAAAAGCTGGGTCGATTATGGCCGGATAGATACCGATATCTTACATAAAAATGTGATGAATAAATTTGTATGGGGAGGGGCTAATGATAAGGATGTTAACCTGGATTATAACCATATCCGTACCCTTGTAGTAATTAAGTCGAGATTAGTTTATGCAAGGTTAGCCAAAGCACTGTCGGTTGAAGGGGAAAATGAAAAAGGGCTACAGGTTCTTAATACATGTATGGAACACTTTCCGTTGGACAAAGTTCCATACGATCCGTATTTCCCCGATCTGATTGAAGCCTATTTTCTGGCGGGTGATTCGGAGAAGGCTGTTGAGCTGACAAACAACCTTTGTGATTATTATTATGAGCGCCTTGATTATTTTCTTAAACAGGATCCATATTACATCCGTTCTGCGCAATATGAAATACAGACGGCTATTCAATATCCTTCACGGGTTGCAAATTACTGTCTGGCCAATGGAAAATCCGAACTTGCTGATGAGATATCCAATAGACTGGAATCTTATTATGCAGATTATATCGGGAAAACACAATCTACAGTCAGGTAAGGTTTATTCAGAACGGTAATCAGCGTATGTGGTTACGCCCTGTTTCAGGTATTTTTCAAGAAGAGCATAAATCTTTTCAGGATAAACAGGCTTCAGAATATACTCATTGCATCCGGCAATGTAAGCATCTGATTTAGCCTGTTCAGAAGAGTAGGCGGTAATCATAAGAACAGGGATGTTTTTCCATTCTTTCCTGAACATCTTGATACAATCAATCCCATTAACAAAAGGGATAAGAAAATCCATAATAACAAGATCTATGATACGGTCCTTTTGTTCTGAATACTCAATAAACTCTTTACCTGTTCGAAATATTCTAACGTTCGCTCCGGTACTTTGAAGAATGGTTTCGTAATACCTTATGGATGGCACATCATCCTCAACAATTAAAATATTTTTGTTTTTAAGCTCTAAGTTGCTGAAGTTCAATGTCATTTCTGGATTTGTTTAGGCATGTATAAATTTACGACAAGATACAGATGACAAATTTTTAAACCCTTTCAGTTATTAACAATTTTTCAACAAATATAGTTAATAATGCAGACATGATATTTGCTTTACATGATAAATTTTTGCAATTTCGTATAGTAAAATGCATTAAATCATGTTAAAACAAATCCCGTCGGTAAGGATAGCGGTCATATTATCGGGATTAATATTATTGCTGAATAACACCTTCTGCCAAGATGGATTTGATAATCCCACAAGAGCTCTTTATATCTTCGACATGGCCAGATACATTGATTACGGTCCCGGTTTTGCTGATTCGGCAGTCTTCAAAATCGGATTGCTTGACAATACATCGGAACTTTTATGGGAGATGGGAAACCTTTCACGGACGAGAAAAACTATCCAGAATAAACCGGTTCAGCTAATTGCATTCAGAAATGAAGATAAAATTCTTCATACCCAGATTTTATATGTTAATAAGAACAGTGGTTTCGATCTTGACAGAGTTAAGGAAAAGATTGAAGGGCATCAGACAATGCTTATTACTGAAGGATATGAGTTCAGGGAATCGATGATAAATTTTGTAGTGGTTAATGGTAAACCAAGATTTGAAGCCAATGAGGAGCTTATTAATGAATCAGGTATGTCAGTGAATCAGAATTTTCTTTTCACTGCAATAAAAACCAAGGAAGACTGGGAAAACCTCTTCAGGATCACTGATGAGGATCTACAGGTTCAGAAGGAAACGGTAAAGCAGCAGCAGGAGCAGATTGAGTTGCAGAAAATGGAGATACTCCGGCAGAAAATCCTTCTTGACAGTCTCGATAAGGGAATAACAATAAAAGAAAAGACACTTGAGGAAAAACAGAAAGTACTGGATAACCTGCTTACCCAGATAAACAGACAACAACATGAAATATCTCTCCAGAAACAGACAATACTGGATCAGCAAATAGAGGTTCAGGTTCAGAAAGATACTCTGGCCATCCAGAGAGAAAATATTACCCTGCAGCAGGCAAGGATAAATGATCAGTTAAGCAAGATAGAAGAACAGGAGAGTAGAATAAAGATGCAGCTGGAGGCTATTGAAAAACAAAGGCTGTTCCTCTATTTTGTTCTGCTGGCGCTTTTACTGGTAAGCTTTCTCGGGTACTATATTTACAGAGGATATAAGATCAAGAAAGAAGCTAATATTAGGCTTGAGGATAAGAACAGGACTATTTCGTTGCAGAAGGATGAGATTGAAATGCAGCGCGATATTGCCGCTGCCCAGAGAGATCAGATCGCCTATCAGAAAAAGCATATTACTGATAGTATAATGTATGCTAAAAGGATCCAGGCAGCACTGATGCCTTCCCTTGAATTGTTCAGCGACAAACTTGAGCATTTCATTTTATACAAACCTCTTGCAATAGTCAGTGGCGATTTTTACTGGGTAAGTTCCAAAGATTCACAACAGGTAATCATTTCAGCCGATTGTACCGGCCATGGTGTACCGGGTGCCTTTATGAGCATGCTCGGGGTCACTTTGTTGAACGAAATTGTAAACGGGAAACAGATCTTTATGCCTGACCAGATCATTGAGAACCTCCGACAGGGAGTCATTAAATCATTAAATCAGGATATTGAGGAGGATACCGTAAAAGACGGTATGGATATAGCTGTATGTCTTGTCGATTTTGATAAGAACATACTATGGTTTTCAGGAGCCAATTGCCCGTTATATCTGGTAAGAAAAGGAGAACTGGCTCATTACAGAGGTGATAAAATGCCTGTGGCAATTCATTACCGGATGCAACCATATACACTCCATAAAATTAATATTAAAAAAGGAGATACCTTTTACATCTTCTCTGATGGTTTTGCAGATCAGTTCGGAGGCCCGAAACAGAAAAAATTCATGTCAAATCAACTTAAGGCGACTCTTGTGGAAATGCAAGGAAAACCTATGCTGGAACAGGGTGAAAGATTGAGTGAAATTTTTGAAAACTGGCGAGGAGATAATCCCCAGGTTGATGACGTTACTTTTATAGGCATCAGATATTAGCGGCACTCCCAGGTTGTTTTGATATTCCCGGATACATAATCGGGTGTTGCTTCGATCGCTATCAGTTCCGCATCGCAATATTCAGCTTCATTACCTTCGTTTATCACCACTCCGTTTTCATAAGTTACCTGTTTACAGATTTTACATGTCCTGATCGCTTCACATGATGTTACTGCCCAAGCGATAAATATAAATACTGCTCCAAAGAGAAATTTTCTTTTCATACTGATTAGATTACAGGACAAAGATAAAACTCTTTTCTGTAAGAGAGGGTTTTTCCCAAAAAGGTTGCATATTGTAAATTAATGGATACCTTAATGCATCAATTTTTAAAAATGATAGTCATTAATTCAGGAATGAAAATATTAAAAAGGAATAAAATCAAACTGTCATGGAAGAGTTAAAAATGAAAAAGCATGTAACCATAGTTGGAGCCATACACATAGGCTTCGGGATACTGGGTTTGATAGGGGCACTGGCTGTATTCTTTGCCCTTCATTTTGCGAAAGGATTTATCCCTCAGGAGGAAGATATACCTGTTATGTTGCTCCAATTTATTTCAATCAGTGTTCCGTTGCTTATCGGATTCATGTCAACGCTTGGACTGATTGGAGGAATAGGGCTTCTTTCCTTTCAGCAATGGGCCAGATACCTCATTATCGTGGTAGCTGCCCTTGGGTGCCTTAACATACCTATCGGAACCCTGAAGGGTGTTTATTCATTGTGGGTATTGCTACAGGATGAAACAATCAAATTGTTTAAACGGGAACAACAATAACGCGTAATTATTAAATCATCGTAAATTTGTAGTAGAGTCAGGTCTCAGACCTGGCTCTACAAATTTGTCATAAAAACCTGATCGGATGAATAACGATAATAAAATTCTGTTTTTGTTTAAAATTGTGATATGGATCACATTTTTTATCCCCTCTTCTGCTTTCACTCAAATAGGCACAAGATTACCATCTGAAAAGAAAATTATTACTGATCCGGTGACAGGTGTGCAATTGACATTCCTTACAAGCACACCTGCAGGTGATTCAAAGATCTACCAGACACATAACCAGTGGACTGCTGATGGTGAGTGGGTAATATTCCGTTCCAACAGGGTTAGAGGTGAAGCTATGGCAGTAAATGAGAAAACAGGAGTGATAGTACAGGTTTCCGAAGGAGGTTATACAGGCATGCTTAATGTAGCGCGCAAGTCGATGAAACTCTACTTCATGAGGACAGAAAGGCGCCAGCCCGGCCAGATGCGCGGAGGCCCGGTACAGGTGATAGAGGTTGATCTGGCAAAGCTTTTTGCCGACAGCGAAGCAGGAAGACTAAAATCTGCTGATGAATATCAGAGGATCTGCGGCACCACTCCTGCTGAGATGGGTGCGGGTGGTGATATGGCTCTGGATTCGGATGAGGAGGTGGTATATTTCCGTGTCGGCAGAGAAGAGGCCGCAAAGCGTCTTACCGAAGGAACGAAGATTGAGTCCAATTTCGGACCCAGAAGAATGGGAGCAGGACCGGCAGGTATAGGAAGTATGAACATAAAGACCGGTGAAGTAAAATTTGTTGTGGCAGTACCGTTCCAGGTAGGTCATATTCAGACCAATCCATGGGTACCCGGGGAGATAGTTTTCTGCTGGGAGACAGGAGGTAAAGCGCCGCAGCGAACATGGACAGTTATGGCCGACGGAACAGGCTTGAGGCCTCTTTATCCTGAATCAGAATATGAATGGGTAACTCATGAGGCCATTATAACAAAGGATGAGGTAGCTATAGCTATTATGGGGCACCGGAAGATCGGCACACCAGAGCAACCGACTGATCCGGCAAATCCCGGGCAGGAGGTTGCCTGGGGGCCCTCCGGTACAAGAGAAAAGCCTACAGGGCTGGGAATAGTGAACCTCAGAACCAGGGAAATGATGATAGCGGGCCAGACCCACAGCGGTAGCGGTCTATGGCATGTAAATGGTTCTGCTGACGGCCGGTGGGCTGTCGGTGACGATTTCTCAAGGAGCATCTACCTGATCGACCGGCATACACATGAGATGATGCTGCTCTCTGCAGGACATAAAGTAACTGCAGCCGACCATCCTCATCCCACTTTCAGTCCGGATGGTACAAGAATTGAAATCCAGTCAGCAATGCTGTCCGAAGATAACAGGTCTATGAATATATGTATTGTACCTGTGCCGGAGACCTGGTTGAAGAGAAAGTATAACAATTATTAAAGCTGATATTCCAGCGCCTGCTTTGTTACGGAAGGAGTAGTCAGTCCCCTGTCGCCCAGTTCAAGCCATTTCCTTTCTTCAAACCTTTTAACGATCCTTTCGATAGTCTCCCTGCCTACGCTGTAATCACTTAGACGGGTTTTAATACCAAGAGATTCAAAGAACTCAACAGTTCCGGCAATTGCGGCATCCACCCTTTCATCTTCGGTTCCGGTTGTAATATTCCACACTCCGGCCCCATACTGAAGCAACTTGTCTTTCTTCTCTTCGCGTAACGCTTTCCATAATCCCGGTAATACAATTGCCAGAGTTTGGGCGTGATCAATACCATGAAAAGCTGTAAGTTCATGACCGATTGAATGTACTGACCAGTCGCCGGGCACTCCACACTGTATCAGTCCGTTAAGTGCCATTGTTGCACTCCACATGAGATTTGCCATAGCATCATAATCTGCAGGATCGGCATAGACTTTAGGCCCTTCTTCAATAAGTGTTTTCAGGATTGCCTCAGCAAAACGATCCTGGATAGGAGCATTCACCGGGTATGTGAGATACTGTTCAGTAACATGAACGAATGCATCAACTATACCATTTGCAACCTGTTTTTTAGGGAGGGAGGCTGCAGCCTCAGGCAACAGAACAGAAAACCTCGGGAATGAGCAAGGAGATGAGAAAGCAAGCTTTTCGGTAGTGGAAATACGACTGATTACAGCATTCTTATTCATCTCGGATCCCGTAGCAGGAAGTGTCAGAACGGTACCGAAAGGTAATGAGGCGGTAACCGGTATTTGTTTCGACAGTATATTCCAGGGATCACCACGGGTATACGGTGTTGCAGCAGCGATAAATTTTGTTGCATCAATAACTGATCCGCCACCGACAGCAAGAAGAAAATCAATCTTATCTTTTTTGATAATTTCAACAGCCTGCATGGCCGTTTCATATGAAGGATTGGGCTCAATACCTCCAAATTCTGTTACATTATAATCCTTAATGGCTTCTTTCACTTTATTATAGACACCATTTCTGAAAATACTGCCTCCACCATAAAGAAGCATTACACGATGGTCTTTCGGGATCTGAGAAGAGATCTTTGACAACTGATCTTTTCCGAAGAAGATCTTAACGGGATTATAAAATTCGAAATCTTCCATTGGTATATATTTTATATTAAATTTTTACCTGATAAACATTCAAATAACAATTTTTTTCAACAGGGTTTTTCAATACCCCAGGGTGAAATCTTTTTCAGTAGCCGGTATTCCCTCCTTCATCCATTGAGGCATAGGTTCTCCTTTAAGGAAATGGCCAAAGAACTGCGACATGCGTATCTGAAAATCCTTTTTGTTAGGCAGTTTAAGGGGCCAGTGAGGTTCGCCGTTATAGTTCAGTAACCAGGCCTGTTTCCTCAGCCGCCGCAGTGCAATAAAGTACTCTATTCCCTGCCACCATGGTACATGTCCATCCTGGTCGTTCGCCATTATCAGTATGGGTGTTGTAACCTTATCCGTAGCAAAGAGAGGTGAGTTTTCCCGGTAGAGGTATGGTGCTTCCCAGATGGTTGCTCCTATCCGGCTCTGCTGACGCTCATACTGCATCGAGCGGTTCAGTCCGGTTTGCCACCGGATACCACCATAGGCGCTGTACATGTTAACCACCGGCGCCCCGGACTCAATGGCAGCAAAAAGACCGGTGCGTGTGGCAAGGTATGCAACCTGGTAACCACCCCAGCTGTGACCCTGGGCACCGATGTGCTCCTCATCAACAAAGCCTCTCTGAATAAGCGATATTATACCCGGCATAACACAATTGTAAGCGCTTTGCCCGGGGTATCCGGTCATATAATGGACATCAGGGTTAAAAACAAGATAACCATTGCTGGTATAATAATGATAGTCTATTGTTGATCGGTGTGCTTCAGGAATACGATGGCTGTAGAGCCCTGATGAACTTTTTTCATAGAAATTGACTATTAACGGATACTTTTTGGTTGGATCGAAATCTTCCGGTTTAAAGAGCAATCCTTCGATCTCTTTCCCATCGAGAGATAACCATTTCACCAGTTCCGCGCTACCCCAAAGGAAATCTTTTTGCTGAGGATTGGCATTGGTCAGACGTTTTGAATTTCTGAAGGAGAGATCGGAAATCATGAAATCAGGAAACATTTTGAAGGTCTCTTGCGTATAAATGATATTATCCCCCTTTTTGGCTTTAACCGGCTCTCCAAGCCTGAAGTATCCTCCCGTGAGAAACACGGGAGGATTTTTTTTATTCAGGTCAATTGAGTAGAAGGCGTTTCCCTTTGTGACCTCGTTGAAACCATTAAGATACTGTTTTATTTCAGGATCAATATAATCATTCTCGTAATCAAGATCAATGAGTCTATAAGTTATTTGCTTATCTCTTCCATTACCTGTTATATTAACCGGAGAGTGTTTATTATCAGGATCAAGTGACCATATATCATACCTGTCGGAGATAAGGAATGCTTTGTCATCCTTCAGCCATCCGGCAGGCGGATATGAGTTGGCAAAATTTGGAACATCATTAAGTTCGTCGTAACAGGGCAGTGTAGCAGGAGTGGTAAGCCTGTGCTCCTGTCCTGAGGAGATGTTGCAGGTGTACCATGAGCTGTCAATGCTATGATACCAGTACAGGTATTTACCAGCAGGTGAGGCACGGAATCGTGCCCGGTAGTTCTCCTTCAGCTTTTGTGCCGAGCCGGTTGTAACATCAACAAGCCAAATATCATATCTTTGAGGATGACTCTCCCACATTGACTCAAGTTCGTAAGGCAGGTTGGACATTCCCAGTACCTTGTCTGCATCACCATCATCAATAAGCTGGATATCAGGCATCTCCCTGTTGCCAAGTTGCACTACCTTACCTGTACGGCTGTGGTATACGGCCATATATGTCTTCCTTAAGTCACGTTGTTTATCAATCACCTGTACTGTATGCAGCTTGCCTTCGGCATAGTGCCACACATCAACATTCGGTCGATCCTCGTCGAGAATGGTTGTGTCTTTGATCCTGTATTCGGGAGAGGTGCCAAAGAAGAGCCTCTGACTTTTTTCTCCGAATGTAAGACGGGCATTCTCGTTGATGATCCATCCTGCAGGAATACCTGGGGTACTTCGTTCAGCTGCAACGAACGCATCCCCGGCGCCTTTCCAGTAATAAAGAGAGTAAGTGTTTACGGCTTTGTCTTTTTCATCGGTGGAAACAATAAAAACAGCACGATCACCATTCTTTGATAGCGTGAGCTGTTTGTATTTCCCTTTTCCACGGTAAATAGTTGTGCGGTAATTTTTTTGCAGGTTTATAACAATCACACCCGGCTCAAGTGCTTTTTCGTCGCCGGTGGTGGAACAGATCAATACCGGCGATTCTGCCGCGAAGAGATAATCTGTGACATACTTTATTGTATCGGTAATACCGGTAACCAGATTTTTGATGCAAAGATGAAAGCCGTTATCTGCTGATTCGCTTTTTGGTTTAATGCCATTCTCTTTTCTGCCGGATACCTTAACATTAATTGGAGATGTCTTTCCGACAGCATTAGCAGTATCTTTCTCCGGTTCACACTGCCAGGCAAGCCATCCTTCCCACTTTGATGGCACTTTATGCGTTTTTATCCGCATGATGGTATCTGTTGTACTTTGTCTTACATCATAGATACCAAGCATATCTTGAGGCATATCCTCTTTCTTTGTCTTTTTCAGTTTCAGAGAGGTAACTTCAGCTTTGGATGGTTTAATGGTAAAGATCACGAAACGTGAATCGGCTGTTACTGTAACACCCGTTGCGCACGTGAATAAAGCCTTTTCAGCAGCATGGCTGTCGTATAACCTGACAGCAGGGTCGCCATCCCATGGTTCAATAACAAAGCCAATGAGAGAGCCATCATCTGAAACGGCTCTTTCAGTTATCCGGTTCCATCCGGTAAGATCATCGATGGTCAGTGGCTTTTTATCCTGTGCCTTTGTTATATTAAGGAAAGCAAGGGCAATAAATAACAGGAGAGTTCTTTTCATATTCTGAATATGGACTTTAGATGAAACATTACAGCTTTAAAAATAAGAGTATTTTTTCAAGAAAAATCAGAAATGCAGGAATACATATCAGCAAAAAAAATAAAATATAACTACATTTAGATAAACTCAGGACAGTGAAACAGATTATGAATCGAAGATTCCTCGCAGCTTGCTGCGAGGAATCTTCGATCCCCAATAAGGATTTTTCTATTTTTTTGCTCGCTTACCCCGCCGCAAGCAGCGGGGAATGCGCTCGCGGGGATTCAAAGATTACATTAGTTATTTTAATGCTTATCAATGGCCCGGTTGCCGGGCAGGTCAGGTCAGTAAGCTTTCATTCTACAGATACCATTTGATTGATTTAAGCCACGCATGTGGATGTAACTGCATCGCCTTTTACACCTGGTTCTAGTGGAGCCAGGAACTGAATGGATTTTCATGTATACCTTGTGCAGAGCCGGGAATGGAAGGTTGGCAGAAGGGTGCCGGGGTCAATTGCTATTTCATAACAGCCTTCCTGTTCGATACATTGATGGTGCCACCCTTTCCGTTTATTATGCTCTTAACAACACTTTCCTTGTTACCGTTCAACCAGTAAATAACCAGGTGATGCATACTCTCTTCCAGAGCTGCTGGCGTTTCAATTGCATTATCAACTATTACAGGAGCATTATAGAATACGTTGTAGATACCTAATCCCCATGCCTCATGGCTTTTTACATGGTCTGACACTTTATAAGACGCATATCCATATATCCCGTCATGCATCCAGGCTTCAACAGAGGGAGGATCATAGGGCATCTCACTCTGATAAAAATAGACTCTGCCGTTATTTCCGTTCCAGAGGGTCTGGTATTCCTGAAAATGCTCATTGAATAATCCGTATACAGTTACATTATCACCATTCACGATCAAGCCGTTTGCGCACCTGTTTTTATCCCATCCTACTCCATTCCCGTGATCGGCCCTCCAGAGCCAGATATGATCTATACAGACATCTCTGCTGTTTATCTCCATGCAGCATGCTGCTGATCCCTCAGCCGGTCCGCCTACCCTGAAGAAGATATCATAAAGGAACGTTGGATTCGACTTATGATTACTCTTTGAGCCCGGCTCACCAACAATGAATAGCCTCTCAGAAAAGGTACTTCCTGCATCAATTGTCAATCCACATATTAACACTCCGTCAACATCGGAAATCTCGATGGCTGTATTACCATTTTCCGGAATAAGTGTTGCCAGCCCGGTTCCCATAATGACAGTGCCCGGTCTGGTTACTTTAAGGCTTTGGTCGAGGAAATATCTTCCCGGGGTGATTAACAGGTTCTTCCCCTTTTCCAAAGCAGAATTCATTGATTCCTGATCATCGATGCCAGGTTTAACAATGTAAAAATCATCCATGTACAGGGTCTTTTCTACTTTAACTCCATTGATCCAGTCGGGCCCTGAACTGTTCTTTTTAATAACGGGGATTATAACTTTGAATCCTTTCCCATCATATGCAAGGAATGGTTTTTCGCGAATAAGAGGAGTCTCATTTATTGTCGTATAAGGTTTGTCCGGCCACTCGTCTGCTGGAGCTCCGGATACTCCTGCAAACATCATGTTCCAGACTCCTCCAACCCACTCTCCCATAATGGTATTTCTTGTAAACCACTGCTGTTGAGGGCCGGAGCTTACTGTACCTTCAATTTTCGAATCAGCCAGGAATCCGCCGCTGGCATACCCTTTATCGAATAACTGCAAATTGCCTTTAATATATACTCTCCGTAAAGGAGCAGCCTGCGAAACACCCCATACCATCGTGGAATCAACTGATGGTATCACTGTTAAATTCTCCACCGAACGCCAGAAATTTGTCAGCACACTGTTGCCATGTGTGGTATTCGACCTCACTGCCCCGGTAATCACCACATCCTCAGGAGATTCTCCAAGCCCGAGCACCTGCATGTAATAGTCTACCTTCACGTCGAGGTCATATTTGCCGGGTTTAAACAATAAAGCATAGCGATTTTTGCTGAATTCACTTCTGCGTACCGTCTGCCTGGAAAATATGGTATCAATCAACTCCTGGATCTCTCTCATTTCCATCCCCGGATCGAAAACAAAAACATTTTCACCCAGGGGAGAGCGGTTGAATTTATTGAATTTTGATGGCAGTGCTGCACCGGAAGGATCAGGGGTCTGTGAAAAACAGTCATACGTAATTGCAAACAGGAATGCTGTTGTCAACAAGGCATATTTAACTTTCATATCAGATATATTTATCCGTTCCTGAATAATTTCAAAACAACCTGGCCATTTTGCGTGTCAGATTTCATTTTCAACCAGGGTGATCCTCTCCCTTATCCCGTCCATTTTGTTAATCCTCTCAAGCGAATATGTCTTCTGATCCCTGTCAATAAATTCAAACAGTATCAGAGACTTTCTGGAATATTCAAGAGCGCCTGATTTATTACCCTTTGCCAATGCAAGCTCGGCTTCCGCATTGAAAAGCTCGGCAAGGATCTCAAGATGGCCATTTGTATAATTATGTTCTTCCAGCAGGATGCCGGTTATTTTATCTTCCGGGATAGCTCTGAAATATGCTGCGTCTTCCTTAAGCATGGTATAGTAGATGCTGTCGAGTTTCTCACTGGCCTGAGTAAAATCTCCCTTCCTTATCAGACCGAGAATACCGGCTATCAAATCCCCTATCATTTCAATCATACGGAGTATATAGTCTTTCTGGTACATGTGATAATGGTTAATGTACCGTTAAAGTTAAGTAAAAAGGTACAGTCACTTTCAGTAATTCGGGAGGTTATATTTTAATAAATAACCTGTTCTTATAGAGCCAGTAGCACAGATACCATAATCCTGCCCACACGATCACACTGGTGATTACTGCAACAGTAAGTTCTCCTGCCCAGGTAAAGAAAAGCTTACTGAACGGATTGACAATCCTACTGAGCAGACTGGCACCGCCAACTTCAAAGAACAGGTAAATAAAAATACAGTTCATACCTACAATTATAAAGAATCTTGAACCGTTAATGAATAGCTTTTTTATATCAATAAGCCAGTAACAGAAACAGAGAGCCAGTATTGTCCATCCTCCGCTGGCAAAAACAAATGAGACGGTGGCAATCTTCTTGATTATTGGAGTAATATTCAGTAAATCAAGGGAGTATCCTATGATCAATGCTGATATACCGGCAATTATCAATGTCTGGATTTTCTGCGTTGCGGATTTGTCACTCATCAGCAACTTGCCGCAGAGAGCTCCCCAGACAGTATGTGCAATTGTTGAGACAACATTCAGTGTTGCCCATGTGCTGGCTTTATCCACCCCTTCTATCTTGTTATTGACCCATGCTCCCAGATTTTCAAAATTAACCCAGGGATGATTAAAACCCTCAACCGGGAAAAACCGGTAAGCAAGATCAATAAAGAGGAGAAGTACCAGGGTAAAGATCAGCTGAAATTTAAAGCTTTTATTAATTATCAGGAATGCAACCAGGTAGGTAACCGATAGTTGCGCAAGGACATTCTGAAACCTGAAGACCAGTCTGCCTGCGTCAACAAAATAGAGGGCCCATCCGAAGAAGAGCAGCAGTAAGAAGCGTTTGAGTGCATGAAGTGTAATTTGTTTATTGGATTGCCCCTTTTTGATCCTGTTGGCAACTGCAAAAGGAATGGCAACTCCCACGATAAACATGAAGAAAGGCTGGATCAGATCCCAGAAGTGCAATCCGTGCCATTCATGATGACTTAGCTGGGTTCCGAAGAATTGGACTATACCACTGTCAAATTTGCGTAACTGTGAATAAAGCCTTGTAGCCTCACCAGCCAGCATAAACATGGTAAATCCGCGAAAGAAATCTACTGATGTTATCCTGCCCGGAAGGGGAGAACTCACTGTTTTTACATCTGCGTTCATATTATTATGGTTTTTATTGATATCAAAGATGGTAAAAAGAACTTAAACGGATTATTTTTTTTAATCTGAATTATTTTTGTGGAAGGATTCCAACCAAATTATAATTGTATCGTCTATATAACGAAAAGATGACTGTTAACGATCCAAATATCAGCAGGCAGATCATCGCCAGATGCCTGGAAGGTGATATTAAAGCACAGTTCATGCTCTACAAACAATATTCTAAGGCCATGTATAATATAGCGATCAGGTTTCTCAGCAATAAAATGGATGCGGAAGATGTCCTGCAGGAATCATTCGTTACGGCATTTGAGAGGCTGCGAATACGGGTATATTAAAAATAAAATCGAAGTATTCGAAGGTTACTGTTAAGAGTTCAGGAAGCATCGATATTGACAGTTATGATGATAAATACAATTTTAACATAACAGGCGATGTAAACTTCATATCGAAGTATTCTGATTTATCTGCGGAAGCATCAGAGGTGGTTAAACTTGATTGCTATGATGGATCAGTGATAATAGGGGATGTTAAAGATTATTGATCTTTAAGTCTGTCCCCTGCTCTCTGCCCCCCGCTCCCTGCCCTGACTTGAGGCAGATCATTTCAGATTAATTGGGGAATGCCGGCTAATAATGTATCTTAGCAGATCACCAATATCCGGTAAATGACAAGTTTTGATCTTTCAAGGGAACAACGTGCCGAACTCCTCAACATACTCCTTCCGGAGCTGGAAAAATACTATGGTAATACAGCACAAATCAGGGTAACTCCTCCGCTCGATATCGAAGAGATACAGGAGTTTGTAAGAAAAGCCGACTTCAGCCATCCCACTGATGTTAAAGAGGCTGTCAGGGTGGTCACAGGAGCCCTGAAAAAGTATATTGTGCATACCCCGCATCCCCGTTATTTCGGATTGTTCAATCCCCGGCCAAATTTCCCGTCAGTTATTGCCGACCTGATCACAGCGACCTACAATCCTCAACTGGCTGCCTGGAGCCATTCACCTTATGCATCGGAGGTCGAAAATTATCTTATAAGTGAATTCGGGCAAAAGATTGGATTCCCGGCCGGTAAGACAGATGGTGTCTTCGCCACAGGTGGAGCTGAGGCTAATATCACAGCTGTGCTCTGTGCGCTTAACAATGCGTTTCCTGATTTCGCCAATGAAGGCCTATTTTCCGTGAAGGGCAGGCCGGTTATTTACTGTTCATCCGAAGCTCACCATTCTGTTGTGAGAGCTGCAAGGACCTCAGGGTTGGGCAAGAACTCTGTCAGGCCGGTTTCTGTAAATGAGAAGGGTGAGATCCGAAGTGATATTCTTGAAAAGACCATTGCTTCTGATCTGTCTGAAGGATTGCTGCCTTTCATGATCATAGGAACAGCCGGCACAACCGGAGCAGGATCAATAGACGACCTCAAGGCACTTGCATCAATTGCCGAGAGCTACTCATTATGGTATCACATCGATGCTGCATGGGGAGGTGCAGCCGTTTTGAATCCGGTTACCAGGCCCTGGGTAAAAGGCATAGAGAAGGCCGACTCAGTTACCTTCGATGTGCATAAATGGTTATCAGTACCTATGAGTGCCAGCATGTTCATTACACAGCAAAGGGATATACTGGGGAAGACTTTCAGGATAACAACAGAGTATATGCCTAAAGATGCGGAAAATCTTCAGATTACAGATGCTTATACACATTCCATTCAGTGGTCAAGAAGATTTATTGGGTTGAAGCTGTACCTGTCGATGATGGTTTTCGGATGGGATGGTTATTCCGAAGTTATAGGTCACCAGGTGAAGATGGGCAACCTGCTCCGTAAAATCCTTCAGCAGAACCACTGGATGGTTATGAATAACACACCTCTTCCTCTGATTTGTTTTACAGATGAGACACATAAATCTGATCACTTATTTATAAGAAAAATATGCGATGGAGTGATCAGATCAGGTGAAGCATGGGTCTCGCTCTACCCGGTCAATGGAATAAGTACCATAAGAGCATGTATTACTAACTATAATACTTCTCCCTGTGATATCCGGGCGCTGGTTGAATCGGTGAACAAAGTGAGATCGGAGTTATAGATTATATTTGTATTATAAACCAATAATCACTTTAACATGAAGAAAAGAACTTTCATTAAAACTGGACTTCTGGGAATCACGGCATTTTTATTACCCAAAAAAGCTTATAACTTAAGGTTTTTCTGGGCAGGATCACCTTTGGCCTTATGGAACCTGAAGTACGCAAACAAATGCAGCAGATGCCCAACATGAAGGAATATGATAATCTTAAAAGGCCCGAAAGTATGGCTTTAGGTAAGGAGGTGCTGGAAGCATTGTAACGACTGTATGACCAGCAGATTAATTTTTATAATAATTTTTATTCACATGAGAAAAAATATTGGCACAATCGGTTGGTTAATATCGATTTTCCTGTTGAACTTGTCGATTTTAACTCAAGCCCAATACTTTTATACTGATGAAGCAAATCAGTATTATAGAAGTAGCTGCACCAGTATCATGGTCGGAAGGCTTGCCACCACTGATGGTTCGGTAATTACTTCTCACACTTGCGATGGTAGTTATCGGACATGGCTTGAGGTCTTTCCTCACTCTAAATATGAAAAGGGGACTATGCATTCGGTTTACTCCGGTATGCTTGACCCTGGGGAAGCCTCCTGGGATATGAGGGAGGTTGAAAAGAAGGGAGAGATTCCTGAAGTTGAAGAGACATATTCCTTCCTTAATACTGCTTATCCATGCCTCAATGAGAAACAACTTGCTATTGGTGAAACTACAATTGGAGGCAGGGAAGAACTCCGGAATAAAAGTGGAATATTTTTCATTGAGGAGCTTGAAAAGATTGCATTGCAACGATGTACAACATCAAGGGAGGCGATTGCACTGATAGGCAGGCTTGCTGAAGAGTATGGTTACGGTGATTATGCGGAATGCATTACTATTGCCGATCCAAAAGAGGTGTGGCAACTTGAAATATCAGGTTCAGGCAGGGGAAAACCTTCAGCAATATGGTGTGCAGCCAGGATTCCTGATGATCATGTTGGTGTATCAGCCAATATGCCAAGGATATCCACTATTGACTTCGATAATCCTGATCGCTTCATGTACAGCACTGACTTACAAAATGTAGCTAAAGATCTGGGTTATTGGGATGGCAAGGAACCAATGAAGTTCTGGAAAGTAATCAGTTCTTTTGGTAAAGCTTACGGTACCCGTGAATTTTATATTTTAAGCACACTGGCTCCTTCGCTTAACCTTACTACTGATGCTACTGAGCTCCCTTTTTCGGTAAAACCGGAAAAGAAATTATCACCCCGTGATGTGATGAGATATTTCAGGGAGACTTATGAAGGAACAGAATGGGACATGACTAAAGACCTGTTGATCACTATTAAAAAGAAAGATGACAAGGGAAATGAGTTTGAGGAGAGGATTAAATCACCTGTTGTCAGTAGCTGGATGAGCAGGGATCTTCAGATTTTACTTAATGAGCTTAAACCAGGAATTGTCGATTTCAAATACTGCATCGCACAAAACTGGTGTTCATATTCACACATTATCCAATGCCGGAGCTGGCTGCCTGATGAGGTCGGTGCTGTGGCCTGGTTCTCATTTGACAATCCGGCTCTGAGTCCAAGAATTCCAATCTTTTCAGGAGTTCTTAAGTTACCGGAATCTTTCAGCATTTGTGGACAGTATAAATACAGACCTGATGCTGCTATCTGGTCATTCCGTGAAACCAACAGGCTTGCAGCAATCAATTGGGGGAATGGAAGAACATTGATAGAACCTGCTGTTAAAGAACTTGAGGATAAGGCATTTGAGGAGGTTCCGTTTGTTGAAAAGAAAGTTGTGGAACTTATTAAGGCTGGTAAAAATGATGAGGCAAAACAATATGTCACTACATACACGAATAACTTTGCATATTCTGCCATGAAGAAATGGGAGGAAATGAAAATCACACTCTGGAGTAGTTTTGGCATGGGATTTTAGAAGATGCTTAGAAAAAATTACCCTGGTAGTAATCTGCAGCTAAGTGAAACTGATATAAACCTGACAAAAAGGATTAAAGATTCATTAAAGCTGATGGATGTATAGCTACTTGATCATTTGATAGTAGTAGAGGCAGAGTATTATAGTATGGCAGATGAGGGGATTATATAGAAATTTATGATGACATTTGCTGCTCCAGTTCCCCAAATATTGTTTAATTTAGCATGAATTATAAAAGTTGATCCATAGGCATTGTATCAGTTAATATTTCAATGAAATATTGATATTCCCTAATGTGATTGACGGGGCGGTGCTTTGATTACGTTTGAATATTCAATTATTGATTATCAATATTTTGCTCGCTGCATATTATGAAAAATGTTATTGTTGAAAGGGTTATTGAGATGGTCAGGTCATATAGGGGCAGGTACAGGCCGGCGCAGTATCTTTTTGAAGGTCAGTTTCCGGGCAGCAGGTACAGTGCCAGCAGTCTTGAGAAAGTATTCAGGGCGGCATGTGAGACAGCCGGGATAAGAAAGTCGATAACTCTTCATGGGTTACGTCACAGTTATGCCACTCATCTTTTGGAGTCTGGAACGGATCTGAGGTATATTCAGGAGTTATTGGGTCACAAGAGCAGTCGAACGACGGAGATTTACACACATGTGACAATACAGAGCATTCGGAAGATCAGGAGTCCTTTTGATGATCTTTAGTGAATACGAGAGAGAGTATTAGCCAGCAGTGTAGGATTAGGGATCCTTCAGTGCATTAGAGCTGCAAGAAACTCGAGTTACATATAAATCAACTTCGAGTCAACAATAATGCTTTATATGGTAAAATATGTCTACCTTTAGATGACATATAACGAGTTA
>CAZQVL010000009.1:0-85774 GCA_964596715.1 uncultured Rikenellaceae bacterium
AACAACCAGTAACCAATAATTCCACCTTCGCCGCTCCGTCGCTGAAGCTATGGAGCGTAAGCGACAAGGCTTCGGTGGGCAAAACAATAACTCCGCCTTCGCTGAAGCTATGGCGGGCAAAGCAATAACAAATAACCAATAACCAATAACCAATAACCAACAATGGCAATACCTGTAATAATGCCAAAACAGGGGCAATCAGTCGAGACATGTATCATAACAAAATGGTTCAAAAAGAAAGGAGATGCAGTTACTACAGGAGATATTTTGTTTTCCTATGAAACCGACAAAGCTGCATTTGATTTTGAATCTCCTGCTGATGGTACTATACTGGAGATCTTTTTCAACGACGGAGATGAAGTGCCTGTCCTGGCAAATGTCGCAGTGATTGGAGCAAGCGGAGAAAATACAGAGTCATTTCATCCGGGGAAACAAGTTACTGCTGAATCAGCAATCTCAACACCTGTTTCAAAGGCTTCCATTGAGCACCCCCCCTCCGCTGGCGGAACGGAAATTGCTGATCATCCGTCTGTAGATCTTAGAATCAGAATATCTCCCCGGGCTAAACACATGGCTGAGAAAACAGGTCTTAACTACAAGGAGCTAACAGGATCAGGTCCACAGGGGAGAATCATTGTCAGAGACATTGAAAGAGCATTGGAAGGAACAGCGGTTCAGGAAGCCGGAGCAGCTAAGCCAGGTTATGAATATACTGAACAACCGTTAACAAATGTCCGAAGGCTGATAGCAAGATCAATGCATTCATCCCTGCAGAATTCAGCCCAGCTTACCCATCACATGAGTGCTGATGTGCGTCAATTGCTGGAAGCAAGAAAAAAAATAAAAGATAATCTGGCTAATGGAACCGGAAAACAGGATATAACCCTTAATGATATGATATGCTGGTGTGTGATCAGAGCATTACAGAAATTCCCTGATGCCAACAGCCATTTCCTTGATGACAGAATAAGAACATTTCACAGAGTACATCTCGGTATTGCTGTAGATACCCCACGAGGCCTTATGGTTCCGGCCATAAAGAATGCTGACGGAATGGATCTCCCAACACTGTCCGAAGAACTCAGATCAGTTGCTGAAGCCTGCAGGAAAGGAAATATAGATCCCGAACTTATTCAAAGCACAGCAGCCTCCTTCACCATTTCAAACCTTGGGAGTTATGGAGTGGAAATGTTTACACCGGTGATAAATCTTCCACAGAGTGCAATTCTGGGTGTATGTACCATCATAAACAGACCTGCTGATATGGGAAACAATATTTTCGGATTTGTCCCATATATAGGTTTGTCTCTTACCTATGACCACAGAGCCATAGATGGAGGACCGGCCACACTCTTCCTTAAAGAAATTAAAAAACAGATCGAGAAGTTTGAAATGTAACACCATATTTCACAGGACAAGCAACCAGACAAAATATTAACATATGCCAAAGATACAGAACATTGATCCGAAAATTGTACGAAAACCTCTATTTATTGAATTCGGGAAAATACCTGTAAATCAATATAATAAGTCTATCGAAGAGGAGAAGGATAATTTCACTGATAAGGACCTTATCAGGATTTACCATGATATGGTTGTTATCAGGGAATTTGAGAGTATGCTTAACCTGATCAAGACAACCAATGAATATCATGGTATAGCCTATAATCATCCCGGACCAGCCCACCTGTCAATCGGGCAGGAAGCTTCAGCCGTTGGTATGGCCTATACACTTGATGTAAATGATTTTATTTTGGGTTCTCACCGCAGCCATGGAGAGATTCTTGCCAAAGGATTATCAGCCATCCATAAACTGGAGGAGGACATGCTTTTTTCCATTATGAAAAATTACTTTAATGGTACAGCATTACAGGTAGTTGAAAAGGGATTTCACGGGGATATTCATGAGCTGGCTGTTCATTTTCTATTGTATGGTGCCCTGGCTGAGATATTTGCACGCGAAAACGGATTTAACAAAGGTCTGGGTGGATCAATGCACGCATTCTTCACACCTTTCGGCATTTATCCAAATAATGCAATTGTGGGTGGATCAGGCGATATTTCGGTTGGTGCCGCACTTTATAAAAAGATCAACCGTAAACCCGGGATAGTGGTTTGTAATATTGGTGATGCTTCGATGGGATGTGGACCTGTATGGGAAGGTATTTGCTTTTCAACAATGGACCAGTACAAAACATTGTGGGAAGGTGAATACAAAGGCGGGCTGCCGCTGATCTTTAACTTTATGAACAATCTGTACGGAATGGGTGGTCAGACTATGGGTGAAACCATGGGTTTTGGAATCCTGGCACGTGTCGGAGCCGGTGTTAATCCCGAGATGATGCATGCCGAGCGGATTGACGGTTATAATCCTCTTGCAGTTATCGATGCTTTCTTCCGCAAGAAACAAATTCTCAGCGAGAAAAAGGGTCCTGTCTTACTTGATACACTTACCTACCGAATAAGCGGGCACTCTCCTTCGGACGCATCATCATACAGGTCTAAGGAAGAGATAGAAGCCTGGCAACAGGAGGACTCAATAATAACCTACGGAAATTCTCTGATTCAAGCCGGAATAACTGATTCCGGACAGCTTGAGGAAATAAGGCATGAGGCGACCGAGCTTATAACACATATACTCAGTCTCAGTATTGATGATGAAGTATCCCCCAGAATTGATCTCATAAAAGATCCTGATCGGCTGGGAAGAATGATGTTTTCTAATGGATCAACAGACCGGATGGAGGATGGTGTTCCTGAAGTATTGATGCCGCTGGATGAGAATCCGCGGGTCAGATCACTTAAAACAAAGGAGAGGTTTTTTAAGGACAAAGAGGGCAAACCAGTTTCGAAAGCCAGGCTTTTTCAATTACGCGATGGGATTTTTGAAGCAGTTATCGATCGTTTTTATAAAGACCCCTCACTCGCAGCGTGGGGTGAAGAGAATCGTGACTGGGGCGGGGCCTTTGCTGTTTACCGCGGACTTACCGAATCATTACCCTATCACCGGCTTTTTAATTCACCAATTTCAGAAGGGGCAATTGTTGGAACTGCAATAGGCTACGGAATGTGCGGCGGAAGAACGATTGCAGAAATAATGTACTGCGATTTTCTGGGCCGTTCGGGCGACGAAGTTTTTAATCAGTTACCAAAATGGCAGGCCATGAGTGGTAATATTATCAAAATGCCGGTTGTTATCAGAGTATCAGTTGGTTCAAAATACGGAGCACAACATTCCCAGGACTGGTCCTCACTGGTTGCTCATATACCGGGCCTGAAAGTGATTTTTCCTGCAACACCATATGATTCTAAAGGACTTATGAACAGCGCATTGCAGGGAACCGATCCGGTAATTTTCTTTGAAAGTCAACGAATATATGATGTTGGTGAAATGTTCCATCCAGGTGGCGTTCCTGAAGGCTACTATGAAATACCGATTGGTGAGCCGGATATAAAAAGATCAGGTGAAGATATTACTATTCTTACTATTGGTGCCACTTTATACCAGGTGATAACTGTTGCAGAAATACTTCAACAGGATTATGGATTAAATGCTGAAGTGATAGATGCCCGCACACTTGTTCCGTTTAATTATGAGCCTGTTATTCAATCGGTTAAAAAAACAGGTAGAATAGTCCTCACAAGCGATGCATCATCACGCGGTTCATTTCTTAAAGAGATGGCACAAACAATCACTGAACTTGCTTTTGATGATCTTGATGCCCCGCCTGTTGTTGTCGGTTCCAGAAACTGGATCATTCCGGCTTACGAAATGGAAAAGTTTTTCTTCCCTCAACCCGATTGGATACTCGATGCAATTCATGAACACATACTGCCACTGAAAGGACATAAGACGAGAAATGATTTCACCGGCAGCAGGGCAATTAAGTTAAACCAGGAGGGAGTATAGATCCTTTATTTAATATCTTTACATCGGAAATAAAAGTCTATGGAAAATATTGCAGAAAAGATCAGATCTAAACTGGGTTTTATTATCGACATGGATGGTGTTATTTATCACGGAAACAAACTGCTGGATGGAGTTAACCAGTTTGTTGACTGGTTGGAGGGCAGTGGCAAAAAGTATCTTTTCCTAACCAACTCCAGCGAAAGGACACAAAAGGAACTCCATGAGAAGCTGAAAAGACTGGGTGTAAATGCCGGGGAAGACCATTTTTATACAAGTGCTCTCGCCACAGCCAGTTTCCTTGCCAGCCAGAATCCAAACGGAAGTGCATATGTGATTGGAGATGCAGGGCTTATTCATGCTCTCTACAGTGTAGGTTATACAATTAACAATGTCAATCCCGATTATGTAGTTGTTGGAGATACACATGGATATAATTTTGAAAAGATTGAGCTTGCAGTAAATCTGGTTCTTAAAGGAGCCAGATTAATCGGCGCCAATCCTGATATAAGTGGACCTGTTGAAAACGGGATATCCCCCTCAACAAAGGCACTGATCGCTCCGATTGAAATAGCAACAGGGAAAAAAGCCTACTATGTAGGAAAACCTAATCCCCTTATGATGCGTATCGCTCTTAAAAAGCTGGAAGTACAAAGGGAAGAAGCAATAGTAGTTGGTGACAGGATGGACACAGATATAAGAGCCGGGCTTGAATCTGAAATCGATACACTACTGGTATTAAGTGGTATAACCTCACGACATGAGATTGACAACTTTCCATACCGCCCACATTATGTCCTCAATGGTGTAATTGATCTTGTCCAGTAATCTACCGGATGAAAACCTCCAGAAAATACAAACAGGAACGCAAAGAAGTCGCTCGGTTCATGAGACGGCTGTACTGGAAAAATTTGACTACAACTTCAGGAGGGAATATCAGCTATCGGGTTTCTGAGGATATTATTTTAATAACACCTTCTGCAACAGACAAAGGAAGGATGAGATGGAAAGAAATAAGCATAATGACAATTTCAGGTAAAAACCTCACACCATGGCTCAAACCTTCAATAGAGCATGTACTTCACCTTGGCATATATAAAATAAATAATAAAGTATCAGCTATTATTCACGCTCATCCGGTTTTTGCCTCGTCATTTACAGCAATGAAACACTCAATTGATACAAGTCTCACCGCTGAGGCACGGGCAGTGTGCGGTGTCCCCCGTTTTGTCAGCTATGCCGTTATGGGCTCGCAGGAACTGGCTGAAATTGTTGCAGACAACGCAACCGAAGCAGATATACTTCTGCTGGAAAACCATGGAATTCTGACGACCGGCCAAAATCTACTTCATGCATTCGATAAATTAGAAGTACTGGAGAATGCAGCCAAAATGACTCTGATTGTTACTATTGCAGGAAATAAAAGTGCATTAACCAAATCGCGTATAAACGAAATTGACCGACTATTCCGATGAGTAATTTTCTATCTGACTTCCCGAATAAGGAAGAGCTTCAAAGGAGGCTTCAAGAAATACTTTTCCCGCGGTATCGCGAAGTCAACGGACATATTCATACGCCTTACTCATTCAGTGCATTCCCGGATATGAACACTATTTTCACAATGGCTCTGCAAGAAAATATTGCAGTTCTGGGAATAAACGATTTCTATGTTACCGATGGTTATGATGCTTTCTGTGAAGGAGCACTCCGCAATAATGTCTTTCCGCTCTTTAATATTGAATTTATGGGATTGATGAAAAAAGAGCAGCGCAGAAATATCAGGATCAACGATCCCAACAATCCGGGCAGAATCTACTTCTGTGGTAAAGGTCTTGACTACCCCTTTCATACAGACTGGTGGGACAGAAAACAACTCGACAGGATTGTAAGGGAAAGTCAGAATCAGATTAAGGCGATGATTTCCAGGCTTAACACATTGATTAAACAAATAAATCCTTCTCTTTCACTTACTTATGATACAATTAAAAAGGATTATGCACACGACCTGGTACGTGAGCGCCATCTTGCAAAAGCAGTGAGACTGCTTGCAGAAGTAGAATACAAAGATGATCCTTTGCGGTTTATTGAAACATTGTATGGCGAACAAAAATCCAAAACCGGTTTCTCAAATACATCTGCTCTTGAGAATGAAATACGTTCCAACCTTCTTAAAAGCGGAGGAGCAGCTTTTGTTGAAGAAGATGAAAAAGCATTCCTTCCACTGAGAAAGATCATTCAGATAATTATCAAAGCAGGAGGAATCCCCTGCTACCCCGTTTTGCTTGATGATCCGTCGGGTAATTATACAGAATTTGAAGCTGATCCCGAACAATTATTTGATTCACTTACATCACTTGATGTGGGATGTATAGAACTCATTCCGGGAAGAAACAATTTCGATATTCTGAATAGTTTTGTTGAGTTCTTTCATAATAAGGGATTTTTGGTCATTTTTGGAACTGAACATAATACACCTGAGATGTCACCACTTACCGTAACGGCACGTGGTGCAAAACCTCTCGATGATCACTTAAAGAGTATTACTTGGGAAGCAGCATGTGTAATTGCAGCTCATCAGTACCTGAGAGCAAGGAATGAAGAAGGTTACATTTCGGCTTTCGGACTCCCCAGAACTGGTGAAAGAAAGGAATTTGCAGAATTAGGCCGGTTAGTTATTGAGTACTTCTTAAATATTAAATCCCATGAAGCCGGAAATAAATGATTTAATTGAGATATCTAAGTATTACGGGAATAATAAAGAGTATGTTATTGCCGGTGGTGGCAATACTTCATATAAAGATGACCAAACAATCTGGATCAAGGCAAGTGGAGAGTCACTTGCTGACCTGAGTGAGGAGGGACTGGTCGCACTAAACAGGGAATTACTGCATGAGATCTCGCTTAAAAGTTATTCTGATGATCCGGTTGCAAGGGAAGAAGAGGTTAAAAACGATCTTTTCAGATGTATCAAAGATCCGCTAATAAGCAGGAGGCCGTCAGTAGAAACTTCACTTCATGAATTGATCCAATATAAATTTGTGGTTCACCTGCATCCTTCTCTCATAAATGGTTTACTATGCAGCAGGAATGCAAAACAACTGACCCACCAGCTTTTCGGTGAAAAAGTACTATTTCTACAGTATACCGATCCGGGCTATACACTTTTTAAAAGGCTGGAATCAGAGATCAGGCTTTATCGTGAAAAATTATCAAATGATCCCCAGATTATATTTCTTGAAAATCACGGATCATTTGTCAGTGCTGACTCAACTGAAGAGATCAGAAAAATCTATGAGGATATAATCCGGACTATCGCAGAACAAATAGAACCTTTACCCGAAATTACTCCCCTTCCTTATAATCCTGTACTCCATAAGGTACTCCCTGGCATCAGGATGTTGCTCTCAGAAGAATCACCCAGGATTATAAGATTCAGGAATAATACATTCATTGCCCGTTATTATCAGAACCAGCAGGAATATCATAAAATATCTTTACCGCTCACACCCGACATGATCGTATATTGCAAGACACGATATATGTACATAGAACAATCATCGTCAGCGGAAAGGATCCTTGAATCATTCCGGCAACAATTACCGCGTTTTATCAATGAATACGGGTATCTTCCCAAGGTCATTACAATTAAAGAAATGGGTGTTTTTGCCATTGATAACAGCTCAAATGCTGCAGAGACAGTTTTGGATATATATGAGGATCTTATGAAAATTGTCTATTATTCATCATTGTTTGGTGGCACAAAGTACCTGACTCCCGATCAGGCTGCATTCATTGATCAGTGGGAAGTGGAGAATTACAGGAGAAAAATCAGACAGTCGGTAAAACAGGATGCCAGGCTGAGCAGTAAAATTGCCATAGTAACAGGGAGCGCCCGCGGTTTTGGAGCAGGAATTGCAGAAGCATTATACAAAATGAATCTTAATGTCGTGGTAGCTGATGTTGATGAGGAGGCCGGGACTGAATTCGTTTCACGGCTGATATCAACAAAATCTTCTAATAAAGCACTCTTTGTGAGGACTGATGTATCTGATCCCGCCTCGGTAAGAAATCTTATTATTTCAACAGTCAGCGAATTCGGAGGTCTGGATATAATGATCAGCAATGCAGGTATTCTGAGAGCAGGAGGCCTTGATGAATTGGAACCTGATGCCTTTTCGATGACTACTAATGTCAACTATAGCGGTTATTTCTACTGTGCAAAATATGCCGCGGAAGTAATGAAACTCCAGAACCGGGAAAAACCGGATTATTTTACCGATATTATTCAGATCAACTCAAAATCAGGACTTCGGGGAAGCAACAGAAACTTTGCCTATGCCGGTGCAAAATTCGGTGGAATAGGACTCACACAGTCGTTTGCTCTTGAACTGGCCCCATTCAGAATTAAAGTAAACTCCATATGTCCGGGAAATTATTACGAAGGACCTCTATGGTCCGACCCTAAAAACGGGTTGTTTGTCCAGTATCTGAGAACAGGTAAGGTGCCAGGAGCAAAAACCATCGAAGAAGTCAGACAATATTATGAAGATCAGGTACCTATGAAACGAGGCTGCAGACTTAGTGATGTAATTAAAGCCCTTCTCTATATTATCGATCAGGAGTATGAGACAGGTCAGGCTGTACCGGTTACCGGGGGACAGGTGATGCTGGGGTAATGGCACAGGGCACAGGGCACAGGATAACTTAATAAACACTCCGTGTAACTCCGTACAACTCAGAGAAACTCCATGGTAAAAAAAGACTATGAAAACAAAAGCAGTAAGGATTTATGGTAAAAGAGATCTTCGTCTTGAAGAATTTGAGCTCCCTGAATTAAAAAAAGACGAGATACTCGCACAGGTGATATCGGACAGTATCTGCATGTCGTCTCATAAAGCAGCTCTTCAGGGTGTTGAGCATAAACGTGTTCCTGACGATGTAAGTATACATCCTACGATACTTGGTCATGAGTTTGCAGGAGTAATACTGGAAGTAGGCGATAAGTGGAAACATAAGTTTCGTGAAGGACAAAAATTCTCGATCCAGCCGGCAATGGCTCACATGGGTACTCTTGATGCACCGGGGTATTCATATCGTTTCATAGGAGGTGATGCAACACATATTATTATCCCGGATATAGTTATGGAAGCGGATTGCCTGCTTCCATATGATGGAGAAGCTTATTTCCCCGCGTCACTTTCCGAACCTATGTCATGCATCATTGGTGCTTTCAATGCCAGCTATCATATACCACCAGGTACATATAATCACGAAATGGGTATCCGGGAAGATGGTAAAATGGCTATCCTTGCCGGCGTTGGTCCCATGGGGCTCGGAGCAATTGATTATGCTCTTCACCAGCCCCGCAAACCATCTCTGCTGGTTGTTACCGATATAGATGATAATCGCCTGGCGAGAGCAGCTTGTCTTTTTCCACCTGAAAATGCCCGGGAAGAAGGAATTAAGTTAGTATATGTCAATACCGGAAAGATCGATAATCCTGTTAGGTACTTACGTGATCTGACAGGTGGTAATGGTTTTGATGATGTTTTCGTTTTTGCTCCGGTACGACAGGTAGTTGAGCAGGGTGATGCTATTCTTGGTTTTGACGGATGTCTTAATTTCTTTGCCGGTCCAATCAATCCCGAATTCAGCGCTGAATTTAATTTTTACAATGTACATTATGCTTTCACCCATATAGTCGGAACATCTGGAGGAAATACAGACGATATGCGGGAATCCCTGAGGCTGATGAGCGAAGGTAAAATTAATCCTGCAATAATGATTACGCACATAGGGGGCCTTGATTCAGTAATCGAAACCACCCTTAACCTGCCCCAGATACCTGGTGGCAAGAAACTTATTTATACCAATATATCCATGCCCTTAACCTCTCTGTATAAACTACTCGAAAGAGGGGAAAACGATCCGTTCTATGCCGGATTACATGAGATTGTTGCAAATAATGACTACATCTGGAGTCTCGAAGCCGAAAAGTATCTTCTGGCCGATGCAAAACCTATCTGACCTGAATTGTTAAGAAATACACTGCCGGCAGGCAGTGAAGACACTGGGAACCACGAAGATTTTAAGCTGAAATATACTCTTAATCAATACTATTTATTGATTTTTCACTTCTTTGGCATATTCAGTTGAGATATAGTTTTCATATGACAAACAGACATTTGTGGCAAAATCAACTCCCATGGAGATAACTTCCGACCATTCATCCTCACCCATTGTAACAAGCTGATCCCTGCTGATCTGATTCTTACAGAGAGATGCAATCATCCCTGCATTGAAATTGTCACCTGCTCCTATCGTGCTTACCGGACTGATCCTCTTTACAGGAAACTGTCCGCTGAAATAAGTTGTCCTGACAAAAACTCCTTCTGCATTGGCTGTGTAGACCATGCAATTACAGTAATTCCTGACAACATTCCAGGCTTCGTCTGGAGTCTCTGCTCCGAAGATATTTTTATAATCTTCATCAGAGCCTCTTACCAGACTTGCCATTTGCATATTTTCAATGATCATCGGTTTTAGCCGGTCGAGCTCAGCCAGGTGTGAACTTCTGAAATTAGGATCATAGATTACAGTGGCACCATTATATTTTGCCATACTTACAAAGTCTTTAAATTTCTTCCTGATCTCATCTGTAATGGCATAGATTGAACCACAGAGTATTATATCATCCTTAAAGATCAAGGGTAAGTCAATTTCCAGTCTCCTTTCCGGATATTTATCATAAAATATATAACTCGCATCGTTTTTCTCATCGAGAAAAGCAATAGCCAGTTTGGTATTACCTTCCCTGAAATGATGGACACAGGTAGTGCCGACTCCGTTTTCATTAAGAAATTTATCTATTATTTTGCCTACAACATCATCACCATACTCACTGATAAAAAAGACCGGCAGATTGATCCGTCCCAGTGAAACTGCGCTGTTCAGCATTGACCCACCAGCCTTGGCGGCCTGAGGCTGTCCATCTTTAAAAATTATATCAAAAACTGTCTCTCCTGTAGCATATATTTTTCTCATTGCAGGTAATATTAATGAAGTATATTTGCTTTTGCTAAAATAGGTAATTTTATGTTTATGAAAGCGATGATGCTCACCGGAATCAGGAAGATGGAGATGAGAGATATTCCTGAACCGCAACTTATGAATCCGAATGATGTAAAGATTAAAATGTGTATTGTCGGAATCTGCGGATCGGACATACATTATTACACTAATGGGAGAATAGGTTCCCAGCAGGTTAAATACCCTTTCACTGTGGGACATGAAGGAGCAGGTGTTGTAGTTGAAGTTGGAGATGAAGTAAGAAGGGTAAAGCCGGGTGATACCATTGCAATTGAGCCTTCCATGCCCTGCTGGCAATGTGACCAGTGTCTTGCCGGGCGACATCATACATGCCGCAAACTCAGGTTTTTAGGTTGTCCTGGCCAGGCAGAAGGATGTCTGATGGAATATATCGTGATGCCAGAGGCCAGCTGCTTTCCTCTTGGCGGAAACCTGACACCTGATCATGGGTCAATTTCAGAACCTCTTGCAATCGGAGTTTATTCTGTTAAAAAATCGATCGGTGTTAAAGGTGCTTCAATCGGTATTCTTGGTTTTGGTCCTATAGGCATGAGTGTTCTGCTTGCTGCCATGGAACGGGGAGCAAGCAAGTTTTATGTAACTGATAAGGTGAATGAACGACTTGCAATTGCCCATAAGGAAAATGTCACCTGGACAGGGAATCCTCTCGAAACCGATATTGTTGGAAAATTAAAAGAGCTGGTACCACTGGGTCTTGATATTGTCTATGAATGTTGCGGTCAGCAGGAAGCACTGGATCAGGCTGTTGACATACTGAAACCGGGAGGAATGCTTGTTGTTGTAGGCATTCCTGAATCTGACAGGTGGTCAATGAGTGTTGATACAACACGTCGCAGGGAGATCTCACTGCAATTTATCCGCCGCCAGTTAGATTGTGTTGAACCGGCACTTGAAATGATGATGAGTGGTGCTATAAATATAGCAAACATGGTAACCCATCGCTTTTCATTTGACCGAACTAAAGAGGCTTTCGATCTCGTTGCTGATTACAGGGACGGAGTAATGAAAGCAATGATCGATTTTTAACGAACACCTGCCTTAGCTTCAAATTCTACTTGTTATCAATAAGATTCCTGTACCGCATCAGTGCTTCAATAAAGTAGTAATCTGCATAAGTAAGCGG
This sequence comes from uncultured Rikenellaceae bacterium, assembly GCA_964596715.1. GTDB lineage: Bacteria > Bacteroidota > Bacteroidia > Bacteroidales > VadinHA17 > LD21. Next base: position 12,141 of record CAZQVL010000009.1, read on the forward strand.
AACATCCACTTCGCTGTTACCGGGAATGGATCCCACACTGTGTCTCAGAATAAAATTATCATTCTCACCCAATTCTGCCCGGTATGCAGACGATGAGAGGCTTCTTAATTGCCTCTCAGCTACGTGCATGTACCTTTCCCGGGCCGTAGGCTCCACATAACGGCTCAGTTCAATAAGGGCAGATGCCATGATTGCTCCTGCTGATGCATCTCTCTTCGCATCAGGTATCCCCGGAGCATTGAAATCCCAGTAAGGTATCATATCTTCAGGCATATTCGGATGATCAATCATGAAATCAGCAATATGAACAGCCTGTTCAAGATATCTATCGAGCCCGGTTTCGCGATACATAACCACATAGCCGTATAGCCCCCAGCTCTGCCCTCTTGACCACGCAGATTCATCAGCTGCTCCCTGATGCGTCTGCTTTACCTCAATGTTCCCTGTGATAGTATCATATGATACTACATGATAAGAGCTGAAGTCAGGACGAAAATGATTCTTTATTGTTGTATCTGAATGACTTACACATATATTATAATAGCTTGAATCTCCAGATTCATTAAACGCCCACATCAAAAACTCCAGGTTCATCATGTTGTCAATTATTACAGGGCACTGCCATCCCCTTCTGCTGTTCCACGATTGAATACAACCGACAGTGGGCCGGAAACGTGTTGATAAGGATTTTGCTCCGGTAAGAAGTATCTCTTTGTAATTATCGTCACCGGTAAGTCTGAAACCATTGCCAAAACTGCAGTAAAGCATAAATCCCAGATCATGTGTTCCTTTATTATTTTTCTCCTTCTCTATCCTGGAATTAATGCTCACAGCAGACTCCTTTACCTTCTCATCATCTGAGTATTCGTAAAGGTACCATAGACTGCCCGGGAAGAATCCGCTTGTCCACCAGCCTGATCCCGCCGTGACAAGATTGCCTGCTGTATCTATGGTTCTGGGCAGAAGATCAGGTTTTTCCAGGATGACATCTGCCATAAGGCTGTACTGTTTCAGGGAGAAAGCCAGAGATTCATCAATGACCTTTTCAATGGATTTATCCTTCCCGCATGAAGAAAAGATAAAAAAAGAACTGAGGAAGAAAACTGATAATTTATTTTTCATCTGTATATTTTTTAATTTTTAATGGTCAGATGGAATAGCCATGAAGAGAAATATTCATCCCGGTCGGTGTTATTTGTATCATGGCTATTTCATAATAGTTAAAATTAAGCACCTGTTTCAGATAAGTATTAATAAAGCCAAATTATAAAATTCCCCTAAATTATTAATGTCAACTATTCAAATCTTAATAAAATATTTATTGATTATCATAATAATATAATTATAAGCTAATTAGTTATGAATAAGAAAATAGCATTCCTTCTGTTCTGCCTCTTTATCCGTGGTCAGAACGTTGGTTCGATGGGGCATGTTGTAACAGCACAATATATGTTAAATCCAAAAGAAGTGCTATCTTTCACGTATCAGTAATATATGTTTAAGGGCTGAGAGCGATTGAAGGCTTTAATTTAAAATAATGTAACTGGTAAAATGTTTAACTTATAACAATAACGATATGAAAGAGACTCTGAAGAAAATAATCGTAAGCGGGAAAATCAGGGAAAAAGATGAGATTCTTAAATCCCAAAACATTACAGGTCAATCAGATAACAGCCGCCGAAGTTTTCTGAAAAAAGCGGCTCTAGGTGGTATAGCCCTGGGTGGTTTTATGCATTCTTCGATTGAGGATACAATTGCTCAGACAACCTCAAAGGTAAACAGAGCATCCAGTCCCTCAGAGCTTAAAATAACCGATATGCGTTGTGCTGTTGTAGGCAATGTCGGACGGACAGCTATAATCAGGATAGATACCAACCAGGGGATTTACGGACTGGGAGAGGTCAGGGATGGTGCAGATGAGCGGTATGCATTGATGCTCAAAAGCCGTATCCTTGGTCTTAATCCATGCAATGTAGAAATGATATTCAAAATTATACGGCAGTATGGTTATCATGGACGCCAGGGAGGGGGTGTTTGTGCAGTTGAAATGGCACTCTGGGATCTGTGCGGAAAAGCTTACAATGTTCCTGCATGGCAACTGCTTGGCGGAAGATACCGCGATAAGGTAAGGCTCTATGCAGATACACCTGGAGCTAGAGATCCTGTTGCTTTCGCGGAAACAATGAGAAGAAGGGTTGAAATACAGGAATTTACTTGGCTTAAAATGGACCTCGGAATTCATGTGGTCGCTAACCAGCCTGATTCCCTCGTTAATACTAAGTTCTGGAATGGAGCAACGGGTCAGTATGATCTCAGAGATTACATGGGATACGGGAGTACACTCCATCCCTTCACCCAGGTACAGATAACCGACAAAGGACTGGCAGGGATGGCTGAATATGTAGAGCAGGTACGAAATGTAGTAGGTTATGAAATGCCATTGTGTGCAGACCATTTCGGGCATTTTGATATTAATAATTCCATCCGTTTCGGCAGAGCTATGGAAAAGTACAGACTTGCCTGGCTTGAGGATATGGTACCCTGGTTCTACACCGAACAGTGGAGAACTGTATCTGACGCCATCGAAACCCCAACGTGCACAGGAGAGGACATCTATATGCTAAAAGGAGGATTCAAACCCCTTCTGGATGCCAGGGCAGTTGATATTATACATCCTGATCTTGCCACATCTGGCGGGCTCCTTGAAACTAAAAGGATAGGAGACTATGCTGAGGAGTCGGGTGTAGCTATGGCCATGCATATGGCAGGAACACCTGTTTGTTTCATGGCCAATGTTCATTGCGCCGCAGCAACACAGAACTTCCTCTCTCTTGAGCATCATAGTGTTGATACACCATGGTGGGAAAGCCTTGTTAAAGTAACTGGTTCACAACCCATGATCACAAAGGGATTTGCAAATGTTCCGCTTGATTCACCGGGTCTGGGGATAGAATTAAATGAAGAGGAGGTTAAAAAGCATCTTCATCCAAGAGCTAAAGGCTTCTTTGAACCGACACCGGAGTGGAACGATAAACGTTCTCACGACAGGCTTTGGAGTTGATCCGATTTGGTTGGGGGCTGTTTTGAAAAACTTTTTAGACAATCCCACGATTATCGTATTACCCGTCCGGAGGTATCACCTTTCATCAGCTGCTCAACCTCGGCTACTGTAACAAGGTTAAAGTCACCATGTATAGTGTGTTTCAGGCATGAAGCGGCAACAGCAAAATTCAAGGCTTTCTGGTCATCACCGGACCAGTTAAGCAGTCCATAGATTAGCCCTGCCATAAACGCATCGCCTCCTCCTACCCTGTCAACAATATGTGTGATCTGGTATACCGGAGCTTCAAAAAGCTTCTTTCCGTCAAAAAGAACTCCCGACCACGTATTATGATCAGCACTTATTGAGCCACGCAATGTAATTATTACTTTCTTTGCCTGTGGAAACAGTTTCTGCAGTTTACTGCAAACCGGTTCATAATCAGCTCCTTTAACTTCACCGCGTGAAACATCTGTGGCATCGCCTTTAATTCCGAAGACTTTTTCTGCATCTTCCTCATTTCCAAGAATAATATCACAGGTTCTAACCAGGTCAGGCATTACCTCGGATGCATTTTTGCCCCACTTCCAGAGGTTTTTTCTGAAATTAAGGTCGCACGAGACAGTTATCCCTTTCTTCCTTGCAACAGTAACAGCTTCGTGACATACCAGGGCAGCACCTTCTGAAATTGCAGGAGTAATACCTGTCCAGTGAAACCACGAGGCACCATCAAAAACACTCTCCCAGTTAATCATCCCTGGCTTGATATCTGCTATTGAAGAATGAGCTCTGTCATAAACAACTTTACTTGACCTGGATACTGATCCAGTTTCAAGAAAATAAATCCCCAGTCTTTCTCCTCCTCTAAGTATATGACTTGTTCCGACACCATATCTCTTCAACTCCATTATGACAGCCTGCCCGAGATCATTCTGCGGAAGACGGGTTACATACTCGGTTATTAAGCCGAAGTATGCAAGTGAAACAGCTACATTAGCTTCACCTCCTCCATAAGAGGCACATAATGACGTTACCTGCGAAAAACGCTGGTGTCCGGGAGTAGCCAATCGCAGCATTATCTCCCCGAACGTTACAATTTTCTTGTTCATAATATTCCTGAGTTATTAATTATTTTTCTCTTCCTTAACCGGTCTGTCACTCCACCAATTGTCAAGAACAGCACCTGTAATATTTCCTGCCAGGTATGTTATAACGGATCCAATTATTAAAAGTGCAGACAGAATTAAAGAAAAACCTGAACAGAGTATTTTTCATGTTTATCGTGGAAGGGATAAAGTTATTTAAATATTAAAAATAACCAAATGGTTTGAAATCCGGAAATTGCATAAAACATTTTAAGCTATTCTTTGTGAAATATGATTTTTTAAATCCCTTTGTTAAAATAAAATTTTGTTTTAATTTTCAGTACCTGAAAAATATAACCAGGGCTTCAATTCTCCAGACATGAGCAGAATTCTCGTTATAGGCAGTTCAAACACCGACATGGTGATCAAAACTAAAAGTTTGCCGGCACCCGGTGAAACGATCCTTGGAGGAAAATTCCTGATGAATCCGGGAGGTAAAGGTGCCAACCAGGCTGTAGCTGCTGCCCGTCTTGGTTGCAAAGTAACATTTGTCACCAAACGTGGAAATGACTTATTTGGCAATCAGACTGTTGGCCTGTTAATGAGAGAAGGTATTGATACCCAGTATATTGTCAAAGATCCCGTACTTCCTTCGGGGGTGGCGTTAATTACTGTCGACTCGAAAGGTGAGAATAGCATCGTAGTAGCTCCCGGATCAAACAGCAACCTGCAACCGGAAGATCTTCCTGCTCATCTCTTCGACTGCAACGAATACAAAATATTACTTCTTCAACTTGAGATACCTTTGCAAACAGTTGAATTTTCTGCTGCCGCAGCAAATGAATGTGGAATGAAAGTAATCCTTAATCCTGCCCCTGCAGAAGCACTTTCTGAAAACCTTCTTAAAAATATCTGGATGGTAACACCTAATGAAATAGAAGCCGAAGAACTGACAGGAATATCAATTAATGATATTCACTCTGCTGAACTGGCCGCCTCAAAACTGATGGAAATGGGTGTAACAAATGTAATCATAACCCTGGGGGAAGCAGGCGCCTATTTGAAATCCGGAGAAGTATCGGAGCTTATACCTACGATAAAGGTAAATGCTGTTGATACAACAGCAGCCGGTGACGTTTTTAATGGTGCACTGGCAGTGGCACTTGCCGAGGAAAGAGACCTTAAGGATGCAGTTGCTTTTGCAAACAAGGTGGCCGCGGTATCTGTAACCCGCCTTGGAGCACAGGCATCAGCACCTTACAGAAAAGAAATATTGTTGTAGGGAGGTTGCATCCAAAGTCCCTGCGATGAATTTAATAATAAAAACACTTTAAAGATTTTCTTAATGAAAAAATCATCTGTTTTATCTTTCTTAATCGTGATGTTACTGCTTTACGGTTGTGGAAATATGTCTAAAGAAAAATCTACCACACCTGTCAAAATAATTTTTGACACCGACCTGGGTCCCGATTACGATGATGTCGGAGCTCTTGCGTTTCTTCATGCAATGGCCGATAGTGGGAAAGCTGAAATACTGGCAACAGTATCTTCCAATAAACATGAGCTGGTTGCACCATCAATAGATGTTATCAACACATATTTCGGACGGGGTGATTTAACGATCGGTGCACCAAAAAACCAGGGTTTAAGCCGCGGATCATCCCAGCACTGGGCCGACTCAATCGTGGCTACGTATCCTCATAAGATTATTTCAACATCAGAAGTTACTGATGCTGTAACTCTCTATAGAAAAATACTTAATGAACAATCCGATAAAAGTGTAACAATTGTTACCGTTGGTTTTCTGACTAATCTGAATGATCTGCTTCGTTCTCAACCTGATGATATATCCTCATTGAACGGAAAGGAACTCGTCGGGAAAAAAGTAAAGAGGCTTGTTTCAATGGCAGGAAGGTTCCCAAAAGGCAGAGAGTTTAATGTCTTTATGGATTCAACAGCATCAAAGTATGTTTTTGAAAACTGGCCGGGTGAGATCATTTTTACGGGATTTGAAATAGGATGGGAAATACGTACAGGTTTACGACTTATAAATTCTGATATCACAAAAAGTCCTGTGAAAGATGTGTTCCGTATTAGTATTCCCCTCTCTGAAGAGGACAGGTACGGTCGTATGAGCTGGGATGAAACGGCTGTGCTTATTGCTGTTTACGGAACGGAAGGTTTCTTTGAAACAAGGAAGGGAACTATAATTATTAACATAAATGGAAGTAATAGCTGGGAGGACAACCCTGATGGAAAACATTTGTATGTGATGCAGAAAATGCCGGTCAGCGAAATGAGCAAATTCATCGAAGACAGGATGATGCATATTCCGGTAATAAAAAACATAAAATAATTTGGCATAGTCATGAAAAAAGTAATTATCCTATTTTCTTTTTCAGCAATTATTCTTACTGTTCTTTCATGCAAGAACAAATCAGATGAATTCAGAACAATAAAAGCTGAAGTTTTAAAAGACAAGATTGCCGGTGGCTGGGCAGGTAAGATGATTGGCGTAACTTATGGTGCTCCTACAGAATTCCGTGCAAGGCAGGAGATATATGAAGACTCAATAAGATGGACACCCGACGATATTACGGGCAGTATCTGGCAGGACGATCTTTATGTTCAACTCACTTTTCTTATGTCGATGGACAAATATGGAATTGATGCTCCCGCAAAACAGTTCCAGGAGATGTTTGCTAAGGCTGGTTATTCCCTATGGCATGCAAATATGCAGGCGCGTAAGAATTATTTCGATAGTATATTTGCCCCTCTGTCGGGTACTCCTGAATACAATCTCCATGCCGATGATATTGATTTTCAGATAGAAGCTGATTATATCGGTTTCATGTGTCCCGGCATGCCCCAGACAGCTGTTAAGATCTCGGATAAAATAGGACATATTATGAATTACGGGGATGGTGTTTATGGTGGAGTATTTGTTGCTGCTTTATACTCAGAGGCCTATTTTGAATCAGACATTCTCAGGATTATTGAAACAGCTTTAAAATCACTTCCGGCAGAAAGTGATTATTATAAGATAATCAGAGATGTTATTCTGCTTCACAACCACTATCCATCAGACTGGAGGGCTGCCTGGCAGGAGTTGGAAAACAAATGGGGAGATGTCGATATCTGCGGTGCAGGTGATCCCTTTAATATCGATGCAAAGCTAAACGGGGCCTATATTGTAATGGGATTACTTTATGGGGAAGGTGATCCGCTGAAGACACTGGAAATATCAACCAGATGCGGGCAGGATTCAGACTGCAATCCATCAAATGCACTGGCAGTTCTGGGAGTAATTAAGGGATTTAGCGGTTTCCCGGAATATATGAGGGAAGGAGTCGAAGCAATCGGTGATTCAGTTTTTATCAATACTGATTATTCATTTAACAGGGCTGTTGAAAACACATATAATTATGCAGCCAGGTTTGTAACCGAAAATGGAGGTACGGTAAAAGGGAACAGGATCAGGATAATTGCCCAGGAACCTGTCCCTCCGGCAATTGAAGTAGCTTTTCCCAATCTGGTTTTTGACAGTAAAATCACCGTATTTGATAAGGATAAATGGAGGATGAGAGGTGCCTGGCAGGTGCATAAAGTAAGGGCAGGACGTGGTGGTGAACAGAGAGACCAGTCTGTGGTTACGGGGAAAGCCGGTGATGAAATAGAGATTAAATTCACCGGTACAGGCATATCGTTAACAGGTAACTGGTGGAGAGACGGAGGTATAGCAGATGTTTTTATTGATGATCAGCCCCACAGGAGAATTGATACTTACTATTATTTCTCAAGGCAACAGCACTCCAACGTAAGTATATGGCATGCTCTGAACCTTCAACCCGGAGAGCATACGGTGAAACTTGTTGTAAAAGGGGAAAAACGCCCCGAATCTGAAGGTACAAATGTTTACTTAACCGGAGCCATTACCTTCAAAACAGCACCTAAAAAGAATGAAAACTATAAATTCTCTTTCGAAAAATAACTCCAGACTCCCAATTCACAACTTTAAACTTCATAATTATGTTCATTCCACAAAGTTATTCTCTGGCAATCATACTCTGTATTGTAACCATGCTCTGCTGGGGCTCATGGGCTAATACCCAGAAACTTGCAGGAAAATCTTGGCGGTTTGAGCTCTTTTACTGGGATTATGTTCTTGGGATCGTGCTTTTCGCTCTGCTGCTGGGTTTCACACTGGGAAGTACCGGTGAAAACGGCCGATCTTTTATTCCGGATATAGTCCAGGCAGAACCAAGAAATATCTTCAACTCATTTCTGGGTGGTGTAATATTTAATGCTTCCAATATCTTGCTGGTTGCAGCTCTCGCGATTGCAGGTATGGCTGTTGCCTTTCCTGTAGGTGTCGGTATTGCCCTTGCTCTTGGTGTTATTATCAACTATGTATTTGCACCAAAGGGCAATCCAGTGGTATTATTTATTGGATTAGGACTTATTGTAACTGCAATTATTATCGATGCCATGGCATATAAAAAGCATAGTGCTTCGATGCAGAAAGTATCGAGGAAGGGGATTCTTCTTTCAGTTTCTGCCGGTATTCTGATGTCTCTTTTCTACCGCTTTGTTGCAAGTTCAATGATTACCGATTTTGTATCTCCTGAACCAGGAAAACTTACCCCATACTCTGCTGTTTTATTCTTTGCAACCGGAGTTTTGATCAGCAATTTTGTTTTCAACTATATTCTTATGAAAAAGCCTATTGAAGGCGAGTCACTCTCATTCCGGGATTATGCCGGGGGCAGTTTCAGTGTTCATCTGACTGGAATTCTGGGAGGTATTATCTGGAGCACGGGTATGTCGATGAGCATAATTGCCTCAGGGAAAGCAGGATTCGCAATATCCTACGGATTGGGGCAGGGAGCAACTCTGATCGCAGCACTCTGGGGAGTATTTATCTGGAAAGAATTCAGAGGAGCTTCAAGATCGGTTAACACGCTGATCCTGTTTATGTTCATTGCGTATCTGTCCGGATTGGCTTTACTGGTATATGCCGGAACATAGTACTATATCTTACAGGATACTTACTTTTACCTTTCATTTATATGAATGTACTCCTTCCTGCCGAACACGTTTCTAAATGCCGGGCGGATTATCCTTCTTGATGAAAAGGTAAGTTCCTCAATACGGTGTGTACACTATCCGGCAAAGACCTTAACGAAGCCATTTGTTCCGAAAATTTCTTCAGCTCGTCCTTATTGGGAAGATGTCCTGTCAATAAAAGGTACACAGTCTCATCAAAACCGTGCTGGTTCTCATTCTGAAACCCCATGGTGATATCTTCGATATCAATGCCTCTGTAGTATAATTTACCCTGAATAGGAACAACCTTACCATCCTCTTTCTTATAGCCCACAACATCTCCGATATTAGTTAATCCAACCAGAGAATCAAGTTAACTTATTAGCATTTCTGATAATATTTAAAGCGCTTCCTGCTTTAAACCATTTAATCTGTGTCTCATTATACGAATGGGTTACAGGGAACTCTTCGATAGTACCGTCATCATGATTCAATCTTACAATTAACTGACTGCCTGGTGAAAACTTATTCAATCCCAGAATGTCAATTCTGTCACGTTCTTTAATCTTATAAAAGTCATTATTATCTGCAAATGTCACTGTTAATACACCCTGTTTCTTAAGGTTTGTCTCATGTATCCTGGCAAATGATTTGACTATTACTGCCCTGACACCAAGAAACCGGGGTTCCATAGCTGCATGTTCCCTCGAAGACCCTTCCCCGAAATTTTCCTCACCGGCAACAACTGATCCAGAACCTGAATTTCTGTATGCTCTTGCAACCTGCGGGACCGGATCATATTCCCCTGTAAGCTGGTTCAGTATACTATTAGATTGATCATTAAAGTAATTAATTGCCCCAATCATATAGTTTTCAGAGATATTTTCGAGATGTCCTCGGTATTTAAGCCAGAATCCGGCCATTGAAATATGATCTGTCGTACATTTACCTTTGACTTTTATAAGCAACGGAAGATTATAAAGATCACTACCTTCCCATTCCTTAAATGGTTCAAGTAATTGCAACCTTTCAGAATCCGTTGCAATAATTATCTCCTGTTTTTTCCGGTTGGGTTCAGGTTTCCTGCATCCTTCTGTAATGCCAAAGCCCTTTGGGGGAAGGCTGAGTCCTTCAGGTTCGGGTATTCTCACTTCCCTGCCTTCTGAGTTTATGAGTTTATCTGTAATCGGATTAAATGTCAGCTTTCCCGAAATAGCAATTGCTGTTACTATTTCAGGAGAAGCTATAAAAGCATGGGTATTTGGATTTCCGTCAGCACGCTTTGCAAAATTGCGGTTAAATGAATGGATAATAGTGTTAACCTCTTTATTATCAGAACCTTTCCTGGTCCACTGTCCTATACATGGACCACATGCATTGGCAAATACTTCACCACCTATCTTACTGAATAAATCCATAAAACCATCACGTTCTGCTACGGCCCTGATCTTTTCAGATCCGGGCGTTATTTTGAACTCAGATCTTGCAACAAGTTTTTCAGACAGGGCGTCTCTTACAACTGAAGCTGCCCGTGAAATATCTTCGTATGATGAGTTGGTACACGATCCTATGAGTGCGGTCTTGACATCGACAGGCCATCCGTTCTTTTCGGCTTCCTCTTTCATCAGTGAAACGGGAGTTGCACGGTCCGGTGTAAAAGGGCCATTTATATGCGGTTCAAGCTCAGAAAGGTCAATTTCAAAATACTTGTCATAATATTTACCAGGATCAGAGCAGACCGCCTTGTCAGCAGTAAGATACTCACTATATTTTTTAGCGAGGTCAGCTACTTTTTTCCTGCCAGTTGCGGCAAGGTATTCCGCCATAGAATTATCAAAACCAAAAACTGAACATGTAGCTCCTGTTTCAGCTCCCATATTACAAACAGTAGCTTTGCCGGTGCATGAAAGCGATTCAGCACCATCACCGAAATACTCAATGATATGATCCGTTCCACCTTTAACGGTTAGCATCCCGGAGATCTTAAGAATTACATCCTTTGCGGATGCCCAGCTGTTAAGCTTCCCGGTCAGTTTAATTCCGATAATACCCGGAAACTTAAGTTCCCAGCTCATCCCGGTCATTACATCAACAGCATCTGCACCGCCAACACCAACAGCAATCATTCCAAGGCCACCGGCATTAGGAGTGTGGGAATCAGCGCCAATCATCATACCTCCGGGGAAAGCATAGTTTTCAAGTATTATCTGATGAATAATCCCTGATCCGGGTTCCCAGAAATCAATATCATACTTATTGCAAGCTGAACTGAGGAAATCATATACCTCACTGTTGGCTTTTATGGCTGATTTCAGATCTTCATCAGCACCTGACCGGGCTGTAATGAGATGATCGCAATGTACAGAGGCAGGGACTGAAACACTTTCTTTTCCTGTCACCATAAACTGAAGCAATGCCATCTGCGCAGTGGCATCCTGCATGGCTACCCTGTCAGGTGTAAAATCCACATAATCCAGTCCCCTGTTAAATGACACTAACCTGGATTCATCAAAGAGATGGCTGTATAATAACTTTTCACTTAATGTCAGAGGACGGTTGAGGTTCTTCTTAATTCTGCGGATCCTCTCAGGCAAATTATCATAAAAGGTTTTTATCTTTTCAAATTCCTGAATCATACTTCCTATATTTATTTCCTCATTTGCCCGTCTCTATCAACCAGATATAACATTCTCCTACATTGATTGCAATCCTGTTGAATTTTGGCTTATTGTTTTTCAATTTATTACTATTTAGGCTTTTTAAAGTAAAATTCGTCTCAAAATTAATAGAAAAAGTGAATATAATGCAGTTTATCTGTTTTTTTGAAAGAAAAGTTTAATTGCCGGTAATTACTATCAGGGTAACACCCGGAAATTAAGAAAGAAACAGAAAATCACACTCTATTATATTGCAGAAGAAAAATAGGTTTTACTTTGTATACTAAATGCAAAATACTATGAAGAAATTTAATGCACCAAAGTCAGGTTTGCTTTTTTTTCTTGCTGTTCTCCCAACACTGTTTTATGCCTGTTCATCCTCAGTTCAGATTACCGGTGAGATGAAAGCCTGGCATACTGTAACTTTGACTTTCGCCGGACCTGCAGCAAGTGAATATGACACACTAAATCCTTTTACCGATTATCGCCTTGATGTTGAGTTTTCAAACGGTCAGCAAACAATAAGCGTCCCTGGTTATTTTGCAGCCGATGGAAATGCTGCAGAAACTTCGGCAAGAAAAGGCAATAAATGGCTGGCACATTTTTGTCCTCCTTCTAATGGTGACTGGAGCTATAAGGTGAGCTTCCTTAAAGGTAAAAATATAGCAATCATGGATGATCCTGTCAACGGGCAAAAATGTTACATTGACGGTGAGAGCGGATCATTTACAGTTATGGCAACCGATAAGGTTACTCCTGACCTGCGTGCAAAAGGCCGACTTCAATATGTTGGAAAACCCTTTCTGAAACATTCAGGAAACGGTGAGTTTTTCCTGAAGGGAGGAGCCGACAGCCCGGAAAACTTCCTTGCTTACAAGGAATTCGACGGTACGTGGTATGGAGGCAATAATAAGGCCAGAAGCGGTGAAGCAGCTCCAAATTCGGGTTTGCATCTGTATGAACCTCATATTAAAGACTGGAAAGAAGGCGATCCGCAATGGAAAAACGGAAAGGGAAAAGGGATCATCGGGGCACTGAATTACCTGGCATCAAAAGGTATGAACAGTTTTTATTTCCTTACTATGAATATTCTGGGCGATGGTGAGGATGTCTGGCCCTATACCGACCGTAATGAACGCTACCGTTTTGATTGCAGTAAGCTCGACCAGTGGGAAGTAGTATTTTCGCATGCCGACAAACTGGGAATTATGAAACACTTTGTTCTGCAGGAGACTGAAAATGAAACCCTTCTCGATTGTGGCTATCTTGATGTGCAGCGTAAATTATATCTGAGGGAATTGATTGCACGTTTCTCTCATCACCTGGCTGTTACATGGAACCTGGGCGAGGAGCATAATCCGGCAGGATTTTCACCTTACGGACAAACCTACCAGGACACAAAATTAATGGCTGATTTCATTCGTGACACTGATCCATATGATAATTTCATTGTTGTTCACACTCATTCGAGCCCGTCTCAGCGAACAAAGGATCTGACTGCCTATCTTGGATTTAAGAATATTGAAGGCCCTTCAATTCAATGCGGAAATGCTGACGATGTGCATGAAGATGCCAAAACCTGGCTAAAACGTTCACGTGATTCACTTCATCAGTGGGTTGTATGCCTTGATGAAATCGGGTCAGCCAATAAGGGTGCAATGCCGGATTCGTTTGACCCGGCTCATGATACAATAAGACACAAGGTATTATGGGGAAATTTAATGGCAGGAGGAGCCGGTGTGGAATGGTATTTCGGATACAGGTATCCTAACTCCGACCTGAACTGCGAAGACTGGCGCAGCCGCGAAAAATTATGGGAGCAAACCGGGATAGCCCTTGATTTCTTCCGCAATTATCTTCCCTTTTCAGAAATGAGTAATGCTGATGAATTAACTTCAAATCCGGACGACTACTGCCTGGCAAAAGAAGGAGAGGTTTATGCTGTTTATCTCCCACAGGGCAAAGCGACTAGTATAAAACTGCGTGAAGGAAAATATAAGGTTCAATGGTATAATCCCCGCTCCGGAGGTGAATTAATCCCTGGTAAGACAATTTCAATTACAGGAGCTGGTTCTGAATCGACCGGCAATCCACCTGAGGAGGACGGAAAGGACTGGGTTTGTTTAATCAGTTATGATTCTTAATCCATGGATATACAGTGAAGCTGAAAACGTTCATTGAAAGCTAGGCTAAAACTACAATATCAATTTTCTGCAGTAACCATGACAGGCACTTTATTTGCCATTTCAAGCAGAAGCTCCCTATCGAACGGCTATCTCTCCTTCAAGCCTCAAGTCTGTCGAGGATGACCCAATATGAATTTTCATCTTTCCGGATTCCAGCACAAAAGCCTGTTTCTCAATGTTCCAGTAAGTTAAATCAGACGCCTTAAGAGGAATGCTCACCTTTACTGTTTCTCCTTTTCTGACAAAAACACGCTTGAATCCCTTCAATGCTCTCGCTGGACGTTCCACCTTTGAATCAGGAAAACTTGCATATAATTGTACCACCTCATCACTATCGTAGTTTCCTGTATTTGTGATATCAAACGAAATATTAAGTATCTCACTCAGACTTACTGAACGTTTACCTGTTGCCAGGTTTGAATACTTGAATGTTGTATATGTAAGTCCATGTCCGAAAGGAAACAGGGGAGCATCTTTGCTGTACATATATGTCCTTCCGTTCCGTATATTGTAATCCAGTATCGGTGGCAGCTGTTCGATAGAGGTTATCCATGTCTGTACCAACCTGCCTGCAGGACTCACTTCACCGAATATTACATCAGCTATTGCATTCCCAAGTTCCTGGCTCGACTGGCTCACATGCAGAATAGCAGGGACATGTTCTCTTGACCAGTTTATTGCATAAGGAAAGCTCGAAACTACAATCAGAACAGTATTCGGATTAGCTTTCATAACAAGTTTGACAAGATCTTCCTGTTCAAGTGAAATAGCCTGACGGTCAACATCCTCACGCCCATCGCTTGGTACATGGTTCTGACCCCAGCCCAGACCGTAACTCAGAGGATGATTACCTACGCATACAATTGCCACATCACTCTCTTTGGCCGCAATTACCGCTGAATCAGCTTTGTTGCTCATGGCAAACCTGAAAGCCACATCCCCTCCTATAGCTGCTTTAATCCCATCGCGAACATTTATACTGTATGGAGGAGTTCCTGAATACCAGTCGGATATGACCTTATTTGCTGAAGGGCCTATTATAGCAATTGATTTTATTTTATCCTTCTGAAGAGGTAGAAGATTTTTGTCATTTTTAAGAAGGACTATTGATTTAACTGTAGCTTTTCTGACCAGGTCAGCAGCCTCTTTCTTTGTCCATGGAGCAGTTGTGTCGGCAATACCGATCTGTGAGTAGGGATTTGCCGGAGAATTATCCAGCATTCCAAGTTTCAGCAGCACCCTGAAATTACCATAAATAGCCTCATCTATTTCTTCTTCAGTTACCAGTCCTTTGGTGATGGCTTCCTGAAGCGGAGCCCTGTAATTGTCGAGGTACACCGTAATACCGGCTTTAATGCATTCAGCAGCAGCAATATCAAGCGACTGATAATAAGCATGTGTGGTTAATAATTGTCTGAAAGCACCTCCATCGGTACAAATAATTCCCCTCAGCCCCCAGCCTTTCATAGTAACGTTTCGTAACACGGGATGTACGGTACAGGGAATACCATTATACTTATTGTATGCTGCCATGAAACATTGTGAGCCTCCATCGATAACTCCCTTGTAAAACGGATATGAATAATACTCACGAAACAATCTTTCATCAAAGTCGGAGCTGTTATATGCCCGGTTGTTTTCATTGCTGTTGGCAAGAAAATGCTTCATAAGAGAAGCTGTTTTCCAATAGACCGGATCATTACCCTGAAGCCCTTTAACATAAGCTGTAACCATTGTGGCATTCAGGAATGCATCTTCCCCGAAACATTCCTCTGTTCTTCCCCACCTGATATCCCTGCCCAGGTCAGCATTCGGAGCAAAAACGATCAATCCTGAAATTCCATAGCGCTGGTTCTGTGCAAGATAACGTGCCTCGGTGGCTTCCCAGTCGGCAACCTGCAGAAGCAGCTCAGGATCCCACATATGAGCAAGACCGATAACCTGAGGGAATGTGGTCGTCCTCGAGGCTTTTGCCCCTTTCACTGCCCAGTTAGCGGGACCGCTGTACGCCAACCCGTGCAGTCCTTCGATTGTCCTTGTACCTGTTACACCAAGCCTGGGTACAGATAAACGGGTTGAAAGACAACTAATCTTTTCTTCCATTGTCATCAGCGATATCAGGTTGTCGATGCGTTCCTTCTCAGAAAGACGGGTATCCTGAAAGGGATAATCCTGCGCAGCTAATCCTCCAAATACAAATGAAATTATAAGAATTAGAGATGGCTTTTTCATCTTTTTATTTATTAATATGTTATTATTTTGCATCCAGAGTTTCTTTAGGGATCACTCCTGCCCTTTCGCACCAGTCATTATACTGTCCGATCATCTTCTCCTTAAGCTCAGGATTCTGTTCACTCAGGTCAATAAGCTCAGAGCGGTCATTACTAAGATCATACAGTTCCCATTCCCTGAATTTCCTGGCCGAATAATCATATGCTGATACCAGTTTCCAGTCGCCCGAGCGCATGGCACGGTTTCCCTCATGTTCCCAGAAAAGGGGTGCCTCTCTCTTTAGTTTCCTGCCATTAAATGCCGGAACCAGACTTATACCCTCCATTGGCTGAATTTCATTTCCATTGAGAACTTCAGGGTAGGTTCCGCCGGCAAAGTCCAGAAGGGTCGGCATGATATCAATTATATGTCCCGGCTGGTTTATTATCTGATCTGCTTTTATTTTCGCCGGGTAATATACAATGAAAGGGGTTGAGATACCTCCCTCATGCACCCAGTGTTTGAACATCCTGAAGGGCGTATTGCTGGCATTAGCCCACGGATATTCATAGGCATCGAATGAATCCCGAGTGCCTGTCTCAGCTGTTGTAGGCAGATAATTACCCCTGTTCTTTATCCGTTCATGGCATCCGCCATTGTCGGAAAGAAAGATCACCAGGGTATTTTCCTCTTCACCCATCTCTTTCACCTTTTCAAGAATCTTGCCTATGTTCTGATCAAGACGGTCGATCATCGCGGCATATACAGCCATCCGCAGATCCCACATTTTCTTTTCCTCATCCGGCAGGGTTTCCCAGTCCATTGACATTTCATCGCGCGGTGAAAGCTTTGCAGATGATTCTATAATACCAATCTCCAGCATCTTCCTGTATCTCTCCTGCCTGAGGACATCCCAACCATTCATGTATTTTCCCCTGTACCTGGCAATATCCTCAGGAAGGGCATGCAAAGGCCAGTGAGGAGCTGTATAGGCAAGATACATAAAGAAGGATTCCTCCTTTTCCTTTTCATCATCCAGGACAGATATCGCGTAATCAGTTATGGCATCAGTCAGGTAAAAGCCACTGTCGGGAGGATTGTAATCAGCATCTTCCAGCATCCATCGCGGAGGCTTCTGGTTAACTCTGTAGGCTTTCCTCTCAAAATAGCTGCCGGCCCCATCAATCAGTCCGAAATATCTGTCGAAGCCTCTTTTCAGCGGGTGTACTTCCGGTCTGGCACCTACATGCCATTTACCTGACATATAA
This sequence comes from uncultured Rikenellaceae bacterium, assembly GCA_964596715.1. Lineage (GTDB taxonomy): Bacteria > Bacteroidota > Bacteroidia > Bacteroidales > VadinHA17 > LD21. The sequence continues at coordinate 29,634 of CAZQVL010000009.1, forward strand.
GTGTTATAACTATTGTATTTAAGTGCTTCGGCAAGTGTAACACACTGATTATTAAGATGTCCCTGGTATGATGGGTAACCAAGGTTGGAGACCATGTCCCCCACGCCAGCCTGGTGCTGGTACAATCCGGTAATAAGTGATGCCCTTGTAGGACAGCTCCTCGAGGCATTATAAAACTGGGTCATCCGGGCTCCCTGTTCCGCAAGCCTGTCGAGGTTCGGGGTTTTTATTTCAGAACCAAAGCAGCCCAGGTCTGAATAGCCCATATCATCAGCAAGAATGAGAATAATATTTGGTTGTTGTTCAGGTTCAGACGTTGAACAGGCGGTCAGGGCCAGTCCCAAAACTCCTATTCCTGACAGTGGGATAACTGGATTTATTCTTTTCATTGCAACTTTTATCTTGCTTATTGTTTTACGAATTTTATCGCCTTGACCAGCCCCGCTTCTTCCTTTTTCTTTTCCAGAAGCTTCAGGGTGATTTTCTCCGGTCCGCTGTTCAGTAAAATGTTTCCAACAGTCATCCATGCCCATGTACGTTCGACAGATTCACTCCGCCTGACATAGTCACGATCAGGAAGTATCTCCGAGTTAAATGGCTGGTCAATAGTGAAAATGACTGCGCCTGCATTTGAGCTTAACCTGAACCTGCTCCCTGTCTCCCTTTCCGGACATCCATACTGCAGCTCAACCTTATAGGTTCCTGTGTTGTTGATATTAAGAGTCCAGAAAATTGAATCACCTTCCTGTACCCAGTTTTCAGTATGCGACTGGTTTGGGTGAATACTCGAGTACTTTATTTTGCCTGAAAGGGCAGCATCCTGCACAGGCAGGGTGAATTTCCTCTCCTCTGCAAATCCTGCCTCAATTGTTGTAACAGGCCGGTAACCATACACAAGTTCCTCATTAAGATTTACCAGTTCGGTTAGAAGGTGAGCCGTTGCCTCTGGTTCTATCCCAGAGATATCCGTTTTTTGTTCCGGATCATCTTTCATGTCATAAAGTAGTGTATCCTTTCTTGTAATAACAAGCCTGAAACGGTCATTCCTGACAGAGCTGTTGCAGTTATCCAGCACCTGGTTGCCCTGCCGCGAAAAAATCAGTCTGTCAAACGGTTTCTCTTTACCCTTTATAATACCTGAAAGATCAATCCCGTCAACTGGCTTCACCGGCTCATAATCAATATCACAAAGACTCAGCAGTGTAGGCATGATATCTATATCCTGGGCAAGCTGTTTGGTTTTTCCCGGTTTAATTGTTCCCGGCCACTTAATGTAAAACGGCACCCGCAATCCTCCCTCATCAACAGATCCTTTCCTTCCTTTCATCCCCCCATTGTAACGATCAGTATTGGGACCATTGTCGGAAAAGAAGATAAATATAGTATTATCTGTAATATCCAGTTCTTCAATTTTTCGAAGTATTCTCCCGATATTCTCATCCATATTATCGACCATACCGAACACGGAAGAGAGTGTTGAATCGATGCCCATTGAATTATACTTGCTGAAATATTTTTCAGGAACCTGGAATGGTGAATGAGGTACATTATATGGAACATAGCAAAAGAACGGATTATCCCTGTTCCTCTCAATGAAACTGAGGGCCTGGCCGGTAAAATAGTCGGTTGTGTATCCGTCCGATTTAACTTCATCATCATTATGCATGTAAAAAGCGTCATAGTAATAGCCCAGGTGTCCCACGGGAAAACCCACATACTCATCAAAACCCTGCCTGTTAGGGTGCTGAAGATAGTACCGGCCATTATGCCATTTACCAAAGCCACCTGTTGTGTATCCGTTTTCTTTAAGTATCTCAGCCAGTGTCACCTCGTCAGTTCTCATGTTTTCATATCCGCGTGTTACTGAAGAGACACCTGTCCGCAGGAAATACCTGCCGGTAAGCATCTCAGCCCTCGTGGGAGCACTGAGCGGGCATACATAAAACCTTTCGAAACTTAGGCTTTGAGTGGCCAGACGGTTCAATACGGGTGTTTCAATAATGTCATTACCATTTGCATTTACATCGCCCCATCCCATATCGTCGGCAAGGATGATTACTATGTTTGGTTTTGTGTTTTCGGATGGCCCGCTGCAGGATAAACCTGAAGCAGCAAAACCTGCCAGACAAAATTGTAGATAACTACTTCTTTTAATCATATAGTATTTTGTTTTATTAACAGTTCGCAGCTACGCAGCTCATTATCAATTATCTGTCATTTTTCCTTACCCCCTGCCCCGCCTTTGCGGGGCTGTCCCCCCAAAGGGGGGACCAATTACCGGAAATTTAGTAGCCCCCGCTTGGGGGTGTTGGGGGGTAGATGCTCTGTGGAACTCTGTGTTTCCTCTGTGGAACTTTGTGTAACAAAAAATATTATCCCTATACTTCCTTTCTTTCTTTTATATTCAGGATTTGGAACAGGCATCTGAGCATTAACACTTTTTCGCCATTGCAAAAGCAATTTATACAATTCCTGGGTCTTTTGCTTCATCTTTTTTGAAAGATCTTCTGATTCTGAAATATCATTTTTCAGGTCATATAATTCGACCTCACCTGTTTCATAACTTTCCACAAGCTTGTAATCACCCACTCTGACAGCGCCGGCCGGCCGGCCAAGCTGATTGGAGAAATGGGGATAATGCCAGAACAGAGGCCTGTTACTATAGTCCTCCTTACGGGAATTTAAAAGCAATGGTTTCCATTCGGCAGGGAGTACCGGAGAGGCCGGGTCAGTCCTGTTACCTGCTATGAAGTTAGTAAGCTGCAGCCGTGCTGGATATTTACCTGTCATTATTGATGCCCTCGTGGGTGAGCTTACGGGACAGGCAGCATATGCCTGGGTAAAAAGTATTCCTCTCTCAGCGAGTCTATCTATATTTGGTGTCTCGATATGTTTATTCCCATAGCATGCAAGATCTTTCCAGCCAAGATCATCAGTAAGTATGAAGACAATATTCGGCTTTGAATCCTGTGAATAACCAATACCTGCACAAAGCATGAGCGGTGCAACACCCAGTATGGATTTCATCATTTAAACCTCCCCTTATTATTATTTTTTGTTGCATTGTATTTCCTGTCAACCGGCTCGCCCCTGATATTTATATTTGCGGTTTTAACATAACCGGGGACTCTCTCATACCAGTCCTTCGTCAGATTCTCCGGAATGTTATCGCCTGTTTCCGCCATCCATTCATGCAGTATCTGCCTCATCTCCTTCAATGTCTTCTGCTTATCCCTTACTGATGCAATATTTAAGAGATGGTCAGGATCTGAAATACAATCAAACAATTCCTCATTTGCCCTGGGTGTAATAAAAACATCAATCTGGATTGCTGACAGTTTTCCGCTATTCCTCAGATTCACAAGTTCCTCAAATGAGGGGCTTCCTACTGCATCTGCCGGTCCCATCTGCGGAAATTGCGGCCGCGAATTCAGGATATAGAGAAGATCCTTACTCCTTACCATTCTTTCATGAGCCTCATAATCATGCCAATTGTGTTCCCCAAAGACATAATTCCTGAAAGGCTTAGCCGGCTCTTTCAACAGGGATGAAAAGCTGTGACCCTGTACATGATCCGGCACTGAAATACCCGCCAGATCAAGGATTGTCGGAGCAATATCTATTGCACTCACAAGCCCCGGGCAGACCTGTTGCTTTCCTGTTATTCCTGCCGGCCAGTGTACGATGAACGGACTCTTCAGGCCCCGGTCGTTAACTCTGGTCTTACAATGAGGGAATGGCCTGCCATTATCGGCCATGACAATCAAAACAGTGTTATCCACCAGACCCTGCTTTTCTAATTCATTTACTACCAGACCTATATAATGATCAAATCTTGTTATTTCATCGTAGTATTTTGCAAGGTCCGCTTTCGTTTTATCTCCATTTGCAAGGTAAAAAGGAGGCGTGATATCTACCGGATCGTGTGTGCCTGAAAACTTATTGGGCCCCCACTGCCTGTGTGCATCATATGCCGCTAACCACATAAAAAATGGTTTGCCACCAGGTTTCTCCTGCAACAATTTCAGCCACAGTTCTTCCCCTCCGTCGCCATTAAGCTTGTTGTTCTCATTAATCAGATCAAAACCTCTCCTGGCATAATTTCCCATATGAAACTTCCCGGCCTGTGCGGTAAAATATCCCTTCTGCTTTAAAAGTTCGGGAAAAGAAACCATATAGTCTGGCGGTAGTGTGTGCAGTTCTGCTCCTCCTGTATTATGCGGGTACCTGCCGGTAATTATGCTGTTACGACTCGGACTGGAGGAGCTGGCAGTAAGGAAAAAATTTGTGAACCTGATACCGTTGGCAGCCAGCCTGTCAATATTAGGTGTTTTTACCTGCTGGTTCCCATAACAGCCGATATCATCCCAACTGACATCATCGGCAATGATCAGCACAAAATTGGGTTTGCTCGCTGGTGCCTGGCCAAAATTGCATACAGATAAAACTGGTGCACCAAATAGACAGACAGATAACAACTTCTTGTTTCGCATATTATATTAGTAAAATAATCAGTTATTTCGAAAAAACCTCTTCGTGTACAACACTGCCGTCAACATCGCAATGCTGGAATTTTATAAAGACCTCATCATCTACCCTGTATACTGATCCTTTTAAAAATCCGCCCTTCACCCTCAGGAACCTGTGCTCAGGCCTTACATCGTTCTGATTCCATCCCTCAGCATGTGAATCCGATCCTGCACCGCAACTGAACTCCCAGAGGGTAGTCCCCGGGATATTGGTTACATATTGCCAGTGCCGGTCACCATTGCAGATAAAAACATTATCGAATTGCTTAAGGAATTCCCTTATTTCATCGCCTTCGTATTTAAATACCTTATTGGCATAATTATCACTTTTATTATCCCTGTCCGGACCTAATATCGGATCAGGTGTGATAAGTAATTTGAATGTCGCATCAGATTCTTTCAAAGCTTCAAACAGCCACTCTTTTTGTTCTTTTCCCCATATTGTCTTTCCCGGTCCATCAGGATCTGTGTTTTTACTCCGATAATTACGTCCCTCAACCAGCCAGATCTGCAGGTCCTTACCCCATCTTATAGTCTTGTATGGCAAGTCGTTCGAAGGAAATTGCTCCTTATCAAATATTTCCAATCCCCGATCCCACGTAACTGTTCCATATCGCATACCAGGGTAAGCATCATTGGTTAATGCATCATGATCATCTTTCATGAAATAGGTTGTCACCTGCCTGTAAAAATCGCGCTGGTAGGGCAAAGCGAAGATCCTGTTCCATTTAAACCTCATCAGCTCTTCCGTTAAAGCAAAGGGGCCAGGCTTATCATAGTACTCTATATCTCCTGTGTGAACAAGAAAGTCGGGGAACATTTGTATCATTGCCTTATAGATCTTATGACCATTGATGCTGTCATCCCGTCGGGGATAGTCATGGCATGTAACGATGCAAAAGGTCAGATCGCTTATTGAGTCAGGTGCAGGAGGAGTCCGGAATGCTCCTGATATCTGAGCCGACACCTTTGATATACCGGTCTTTCTTGCTGCAATCTCAACAACATATTTTGTATCCGGAATGAGATTGTCAATTCTCCATTGTTTTGTAAAATTTTTTTCAATATCAACAGGAGACCAGTCTCTTTCAATCTTCTCTTCCGGATTTCTCAGAGGATAACAGGTCAGTTTTACCTCACCGTTAGAACCCGGACAGGCACCTTCCATTTCATCAAGAGAATATCCTTCGGGTATCTGCCTCTTGTATATCAGATCCGGATCGGCCAGCGAATCCAGCCTCCGGTGTTCTTCTGCAGAAGGAACAAGGAACTCAGGGCCGGTGCGATTCATTTCAGGATTTTCTGTCAGTCGGGTCCAGATCACAATTGAATGCTGATCTGCCCATCCGTTGTGGAAACCGTTACCGAAATATGGCCCGGTTGGTTTTTTATTGCAACCAGATAGGGCAAACAATAAAAGAAATAAAGCTGTTAACGGGTATTTCATGTTAAGGTATAAATTATGTTAAAATCAAATTTAAGAACTTACACAGCCCGTCTTGCGGGTTGCCGACCCGGGCCAGCAGACTTCAATATCACTTTTCATATTATGTTCATTATGCATCATTTATCTCATAATTTTTACACTACCTTCAATTCCGGCAGGAATCAAATCATACCCCTCTGTCCATCTCATGGCAGTCGGATTATCCATCATGCTTCTTACATAGTTGCTCAGTACGGTTGTGTACTTTATTTCAAGCCGGTTCTCCCCCTTAAGCAGCAGGTCGTCGATATGAAATAGTGGTTTGCCATACCAATTAATACCTGCATATTCATCATTTAAGTAAACTTCTGTTACACCTTTGCTAACCTTGTCTAATGTGAGCCACTCTCCTGGGCCATCCGAATTAAAGATTGTTGTATAGCTTACTGTTCCGGCAAAACAATTCAGATCCGGATCATCTGATGTCCCAAACTGATTAAGTTCATTAAAAGTGCGCTCAAAATTACGACCGTCAGCGTGTTGAAATTCTGCCTGCCATGGCCCATCAACTGTTGACATTGATAAATTTTGTGGTTCATCGTCCTCATTAACGGGATTACCCTTTCTATCAGGATCAAATACCAGTAAAAGTGATTGTAAAGGTTGTAATTCAACAGTAAGATCGCTTTTATTTTTGTCGAATGGGAAGACTTTTCTCGTACCATCTTCCGGATTCCATATCCATGGGGTTTTTTTGCCAGTCGGAAAAACGGCATTAAATGTTATTTTTTCTGAGCGGTTTGAATTAACAAAAAAGTAAATATCCTTGTTTCCGTACTCCTGTTTTATCTGAAAAATATTCTTATCAGTGTTATTGATAATAACATTCTTTCTTATTTTTATTCTGTTTAAAAGGTCTGATGTCCATGCCAGTAATTCATCCGGTGAAGATGGTTTGTCAACACTGATGACCCTGTCGGGGTATTTCGCCGTTATTTCACAGAAAATATCTTTGACTCTCTGATCGTTTTGTGCTGCATTATTAAATGACAGTGATCTCTGAGGAAATCCGTCAATAAATACCAGTTTTCCACCCTTTTCAACAAAATCCCTTAATGCAAGCGCTGTTTCCGGTTCAACTGACCTTACATTGCAAAGGAAAATAGCCTGGTACGACATTGGTCCGTATTTGAGCATTTTTTTCTCCTTTTTCCCATCAACCACGATTCTTTCATCGATGTAATCGCATGAGCTTCCTGACTGGCTAATCGGTTCCCACAATCTGTAACAATACCATGGTTCTGTATGGAAAGGAACTCTCGTAAGTCCCTTTTCACTCCAGATATCGCCCACCGGCCCTATCACAGCTATATTCTTTACCGGCTGCGATTGCTGGAATATATACGAAAGTCTGGCATTATACTCAACCCATTTTGAAAAGTAAGGCCACCATGTGTTCTGCTCGCTGAAGTAAGTTCCAAACCTTATCCATCCCGGAAAACCCGCTCCGGCCGGGGAATAATTATAACCATGTAAAACAGAATGGTTTATCCCGGTAATAAAATTCATATCGTCGTGGCGCTTGATTTCCTCAAGTGAGGTTTTAAAAACACCCCTGGTATTGGTCATAGCCTCGCAGCTTATAATCTTTTTGCCTGTAAGATGTCCTCCTGAAGCGGCATACAGGTTCCAGATCATATAACCATGGTCCTGGTTCCATATCCACTCATCGGTCTCCATATCTACTGAATATATCCAGTTATTGCTCTCCGGTATATCAGAGATCATATTTCCCTCCATCATCCCCATTAAAAAAGGGGTTCCGTAAGCCTGGTACCGGCATTTCAGTCCATTTTCGGTGCAAAAATCCTGGAATGTTCTTGTGAAATTATCAAGAAATACACTGACCATCAGTTTATTGAAATCGTACCTGACTCGCTTTAATTCATCACTGAAGCCCTCATCAAATTTTTCCACCGGATAACCTCTGTACGACTCATAAAAGATGAAAGGGAAATATGGTTCGAGGCGGTAGTGGTATGTCCGGAAAAAAATCTCCTCAAACCCGTCGGACCAGTTCGAACCGGCCAGCTCAATACTGTCGCAGAAGAGAACCCTGATAAGCCTGCTCAATGGTATACCTGTATCTTCACTGATCTTTTTAAGGCGGTTGAGGTATGCGAGTGTTACATCACGCCTGTAATGATCCATTACCGGTCCGGCTGCACCAGGTGCGCCATTCTGAACGTGACGGTGACCTTTCTGAAGTATTCCATAAACAAAATAGTAATGTCCCGGAGGAACCTGATAGAAAAATTCATTACCTTCTTTAATGTATCCGGCAAGATCAATAATCTCCGATGTTTCTTTCACTGATTCAGGTACCAGGTAAATGAAAAATATTTCATTGCTCATGACATCTCCTTCCTGCTGACGGTTCTGTGCAGCGAGAGCTTTTTCCAGAAGGCTTTCCCTGTTTTCTTTTATCTGGTCACCACCATTACAATTGATACTGTTAGTAATAACCCTTTGTACTATTTCGTCCTCTTTAAGGAACTCTCCACCGAAGGGCCAGCCTGAACCGACTATCAGGTCGGTTATCATCCCCCTGTTACCTGCTTCTCCTGCTGCCAGTGCAAGAAGCCGGTTCCATTCAGGGCTCAGCCATGTAAGTGATTCAGTACCGGTAGTGTCGGCTTGTTCAGGCATGGAAATTGGATTGATCTCTACTCCCCCTATTCCTGCAAAATGCAAAACATTAAGCTGCCTTTTAATCTCTCCTTCCGTTATACGGTTACCATTCCACCACCAGCGGACAAAAGGTCTTGCTTCGGCAGGAGGATCCAAAAAGCCCTTGTAAAGTGAGTCCTCTGTATCAGGTTTACATTGCGAAAGGCAAAGGAGTAATTGCACAAGCAACAGCAAACTTAATTGTTTCATTATCCTGATATAATAATAATATGGTTTGAAGGATCTGAAATACTCAGATTATTATCAGCCTTCAATTAAAATCAATAATTAATTCCGATTCACCCCGATTAATAACAGGATCAATATCAGCAAACTCTTTATAAAGATCCTTCTCAGGATAACCCACCCTTATTTTGTACTTATCATTACTAATAAATACTTTCGGAATAAATTCATTCCCGTTTACCCGAAGGATATACTCAAGGTCACCTGTTACCTGATTGATGATTTCCACCACAGGATCGGATTCTCCTTCAATTTTCAGCACAGGCAGCCAGGCGATTGCTTTGCGTCCATAATTATCCATCTGATTAATAGTCAATGGCCATCCCGGATGCTGACTTTCTTCACCCGGGTGTAATATGTCACTTATAAACCGCCAGGATTCAATGGTTATATCACGTGTTTCCCTATTAAATATAACAAAACCGAAGCCTGCAGTTTTCACCTTCTGATACTCATAACGATGCTGTATCCCACCAAAATTACCAGGATTACCGATTGCATAAACATAGTTTAAATTACCAAAGGCATCCGTATACTCTCCTGTATTGGGCAAACCAAGCTCAGGTCTGTTACTAACCGGATAGCTCATCTCATCGGGACGGAACCATCTTGAATATCCGACCGATATGGCAGGTGTGCAGAAACACCATCCTGCATCGCGAAAATCATCAAGGCCATAATGAACCAGCGAAGGCAGATGCTGGTCGCCTGAAATATGAAAAACAAAAGCTTTTCGTATTATTTCTATTGCCCTGTCACGCGCTCTTTTAGGCCATCCTCCCGAGTCCATATCGCCCAACAGATAAGCATCATGCTGCCCGTGATGGGTGGCTACATTTGCAAAGAGGGTTTGCGACAACAGTACTTTCATATCAACATCTTTCCAGTCCCTGATCCAGTTATCCAGAAATGTTTCCTGTCTCTTCCCCAGAAACTCCAGATCAGGTTTATCGATTACTGAAGGATCTTTAAGAGGTTCTTTAATATGATCCTTACGTCCTTCCCATGTTGCAACCAGGTCCGGGCCAGATTTAAAGACCCTGTCGCTGACAATGGCAAAACTTATTCTTCCGTAATTAAGGCTTGTGTACCATACACTCATCCCCTGTTCAATTGGCTCAGGATCATAAGGATCAGGCAAATGACCACACTGGGTTCGGTTTACCACATTCACCATTTTAACCGTCTGAGTAAACCCGGTATAGTCGTCAGTATTCATTTGTCCGGCAGGTTTAGGTGTACCCCCTCCGCCCCACAGGTTACCCTGAAACACATCATGGTCATCAGGAGTACATATGGTCGGAACATCACGCATCAGGTTGCCAAAAGCCCATCCAAACATATACCATTTTCCCAGATAATTCAGTATTGCAGTGTCCTCAGGTTCTCTCTTAATAGGATAACCTCCGTTGGCCTCATAAATCTGATCCCCCGAAAAATAGAGAATATCAGGTTTTTTCAATTCAAGATTTTTAACAAGAGGCGAATAGGGAAAACCTGTATAATACTGACAGGTATGTGCTCCCATATTTAACGGACAATCAACAGGTTCTTTCCTTATTTTACCTGTGTATTCGTATACTGTTTCATTTCCGGAAACATCTTTATACGGAAATAAAATCCTGTAGCCCTTTTCTTCCGAGGAATTCCAGTTTTCAATTTTAAAAATTGCACTTCTTGCATCAGGATCTATTTTTTCGGAACCTGCAGTTACCCATTCCTTCCTGTCCCTGATCTGTAATTCCACCAACTGGTTATCATTAACTCCAACAGGTGGAAATTGCACCGAAATCTTCAATGTGTTGCGACTCAATGTATGCATTGCCCAAAGTACAGGCCCAAAGCGGTTTTCGGGTTCATATATGAATTTAGGGCCGTCTATGCTCAGATTATCATACCAGAATTTCGGACCATTATTCTTTGATCCGGCATGCCTGAAATTATTTACAACCTGAATAATCCCGGAGAATGGATTGTCATATTTTGCGGATAGCTCTGCCAGTGAGTTTCCACCGGTATCAACGACATTTAACTGAATCATGTAACCATCAGAAGATTTGTTTCCACTGATTTTAATCCTGAAGTGATCAAAATCAAAATCGTCAGGTAATTGTTTTCTTTTTTGATCAATAAAGGCATATCCTTCAGTACTTACACCGGCATTTATTCCTGTGCCAAAGAAAATTGCCGCCCTGACATCGTCTTCTTCCAGTGCTTCTGAACCGATAGTTAAACCGACAGCTCCTTCGTTGAGTCCTTTCTCAATCAAACCCATGTCGACTGATATATTGAAAGATTCTTCCCGCTCGCTCATAACATATGGTAAAACAGTACATGTACCCTGTTGTCCATTCCCTGTGAATTCAATTCGTCCGTCTTTTAATCTCCAGTCTTCCAGAGGTACTGTCCAGAAATCCTCGCCTATCCAGATACGGTTGTTCAATGAATCAAAATTATATGTGACTGATGGAGCTTCTTCCCTGCATGAGTGGATAATTAAAAGGAATATTACTGATATACAGCAAATACCTGTTTTTAATTTCATGATTTTAAAAGAGATTTGTTAAATGTGCTGAAACTTTACTTCATAATGTTAAGCCATCCATGGACGTTGCCGTTCTTTGGATTGGGAGAGAGCCTCAAGGGCGATGTTTACATCCTCAACAATTTGGAAGTCATACATCCCGAGGCATATAAAATCGGCACCATTAGTATAAGCATATCTCAAACCCTCCTGAGGCCTGATTGCCCCTGCAGCCAGAACCTTGAAGGCAATCCACGGTTCCTCAAGCGTAGCCATAAACCTGATTGTCTCTTCCGGATTGTAATCAAACATATTGTCTTTCCATTCAGAATCCGGTTGAGCTGACCAGTATTTATGACTGTGGCAGGTTTTTACCCAGAAATCCGGCTTTAATCCATGCTCAACACAAACCTTTATAGCCTCAATTCTGTGGGCTCCGATACCTGCAGGTTTTCCATGTCTCCGTATCTCTTCCAATCCCATACGGATCAATTCCATGCGCTGAGCAACGGTTCTTCCGGAACCATCATCATACTCCTCGTTCGTCCAGCGATCGGTTATTTCACCCTGACAATAGAATGCATCGGAGTCAACAGCCAGAGACATAGCTATGCCTTTCTGAAAGTCAAGGCCGATACCACAATCAGAAATAAACTTCATCTTTCCTTTGAATTCATGCTTATATTTCTGAAAGACTCTTCCAAGCTGCGGATTGGTTATGATGGCATTTATCCCACACTTTTCAGCCAATGCCAATGTCTGTATTACCTTTTCATCAGTGTGATATGTTTTCACAAGCTTCGAAACATAGATAAGGTCGCGTGCATGAGCCCATCCTCCGATAAGATTCCCCCCCATGATGAGCCGGCTGAGTTCAAACTGTGCAACCTTACCGTTTATATCAGTATATCTGATAGCCCCTTTCGGCACCTGTCCCTTCAGGTCGCTCAGAGTTGAATAATTGAAACTTAGCAAAGTAGCGCTGGAATTTGCATCGATACCTTCAACTTTCAACAGCTTCTCTTCAAAACTATCCCATTTTCTTTTCCGGTAAAATGCATATGCAAAAGCACCAATGGCAGGGACAGTAATAAGGTCTTTAATTGCCTCCCGCCTGCCCAAGCCTCCCTTACTTTCTGAAGTGAGATCAGGAACAGGCTTACGCGCCTTTGCTTCCTTCCATCGCAAAAAGAGGCGGTCGATACCAAAATGGTATTCCGATGAAAGGAATATAAATCCGGTCAGAACAAAAAGCTCAATAAGGTTTTTATTCACCCACATATAGTTACCTTCGACTGGAACTCCAAACATATATCCCGGGAAAGGAGGATAAGCCACAAAATAGAATAAGAGCATCAGTGCACCGCCGGCACACGCCCACCTGGTTATCAACCCCAGCATAAGGCCCAGCCCGACGAGTATCATACCCCATACATTAAGAAAATCAATAACAGCGATGATGGCTGTGCTGTCTGCCATAGCATTGAATAATGGAGCAAAGATCCATTTTGAGCCTATCAGGTAAGGAGCTGAACTCCAGTCACCTGCAACAATTTTTATTACACCTTCATACAAAAAGTGCCACCCTATAAGGATTCGGATAATTGTTAAAAACCAGCGAAGGATCTGACTAAAGTCAGGTTTTAAGGAGGATTTCATGTTCAATTTATTCTTTAGCTTTCATTTCTAATTTATCTACCTTATTATTGAATTTCATTTCCAGCTCATAGTCAAACCGGGCAAGACTTTTCCACTCTTCAAACCCATATACCCCTGCCTCTGAATAATCGAATGGTGTAAATTTTATCTTTTTTGCCACTGAAAGTCTTTTAAAATGAAAATTATAAGCTGAAGGATTCACAAATAGAGGATTAGCAACTATTGAATGGACATCTTTACCTGATTTTTGCCAGTCGGAAAATGACTGGCCAGCGAAGCTAACATCTTTTGTTCTGGCATCCCAGTAGCAGTTATAATCCGATAATAAATTGAATTTATGCCAGTTGCTGCTTAACAGACTGCCAGTATTAAAATATATTATGTTATTGGTAAAGGAAATTGATCTGTGCTCCTCAACTCTTGTTGCCTGGAGCTGAGCTCTGATGTTCAGAGCAAATATGTTGTTCCTGATAATGTTCTCTTTCCCGTAATGCTGGTGAAATCCGGAGTTCTTACAGGCATAAACCAGGTTATTAGCCATTGTTATGCCATAGGATCCTTCATCAGTATAGAGCCCCCACCCTCCGTAGTCAAAAGAATAAACATGGTGAATAACATTGTTAGATACCGATGTTCCTTCCGAAGCTCCCAGCGTATAAACACCTCCCATATCGCACAATTCGCCCCACCCCAGGTGATGTATATGGTTGAACGACACTATATTACTTTTCGAAGGACTATGTGCATAACCCCATACCCAACCAACCGAGATGCCCGAATACCTGAAATCTGCTATTTCATTATGCGTCAGTTTATTATCGCTGGCATTAAAAATTATAATCCCCACAGCGCACGGAAACAGATGTCCTCCATTTCTTATTATATTGTTATCGACAGTAATATTATTTGTAATTTCCTGTGCATCAGACCGAATTATTGTCTCACCTATCTTAACACCACCTGCACCGAGGTCATGTAAATAACAGCGATTAACAGTACAGTTACTGCATGCTCTCCTGAACCAGAAAGCATATATACCTGTATTGGTGATTTCACAATCCTGAAAAGTTATATTATTTGCAAAATCCAGTTTTATCACAGCATCAACCGGAGAAGCAGCCTGAGCTGCCTCATTTCCTTTTTCAGGTATATGATATCCGGATACCTGAAAAACAATATCCTTAAACAGAATATTCTCCACTTGTTTTCCGGTTGATTCATCCCCTTGAATAATAACAAATTGCTCTATAACAGGCACATAAAAAGTACTGTTCCATATATTCTCACCTTCTCGCGGTACATACCAGAGGTTCCCCGACCGTTCGAGATACCATTCACCAGGGGCATCAAGGGCTTCCCTGTAGTTCTCAACAAAATAACGGGTTTTATTATCGAATGAGTTCCATGGTTTCATCCCTGTACCAATAGTATAAATTGCTGATTGGTCGGGATTGAAATCATAAATATGTTTTCTTGTATTATCCCATTTATGATAGAAAGTGAGTATAACATCATCCATCTCTCCCGGTGAAACCGATTTGAACAGGGCTAGTCCCGCGCTGTCAATCAGTATTTTCTGAACCGCAAGCTCCGGAGCCCTGCCCGATCCCTTTTCAACAACAGTCTCGCTTACACCTTTAATAAATAAGAATTCTTCATTTGGAGTCCTTGCTCTTTTTGCCCTGGTACCATTAACATATAATTGCTCAAAATACCAGCCATATCGGGCAACCTCAGGGATGAATACTTTCCATAGTTTTTCGTTTACTCTTTCAAATCCGATTATCCTTATACCTCCTGTGAATTTGGTTTTTTTACCTTCTTGAGATCTGAAAACAAGTGGTCCTTCCGGTGTTCCGGAATCTTCAGTAGTTAATACAAGGGGTTCTGTTAAGAAATACTCACCTGCAAGGGCAATTATTTCAATAGGATTGTCATTCACATTGACCTTCCGCAGTTCTCTTGCCCTGTCGCGTGCTCCCTTGAGAGATTCAAGTGGTCTGTCAGTTGTACCCGGATTATTGTCATTCCCGGAAGGAGAAATGTAAATTTGCTGTCCGGTTATGTAATACTGACCGGAAATGAAAATTACAAATATCAGACTGATAAGCAGTTGTGTTCTCATATCAACAAATTCATTTTAAACTCATAAGCTAATTATTTTATTCCATAAATGCAATTACCTAATCGCGGTGCTGTATAAGAAGCCTGAATTCCGATCAATTTCTATTTCTTCAGGTATGGCCCTGATTTATTCCATTTTACTTCGACATTTGAAATAAACCATGTTTTACCATTATCGTTATTCCCCTGGTAAAATAAGTATGTTTTACCGTTTTTATCCCTAAAAATATGCGGATCCTTTGAAAATGGAACTCCAATCCTGGAAGTATCTCCAAACATCATTCTGTGTTGCACTGAAAGGGATCCTGTTTGTCCCTGTGACACCGAAAGTAGGAGTATTAACATGGGAAAAAATAACAGGTTTCTTTTGGACATAAGGATTATCTTAATTTAATTTTAAATGTAACCACATGCCAATCAGGTAATACCGAAGGTCTGACAATTATCAGCGCATCATCTTCCTGTTCCCACTTTAGCTTCTCATTGCTCCCCAGTATAGACACAGACTTCACTTTTTTATCAGTAAGTCCTGAGTTTTTCCCCAGAGAAGATATTCTGATATCAGTAGTCGGTGTATCCATACAAAATGCAAACAATATACCGTCTTTGGTTGTAAACCTGATATCAGTTGATTCGTATGGTCTTACATCCCTTACTCCTCCGAATCTTCCTTTCTCCTGTTTTTTAATTGAAGGTCCCTCGCCATATACCTTCCAGGGACGAGTGCCATAGATTCCCTCCCCATTTACCGGGGTCCACCTGGCTATTTCTTCAAGAATATCAAGAACATCCTGTTCAAGATCCCCTTCAGGAGTCTGAACAACATTGAGCAACAGGTTGCCGTTTTTACTTACGATATCGACCAGCATCTGAATTACTTCAGTTCCGGTCATATATTTCTGTCCGGTCCTGTAATACCAGTCACCAATTGAGGTATCTGTCTGCCATGGATCAACACTGATTGAATCCATTGCACCTCTTTCAATATCTCTCACCCATCTTCCTTCTGAAACAAGATGCTTGCATGTATAAACAGCCTCCAGCTTACCGTCGTTTTTAATTATGTCCTGGTTGTAAAAATGAGCAAGCATAGTCCTTCCAACCTCGCCGAAAGGCAGTTCACCGTCAGTATATAAAAGGTCAGGTTGATACATATCAATAAGTTCCGTTATGCTCGCGAGCCAGTTTTGATGATTTGCAGAATCCTTAGTATACCAGGCAAAATCATCGGGTGCTGTTTTCTTATGATAAAGATCCTGGTATTCAGGATTTGCCCCATCGTAAGGCACACCCTTCATTGGACCGGTTTTGTCAGCACCATGGCTTGGCTGGAACCATGTAAAGCTGGCTCCAAGATGTTCCGAAACCCCAAACCGGAGTCCTTCTTTTTGCGCAGCCTGCTGCCATAAGCCTACCACATCTTTCATAGGTCCCATCCTTACTGAATTCCATCTGTGGACTTTTGAATCCCATAGGAAAAAATTATCGTGATGGGATGCCATACTTACAAAATATCTGGCACCTACCCTTTTATACAAGGCCATCAACTGTTCAGGGTCCCAACGCTCAGCCTTCCACAGAGGTATTATGTCCTTGTAACCAAATTCTGAGGGATGTCCGTAATGTTCAACATGATAGAGATACTCCCTGCTTGTTTTTCCGGTCGACTGGTTAGTACTGCGATTGACAATATCAGACTCATACATCTTACGGGCATACCAGTCGCCCTGACGTGGTACAGCCTGTGGGCCCCAGTGAGCCCAGATCCCGAATTTAGCATCACGGAACCACTCGGGGTAATGGTACTGCCTGAATGATTCAATGTCCGAGGTGAAAGGTCCGGAAGCCTCAGACACAGGCTTCCTGCTGGTGCAGGTTACTATTACTGTCACAATGAGCATGAACAGTAATAGTAAGATTAAATTGCTGGTTTTCATTGGCTTAATTTTAACTAAAATACAACTTTATTCTGAAATTATCTAATGTTTCAAGTTATTAGTGCCCAGAATGTTTTAGTCCTGTCAAAAATAAAAAGAGTTAAGTCAGATATTCTTAAATTTGGAATTAATTAAACCAAAAATTTGACATGAGTTGTTTTTAATTATCCGGAGCATCCCGTTTGTGAATCCGAAAGATTTGGAATTGAATATTAGTTCCCATACCTTGTATATAATAGTGTACTGTAAGGTAACCTGTGGTGTACGCACGCCTGCCGATCTCCTGACATATAAAGAAATCGGAATCTTACGATGTGAAGCTGCCGCAAGTGAATCAATACTTGAAGAGGAAAAAAAGTTATCCGGTTAATCATAAATAGTACCTTCTCTGAGATAAAAAGCTATAAATTTTTAATCCTATGAAAAAAATTGCTTTTTGCTTATACATTTTATTTCTACTGACAACGACAATAGCCAATGCCAGAGAATACCATGTCTCCGTAAATGGCAGCAATAACAATGATGGTTCTTTCACAAAGCCGTTTAAAACAATAAACCATGCCGCTCAAATTGCACAACCTGGCGATGTTATAACTGTTCATGCAGGGATATATCGTGAATGGATTAATCCTGCCAGGGGAGGAGAAAGCGATAATAAAAGAATAGTCTACCAGGCTGCTGCCGGAGAAAAAGTGGAGATCAAAGGATCTGAATTAATAAAAGGCTGGAAAAGGGAAAAAGATGGGGTATGGAAAGTAATTATTCCGAACTCATTTTTTGGAGATTATAATCCCTATCAGGATTCAATCAACGGTGACTGGTTTACTGACTATGGCAGGATTCATCATACCGGTGAAGTATTCCTGAACGGCAAGTCGTTATATGAAAAGGTGCAGCTTGAAGAAGTTTTTAATCCTGTACCATTTGAAAGGACCAAAGATAAGGAAGGTTCAACTTACACATGGTACTGCGAAAGCGATGAGATCAATACTACCATCTGGGCTAACTTCCACGAATTCAATCCCAATAAAGAGTTGGTTGAGATAAGTACCAGAAGAACATGTTTTTATCCCGCTAAACCGGGGATTAACTATATTACGATCAGAGGGTTTCATATCAGTCAGGCTGCCACTCAATGGGGAGCGCCAACCGCTGAGCAGATAGGAATGATAGCGACACACTGGAATAAAGGGTGGATAATTGAGAACAATGTCATTTGTGATTCAAAATGTTCCGGTATAACACTCGGGAAAGAACGTGGTACAGGCCATAATGTATGGTCAGCAGATCGAAGTATTGATGGTTCACTCCATTATATCGAGGTGACATTCAATACATTAAGAAATGGATGGAGCAAAGAGAATATTGGATCACATATCGTAAGAAATAATGAGATATTTAACTGCGAACAAACAGGAATGTGCGGAAGCATGGGCGCAGCTTTCAGTACGGTTGAAAACAATCATATCCATCACATATGGACAAAAAGACAGTTCACCGGAGCCGAGATCGGAGGAATAAAATTCCATGCTGCGATTGACACTAAAATTTTAAAGAATCGCATCCATAATACAGGCCGTGGCATATGGCTTGACTGGATGGCACAGGGAACACGCGTCTCAAAAAACCTGTTGTATCACAATGATCTTGAAGACCTCTTCATGGAAGTAAACCACGGACCTACTCTGATCGACAATAATCTTTTTCTGTCACCTGTGGGTATTCGCACACAATCCCAGGGAAGTGCAATTGTGCATAACCTCATTGCAGGTATGCTTTGTATGTGGCCCGAACCCAATCGCTTTACTCCCTATCATTTACCACACTCCACATCAATTGCAGGATTATCCACAATTTTTTCGGGTGATGACAGGTATTACAATAATATCTTTCTTGGATATCCTGAAGAAGTATTAACAAAGGATGCAAGGTATCAATACGGATTGGCCGGTTACAGTAATGCAAAGCTGCCTGTGTGGATATCCGGAAACGTTTATTATAATAAGGCTGTACACTACAAAGGTGAATCCAGTTACATCGAAAACCCCGATTTCAAACCTTCTGTAGAAATAACAGAGGAAGGCAGTAATATATTCATTACCTTCAATTTAGATGAAAACATTGAAGATATTAAAACACAGTTAGTAACCACATCAGCACTCGGTAAAGTAAAAATGCCAAAAGCCGAATTTGAAAATCCCGATGGATCACCATTAAGAATTGAAACGGACTATAATGGTAATAAACGCTCAGAATTAAATCCCTCACCGGGGCCTTTTGAAAAACCTGGAAAGGGTTCTCTGAAGATGAAAGTCTGGTAAATATCAAGCAGGTAGAGATATTTACCGGGTCGAGATGTATGTTGAACTCTGATTATTATACGTTTTCAATTGAAACTGGTTCAGAAAGGGCTTCTCTCCCTGTGCTGTCAATAATTTTTATTTTGTAGGTATGGGCTGTATTATCAGACAGCGATTCGGACCAGGTTAAATGGTCCGTAGTAAGCTGCGGGCTGAACGGAAGCTCACCGGCGATATTGTTGTCACGCCAGATCTCATAGCTCTTAAGCGGAGCATCGGCGGCAAATGCTGTGCTCCAACCTAATACAATATTCCTGACGTTATTCTCAATGTTCTGCTTAACAATGACTTCTCCTGGTGCTGTTAATGAAATTGATGGTAACTGGAAATAATTGGTTTTACCTTCCTTTGCCTTTTTCGCCATCTCTTCAATTTCAGTCCGTTCAGATTCAGTAAGTCCGTCAGGCAAAATCTGTGCGGCATCGAGGTTATTACTTAG
This sequence comes from uncultured Rikenellaceae bacterium, assembly GCA_964596715.1. GTDB lineage: Bacteria > Bacteroidota > Bacteroidia > Bacteroidales > VadinHA17 > LD21. The sequence goes on from CAZQVL010000009.1 coordinate 49,608, forward strand.
CTGGCATTCTGCATATTCATCGCTAACCTGTCCGATACCTGTTATGACCAGGTGTACACCTGGTGTTGTCAGAGCATATTGAATAAGTGACCGGCTTGGCAGGCGGTTATCCCCAACTGTACGAACAACATGCTCACTTCTGTTAGACCATTCGGCTGGTTTGGTGTACATGGCTCCGTCGGCAAACACCTTCATCCCTATAACTCCCATGTTTTTGGCTGCTGCCAGCGGGATCACATTATACTGCATATTAAACATCAGCTTGTCATTTGCATTGATGGCTACAAGCATAGCGTCGAGCAGATTGGTCCGGTCGCGTTGAATCATGTACATATTAACTGATGGGTCGAAATGCCCTGAGAAACCTATATGCCGTATTAGTTTTTCATTACGGGGATTTAAACCTGTTAGATTGGTTCCATCCCGGTAATCACGAAGGGCTGCCAGAGCACCTATCCTCTCGGCAGATGGATCAGGATTATCCAGCCCTTCATATATGGCATCAACTTCTTCTTTCCTGTTCAGGTTATGAAAGAGCACAAGATCAACATAGGATCCTTCGGGATAATTTCCATTTCCGTCACCAAACATCTGCGACAGAGAACGCCGCAGGTCATCAATAGTATGGGTTCCCGGTTCTCCGTTAGTCCTGTTGGAGACACCTTCAACTTCTTCACCGCCCTTTGCATACCTCAGGTGGGTTTTGGTGGTAAGAAATATTGATTTTCTCAGGTTCTCATCATAGACTGACTCACCTGGAACAAGTTTCAAATTCCTGAAAGCCTTACCGTAATTTAGCTGGCTTGGTCCGTACAGGTTAGAAGTATCGAAATAGTTTATGCCCAAGTCAAAGGCTTTAAGTATGATCTTGACCGGGTCGACATCGTCAGGTGTCCATTGTATTGATGCCTGACCACCCAGACCCAGTGTAGTGACTTCAAATCCAAGTTTCCCGAAAACACGCTTCATGGGTTGAGGTGTTCTGGAACATCTTGTGATAAGGCCGGGTACAATTGCAGTGGCTGCTGCTGCCAATACTGTTGATTTTACAAACTTTCGGCGGTTCATGCGATTCTGAGTTTTCATATAATTTGTCTGTAAGGTTATTGGTAAGGAATGCTTAATTAATTTTTATAAATTTACGAAAAGCCTTAAATCCATAGCCCGTAGATGATAAATAAAATAAAAATAACCTTATTAACCATATTGATATGGACCGCAGCATTGCATGTCCATATTCCTAATATTGCGGCCAGAACAGGGGAACCGGTGCTTATCTGGGACGATGCAAACAACAGGTTCATCAACAGCGAAGTGCTGAGGATGATATATTCTGCAGTGCGCGACAGAAACTGAAGGACTCGACGGGGTAATAAGACGTTGGATTCCTCCTGAAGCTGCAACTACTTGATATCAATGTGAAGCAAACATCTCCTCATAGTGAGGTATAGGATCAAAAATGCCTCCACCTGTACGATAGAAATCATTGTCCAGTTCATAAACACCATCTCTTACGCTTACCCACGGAGCATCTTTACGGGGATGATAACCTAACATGGTGTCCCAGTTCTTATAGTTCTGATGACCGTTACTCTCCACCAGCCCCAGGTCACCTATGCCCGGGAATGATGGTAGCCGAGCAGCAACGTTCTTATTCCACTCAACCAGAACAGGATTAACAGTGAGGTCGGCACAGAAACACGGGATATCACGGTCATAGGCAGCCTGAGCAATTTTCATGGTCATGCTCAATGTTTTAGCTATTGCTTTCAAAGCCATTGCTTTATATCCCATCTCAATCCGCTTGACTGCATCTTCTACTGTATGAGCACTTTCATCCGCTGCCAGACGCACAGGAATGTCACTCACATCAATCTCCATCTCCTCGGCAAAAGGCTCTTCAATAATTGCTATCTGATCAAATGCTCCAATCTGACGTGTATGGTCAAGAAGTTTCAGCAGAGTATCTTTCTTTTCATACCTGCCATTGGCATCAAAATAGTAGGGCAGCTTTCCATTTGCAGTATAATCTGTTTCTACATTGCCAATTGCAGTATGTATAGCTGTTAATCTTTCTTTGTCTTTTTCAAGCATCTCTTCCTGGGTACCTGGTTGCCCTATTTTTATCTTCATGAAAAAGTATCCCTGGTCGGTTGCTTCTTTTATTTCATCTATGGGTATTGTGTAGGCCATCAAAGGAATGCCTGCAACTTTGTTATGGTGATGAGACAAAGCTTTTTTATATGCCGGCGGTATCAGTTTATCAAAGGTTGTAATACCATTTTCTTTTGCATACAATAGCCAGGCTGCATTATCAACTCCGACAAGTGCATTAAGAGCAAAAGTTTTCCGCAGATCCGGATTTGAAGTAATCTTTTTCCCATATTCATAAACCTCGGGATAGAGAATATCCAGAAGATCTACAGGTGACGTAAAACTCTGTCCATTAACTACCTGCATAGCCTTTTCCGTCATTGCATACATCATGGCGTTACCACCACTCTCTGAATGGTTTGCAAATACCTGTGCATCAGACCACAGAACGCTCTGGGTACATAAACCCACAGAATGATTGCCTGAATCACTCTCCATGTATGCTGCTGATTGCCAAATCTCTGTCATGTAACCACCTTTAAATCCGAAGGGGCGTATCAACGGCTCACGTTCGAAATTGGTGCTGACCCGTGAAATACGGATATTTTTCGGAGCAACTCCGGTGCATCCTGCAACAAGGTAATCGAGTGGATTGGTTACAATGGCAGCCCCGGCTGCCAGCATGGTTCCCTTTATAAAAGTTCTTCGGTTTTGCTTAGACATGTCAGATCAATTGGTATTTGTTAAGATAGTTTTTCAGGTAATCCATATCCTTCTTAAGCTTCCTCACAATTATCTCCTGTTGTTGCGACAGAGAAAGCTTTTCCTCTTCTCTTTCGAGCAGGGGATATTCCACGTGAAGAGTTGCCGGCACTGAGATATTCAACTCTTTTACTGTTTTGAAGAAAAGGTCCCAGTCAACCATTCCTTCACCCAGTGGAACGGTGACAGCTCGTGGTCTGCCGGAACCTGTTATCCATGTGAAATCCTTTATTGCAAGTGTGCCAATATATGGTGCGATCAACCTCATTCCAACAATCCAGGCATTGGCTCCTTCCACCATGGCGTGCCTTACATCGTACTGGCATCCGGCATACTCAGGAGGGAAATCCTTCAACAGTTCATAAAGATCCCACACCGGACCCCCTACCCTTGTCCCGGCATGATTCTGATAATCTCCATGGATTTTATACTTCCTGTTAAGTTCTACTATACCTTTTAAAGCAGCTTTACATTTCTGGAGGGATTCCCATACTCCTGCCGTGAAATCGAAATTGTAATAACCTAACCTGTAATGTTTTACACCTAATGAAGAGGCCGTTTTAAGTACTCTTTCGGTTAGCGGATCATCGGCTGAAGTGATCCCGGAGACTATCATATCAAGGGTTAGCCTGTATTTTTTTGCCTCATCAACAAGCCCAGGAAGCTTTAATTCAACTTCGGCAGGTTCAACCTTGCCTCCCGGGCGAACAGTCAGATCAAAGCCTCCAATTCCTGATTTTACAAGACACTCACACATGAAGCCGAAATCATACCTGTCGATAGGCTTCGAGAATAGCCTTACAGGGAACCCGTTATCAGTCATCGAGGAAATTCCTGTTTTAAAGATTGATGTGAACGGTATCACAGCTCCCGCTGCGGCAATTGTTGAAATAAATTCTCTTCGGTTCTGTATCATGATTTATATTTTCCTGTTCAATTTTTTATGTTTTAAGAACTTACACAGAGTTCCACAGAGAAGCACAGAGTTTCACAGAGTAAAAACCTCTATGGTTCTCTGTGGTTCTCCGGATTTCCTCTGTGTAAGTTTTTTTTCTTTTATACTATAATTTTCTTTAAAGTTTCCAGGGATTGCGGTATTCATAATGCAGAAGTTTATTTGCCTGGTTGCTGTTGGTGAAAAGTTCTTTATTCGGATCCCATTCGAGTCGTTGGCGTGTCTCGAGAGCTATATTGGCAAGATGAGCAAAGCTTGTTGAGCGGTGACCTTCCTCAAGCGGGCATAAGGGAGTGTTTCGCGATTTGACACAATCAAGAAAATTCCTGACCAGGTTACCGGTGCTGTTACCGCTGCTGCCATCAGGAAGAACCATGTCTTTCATACTATACTCCTCAGCTTCAAGAGTATTCTTAAAGGTCTGGAACTGGCCATTACGTGTGGGAGTTATGCGGTAACCTCCCTCATTTGCGTTAAGAGTTCCTAGAGTGCCACGTAGCTCCACTTCACCATACTGGAAGAGGTTACCTCCACTTGCTTCATATATACAGAAATTAATTATCGCCCCGGAGGCAAATTCAAATGTCACCTGCATGGTATCTGGTATTGTACGGTCATCTTCAACAACGTATTTTCCGCCGTGCGCACTGATGGCAACAGGGGCTCTCTCACCCATCATCCAGCGTATAACGTCCATATAATGGACCCCCCAGTTTCCCATCTGGCTTGAGTAATCGCTCCACCAGCGGAACATATACGGTGAGATATTATACTGGTAAGGCCTGTATGCCCGTGGTCCCAGCCACATATCCCAGTTAAGGTCTTTTGGAGGATCTTCAGGTTTCAGTTTTCCTATACCCTTCGGATACATATTGTTAATCCGGAAAGCACTGCCGACTGAAACCTTGCCGATCTTACCTGCAAGCACTTCTTTTGCAAGCTTCTGATAGACTACAGCTCCCCTCCTGTTAAGACCAACGGCCACAACACGCCCGGTTTCAGTCTGGGCATCTACCATTGCCCGTCCCTCCCGGATGGTCATTGTAAGAGGCTTCTCCACATAAACATCTTTCCCTGCTTTTACAGCCTGTATTGTCTGTATGGCATGCCAGTGGTCCGGAGTAGCTATGCATACAGCATCTATATTTTTATCTTCCAGCAATTTACGAAAATCCGGATATTTTTCTATATCATTCGGGAAAGTTTCACCCATACGGGGAATCTGACCACCCAGATCTTTAATATACCGTGGATCAACCAGGTTACGGTTACGGATCATATATGATTCGTAAACATCACAGAAAGCTGCGATCTGCACATCCGGCTGACTCATAAAGAGCGCCAGCAGTTGAGAACCCCGGTTACCCAGACCGATAAATCCCACATTGATTTTATCATTTGCTCCTTTGATCCGGTTATAGCTTGCAGCGCTCAGTCCGGTAGCACCAAGCGCAACTCCTGCAGTTACAAGGCCTGTTTTGGCAATAAACTCGCGACGGGTTGTTTTGTTTTCTCTTTTCATAATCCTGTTGGTTTAAAAAAGAAAATTATGAAAATATTTTGAATATGTTATGAATAAAAAATTTGTGATTACTAATTAATGAATGTTTAACTCGTTAATATGAAACCACGGCGTTACACGGGGCTGGCACGGAGTTACACGCTTTTTGTTAAACCAGAAATTTCTAGTTGCTCCTACTATGTTCATTTTGTGACAGATCCAGGTTTGCTGTAAGTGTCTATTCGATCTTCAGGATTTTCTTAAATGAAATAGCCTGACCGTCTGTGGTCATCCCCTGAACACTGATAATATAATCCGAGATATAATCAGATGTCCAGAACTCGATTCTGGCTTTTCCCTCTTCATCAGGTTCCACTGACGGGTTCCAGTAAAGGGTATTCCTGAAATCAGGAATTCTGCTATTCTTCATCTCCGTAGTGGAATAATCAGGTGAGACGAATGGAATTTCAGGATCGAACAGACTATGCTGGAACCTCACTGCATTTTCAGGTAATAGAAGAGAATTAAAATTGCCTGATTTTGTAATCACGTTGACAATTCCATAGAAATGGTAACCTCCAACAATATGTTCAGTTCTTACTATATCAATTCGTTCAACAATCTCAGGATTCATATCAATAATAATAGCCGGGTCGTAAATAATGACTCCATCAACCATTAATGTCGCATCAGCTTCATAAGGCTTGTTATTAAAGGGATTAGATACAGTTATACCATAACGTGTCCTCCTTGTTCTCATGGAAACACCCGGGATGAGCTCAAAAAACACCTCCTGCATAACCGGTAGTAAAATATAATCAGCCATTATCAGTTCCATATCAGGTATTCCGTAAAACCTTGCAGATCTTGTTCGTTCACCTGTCGGATAACCCGGACCTCCTGTTGATACAGTACCATATATTCTCGCGATCTGATTATTAACGCTCCACTCTGAAATATGTGCCGGCATATATGAAATTATTGTATCTCCATACTCTTGATATTCCAGGTACTCGTCCCAAAAAGGTGATCCAATCCTGATCAGATTATTGTTAACATTACCGGATTGTTGAACAACCATGTCTTTCTGTTCCCAATCATTTTCCAGCAAGAAAGTAAAATTACCCTCTTCGTCTGTGATAGCATATTGAAAAACTGCCACTTTTCCGGGAACGGAAAGAAATACAATCTGATCCTTTAAACTCACATTCTGATTCTGAGATATGAGCCTGCCCGACAGAAAGTGTCCATTTTCTTCAAGTTTGTATCTGAAATCATTATGTAATGATTCTTCCTCTGTCCATTTTCCGGAATTTGACCCCGAAAGCATATAATCATAGATACTCATGATTTCGGATGAACTCCCCTGAGAAGCAACAGAGATACTTAATTTAGCTTTCTCAAGTTGCAAAACAAAAGTCTTATCAACCTCAATCTCAATTGTTATTTTCTCCCTTTTTTTACAAATGTCAGGTGAATGTACCGAAATAAATTGTCCTGGTGTACTATGCCTCAAAGTATCAGTACCTACTAAAGAATTATTCTCAGGACCAACAGATCCAGCCTTAGTTTCAGAATCTATATCTGACATCTTTCCGGGATAAGATCTCCTTCGAAATCCACTTTTGACAAATGAATTATAAATACTGATATTTTTCATAAAACACCCTTCAGGAGAGAAATTCTTCATCAGATTGGTGTATGCCCTGAGGATGTAACTACCGGAACTGAGAGTATCAGGTATCTGGAAATATCCCTGTCCAAATCCGTTATCTATCCTGATCCGTTTTTGTACAACAGGATTATTATCAAAATTCAGCAGCTCAATATACGCAATATTGCTTCTACCCGGACAATTATTATTTTGTCTGTCAAATAGATAGGCAGCAAACCAGAAATTTTCACCGGCAATATACTCTTCCCTGTCCGTATGAATAAAAATATTTTCACAGGGAACAGCCTTATTATTGACAGGAAAATTCTGTTGCATACCGCATATAAGAGGTTCCGGGTTGAAAAAGAGGAGTATTTGAACTATTACCAGTGAATGTTTTATCATATTACCAGTTTCATCTGTTGGTCATTAATTTCAATCGGGCCAGAAATCCGGTTTCTCTGTTGTTCCCCTTGTTGTACAGTCAGCGCATCGATACTGATCCGTGTAAGTTTTTGTTCCCTCATCATAATTCCAGATTATTACCCAATAAATGATCCCCAGATATCTGATTGTAGCATTTATTGAAACAGTAGCATAAGGGCAACTTGAATAAAGATCTTTAAATCCTGCAAAATTATCTTTAATAAAAATTCTTTGAGAAGAGACTGCCGATACACTGAAATAGCCAAGAACCTGTTCTTCGGGATTTTCAATGCATTGTATATTACCCTGAACGGTCATTGGTGTAACATCATATAATCCTCCGGATTCCTGAAAGATCTTCTGGAGTTTTTCCCAGTAATGATACTCTTCTTCTGTAAGCGAATACTGATTAACCAGCATGCTGTATTTTACTCTGAGCCGATCGTCCGATTCGGTTGAGATTTTGATCAGTGGAAAGTGATCAACTCTGGCCTGCTCGAGATAAGTTGTATTCCTAATTAAGATCTGATTGGAATTGACTGTTATCCAGCAATCATTGTTCGGAACGTTGAATGGAAGTCTGAATTCCCATGTTTCCGAGTAGTTCCATCTGAAAAATCTGGTATGATTCAGTGTATCATGTGTATCAATATAAATCTGACATCCCTCAACTTTCTGACCGAGCTGGTTGGTTTTTATGAATATTTTCTCATAATAAACACTGTCGATTGGAGGAACAGGCTTCATTTCCATGAACGAGGAGCTATATGTGCCCCTGTAGGTCTCTAACAGCAATGCATATTTTCGACCAGGAATACCACGGAAAAAATTTGGATTGGTATAATAACACCCGGATTCCTTTTCAGTTAATTTATGAGTATTGTCAAGATCATCTTTTATGTAAACCTGGGCTTTCTGAACCGGTATAGTATACATTGAATCGCCCAGAGGCATAGACAGAGATAACTTTACCGTACTTGCCACAGGCTGATCGGTCAGAATTCCTTGCACCACAAGCAGATCCCTGGCTTCCGTAACTTCAGGAATAAATTCAGTTACACAACTGCCGGCCAGAAGCGTAATAATAAAAACTGAAATAACTCTAACAAAATTCATATATATTAAAAATCAAAACTGTATGTCACCGATGGTATTGCCCGTCCAAATACCGAAAGTTTGTATCCTTTTACCCGGTTATTCTCCTCTTTGAAATATATTGAATATACATTCGGACGCCCCAGGATATTATAAACCGATATTGTCCAGTGAGGATGTGCGATCTTTTTCAGTTTCAGGTTTCCGCTTATTTTCATTGAAACATCCAGTCGTGAATAATCCGGTATTCTGTATTTATTCCGCTCGGAATAAAAAGGTACTGTTACACCTTCAATCTGATAAACGCCAACCGGATATGTAACCGGCCTTCCTGTGTTATAGGTATAGCTTGCTGAGACACTAAAGCGCCGCGAAACAAGGAAGTTAAAAGTTACAATCAGATCATGTGGCTTATCAAAATTAGCAGGAAACCATTTTCCTGAATTGATTAATTCCTCATCGAAATTGCTGATGCTTTTAATAAAGATCCTTGAATAGGTGTAACCAGCACTCCATCTCAGCCTGCCTTCAGTGCTCTTAATCATCAACTCAATCCCGTAAGCTCGCCCCTTAACATTAACAACCTCCGTTTCAGCATTTTCATTCATTATTAATTTTGCACCACCTTTAAAATCGATCATGTTCTTTATCGTTTTAAAATAGAGTTCCGCTGAAGTTTCAATATTATTCCTGTACAGCATCCTGTAAAAACCTATTGCAATCTGGTCTCCAACCTGAGGTTTCAGATAGTAATCACTTAGTTTCCAGGTGTCTGTCGGGGAAATAGCTGTTGTATTGGTGAGCAGATGAAGATACTGGCGGGTTTTGTTATAATTTATCTTGAATGAACTGTTATCCGAAAATCTGAAATTCAATGACACTCTGAACTCAGGTCCGGCATATGCTTTAATAATACGCTTAGAAGGTATATTCAGGGTATCTTTAATAGTAGACAAACTTTTTGGCAAAGCCGGGTCGTATAACATTATATTTGCAGGGCCAAACGCAAAGAATGAAGAGAACCTCAGTCCTGCATTAATGGAGATGACACTCGTTAAGGTGTACTTTTCATCAATATAGACTGCAGCTTCAATAGCTCTTTCACTCCCTATCAATTGAGGAATTACCATAGATGAATCATTTAAAGGGAGATAGTTGCCGGGCTTTATGGAGTAATTTGTCAGATCAGCTCCAAAATTGAGCTCACTCCTGCCTTCAGGATACCAGTTGAAATCGGCTTTAAAACCGGAGCTGTTAACTGAATGATTCAGCTTAAAAGCATCCTGAATAACACGATCACTTGAAATTTCATACTGAAAATTGCTGTTATTTAATGCGAAAACAGAAAAGAATCTGTTGCTGAAAAAATGCTTCCACTTTACTGAAATAATGCTATTGTCATATTTATAAAGAGTATCGGAGTTTAATCGGAAAGCATCGTTACTTAAATAGGATGACAGCTCCAGTTTATTGTTCTTATCAATATCATAGGACCATCTTCCGTTTACATCATAAAATAAAGCAAGGCTATTCTGCAATACAGGATTGTCAATCTGATTAAATATCCAGTTTGAATAAGTGCTTCGTCCGGTAAGTATAAAAGAACACTTATCTTTAATAAGCGGAGCTTCAATCATAACATGTGCAGTCACAGGGCTGATTCCGGCGTTTCCGTTAAATTCCTTTCTGTTTCCCTCTTTCGGAACTATGTCGAGTACAGATGATATCCGCCCGCCATAACGTGCAGGAATGCCACCTTTGTAAAGTGAAACATCCTTAATGATATCTGAATTAACTCCTGAGAAGAAACCAAAAAAATGAGTGGAGTTATATAAAGGAGCACCATAAAGCAGAATCAGGTTCTGATCAGTCGATCCACCCCTGACATTGAAACCTGATGATCCTTCACCGACAACCTTAACACCCGGTACAAAAAGCACACTCTTAATAATATCCGACTCCCCCAGAGATGTAGGCAAAAGTCTGAGATTAATAATACTGATGTTTTCCAGTCCTACTTCAAACCTTTGGATTGTTTTGTTCTTCTGGGCCGATACAATGGCCTCACTTAACGGGATCAATACATTGCTCATTTCCACATCTATTTCACCATTCCCATAAAGGTTCAGATTGATCCTCTTTTCTTTCATTCCGATGAAAGAAAACTGAATGGAATGACTTCCGCGGGGCATGGATAAGGAGTAGAATCCATGAGCATTTGTAATGGTTCCTAGTGAAAGCCTCTGGTTGAAAACAGTAACTCCGGCAATAGGTTCATTCCTGTTGTCGGTCCTCACATAACCCGAAATTACCGCATTACCCGGCTTATACCTGTCAGCAGGATTACCTATATCAATAAACAAATTATCTGTGACCTTCTGACTTTCCGGACTCTCCGTTAAAATATCCGATGGTATATACTTCTCCTCATCAGCAGGAAATGAATCAAACCTTTTAACCATAAATCCCCGTGTGAGTATAACATTGCCATATTTATTGATGAAATAGTAAATATCAAGACCACGTAATAACCTGTTAAGAACCTGAGAAACTGTAACAGAGTCCCCATAATCCGATAATACTCCATCACTGATCCATTCTTCCTTATAGAAGAATTTCAGGTTATAAATGCTCTCAGCCTTTAAGACAAATTCTTTAAAGGTCTGGTCCTTATAATCCCAGGTGACCGGATAATTATCATCCTGTCCAAATATCGCTCTGGAAATCAATAAAAAACATAAGGAAGCCAGTACTCTGAACCTCATAGGTCAAAAATTTAATCAGTCAGGCTGTCGTAAAATTGCAGCACTGGTATTACATATTCGGGTTGTTTAGGAATTATTATTATCTTATTTAATCTAATGAAATTCTTAAGCTCTCCACGTTTATCATCCAGAAAATCAAGCAGGCCCTTCCTGCCACGAATACGATGGAAATCCCCGTCTTTCATAACATACATATATTCTGTTAGATAAAAAATATCATAAACCTTCTGATAGCCTAGAGGCTCGATCTCCTTTACAGACTTTAGCAACAGAGCTGTATTCCCTCTGTATAATACATTTGCAAAACCTGTCAGACCATTATTATCACTACTACCAAAATTTTCAAACCTGTACTGATTATTATCGATTTTCAGAACAAAACCGGAGACCATCTCTTTATTTAAGCTGATAATTACTCCATCGTGCCTTCTGATTAGCAGCTCATCATTAAGAATATCATACCTGAGGCTATTGTCATTAAATGTATGACCATTGATCGTCACATCTCCTTTAAGCCATAACGGAGTAAAGAGAAATTCATTTCCAAGAACATTACCGTGCTTTTTATGCCAGATCCTTCCGTTATAAAGTATCTGGCTGTCCTGATAAGTACGTAATTCCTGAGGATAGAAAACTGAAGAATCAGGACTTAACCACCCGTCACAAAAGCATAAAGGATTGATGATGAAGAAAAAAAGGAATAATAATACAGAGGTTTTATTCCCCATGGAGTAAAATACTTACTAAAGCTATTACAATCGCAATGAATATGGGCAAACGGCAAAAATCATGCCCTTTCGAGATTGGATTAATCACTTTTTTCTATTCTGATTTTTTCCTTATATGAAATTACTGTACCGCCGGCTGTTATTCCCTGGATATTAATCAAATAGTCAGTGTTATAATCCGACGACCAGAACTCTACTCTGGCTTTCCCTTCTTCATCGGGTTCAACTGACGGGTTCCAGTAAAGGGTATTCCTGAAATCGGGAATACGGCTCTGTTTCATTTCAGATGTTGAATAATCAGGGAAATGAAAGGAACAAACAGGTTCGGCCACTATATATGATAGTCGCACGGCGTGGTCAGGCAGGGTAACATAACTGTAATCCCCTGCCCTGGTTATTACATTTACAATTCCATAAGACATATAATCCCCAACCATGTATCTTTCCTTCACAACGTCAATCTCTTCCACAGTTTCAGGATCGAGACCGGCAATTATTTCCGGTTCATCAATTACTACCCCGTCAATTAATAATACTGGAGGTATATCATAAATAGAGTTAGTAACAGGATCAGCAATTGAAATTTCATAAACTGATCTTTTCATTTTAAGAAAAGCTCCGGGAAGAAGTTCCAAAAATACCTCCTCCATAACAGGCAGTTTAATATAATCATCCATAATCAGTTCAATATCCGGCTTTCCGTAGAATATTTTTGGCTTTTCAGAGTTATCAGTAATTTTATCCGGCATTGTCATTCCGGAAATAAATTGAATAAACATCCTGTAAAAACCGAAAGCAACCTGGTCACCTGTCTGAGGCTTCAGATAATAATCACTTAATTTCCATGTATCTGTAGGCGAAATTGATGTTGTGTTTGAAAGTAAATGTAGATATTGCCTGGTTCTGTTATAGTTGATTTTAAGTGAACTTTTATTAGTAAGCCTGAAATTAAGCGATATCCTGAATTCGGGTCCGGCGTAGCTCCTGATAATCTCATTTGCCTTGAAAGAAAGGGTGTCAGTTATGCTGGAATTAACCTTAGGGTACAGAGGATTATAAACCATAACTTCCCGCGGACCATAAGCAAAGAATGAAGATATTCTTAAACCCATATTTATCGACATATAATCAGTGAGCATAAACTTATCGTCAATATACAAAGCTGCCTCAAGGGCTTTTTCCCTTGGGATAACAGAAGGTATTACAAGCGACGAATCACCTGAAGGAAGGTAACTGCCGGGCATTATGGCATACCCTGTGAGATCAAGGCCAAAATATGTTTCATTCCTTCCCTGGAACCAGTTAAAATCGGCCTTTAATCCTGTACTGTTTAGCCTGTGAGATAAAACAAAACCCTCGGTTGCCACACTCTGACTTGAAATATCGTAATTATAACTGCTGTTATTGAGCGACAGAAATAAAAAAAATCTGTTACTGAAAAAATGTCTCCATCTTAATGCTATTATGTTATTATTATAACTATATACAGTATCGGAATTAAAACGGAAGGAATCGTGGCTGAAATAAGAAGAGATCTCCAGTTTATTATTTTTATTGATATCGTATGTTATTCGTCCATTAAGATCATAGAATGAGGCCCTGCTTCTTTGAAGAGCAGGATTGTCAATCAGTTTAAAGATCCAGTTTGAATAGGTCGATCTGGCGGTCAGGATATAGGAACACGTATCTTTGATCAATGGCCCCTCGATCATAACATGAGCTGTTATGGGACTTATTCCCGCGTTGCCGAAAAATTCTTTTCTATTGCCATCTTTTGAGCCTATATCGAGTACAGATGAGATCCTTCCTCCGTACCTGCCCGGAATACCTCCCTTATATAAGGTTACATCTCTTATTATATCGGAATTAACAGCTGAAAAAAAGCCGAAAAAATGAGAAGAGTTATATACAGGCGCACCATAAAGAAGTATCAGATTCTGATCTGCGGAACCTCCTCTTACATTGAATCCCGCCGATCCCTCGCCCACAGACTGAACACCCGGAACCAGGAGGATACTTTTAATTATATCCGATTCTCCCATAGATGTGGGCAATAATCTGAAAGAAGTAATATTCAGCCTTTCCATACCAACCTCAAACCGCTGAAGAGTCATATTCCTGTCAGCTGATACAACTGTCTCTTTCAAAGGAATGAGTACACTGCTCATTTCAATATTCATTTCACCATCTCCGTAAAGGTTGATGTTAACCATTCTTTCTTTCATCCCGATAAAAGAAAACTGTAGCAGATGAACACCTCTTGGCAGTGTTAGTGAATAAAAACTATATTCATTTGAGATGGTTCCTACTGAAAGCTTCCTGACATAAACAGTTGCACCTGAAACCGGCACTTTTGTATTGTGGTCTGATATATAACCTGAAATAACAACATTCCCGGATTTATATTTATCAGCAGGATTTCCGATGTCAACAAAAATATTTCCTGCTGTTCCGGGACTATCCCGGGAATCAGGATACTCTGCAGGAGGGATAAAATTTTCATCATCTGCCTGCGCTGAGACTTTTACAGCGAAATTCTTTGTAATTACAATTCTTCCCTCCTCATCAATATAATAATAAAGAGAGTTTCCTCTGAGGAGATTATCCAGATACTCCGATATGGTTATACCTTCACCATAGGCTCCTGCCCTCAGGTCTTTTATCCATTCATCCCTGAAAAAGAATTTAATGGGATATATATTTTCCGCCTGAACAACAAAATCCTTAAAAGTCTGGTTCCTGTAATCCCAGGTTATTATGTATTCATCCTGAGCACTCAGATTGAATAAAAAGACAGATGTAAAAAACAGAATACAGATCCCTGGTTTCATCTGAATGCTATTCTATTGAATATGATTATCATAAAACTCCAGCACTGGTATAAAACTATCCGGATATTTTTTTGAAATCTTTATTTTGTTTTTCTTAATAAAGTCCCTTATAAGCAATTTATAATCCCTGAAAAGCCTAATAAAATTCCGTTTACCTGATATATGATAAACTAAATTGCCCTTTTCAAGATAGATATTTGATATCTGATAAAAAACATCATACTTGTCTTCGATTGCTAGACGGTCAATTTCCTTTTTATACTTAACATATAGCGCAGTCTTGTCTCCGTCATATAAAATATTGACATACCCTTTAATAAAGCTTGAATCGGCTGGATCAAACCTGGCAAACCGGTATTTTCTGCCCTCATAAATTACAGAGAATGTATCAACCATTTCGCTATTTAGCCGGAGGACAATTTTACGATTTGTCGGAATCAGAATTTCATCATTATAAATGTCATATCTGATTACAACATCATCGAATGTCCTTTTGCCTATCGTTACCGACCCGGGCAGAAATTCATCTGAAAAAAGAAACTGGTTACCCCTCACTTTTAAGTACAGATTTCTCCAGATCCTGCCATTGTATAGAATCTGTCTGTCCAGCAGTGAGTCTTTTCCCGATTCTCCTGATACAGCGTAATTCGGAAAAAGGCTGCCATTGGCATCAATACTTCTTGCGGGGCCTAACAAAAATAAGCAGGTCAGAACAGGGAAAACGAAAAAATTTAATCTGATCATGTAAATTCTTTCTCAATTAAACCAAGTCTCACCGGGAGCATATGATTAGTAACATATACTGATTAAATGCATCCGCCAGGATCAGATTTACCAGAATTCCGGAAATGAATCAGGTAAATTTAGCTATTTAACAATCGGAGTGAGCAAAATATTCCGGTAGGCTACTTTTCCATGGTCTCCCTGCAGATAAATCGGACCGGGAGCGAAAACATCAGATTTCATTGCACCACCCGTTGGACCATAAACAGGTTGATTATCGATTATTTTTATTCCGTTGAGTATTACCGTTATATGCCTGTCGCACAAGGTAATATCAAGGGTCTGCCATGTACTCGCGGGCTTCTCGGCACTAACAGTTGGTTTAATCCGGCTGTAGACTGCACCCATATTATGAGGATCAAGATCTCTCCCGTAGGAATCCATTACCTGAATCTCGTATATTCCTCTCAAATAGACTCCACTGTTACTGCCTTCCGGTATGTTTACCTCAAGCGTCAGATTAAAGTCTTCAAATTCCTGGTCAGTTCTTAGGTTGCCGTACCTTACGTGTGGTTCGCCTTCTTTCTGTACCGGATCGTTAACCAGAGTTCCGTCGACAACTTTAAATCCATTAGTCTGCGATTCATTAATCAGCCTCCAGCCTGTAAGATCTTTACCGTTGAACAATGTAACAGGTTCTCCGTATTTGAGGTTTGCCAGATCAGGGGCAGGCGGAACAGGTGGTAATTTTGTTCCGCTGAAGGTTGTTGAATCCACACTCAATCCGTTCCGACGTGGTGTCAGCAGAATCCCATTGAGCATTTCTCCTTCCTTTGTTATTTCAAGCCAGCTTGTGACAATTTGTGTCCTTACAGGATTTCTATTCTCGTCTCTCCCCCTCACAACATTATTTGATCGCTGGATAGTTAAAACATGGTCCCTGGCAAGAAAGATGTTGGATACAGGCAATACACTGCCTCCACCCCAGAGTATATCCGCATCAAGGTAGTTTTCTTCCTGCCTCACCTCAATCCAGCCGACAGAACCACCTTCAATGTCAATTGTCCATTGCCCAAGAAATTCAGAAATATCAGTCTTCTGAACATCTGTTTCTTCCTTTTGTACTTTACACGAAAAAAATATTGCAGCTGCTATTACCCCTGCAATTAAGAAATAGACCTTTTTCATAATATATTTGCTAATTAAGATTAAATTAATTAAGGATATCTTATAAAATTAGTAAAGTAAAATGATTTTACAAAATCCCGCTCACCCGGAATGTATATGCCAGCTGATGGTTATCAGGAGTGATTGCTGGTGGTGTTATTACCAGGTTATTGCCTGATATTCTTGCCCTGACCGTTTTATCCGATCCCAGCAGCCGGACCTTTGGTCTGCCTGCAGTCTTCAATCCTCTAAGCACAAGGTTACCATCAGGCCAGTCAAGACAAATAACAAACAGATCCCTGTCCTTTTGTGTGAAAAAGATTGTTTTATTTGTCTCCTGATTAATTGCCTCATCATTCGGGCTTCTGATGAATGCACGTGTACCATAGATTGCTTCTCCGTTAACTTTCAGCCAGTTACCAATTTCCATCAGGCGTTGTTGCATGATTACGGGTATTGTACCGTCAGCTGCAGGGCCAATATCTAGCAAAAGGTTACCTCCTGCTGAAACGGTTGATACTAAAAGCTTTATAAGTTCCTCAGCGCTGGAGTAGCTGTCAAGATTCTCAGCTCTGTTAAGACCGAAAGAGGTTCCTATACCCCGGCACTCTTCCCATGGATGATAAACTGCCATATCAATGCCTTCACCATCATGAACCAGACCATATTCTGTTGTATAAATACCACCATGTTTACTCCTTGTTTCACTGCCCCATCTGTCGTTTACGACCACGGTCTCCTTGACTGGAGATTCATTAAAAAGCCAGGCCAGAAACTCTTCACTCTTCCATTCTTCACTTGGTTTGTCCCATTCACCATCGGTCCAGACAATATCCGGACTATAACGGTTAACAAGATCCTTCAGCTGAGGAATCATATGATTATCAACATAACTGTTCAGATCGCCTGCGTAGAGCGGATTAAACCATTCATAAAGAGAATAATAGAATCCCATATGAAGACCTTTCTCTTTAACTGCTATGGTGAGATCACCACAAAGATCACGGTGAGGACCTATATCAACGCTGTTCCAGTTCCAGCTTTGTGTACTTGGCCAGAGTGTAAAACCTTCATGGTGCTTGGAGGTCAGAACAACATATTTCGCACCCGATTCCCTGAACAATTCTGCCCACTGATTTGGATCAAAAAGTTCGGCTTTGAACATCGGAGCGAAGTCCTGGTACTTAAAATTCGGGCCGTAAGTATTCAGATGAAACTGTGTAAAATGCCTATTTACATTACTTTTTGTGTTTACCAGTTTATTCCAGTACCATTCTGCATACTTGTCATAAACACCGATACTGTCGCCTGTCGGACCCCAGGAAGGTACAGAATAGACACCCCAGTGGATAAAGATACCAAATTTGGAATCCTCGAACCATGATGGTGTAGGTCGTTTATCAAGCGATTCCCATGCCGGCTTGTAAACCTGACCGGAAAGGTTTAACATCAATAAAAATAAGATTACAGACAACAAATTTTTCATTATCCAGAAATATTTAAGGAATTAAATATTAAAACCCTGTTATTAAGATTACCCAGCACCCAGTACCCAGCACCCAGTACCCAGTACCCAGTACCCAGCACCCAGCACCCAGCACCCAGCCTCACATCTCCTCCTGTATTCTTAGTAATTCATTATCATACATTCTGCCCTCAAGAATCCTCAGATACCTCAGACTCCGTCTAATGTTATAATCCTCATAGGCTTTCTGTGCCCATCCTATAGCATCTTCCAGATAACCGTTAATTTCATTGATTATCGCCATATTATGACAGGCTCTCCCGGCAATTTTCCTCCTGGGATTCAATGTCTCCAGTTCCCACAGTTGTCCTGCCTCATCCCATTTTCCTGTCCGGGCCTTACGCTTTGCTATTTTAAAGTTATATGTTCCTTTAACATAATAATCGCGTGTCACTCTTAAGCGGTATGGAAGTATTCTCAATGCATAAGTACGACCTGCCCGGTTACTGACATCTTTAACAGCTTCCTTTCTTCCAATTAATCCTGCCACTGCTGCAACAGGATTAATTCCTTTTCCATAAAAAACTATTGATTCTGCAAAGTAGTATTCATCAAGAATACTTCTGCCGGCAGGATCATAAATTCTCCAGCCTGTTTTTACTATTGTCTCCATTGCAGCTTCGTGCTCAAGACCAGGAACATTGCCAAGAATAGTTTTGATATCCACCTTCCTGTTGGAATAACTTAATTTTGTGTCAGTATCAAACCTTTCGAGGGCAAAAAGGGCATCATTACCCGTTTCAGTGCATATTCTTTCCACTATTTCCCACGATAAAGGAGGAGGCAAAAAGCCCAATCTTGAAGCCCTGAAATCAATGTCATCCAGTGGTTTAACCTCAATAAACCTTTCATTCAGATTTAATTCCTCCGTAAGTCCCCTGATACTCTCCTGTGCACCATCCTTATCCAGATCGGCTCCTTCAAGAGAGAGAGCTTTATCGATTATATCAACAAGTTTGGTTTCATCTGTCGGTATGCTCCTGTTTATAATTCCAACCTTTTTTATATCTGCCGGCATTGTAACCGGAGCTGGCTGCAACACGTTGATATACAGCTCGTTTGTCTTACATGAAGCGAAAACTATCGCTACCAGAATGATGATTGTGTATTTTTTCATGCTATATGTATTTTTATTCAATCTTCTTCACCCTTATATTCCTTATCGCAGCCCTGGTCATCCACGAAGCAATACCAAAAGGTTTTGATAATTCCACTTCCGGACGTATTGATAACCTATTATCAGCGATTGTAAAATCCACCACCAAATCCTCATCAATCCATGCTTTAATCTCGTTCTCAGTTACTTGCAGACGAATAGCGTACCAGCGGTCTTTTTCGAATTTTCTCAGAGTTGTTGTTTCGTTTTCTGAAGCATCCAGTCCGTTGATACAGCTCAGTCCGACTGTTGTTCCACCCCATCCTCCAATAATCAGCGTGCATGGATCCTTTCCAACAGGGAATGTCATCCCGCAAAAAAAATCATTTCCTTCCTCCCTTTTGGCTTCAAGTGTGACTTCATAATTAATATCCGGAAAATCCTTCTTCCAGGTAATACCGGTACAACCATCACCCATCGCCAGAATAATTGCATCCCCCGAAACATATACCGGTCCCTGCGGACCAAAATTAGTTATTTCCCAACCGTCAAGAGTCTTGCCATTAAAGAGCGAACCAGGTGCATTTACTTCAATAATGTCGGCCTCTTCACTCTTTTTATTCTGCCTTCCGTCTGCACATCCAATAAAATGAAAGGTAAAAAGAAGAACAGTCAAAATATTTATATTCACCAGTCTGTTGGTCATTCCTAAAGATTCTTAAAGAATTGCAGTTCAACTTTTTTTTATAAATATAAAAAATAATTGCCGAATAGATCAAAATGTTACAATAGTACAAGAAAATGATTCAAATGTGTTAGATTTTGAGTATTACGCTTTCTTAACCTTATAATCATAAACTCGATTTTTTATCAATTGCATAATAGAAATAATTATTTTACTTTTGAAGTATCAATTATGCACCATGCAATATAGCTGGGTTCTTGAATATAAGATCAAAATTAACCGCACCGGACTCTGCTGAATTCCTTCCGGGAGCTACTCCTTTCAATTATAGCACAACTGTTTAATTTGAATATGTCAAATTGATGTTTCATTTCTTATAAATATTGATTAATAATACATAACAATACAAAATGGAAACACTTATAATAACCGGTTCTGATTTGAAGGTGGAGGATGTTGTTAATGTTGCCCGTTACGGGCAGCAGGTTGAACTTCACCCTGATGCAAGGAAAAGAATAAATGTCTGCCGTGACATGCTCGAAAAGAAGATCGTGGCTCACGAAATTATGTACGGAGTTAATACGGGCATAGGTGAATTTTCTGAGCTAGTCCTGAACGATGACCAGATAAAAGATTTTCAGAGATACCTGGTTTATAATCATGCAGCAGGTATTGGTGAACCGGCCAGCATTGAAATAGTGAGGGGTGCAATGCTTGGAAGGGTCAATGTTCACGCTCACGGCAACTCCGGTAACCGTATCGAAATAACCGATACTCTTGTTGAAATGCTTAATAAAGGAGTTACTCCTCATGTTTGCCAGAAGGGTTCTGTGGGAGCTTCAGGAGACCTTGCACCCATGTCGCAGATAGCTCTTCTGCTCCTGGGTGAGGGAAAAGCATACTATAAGGGCGAGCTTATGGGCGGTAAAGAAGCTCTTGATAAAGCAGGAATACCCGTGCCGGGTCTGCAGGCACGCGACGGACTGGCAACGATCAACGGATCAAATATGCTCACGGCGATGAGTGCAATCTGGCTGGTCGATGCCAATAACTGGCTTAAACAGGCTGAGATAGCTGCATCAATGTCGCTCGAAGCACTTAAAGCCAACATGAAACCATATACCCCCCTGTTGCACGAAGCAAGAGGATTCAAAGGCGCTGTCAGGAGTGCAAATGCAATAAATAAATGTATTGGAGGAGGTGATCTTAAGGAAGAAAGGGTGAAATCAAAAGTGCAGGATGCTTATTCCATGAGATCAACGCCACAGGTAATAGGTTCGGCTCATGATATGTTCGGTTATGCCAGGTCACAGGTTGAGATTGAACTAAACGGTGTTGGAGATAACCCGATCTTCTTCCCGGATAAAAACCTTCAGATTTCCGGGGCTAATTTCCAGGGATCACCGGTATGTGTCCCAATGGATATGGCTGGTGCCTGTATTACAATGGTAAGTGTGATGTCGGAACGAAGGATGAACAGGCTGAATAATGTTGCATTAAGTGTGGGATTACCGGACTTCCTTACAAAGGGTGCCGGTATGTTCTCAGGCATGATGTTAAGTCAATATACAGCTGATACACTGATAGTTGAACAAAGAATCCTGTCAATGCCCGCTTCAATCCAGTCTATTCCAGCTGCCGCCGACCAGGAGGATTTTGTATCAATGGGAATGAATACTGCCATCAAGAATAACCAGATACTTGATTGCGCATACGGGATACTTGGTATCGAATTCATGGCGGCAGCACAGGCTCTTGACTTCAGAAAGGAAGAATACAGCTTCGGGATAGGAGTTCAGAAAGCAAAAGATGTTATAAGAAAATATGTTGCTTTCCTGGATATTGACCGACCGTTATATCCCGATCATACTGTCATGAAAGAACTTGTTAAATCATGCGAAATTCTTCATGAGGTAGAAAAGGTTGTCGGCAGCCTGGAATAAAAATTACATTATCTTAGTACATGCGATAACTCTAAAGGTAACTCGGTAAAATCCGTGGTAAATAAAGACAAAAGACAAAAGATAAAAGATAAAAGACAAAAGACAAAAGACAAAAGACAAAAGATAAAAGATAAAAGACAAAAGACAAAAGTTGAGGAACGGAGTGACGAACCGGAACGAAGTGGAGTTCGGCGGAGCCAAATCCCGCAAAGCGGGAATAAAAGTCAAAGAGAAGCTTGACGAACCAAGGAACCAGCAATTATAGTCCAGATCCTGAAACCTTTATACCTTACGTATATGAAAATTAAAATAGAAGATTATCCGACTTTTAATACAGATTGGGACAGAGAAGAGATTGCTCACAAAACCAAAAAAATCCTGAAAGAGATAGGCAAGCTGCAACATAAGATGTATGCCCAGAACAAATTCAGTCTTCTGATAGTGTTACAGGGGACAGATGCTTCCGGGAAAGACGGACTGACAAGGGATCTGCTCCGTTATTGCAATCCTATCGGACTGAAGATTCACAGTTTTAAGAAACCCACTGAAAATGAGTATGCACACGATTTTTTATGGAGGGTTCATCAGGTAGTCCCACTTAAAGGAGATCTTCAGATCTTTATCCGCTCCCATTATGAAGACATTCTGGTACCAACGGTTGAGAAATTCATACCCGAAGAAATCATAGAACAACGGTATCAGCTGATCAATGATTTCGAAAAACTGATTGAACATAACGGAACAAGGATCTTGAAATTCTTTATGAATGTCTCGAAAGAAACCCAGAAAGAAAGACTGCTGGAACGGATTGAACTGGAGGAAAAGCACTGGAAACACAAAGACGGAGACTGGCTTACACGCGAAAAATTTGATACATACCTGTCTGTTTATGAAAAAATAATTAACAGATGTAATACAATACCCTGGCATATTGTGCCCTCAGATAAAAACTGGCAAAAACTGTACTATATAGGAGAAACTGTCTTGAAAGCACTCAGGGAAATGGATCTCAAATGGCCTGAGCTGGTTACCGAAGGGTTCAAAAAGCAACAGATCCTGAAATAGATAACAGATGATTCAGTAAACTGTTTAATCTGTTTGTCCTTTCCATAATAATTGATAATTAATATGGATACCCATCATTTCAGCCACTTGCAGATGTGACTTAAGATAAACACCGGCCATAATGTTAGGCAGAAATTTATATGCAAGCTCATACTTCTGATAGATTGAATTCCTGGCTTTATATGGGGCATAGAGATAAATTCCGAAATACTGTGTAAAAACCACTTTTCCAAGAAGGAAATCTTGTCCGGCAGTCAGAGCGAACCGTTTATAATCAAGCCCGCTCTGCTCTCTCCTTATTATTTCCCTGATATATCCGTCAAAGATCATTTCTGCCCCAACATTAAGAGCGTACCAGGTTCGGATCTGTTTTGCAGCTCTGGTGTGTAACCCGTAAACAAAAACTGCTTTTTCTGGAAACTCCACAGTCTCTTCCAGTATCTTGATCGCAGTTAATAACTGCGCTACAACCGATATGCCGGGCTTTGGAACTTCAAGTGAGGAAATGTAATTATGATCCAGACCATCAGGCGGCTCGTAATATCTTTCAAGACCAAGTGCAAGGGTGGGAAAATTCATTCCCTTGTTGGGCTGTTTGAAACCTCCGTTTGATATGTGATTATAACACCCCGAGACAGTAAGATAAGTCTGTTTGCCAGTGTTATATTTAAATCTTACATCCACAAAAAGGGGGAAATTAATGCTTGTGCAGAAAAACTGATTTAACGGATTATCAACTTTATCATAAAACCTGGTATGGTAAGATATTCCCATCCCTCCCCTTATGGTGAAGAAATATTTATTACGATGTATTAAAACAGGCTCGGCAAATACAGTTATATCGAAGGCGCTTCCAAGGACTCCGGGGTTCTGAAAATTGAAATATCCCGCCTGGATACCTGATATCCAGTAAGCATTAAAAACTTTCCATCTTTTATATGATGTATGTAATTTATTGATGCTTATATCAAAACCAAAGGGATTAGTGTGAGAAACAGGCTCTATGGCTACGGAATGCGGTATTATAAAACCGTAATGCGCCCTGATACCGGTATAAACATACGGAATTGTATCTGCTCTAACCGTAAATCCTAAATGGCAGAGATATATAAAAATAAGAAGCCTGTGGTTAATCCACATTTTGTATTCTGGTTATTGAATTCTGACAGGAACAGTTCCAGGTTCCGGATTTGACAGTAAAGATGATCCCACCCAGTACCCAGCACCAAGTACCCAGTACCCAGCACCCAGCACCTATTTAAGATACACCTCCAGAACCGGTATCTCCACAGGGGGTTTTTCTACCGGAAGTTGAAGGGTAATGTCATTTCTGGCTTCATCTCTACCGGTACTGTATCTGATCTCAGAAGCATCGTGAAGGAACTGGATATACTTAACCTTATCATCCATATTTTTAAGGGTTAACCTGCCCATCGGGTACACCATAAGATGTATATACAACCTTCTGGTTACAGGATTATAGGTTAAAAGTGTGTTAGCCGGTGCAGTGAATTCTGCAGGCGCCTCAGTGCAACTATAAATTGACCGGCTGTTTACCATCATCCAATCACCCATCGCTTTCAGTCTTTCCTGTGCTCTGTAATCAAATGTACCACGTGCTGTTGGTCCGACATTCAAAAGAAGATTTCCGCCCTTACTTACTGATTCAATAAGCAACTCCATTAACTGGGCCGGGCTTTTCCATGTATGTTCATCCCGGTAGTAGCCCCATGAACCTGAGAAGGTCTGACAGGTCTCCCATGGTATCTTTTTACCGTTTATTTCGGGCCACTTTTCAACTTTCACCTGTTCTGGTGTCGTGAAATCCCATCCACCTTCAACATCTCTCAGATCGAGGCGGTCATCAACGATAATTCCGGGTTGAAGCGATCTCGCAAGCTTCAGTAGGTTTTCCGAATCCCAGTCATCACGACCTTTGCCGTGCTTACCAGGGAATGAAAAATCAAACCATACAATACTTATCTCACCATAGTTTGTAAGAAGCTCCCTGACCTGATTCTTCATATATTCACGGTATTTGTCCATATCCCTCCCCTTGTTCAACCTGGCATACTCCTCGTCAGTTTCCTGCCGCAAAGGATGTTGCCTGTCAATGGTATAGTCGGGATGATGCCAGTCAATAAGCGAATAATAAAATCCAACCTTCAGGCCTTCCCCCCTGAAAGCCTCAACATATTCTTTTATAAGATCCTTCCCTAATGGCGTATTGGTAGCTTTGTAATCTGTGAATTTCGAATCCCACAGGCAGAAACCCTCATGATGCTTGGCAGTTAGAACTACATATTTCATTCCTGCCTCTTTGGCCATCTTTGCCCACTCTTTCGGATTATACAGATCGGGATTGAATAGTTCAAAATATTTTCGGTACTGCTCGTTAGTCATTCTTTCCCTGTTTTTAACCCATTCGTGGCGTGCAGGAAGAGCGTATAAACCCCAGTGAATAAACATACCGAACCGCGATTCAGTCCACCATTTCATCCGCTGTGTTTTCTGAGCTTCTGTTTCTTTAGGCAACTGGGGTTGAGCCGTCTGTGAAATAATTAACAGTAGAACCGTTAATATCATAAAAGAAGTGAAGGTTTTTGTTTTCATATCAAAAAGGTTTTTGATGATTAATTTCCGAAAATTAACTTTACAGAACATAAAAATATTAAAAAGTACCAGGTAATGAAACGTACCTGAATCAAATTACAAAATTCCTTGATAATAAAACTCTTTGCGCCCTCTGTGAACCTCTATGTAAGTTCCAATGAAATATTTAATCCTTAATTATCTGATTAATATAATTTCTCATCCGTTCATAATGTGAACCTTCCCAGTAAATGCGGTTACACTCAGGGCACCTTTTGAAATTATTGTAATATTTCCGTGTCCTGGGTAATAAACGGTCAAGAACATCCTTTTTATCAACATCTATGAGAATCATGTTACATTCCATACAACGGGTAAATAGTCTTATTTGCTTTTTCAGATCGAATCTTTGCAATACCTCCTTCAACTGCTCTCCGGTATGCTGTGACCTGATCCAGTAACCACGTGTCACTTTCCTGTTTTTAAGCAGTTCCACATCCCTTGTAATAATAACTCGTTTTTCACTTAGTGATAAACTGATGATTTCCATATCGTTGAGGTTAGTCCTGTAATATGTGTCAAATCCGCATAACCGTAAGTATTTTACCAGTTTCCCAAGATGAACATCCAGAATGAACTTCAGATCCCTGAGTGGTTTTGCCCTCAGGTGTGTTACCGGAGTAATATCAAAGCTTTCAAAAACAGGATAGACGGATAAGTAATCAGAATTCTTAAGCTTATATGAGAAATCGACTGAACGGCTGTTTGCAAGAATAAGATCGACTTCAACATGCGGCACACCAAGGGCCTCGATGGCATCCTTAACAGATGGGTTGCCACTGAACGAATATGAAATTTCCTCCTCCCTGATCCCGGCAGTCAGAAAGTCGTTCAATTCCTCATAAAACCTGAATAAGGCAACATTCATGTATATATATCATTCAAATCCCTGTTTTTAACAGGTTAAGTGAAGTATAAGGTTTGTATGCCGATCGTTAATATGTTTTATAGCCTCAGGAGTGCTCATTGCAACCAGATCAACGCCTTTGGAGATTGCGATATCAAATACTTCATCCATTACTTTCATGCATGAACTATGTCCGGTACCGACAATCAACTGCCTGCATTTCCAGGGAATATTCTCATATGGTGAAAGCGGGGTGTGTCCATACCTGTTGCTGTATTTCTTTGATTCTTTCTTCTTCCTTTTTTTAACTGAACCACCTTCTATAATAACATCTTTATAGTATGTTATACCATCAATGGTAATGGACCCAAATGTAAGGTTTTTCACTTTCATGAAATTTCTCCTCTACTGATTTAAAGTGTGTATTGTAAATATACATAAATATTCCTGAATCATCATTAACTAAGTGATTGTCTGCATTTAAATACTTATGGTCAAGAAAGCTGTTTGCTCACAATCTCCAGCAGGTTATCCTGATTTAATTCCACAGGATTATTCTTTAATTCTGTTTTTGCACATATATCTTTTAATTCACCTTCTTCCAGTCCAAATATTTTTAATCGCGGCAGTTGCAGATCAACAGTAAGATCATGAAGGTATTGTACGAAACCATCAATATAATAATCAGCGCTTCGTCCCTTTTCATCAAGGAATGATTCACCAAGAAGGGCATACTTTCTCAAACCTGCTGCACCATCTGACTTTCTTCGTAATTCTCTGACATTAACTTCATTAGCAGACGCCATAAGTGTTCCGCAAATTACACCGTGAGGTATGTCATATCTTCCTCCCATAGATGCTGCAAAACCATGCACAGCGCCTAATCCGGCATTTGTTAGACAAATACCAGATGTAAGTGCCGCAAAAGACATCCCGGCTCTTGCTTCAATATCCTGTCCGTTTTTAAAGCTTCCTACCAATGATGATTTTACGGCTTTAAGGCCTGTCATTGCAAGAGCATCAGTATATTCATTCGATTTATCCGAAAGCCAGGCTTCAGTAAGCTGGGTAAAACAGTCCATACCGCTTGCTGCTGTTATATCACCAGGACAATTCAGGGTCAATTCCGGGTCAATAACGGCAATATCGGGTACAAAATTATCATGACGGAGTGATCTTTTAAATCCTTCCCTGCCAATCTGAGAAATAACAGCATTTTTTGTTGCTTCACTGCCAGTACCTGAAGTTGTCGGAATAGCTATAAACGGAAGTTTTGTCCCGTTATGTTCTTTTTTACCAACTCCTTCCAGATATTCACTAACCGATTCGTCTCTGTACATCATCGCGGAGATGGCTTTCCCGGCATCGAGGACACTTCCTCCGCCTATGCTAACTACAACGTTAACAGATTCCTGGTTAAATCTGTTAACTGCCTCATCGATCATTCCAGGTGAAGGTTCGCCAGGAATGATTGCTCTGTGAACACGGATCATTTTATTATTAAATGACTGTAAAAGAGTTTCATAATATGGAGAGCTGGTAAAAGAATGCTTTCCTGTTACCATAATAATAGAATTACCATACTTTTTGATGATACCGGGAAGTTCATCTATTTTCCCGTTGCCAAAAATAATTTTCGGGAGCCTGGCAAACTGAAAAGGTTTTACCATTTGGTTTTATCATTCGGTTCAAGGATATTGTATTTTACACCCTGTCGCGGTTCGGCCATGAGGTCTTTCACATCCTCACGCCATTTAAGGTAATGACTGGCGTTTTTGTGAGAAGCAGCTGCCTCTTCCGATTCATAAGCTTCATAGATCATGAAGCGGCAGGGATCATCAGCCTTTTGCAGTATATCAAAGCGAAGATTTCCCGGCTCTTTTACTGATCCAAGGTGGTTTACGGTTGTGGCTTTAATAAAACTTCCTACGGCCTCAGGTTTTACATGTACATAAACACAGGTTACTATCATCGTCAAAGTTATTTTTCTGTAAAGTTAAGATATCTGAGTCTAAGTTCAAATTGCTTGAATATTACATTAATTCATAAAATGACTAATTTTCTGAATTAATTACTGATCAGGATTCAGCACTCACAGGGTCTCTTCCGGAGAATGGAAATCCTGCGATTTAAAAATATATTGCAGAACGTATTTGCTGTCTCCATGGAACGATATATTTGTATAATTTATTTATATAAATTATAGTTTTAATATATTTTTCTTATTTTGTGGCCTGTTTTAATTATTAAAATCAACAATAGAAGGAGGAATATATGGAAAAATCAATTTGGTTTCTTGATCAAAATGATATGCCAACTCATTGGTATAACATTCAGGCTGATTTGCCCGTACCAATGCCACCGGTTTTACATCCGGGAACAGGCAAACCGGTAACTCCTGATGATCTTGCTCCTCTTTTTCCGATGGAGCTTATCAAACAGGAAGTCAGCACTGAGCGATGGATTGAAATACCGGAAGAGGTACAGGAAATTTACCGGACGTGGCGACCAACCAATTTATACAGAGCTCGCCGTTTAGAGAAAGCTTTGGATACACCAGCAAAGATTTTTTATAAGTATGAAGGTACTAGTCAGGCTGGGAGTCATAAGCCAAACACAGCAGTGGCACAGGCCTATTATAATAAAAAAGAGGGTATAAAGAGAATAGCAACTGAAACCGGAGCCGGCCAATGGGGAAGTGCTCTGGCAATGGGTTGTGCTTTTTTTGATATTGAGTGTAAGGTCTATATGGTAAGAATCAGTTATGATCAAAAACCTTACCGGCGCATACTAATGGAAACATGGGGAGCAACATGTGTCCCAAGTCCCAGCACTGAAACCAAAGCAGGAAGAGACATGCTTGAAAAATGGCCAGATTGTCCCGGGAGTCTGGGGCTCGCCATAAGTGAAGCAGTAGAAGATGCATTGTCCCGTGATGATACTCACTATTCTCTGGGAAGTGTGCTAAACCACGTTCTTCTGCATCAGACTATCGTTGGTGAAGAAACCAGGAAACAAATGGAGATGGCTGATGCTTATCCTGATATTATTGTAGGCTGTGTTGGGGGTGGATCAAACTTTGCAGGTCAGTTTCTGCCGTGGATCAGAGACAAAATAAGCGGGAAAAAGCCTGACATGCGCATTATATGTGTTGAGCCTGAAAGCTGCCCAACAATAACCAAGGGAGCATATGCTTATGATTTTGGAGATGTGGCAGGGATGACGCCTCTATTAAAGATGTATACCTTAGGACATACATTTATTCCTCCTCCGATACATGCCGGGGGATTACGATATCATGGTATGGCACCCATCATCAGTCATCTGAATAAACTTGGATTAGTTGAAGCCACAGCAGCGCATCAGACTGCAATTTTCGAAGCCGGTATTAAATTTGCCCGAACGGAAGGTATTATTACTGCTCCTGAAGCATGCCATGATGTCAAAATAGCAATAGATGAGGCCATAAAGTGCAAAGAATCGGGTGAGGCAAAAACAATCCTGATAGCCCACAGCGGACATGGTCATTTTGACCTGTCTTCATATGCCAAATATCTGTCAGGTGAACTTACGGATTATTCATATCCTGAGGAGGATGTCAAAAAAGCGATGCAGGATCTTCCAAAGGTGTAATCCTGAACTGACAAACACAAGATATTTTACAGATAATTATCATAGGTAAACGAAAGGTTTTATTTGTATAGTATTTCGTCCATAGCAAATGATTTAATATATAATTAGTTATGATCGAACAATATGACAATCTGGAATGCAGATGCGGAATTCTTGGACATACTGTACCATTTAAATATTGCAGAACTGTCCAAAACAGATTGCCCTGTTCTAAAATCATGGACTGCTGGTTCAGAAGGATCCCTGTACAGGATTTTATTAAGAATAACTACAGTGAAGAAGAGATAAAACAAATTCTTTCGCAACCACATTCAAAAATGGAGTCATTAATGAATATGATAGAAAAGATTAAAAAGAATAATTAAAAATATTCAAATCGAAAATAATACTATCAAAACTTGTGATATACCATTGATTAATGCCCGGTCTGTTCGGGAATAGATGTTTCATATTTGTCTTGCAGCCATTGATAGGTCTTTTCCCGCATCTCATCTGAGAACCTGTTATAATCATCAGGATAAAATACCTGAATATTTTCTGAAGTGCCATATATACTGTAAATTTTCCCAGCTTGTTCGACACATTGCTGAATATCCTGAAGATGTGCATCCTTATCCAATACCGGGGCTATCACCAGTACCGGCCTTGGAGCTATGCAAGCCAATACTTCATGAAAATCGTAAGGGATACGAGATTCATTTCCGACAAAAAATCCTAATCTTGGCAACAGACCATGCAGATGGGAATATGCTTTTACCCCTTCGGTGCCTCTATCCAGAGTATTTAAACGCATCGGCGTAAATCCCGCTACCGAAACTACTCCTGCAATACGTTCATCGAGTGCGGCAGCATATAATCCCACAGATGCTCCAAGAGAGTAACCCACCACGTAAATTTTCGTTCCATCAATAAAATCAAGGTTTCTTAGTGCCTCAACAGCCCCTTTTACATCAACAACCATCTTACCCATTTTCGACCAGTGAGGATAACGATAGTAAAAGCGAGTGCCTTCCTCAATACGGTTACCAAAACCCAGCATATCATATGAAAAAACAGCGTAACTCCTGTTAACTATCGACCGGAACAGAGATTCTACCTGGTGGTAGGAACTAAATCCTTTTGAATAATCGTATTCATGCAGGTAAATAACCACCGGTGATTTTTTGTTTTTCAGATTACCCTTCTCATCAACAGGATAATACAGGTAACCGAAAAGCTGATCGCCGAAACCGTTATAAGGACTAATAGCCATCATGCCCATCGTTGGTGCAGGCCGAGGACGTTCAAGGAAAGAACCGAAGTTATTCTCTCCCCTGCCACCTCTGTCAAGACT
This sequence comes from uncultured Rikenellaceae bacterium, assembly GCA_964596715.1. Taxonomy (GTDB): domain Bacteria; phylum Bacteroidota; class Bacteroidia; order Bacteroidales; family VadinHA17; genus LD21. The sequence continues at coordinate 81,088 of CAZQVL010000009.1, forward strand.
ACCCGGCCCCGGATTGATCACACCCGGCGGCTCATCACCCAAGCCCCACTGAAGGGTTTTCAATATTTCTGATTTCTTTTTATCCCAGCCTGCTACCGAAACAATTTTGTTGTTCTGAGCATCTGTGTCAACATCATCAAGACCTCTAGCCGGGTAATTCATTGGATTTATCTTCTCACCGCTAAGTTCACACCACTTCTCAAAGGAGTAATTATAAAACAACCTGTTGCCAGGTTTATGGTCACTTCGTTTAAATACATAATCAAAGAAATCGATATAATCTTCCATATCACGTGCACAAACGCTATGTAATCCGTAACGCGACCGGATGGCAAGATTATCCTCAGCACCCAGAAAATCATACACCTTCTGAGTAGCATGATAAGCTTCCTCTATACCCCATGGATTACTGGCACCTTCATTTATGGCAGTGCTCAGCATTAATCCCCGTGGTGCTATAAGGGCCATAAAAAGGTTTTGATCGACAGGCAGTTTATGTTCACGGCCTACAAAGAATCTCAATCTCGGATGAAACCATGAGGGTTGCGCGCAGGTCAATAAAGCAAGGTCTTCAATATCATAATTCTGTGAGCAATATCTCCATGGTACTTCCGCACCTGTACCTCCGCTGCTTGGAATACAGGCAGTAATACGCTCATCAAATGCCGCAGCCATAAGTGATAGTTTACCATTACGGGAATGACCTGTTATCCCTATTTTATCTTTATCAATATAAGGAAGTGTGTAGAGGTAATCTATAACTCTGTAAGCAGCGAAAGATCTTCTCATCAGCCGGGTAAAATCATATTGCCCTGCCCATATTTCCGAGTACTTTTCAGTATCATCTTTTGAGTCGGCCCCGGCATATACACAGCCAGCATACCCGCGTCGTACAGCCACCTGTGCCCATTCACGATGATTCCATTGTGTCAGGAAAACCGGGAAGGGACCTTTGCCCGTGGGTATCATCAGCTCAACAGTAAGCTTAGCCTGGTTATCAGGTCCAAACGATAACTCAACCATCCAAATTGTTGTCTCACCATCCTTCTTCTCATTAAGGATCTCCGCTTTCAGGTTATCGGGTTTGGGAGGATATGTCCCTGTAATATAATACTCGAGCTGCTTTTTCATCCACTCACGCTTCTCCTTCCATTGTGCCATCGTTTTGATGGGAATGTTTTTTCCTCCTTCATCAAGAACCAGGGGATCAGGAAGAAAAGGTATAGAGGGCATCCTGTCATAATCAGGCGGCAGCTCACCGGTTCTTGTAACCCAGTCCTTAAATGTTTCATCAAGAAAAGAAACACGACCCATGATTGTGCGGTCTGGCGGTAAAAGACTTATTATTTTTTCAAGAACTGCTTTTTGCATGGAAGTATCTGTAACCGCCGGTAACTCAACCTTAGCAGTAGAACGTGCGTTCTTTTCCTTGCACGAAGCTAAAACAGCGAGGCAGACAGTTACAAATAAAATTAAAATGCTCTTCATTAAATTACAATTGATTTTTGGAATTGCTACATTTATCAGAACAGTAAATTAAATTAAAAAACTTAACTTAACGAATTATTAAAAGAAGAAAGTGTGATCCAGAGTTTAAACAGATAGCTGTTGAACGCAGTTATAATCGTAAAGACATTACTACATTGGCGTCAGAGATTAATATCAGCAAGCCGGAAGAAGATGCAGATGTCAATACATTGTTAATTAATTAAAAATGAACAAAATATTTTTATAAAATGAAAAACCTGTCGAGAAGGAAGTTCATAACAGCTTCAGGATCTGGCGCTTTATTTACATTAGCTGCCAGGGGCATTCCGTTTAGTTTTTCCAGAAATGTTTCAAGTAAACTTGCCATCTTAGGAGGAGATCAAGTAAGAACTACAAGATTCCCTGGTTGGCCTATATGGGATGAAGATGATGAAAACTCAATATTACCTGTTCTCCGCAGTGGAGTATGGTCAAGGAGGAATGTTGTAACACAGGCAGAAAATAAATTTGCCAAACTCATGGGTTCAAAGTATTGTCTTTTAACTACCCACGGTACAACTGCCCTGGTTACAGCATTGCGTGCATCAGGTATTGAAGGAGGAGACGAAGTAATTACAACCCCATGGAGCTGGATTTCATCAATGTCCTGCATTTTTCTTAATAACGCTTTGCCGGTTTTTGTAGATATTGATCCTGAAACATGGATGATGAATGCAGACCAGGTAGAAGGAAAAGTAAACCAGAATACAAAGGTAATTCTACCTGTTCAGATTACAGGCGGTATTTGCCATATGGATAAGATAAATGCTGTTGCACAAAAATATAATCTTAAAGTAGTTGAAGATGCCTGTGAAGCCCACATGGCAGAATGGAAAGGTAAAAAAGCAGGAACCCTTGGTGATCTGGGCTGTTTCAGCCTGCAAAACGGGAAACAGTTAACTTGCGGCGAAGGTGGTGCAATACTGGGAGACGATGAGCGTATTATGGACTTATGTTATTCAGTCCATGATGTTGGCCAGGCAAAGGGCAAATACATGCCCCATGATAAAGGGGGTTGGCCTATACTGGGTAACAAATGCAAGATGACAGAATATCAGGCATCAATCGTTATCACCCAGATGGATACACTTGAGCAGGAAACACAAAAAAGGTATGAAAATGCGAATTACCTCACGTCAAAAATACAGGAAATACCTGGTATAATACCACGTAAAGACTATAAGGAAACAAACCTGACTTCATATTACTTTTATGGATTCAGATTCAAAGAAAATGAATTTGGAATACCTCGTAATACTTTTGTTAAAGCTTTACGGGCCGAAGGTATTCCTCCCAGTACAAGTCTGGGCGTAACTGCATATCCCTTGTATCATAATGGCGTTGTCGAGTCAGTAATCAGTTCAAAAACATATCAAAAGCTATACTCCAAAGAGAGGCTTGACGATTATAGAAACTCACTTAATTTACCTGAAGTTGATAAATTGTGTAAAGAAACAGTTGGATTTCATAGTAATACTCTTCTAGGTCCAAAATCCGATATGGATGATATTTACCGGGCTATTCTTAAAGTTTATGAGAACAGAAACCAGTTGAAAGGTTGATTTTTACTCCGGCCCGTTACCAGGGAGTTTGAAGTTTTTCATCTCTATACAACTATAAAGGTCATGCTTCTTGATTTGCAATCTATCTTATGAAGAATATAGTTTACTTATTATCAGTAATTTCAGGGCTTATCGGGTCGGGTCATCACCAGTACATAACATAAGATAGTGTTTTATGCACAATCTTAACAGTATACCCATTAAAGAGTTTTAAAAGAAGCAGTATTCCCTGATAGTGTACTCGCTGCATACTACTATCTGATAAGGAAGTTTAAAACTAATTTAAGTACTCAAATAAGGGGATGTTATATTCCCGTTCGTATTTTGTACAAATAACCGGGTTGGAGGTTGTCAGATATGTGTAACTTTTTTATTCAAATGGACTTGCATTCCAATAAATGCTTTCTTAAATTTGTCGATGCTTCAACTGTTTTTAAAACTAGCTTAAAATGGTTATAAGAATCCCTGATAGAAAAAAGGATTTTCTGTTATTTTCAAAATATTCGGTAAGAATCCTTGGTAAAAATCGAATTTATATTGGATTGTTTAATACTTTTTTTAAAATATAATTTGTCATGAAATATCTGATAATTTTTTTATCCTTTTTGTTTTCTTTAAACATATTAGGACAGGAGCTTCAATCAGAAGTTGAATTTATGGGCGATAAGATTCAAATACTACAGGTTGAGAAAGCAAATGCTCAAGCCACTGGTAAATTATCTACTGGGGAAATAATCAATTCCGGGTGTGATCGTGGTGTTTGTTACGTAAGAATTGAATACAAGGGCAGGTCTATTGAACAAAAAATTGGAGTTGATATTACAAAGATGACTGTTTATGAATTTGATTTTGGTGAAGATGGTGATAATGAAATAGTGGTAGTAAATGATTTTAAGGGAACCTCTTATATATTTGTTTTTGCTTATAGCAGAGGTATAATTCTAAAATTGTTTGAAAAAGAAATAATGAATTACAGAACGGTTCTTAAGAAGGACTATATCGAGTACTATTTGCCAGGTGGATTGGACAAAGTCTGGAATTACTATCAAGGGCAATTCTGGGAAATGACACCTTATGAATCAAAAAAGACTTAAAATACAGGAGGGAACTTAAGTTCATAATTCCATTGCAGTGAGATAAGCCCCCGGAATCCATCCGGGGCTTTTTACACGTATTGCCTGTAACATTTTTCTTTGCAATAATCAGTATTTATATCATTTCAATGATATAAAGTCTGTCTCCGTTTGCTTTTATTTCAATTGGTGAAGAAGAGCTTAAAGGGTTGTGATATTCAAAAACAAAAATTCAAGCCACATCTTCACCTTATAGTACGGATTATTTACCACTGGTTGAGTGGGTTACTTATGAATTCCCTGCACGTGGTTATTTGCCACCTGTAATTTTTTCTCTAAACGGCACATATGTTTTAACAGCAGCCTATTCACAATCGGGTAAAATTGATAATCCCTGGATTCAGAATGAGGAGTTATTTTTTGAAGATAACGGCGGTCATGGAATGCTGTTCTATACCTTTGAAGGTAAATTGATGCTTAGTATGCACTATGTTGACCCCAATGACGAGACACCCGGCCGACAGC
>CAZQVL010000010.1:0-23749 GCA_964596715.1 uncultured Rikenellaceae bacterium
GAGGGGAGGCTTTTATTCAATAATAAAGAAATGAATAAATCCTATTCGATGCAGCCGAATGATTGCATAATATATAATAAAAAACTTGATGATTTTACAATAGAGGTTGTTGAACCTGAAACATACTCCTCATGGACAAACGGTAAGTTGGTGTTCAGAAATGATTCACTTGATGTTATTGCCAGAAGACTTGAAAGGTGGTATAACATTGAGGTTGAAGTCAGAGGTAACATGACTAATCAATCCAGACTTCGGGCGACTTTTGTTGATGAGAATCTTGAAAAGGTTTTAAAACTGTTAAAGCTTAGTTTACCTGTAACATATGAGATTAATCCACCACAAATACAGATGGATGGTACTTATAGTAAAACAAAAGTGATCATAACATCAATAATAAATTAACCCGATTACTAACCCGAAAACCTGTTTGCCTATGTGAAATTATCTTTACAAAAAAACAGGAAGACGGTACAGACGCCTTCCTGTAAGTAATGCTAAGTTACTATCGATAAATAATAACCTAACTTAAACTTTTCAAAATTATGAAAAAAAACTTAAATCAAGGAGTACAATCTTACCCCTGCTTAAAAAAATTAATTATGGAACTTAGAATTGTTTTCTTATTAATTCTTGCTGGTGTTTCAAATGTTTTTGCTACTCCTACTTACTCTCAATCTGCCAGGGTATCGCTGGACATGAAAAACACAAGCCTTGAACAGGTGATGGATGAGATAGAAGATAAAAGTGAATTTTATTTTCTATTTAACCAGAGACAGATAGATATTGAGCGAACTGTCTCTGTTGACGTAGAAAACACATTAATTGACGGTATACTAAGTCAATTGTTCGATGGAACAGGTGTCAATTATTTCATTCTTGACAGGCAAATCTTGTTAACCACTGATCCGTTAGAGTCTTTAGTGGAATTTACAAATGAAAAAGAGAACCCTCAGCAAATAACAGTTACCGGGACTATAACTGATGCTTCGACAGGTGAACCAATGCCGGGAGTAAATGTCTTAGTTAAGGGTACTGCTACTGGAGCACTTACTGATGCAAATGGGAAATATACACTTCCAGTTTCTGATCCTCAAAATGCAGTATTGGTATTTTCATTTATAGGATATGGAACTACTGAAATTCCAGTTGCAGGCCAGACTGTTATCAACGCTTCACTTAAGGCTACGGTAACAGGTCTTGATGAAGTTGTAGTAATTGGTTATGGTACAGCGAAAAGAGCAGATTTGACAGGTTCTGTTGGGTCAGTGAATACTGATGTTCTACAGGAAGTAAAAGTCACTAACGTTGAACAAGCTCTGATGGGACAGATTGCCGGGGTCCAGGTTAGACCTAATGATGGCACACCGGGTCAGGCAGCTCAAATAGTAATTAGAGGGGTTGGCAGTATTTCTGCAGGATCAGACCCTTTGTATGTTGTCGACGGATTTCCTGTTGAAGATTTGCAAGGATTAAATCCGACCGATATTGAAAATATAGATATCTTGAAAGATGCTTCTGCTACAGCTATTTATGGATCGCGTGGGTCAAATGGAGTCGTAATTATTACTACGAAAAGAGGAATAGTTGGCAATGCTCAAATTCATTTGGATATCTCTTCAGGATTACAAAAAGTAGCACAATTACCGCATTATATGAATGCCGAAGAACAAGCGATATACGCATATTGGTCGGCTTATTTCAGAAATATTGACGATGGAAATGATGTTTCAGGACCTCCAAATGAATGGGCATTTAAATGTCCCCAAATCGTTTTAGATATTCTTGATGGAAAACCTGGAACTCCCGATACAGATTGGTTTGATGAGGTAATGCAAGTTGCTCCAATAACTAGATACAATTTATCAGTTTCAGGTGGTACTGACAATATTAAATATGCAATAAGTGGAGAATATTTAGACCAGGAGGGTATTATAATAAATAGCAGTTTTCAACGATATACAATACAAACCAATATTGATGGCCAATTGACTAAAAAATTGTCTGTAAAATTGTCTCTTAACCCATCTTATATTATAGACATTGGTCCTGATCCAAGCGGTACAGGGTATGGTACAACTATTCTAGGGAACGCAGCAAGTATTAACCCATATGTTCCTGTATATAATGAAGACGGAAGCTACTTTAACATTGAAGGCCTTCCGGAAGTAGGTAATTTCCCTAATCCTGTTGCACTTGCAAATGAACAAATTGACGAAATAAAAAGGTTAGCAATTAGAGGAAACATAATGGCTGAATATGCAATATTTGATGAACTTAAGTTATCTGTTATGGCAGGGATAGATGCCAATAGCAGAAACAGAATCTATTTTGTGCCTTTAATTGAAGCTTTACAAAGATCAACTGCAAGCGGTTCAGCTAGTAACAACATGGGGCGTAACTGGATTACAGAATATACACTGAATTACAACAAAAGTATTGGTGAACATCAAATAACAGGATTACTTGGTTATACAGTCCAGGCAAACGAATCTCTATCGACAAGTATGCAAAGTAATGCATACCCTAATAATCTTGTGCCATATTTAAGTGCTGTCAGTGGAGTAATAAATGACGGATCTTCATCTATTTCTGAATGGTCGTTGATTTCTTATCTGGGGAGGATTAATTACGTTTATAAAAGCAGATATTATCTTACTGCTTCTTTGCGTACAGATGGATCATCCCGTTTCGGTGCTGAAAACAAATATGGATGGTTTCCTTCAGCAGCTCTGGCGTGGCGCGTTTCTGAGGAAAATTTTTTAAGAGATGTGAATTTTCTTGAAACACTTAAATTAAGAGCAAGCTTTGGCATAACAGGTAATAATAATATCGGTAATTATGAGCATTTAGCTACCATCAATAATATAACATACCCTCTTGCAAATCAACCCATTGGAGGCTTTTTGCCTCAAAGACTTTCCAATCCTAACTTGACGTGGGAAACACAAAAATCAATTAACCTGGGCTTTGATTTGAGTATTTTTACTGGAAGATTAAGTCTGGTAGTGGATTATTTTAATTCCAAGAATGAAGATTTATTATTAGATGTAAACATTCCTTCTATTACCGGGTTTTCAAGCACTATTCAGAACATAGGTAAAGTACAAAATACAGGTTTGGAGTTTTTAGTAAATACAGTAAATATACAAAGTAAATTTAATTGGACAACCGACTTTAATATTTCTTTTTATAGGAACGAAGTATTGAAATTAGGCCCTAAAGGCGATCCAATCATCAGTTCTCGGCATATAACAATGATCGGTGAACCTATCGGAGTGTTTTATGGTCTGACATATGATGGTATTTTTGAAACTCAGGAAGAGTTTGAAGAGGGTCCAATTTATAATCCGGGTGCAAGAAACAGAACTCGCCTTGGCGATGCAAAATTTGTGGATTACAGTGGTCCGGATGGTGTGCCTGATAATGTCATAAATAGTTATGACAGAGTAATAATAGGTTCTCCATATCCTGATTTTTATTATGGGATGACCAATCGTTTTTCGTACCAAAATTTTACTTTAAGCGTAGCTTTACAAGGTGTTTATGGGAATAGTATCGGTAGTCTGGCAAGAACAGTAGGCCTTCGTTCAGAATTCCGAGTGAACCAATTAGCTTTGGCAAATAATTTCTGGATATCTGAGGAGGAACCAGGTGATGGTAATACGCCAAGACCAAACGATGAACCAACTGGCGGTATTCGTGAGTGGAGCACACGGCACCTTGAGGATGGGTCATATCTAAGGATCAATAACATATCATTGAGTTATCAGTTGCCTAATAGCATTTCTCAAAAACTTTCGATTAATTCACTTAGAGTCTACATAATTGCAAATAATCCTTTTATTTTCACAGACACTGAAGGTTTTAATCCAGATGTTAACAGGAGTGGTGATTCCCTTTACCCGGGAGAGGATAATAATAACTATCCTTTGGCAAAAAGCCTTAGTTTGGGATTTAATATAGGATTTTAATTATCATAGCTTTAATTTTAAAATTATACACTTATGAAAAATACAGTTATAAAACAATCGATTAGTATTGTTGTATTGATATTAAGCATACTAGTGTTGTCATGCAAAAAGGATTTCCTTGAGATTTTACCTGAATCCACAGTTACCGTTGACTATTTGTTTAAAACGGACAAAGATTATACGGATGCAATGCTTGGTGCTTACCGAGTGCTTCACGACGTATATGATGATTTCTGGGAGTTTGGTGATCTTCGTGGCGATGATTGTATACAATCGGCCCTTCGTCAGACTGATAGAGTGCGTGTAGACCAATTTATAGTAGATGTTAATGATGCTCTCACTCGCAATTTTTGGGAAGATAATTATCGGGCTATCACTCAGGTCAATCTTATTTTGTTCAAACTTGAAGAGGCAGACCAGGCTATTATAACAAACAAAGAACTATATATTGGAGAAGCAAAATTTATTCGTGCTCTTTCATATTTTAATTTAGTAAGAGTATTTGGGGATGTTCCAATGATCACTGCTCCTATTACTAGTGAAGAAGCGTTGGTTACACCACGGGAAGATACAGATAGAATTTATGATGATATTATAATCCCAGATTTACTGGAAGCTGAGGCTAAATTACCTGAGATCCATTCGGGTGAAAATATGGGAAGAGCTACAAAAGGTGCAGCAAAATCTTTGTTAGGAAAGGTATATCTTACTGTTCATGATTTTGTTAATGCAGAAGCTAAATTACTGGAAGTTACTTCGATGGGTTATGCTCTTTTAGATAACTTTGAGAATTTATTCAACTTTGATAATGAACACCATAGCGAATACATTTTTGATATCGAATATATAGATGGGGATATTGGGCTTGGCAGTAGTTTTACAAGAGATTTTATTGGTGAATTCCAAGATTTCGGTGCAGTTTTTCGTGATAAATTAATGGAGCTTTACAATATTCAGGGAAGAGAAAGTGGGGGTGCAGGTACTCCTAGTCTGGATTTTATAGATTTATTTGAGCCAAATGATCTTCGTCAATACAGAACCGCGACAACAGGTATTTTTGATATCAATGGTGTTTGGGTGGAAATTCCTGTAGGTTCTCAAGTAAAAGCTATCTGTCAAAAATATTGCGATGCTGTTGTAACCGACTGTAGGACAAATTGGAGAATAATACGCTATGCAGATGTTTTATTGATGTTAGCTGAGGCAATGAATGAGAACGCAACGAATCAGGGCGAAATCAATGAGGCTCTTAACTATTTAAATCAGGTCCGCACAAGGGCTGGTTTGGCAGGATATTCAGATTTAACACAAGCAGAAGCACGAGACAAAATACTTATGGAAAGAAGATTAGAGTTATATTTAGAGGGTCATAGATGGTTCGATTTGGTAAGAACGGGTAATGCTATGAATTTTTGTGAACCATTTGGTATGCAGCCTTATATGACTGTTTTTCCCGTTCCTCAATCACAAATAGAAGTAATAAATGATCCTACCATATTTCCTCAAAATCAAGGATATTAATAATATTTATATCTAATATTTTGATATTAAAATAGAGGAAATTAGTTCAATTTCTTTTAATTTAAAATGGGGTGGTGCACGTATATAAATATTAATTTGAGTTAAGTGCATTCCCCATTTTTTCTGTAATAAATAATAATAAATTATGAATAAAATAGTTTTCAGCATTCTGGTGATAATCATTATAGTCATGACTTCAGTTAGTGCGCAACAGAAGGAAGGAAATCCGATAGATAATTTACCTCCATATATAAAACGAATCACACAATTTGGCGAACGAGCTGATTGGTCTCACGATGGTAAAAAGATACTTTTTGTTGAAAAGACCTATGGTGATGTTTATGAGGTTGAAATTGCTACTGGTAAGATATTTCTGCGTACTAACCATTTTTATCATGGAGGTTTTACCCGAGCCTTATATCTGGCCAACGACGATATATTACTTTCTGGTTCTACAAGCTTCGATGCTGCTAATCCACATATCAACCGGGGAGAAAATGCTGAACTTTTTGTACTTGATAAATCTTATTCCAAACCCCCGATTCCTTTGGGTGTCAAATGCTCTGAAGGACCTGCGCCATCACGAAAAAACATGAAAATTGCCTGGACTGTACAGTCCCGACAATATCCTGAACTCCTGAAAAGAGGGCAATACCTTTTTTATTTAGCCGACATCATCTATGTGAATGGCATACCTATGTTATCAAATAAAAAGGTAATACTTGATAATCAAAATGTATCTTATTTAAGATCTATTGAAGTACAGAATTTTCTCCCCACCGATGAAAACATTTTAACATTTAGTGCTTATGGGTTACAGGGCACTGAAGTAATGATTTTAAATATTGAAACAGGCGAAATCATTAATATGTCGAATGCCGACAAGCAGTATGATGAGCCCGAAGGAGTGTTTCCCGATGGAAAATGGTCTCTAGTTGAAAGTGATAAACACAACTTACAGGGCTCCAGATATGCTGATATGTGGAAGGTAAGACTGGATGAAAGTGGTGAAATGGAGCGTCTCACCTATTTTACTGACTACAAAGGATGGAGGGGATCAAATGGAGTTATTAGTGATGATGGCAAATTTATGGCATTCCAACTGGCACGTTCCGAGGATCGTGCGGGTGTAGGCTATGGAATATTTATAATGGATTTGGGAAAAGCTCAGAAATAGAATAATTTGTCAATTATCAATTTAAAGTGTATTATATATATTCTTGAATATTTTAATGGCAGTTATTTATTTATAATCGAATGTAATAATTTATAGTGCAAGAATGATCGTAGATGAATTATTACATTTTTTGAACATACAATGAATACTAATTTATAATTACAACTTTTGAAATAATATATTTTCATACCAAAAGATTATGAAGAAGTCTGTTTTCACTATTCTGCTAATATACATTATGTTTGCTATGTCTGTCTATGCACAACAGAAGGAGGGGAATCCTGCAGATAATTTGCCACCAAATATAAAGCGTATAACTTACTTTGGAGAAAGAGCTGACTGGTCACATGATGGCAAGAAGATTCTTTTTGTTGAAAGAACCTATGGTGATGTTTATGAGGTTGAAATTGCTACTGGTAAAATATTTCTGCGCACTAACCATTTTTATCATGGAGGTTTTACCCGAGCCTTATACCTAGCCAACGGCGATATATTACTTTCTGGTTCTACAAGCTTTGATGCTGCAAATCCGCACATTAACCGGAGTGTTAACGCCGAGCTATGGATTCTTGATAAGAGCTATACTAAACCACCTGTAAGGTTAGATACAAAATGTTCTGAGGGTCCAGCAGTTTCCCGAAAAAACATGAAAATCGCCTGGACGATTGTGCATAATCAATATCCTGATATACTTAAACCCAATCAATGCCTGATTTACATGGCAGATATTGTTTACGATAATGGAGTACCCAGGTTAGCAAATAAGAACCTATTGATTGATAATATGCAAACATCTTATTTAAGAAGTATTGAAACACAAAATTTTGTTCCTCCGCTGGAAAAAGAGATGACATTTAGTGGTTATGGTTATCAGGGCACTGAAGTTATGCTTTTTAATATTGAGACAGGTGAAATCACTAATATGTCGAATGCCGACAAACAGTATGAAGAGCCGGAAGGAATCTTTCCTGATGGGAAATATACACTTGTTGAATGTGATAAACAAAACTTGCAAGGTTCTAATCATGTTGATTTGTGGAAACTAAAACTGGATGGCAGCGGTGAGATGGAACGACTTACTTTTTTTAGTGATTACAAGGGTTATAAAGCATCAAATGCGGTTATAAGCGATGATGGCAAATTTATGGCATTCCAGATGGCGCGTTCTGCCGATCGTGCTGGCGTTGGATATGGAATATTCATTATGGATCTGGCAGAGGCAAAGTAATAGAATAAAGGACAGAGTATAAAGTCCGGAAAGATAGACACTTACATATTATCTTGATAGCAAATTATTGACAATCATAAGATTTATTTAGCCGCATTGGACTAAATATTGGATTAATATTAAATTATAACTATATATTAATGAAAAAAGTAACTCGTTTTGTAAAATTATCGATTATCATATCAGTATTATTGCTTATGATAATAGGTTATTCGTGTTCTACCAGGGAAAGTTTGGAGTTATCTATAGTAACGGACAAATCATCCGGAGTATCTGTTTTATATGCTCTTACTAAGTTAACAGATGCATTGGAAACGAAAAATATCTCCTTTGAAAAAGTTGGGACAATTGAAGAAGCTAAGGGGGAAGTAGTTATTGTAGCAGGGCTGTCAGATGGAGATGGGTCGGCTTCGCAGATGTTGAAAGCCGGAAGTCATACCGTACCTCAAGTACCTGAGGCACTGACTATATGGAAAACAAGTTGGCAAAAGAAAACTGTTTGGGTCATAAGTGGCTTTGATGATCGGGGTCTGATGTATGCTTTATTGGATGTGGCTAATCGGATAGGCTGGAGTAGCAGCCGAAAGTCTCCAATGAACGAAGTTAATGAAATCACGGAGCAACCGGATGTAAGCGAACGTGCTATTTCTATTTATACAATGAATCGTGCCTATTGGGAAAGCAGGATTTTTGATGAAGCCTACTGGGCCCGTTACCTGGATGTACTGGCACAAAACCGGTTTAACACGCTAGTAATAATTTTCGGATATGAAAATGGCGGTTTTTTAGCTCCTTGTTATCCCTATTTCTTTGATGTGGAAGAATTTCCTGATGTTCGAATGGTGGGTATAACTCCAGAGGAACAGCAACGTAATCTGGAGGCGTTCAAAAATTTAATCAAGATGACTCATGACCACGGCATCAGTTTTACAGTCGGAATTTGGGATCATATTTATCGTGGCGGTGTCCAGGGAGGAGGTATACCAGGTACAAGGGATGCCCCTGATGAACCGGTTCCGGGCCTGGTATGGGGTGTTACATCCGATAATCTTACTGCTTACAACAAAACAGCGATGGCTAAGTTTGTAAGGCTTGTTCCTGAACTCGATGCCATACAATTCCGTATGCATAATGAATCTGGCCTGAAAAGGGAAGAACAGGATAGTTTTTGGTCAGATGTTTTCCGTGAGATGAAACAAACTGCTCCCAACCTTCGTCTCGATCTGCGTGCAAAGGAGTTGCCCGAATCAGTAGTTCAAAGCGCAATAGATATTGGCATAAAATTCAGAATTACAACTAAATATTGGATGGAACAGATGGGAATGCCGTGGCATCCGACACAGATAAATCCGGAAAGAAGTGCCCGACGTCACAGTTATGCCGACATGCTCCGGTATCCTCAGCAATACAAAATGCATTGGAGGTTATGGAATGGAGGCACATCCCGGGTACTTCTCTGGGGAGATTCTGAATATGTACGACGATTTGCTGAAAGTACTCACCTTTATGATGGTGAGGGTTATGAGGTGAATGAGCCATTGGTAACCAAAATGGAAGCCCAATCACATGATGCTAAACCATTTGAATTATTGAACTCTCAATACCGTTATTATGATTACGAGTTTGAACGATATTGGCATTTCTTTCAGGTTTTTGGCAGGATTGGTTATAATCCCAAAACATCTCCTGAAATATGGAAAAAGGAATTTGAATTGCGGTTTGGCAAAAAAGCTGCTCCATATTTGGAAACAGCCCTCCATCAAGCCAGCTGGATATTGCCGAGAATCGTGGCCTCATGCTATCCATACAGTGGTTTCCCAATGACACGAGGTTGGGCCGAAAAACAGAGACTTGGTGATTTACGTTCTTATGCCAGGGCTGCAGGAAGCGACCTGCGTCAATTTGCCAATTTCGATGAGGAAGCCCAGATACTAATAGAAGGCGGGGAGACTGCAAAGCTTCTGCCTTCGATGAATAGTATATGGTTCGAGCAGACATCATCGGATTTAAATAATTTAATTAAAAAAGCCGAAAAAGCCATTGGGAAAAATCGGAACAAAGAATTCAATTCAACTGTTACAGACCTTAAGATCCTGTCGAACCTTGCACTTTATCATTCGCGGAGGATACCTGCAGCGGTCAGCTATCGTTTGTTCGAACGGACCAAGGATGTTACAGCACTTGATGAAGCAATTGCCCATGAACGTAATGCAATTGAAGCATGGCGCCAGATTGTGGAAGCTGCTGGTGATTTTTATACTGATGATTTAATGATGGGTGTGCGAACAGCTGATCTTTGTGGTCACTGGAAGGATGAACTAATTGCCTTAGAAAAAGGACTGGAAGGTCTAGAACAGAGAAGAGGAGAATTCAAAGACGAAGAAACCATCAAGAGTGCCCCAAAATATAAGGTTGCAACAAATGCAAATAACGATAGACTTTTTAATGTAAACCATCAATCTGTTGACAGCGCTCCGGTTGGCAAACCAATTACTATAAGTGTAAAGGTAACTGCTTCCGCAGGCGTTAAATGGGTTCATTTGCTTTATCGTAGTGTAAATCAGGACGTTGAATATCAGACTTTGCCAATGCAATCTTCAGGAGAAGAAGATATATACCAGGTAATTGTTCCTGCTGAACAAATCAATCCCAAATGGGATTTTATGTACCTCATCGAAGTTATGGACAATAACGGCAAGGGAAAAATATATCCCGATTTTAATAAGGAGACGCCTTATATATTTACAAAATTAATTAGATAATATAATAATTTGTTGTGTATAAAGTACAGGAGCTCAGATTTTTACGAGTTAATTTAATTAGAAATTATTTATAATCAGTCGTTATAGCTAATAATTAAATACATTATACATTTAAATAGCAGATTATTATATTTTCTACACATGAAGAAAAAACTTTGTCTGGTAAAATGGTTAATTGTCATATTTGCCTCATCTATTCTGATAATAAGTCTATATTATTGTGCAACTGATGACAATCCTGATTTATCCATTGTAACGGACGAATCACCTGGAGTATCCGTTTTGCACGGTCTGACCAAGTTAACGGATGCATTGGCAGCGAAAAATATCACTTATGAAAAAGTGGGATCAATTGGTGAAGCTCAGGGTAAATCGATTATTGTAACAGGTCTGGCTTATGGAAATGGTACGGCTTCCCAGATGCTGAAAGCCGGGAATCATATTGTTCCTCAAGTTTCTGAGGCATTGACAATATGGAAGACTGATTGGCAAAAGAGAACGATTTGGGTCATAAGTGGCTTTGATGATAGGGGTCTGATGTATGGTATGTTAGACGTTGCTGACCGTATAGGATGGAGCTCAAGCCGTAAATCTCCAATGAGAGAAGTAGAGGAAATTACTGAAGAACCAGCTGTAAGTGAACGTGCAATTTCTCTATATGTTTTGAACAGAGACTATTGGGAAACCAGGTTTTATGATGAAACCTACTGGACCCGTTACCTTGATGTACTTGCAAAAAACAGGTTTAACACTTTTGTGATAATTTTAGGATACAATTATGACGGATTCCTGTCACCGAGTTTTCCATATTTCTTTAATGTTGAAGAATTCCCTGATGTTCGAATGGTGGGAATAACAGCTCAGGAACAACAACGTAACCTAGACGCATTAAATAAAATAATAAAAATGACCCATGATCGTGGAATGAGGATCACTATAGGCTTCTGGGATTATATTTACCGCGGTAGTGCTAGGGGAAAAAGCCTTCTGGGGAGGGTAAATGATGTACCTGATCAGCCAGTCCCCGGTCTAGTATGGGGTGTTACCTCCGATAATCTTGCTGCTTACAACAAAACAGCACTGGCTAAGTTTGTCAGGCTTTTTCCGAATATTGATGGCATACAATTCCGTATGCATTGGGAATCCGGACTAAGAAGAGAAGAAATGGGAGGATTCTGGTTAAGTGTTTTCAAACAGATGAAAGAGTCTGCTCCAAATCTTCGTCTCGATCTTAGAGCCAAAGAGTTAACTGATTCAGTGATTCAAAGTGCAATAGATGTTGGGTTGAATTTCAGAATTGTAACAAAATACTGGATGGAACAGATGGGAATGCCCTGGCATCCAACTCAAGTCAATCCCGATAGGGAGTATCGTCGTCACAGTTATTCCGATATGCTCCGCTACCCGCAACAATACAAAATACATTGGAGGTTATGGAATGGTGGGACATCACGGTTACTCTTATGGGGAGATCCGGAATATACACGCCGTTTTGCCGAGAGCACTCATCTTTATGATGGTGATGGTTTCGAAGTGAACGAGCCATTAGCCGGTAAAATGTTTTACCAGCCTAGAGATTCTAAACCATTTGATTTATTGAACTATCAATACTGTTATTATGATTATGAGTTTGAACGATATTGGCATTTTTTCCAGGTTTTTGGACGGATTGGATATAATCCGGAAACATCACCCGACGTTTGGCAAAAAGAATTTGAACTGCGTTTTGGCAAAAAAGCTGCACCGTTAGTTGAAGAAGCTCTCCATATGGCCAGCTGGATACTGCCACGCATTGTTGCCTCGTGCTATCCTTACAGCTATTTCCCAATGTCACGAGGTTGGGCTGCAAGACAAAGGCTTGGTGATCTACCTAATTATGCCAGGGCTGCAGGGAGCGACCTGCGGCAATTCGCCAATTTCGATGAAGAAGCGCAGATACTCATAGAGGACGGAGAGACTGCAAAGATTTTGCCTTCTATGAGTAGCTTATGGTTTGAGGAGACTTCTTCCGATATTAATGAGTTAATTCAAAAAGCCGAAAAAGTCATCGGGAAAAATAGCAACAAGGAATTCATTTCTACTATCACAGATCTTAAGATTCTTTCCAACCTGGCGCTTTATCATTCACGCAGGATACCTGCAGCGGTAAGTTATCGCTTGTTCGAACGCACAAAAGATATATCTGCCCTTGATGATGCAATTGCTTATGAAAACAATGCAATTGAAGCATGGCGGCAAATTGTTGAGGCTGTCGGCGATGTTTATACTTATGATCTAAAAATGGGGAATCGTAATAATGACCTTTGCGGTCACTGGAAAGATGAACTCTTTGCCTTAGAAAATGGGTTGGCAAGTTTGGAACAGAGGAGAGCAGAATTTATAGCTGAAAGCACAGTAACGAGTTCACCAAAATACAAAGTTGCAGCAAATTCAAATAACAGCATGTTTTTTAAAATCAACCACCAGCCTATATCAAGCGCTCCGGTTAATAAACCAATTACTATTAGTGTAGAGGTAACTGCTTCGGCTGGTGTCAAATGGGTACACCTGCTATACCGCAGTGTAAATCAGGATGTGGAGTACCAGATGTTGCCAATGGAAGCTTCAGGAGAAAAAGATACATACCAGGCAATTGTTCCTGCTGAACAGATCAATCCCAAATGGGATTTTATGTACCTCATAGAAGTTATGGACAATAATGGTAAAGGTAAAATATATCCCGATTTAAATAAGGAAGCACCATATATAGTTGTAAAATTAGAAAGATAAGATAATTACAAGTTTTGCTAATAATTGTTATCAGAATACAAGTATATAAGAATAGTTATAAGACATTTTATTTTTGGAAATAAATAAAAATCTGATAAAAATTCACATTAATTGAGTTAGTTAATATAGAGATAAGGGTAAATCTGGAACTGCATTTTACTGGAAACTAGGATTTAGAATAGTATCTCTACTCGATAAATAGTGGCGGAATTACAATGATAATGTATAATAAGAATTGCAATGAATAAACAAGTAAAAGATGAAAATTTCATCAGTGACATAAAAGGTGTCAGCCGTCGGCACTTTGTGAAAGTAGCTGGAATTACTGCTTTAGGGGTATCCTCCTTTGGCTTTCAAAAATTCAGTGCACAAGGAGTTTCTATTATAGCAGACCCTGCTGATCCCGTAGCAGGTACATCACCATCAAAATGGGCTATGAATGAGTTGGAGAAATCTCTATCTTCACAGGGAATCAGTGTTTTTAGATGTGAAAAGCTTTCCCAGTCCAGAGCCGGCGATTTTAACATTGTTGCAGCAGGTTTAAGAACTTCCTTAGCCCGGCAGCTTCTAAGAGCTGGAAAGGTAAATTTCCCTGCTGTACCCGAATCCCTTGGTTTAGTTCCGGTTACATATACTGGTAAACAAGTGCTATTGAGCTGTGGGAATGATGAGCGGGGGCTTGTTTATGCTCTGCTTGAACTTGCTGACCGGGTTAATAACTCGACTCGACCATTAGAATCACTTGAAATACAAAAACCAATTGTTGAGAAACCTGCTAATACCATCCGCAGCCTCAACAGACTCTTTGTAAGCGATATTGAAGATAAACCCTGGTATAACGACCGTGAGATGTGGCCCCAATACCTCACTATGCTTACTACTCAACGTTTCAATCGCTTCAATCTAAGTTTTGGGATTGGCTATGATTTCCTCGAAAATGTTACTGATGGATATTTTCTTTTTGCTTATCCATTCCTTTTATCGGTCCCGGGGTATAACGTAAGAGTACCACAGTTGCCTGATTCAGAGCGTGATAATAATCTTGAGATGCTCAAGTTTATCAGTGAGCAGACTGTAGCTCGCGGTATTCAGTTTCAACTGGGCTTATGGATGCACGGATATGAATGGCTTGACAGTCCAAACCCTAATTACACTATTGAAGGACTGACACCAGAAACACATGGTCCATATTGTCGCGATGCTGTGCGGGAACTTTTGAAAGCATGTCCAGCTATAAGCGGTATTACTTTCCGTGTTCATGGAGAAAGTGGCATAAATGAAGGTAGTTACAATTTTTGGAAGACAGTATTTGAAGGAGTAGCCACATGTGGCCGCAAGGTTGAAATCGATATGCATGCCAAGGGAATGGATCAGCCCATGATAGATTTAGCAGTAGCTACTGGAATGCCAGTTAACATCTCTCCCAAATACTGGGCAGAGCATTTGGGGATGCCATATCATCAGACCGACATCCGACCGCTTGAAATTCCAAGATCTGGCAGGGTAACAACCGGTTTAATGAAATTAAGTAGTGGTTCACGGAGATTCATGCGTTATGGTTATGGCGACCTTTTAAAAGAAGATCGCCCCTATGGAGTACTGCATAGAATATGGCCAGGCACACAACGTCTTCTTATATGGGGTGATCCAACCGTATCTGCAGCACATTCAAGGGTATTCAGTTTCTGTGGTAGTGTGGGTGTGGAAATGATGGAACCCCTTTCGTTCAAAGGCCGTCGTGGATCCGGTATTGCTGGTGGTAGATGCGCTTATTTGGATACTTCCTTAAAACCAAAATGGGACTGGGAAAAGTATTTATATACCTTCAGGGTATTTGGTCGACTGACATATAATCCAGATACTGAGCCAGATGTGTGGCGTCGCTATTTGCGTAAACAGTTTGGGAACGGCGCCGAGGCCATTGAATTGTCTCTCTCAAAAGCAACTCCTATCCTTCCAATAGTTTTGACTTCTCATGGAGCATCGGCAGGAAACAATAGTTACTGGCCAGAAATGTATTTTAACCATTCAATCCCTGATCCGACGAAGAGAAATCCATACGGTGACAACCATTCACCAAGGGTATTTGGCAACGTCAGTCCGACAGATCCACAAATGTTCCTTCGGATAAATGATTTTGCAGGCGAATTGCTAAAAGGTGAACGAAGTGGTAAATATACTCCTATTGATGTGGCACAATGGATAGAGGATTATGCTGACGCAACGGGCAAACAACTTGCACTTGCAGAATCCAGGTCAGAAAACAAAAAGAGTCCGGAATATCGTCGTATGGCAATAGATGTGGCTATGGTAGCAGGTTTAGGACGTTTCTTTGGGGCCAAATTCCGATCAGGTGTTCTGTATGGAATCTTCGAACAAAGTGGTGATCGGACTGCCCTGGAGGAATCGATAAAATTTTACATAAAAGCTCGGGCCTTCTGGGCGGAGCTAGCAAATCGCGCCAAAGATGTCTATAAACCTGATATTACCATAGGTGAAAGAGAAGAACTACGTGGCCATTGGCTCGACAGACTTCCAGCAATAGATGAGGACATAGTTTTTATGACAAATATCCTTACCCAGACGCAAAACACTGGAGTTCCTCAACAGGAGAACGTGCATTTAGCGATACAGGAAGCCATAGGACGACCTAATCGTGCATCAGCAATATGTAATCATATCCAGCCTCAGCAATTTAAAGCCGGGAAGCCCTTGAATATTGAACTGTCGTTTAAAAAAATGCCCAAATCGGCAAGTTTATTTTATCGTCATGTGAATCATGCTGAAAGATTTGAATCAGTTGAGATGCAGGTTGTGGGAAAAAGTTACATGGCAACCATTCCGGGAACCTATACCGATTCAATATATCCGCTACAATATTACTTTGAACTGAAGGACGGACCAAAATTGGCCTGGATGTATCCAGGCTTTAATGCTGATTTGACAAACCAACCTTATTTTGTTGTCCGTAGAGGCTAAAAGAATATTTTAATACTTCTTGTCATTAATTTAAATTATCATGAAAGAAAACATACTTATTTATCTGCTGTTGATAAGTTTTAGTTGTTTATTATCAAAGCATGAACTGCAGGGACAGGGTTGCTTTCCTCAGGACAAATTACCTTCATATATTACATCACTCACCGATTTCGGTCAACGGGCTGAATGGTCGAATAATGGGAAACAAGTATATTTTGTTGACAAAGCAGGAGGTGAGGTTTGGGTAGTAAATATCAAAACCAGGAAAGTCAGGCAAATAACAAAAGCTGAAGATCGCCCACTCGGACATGGTTATTACAGGGTGAATTGTTTGGCAAATGGTGATTTATTGTTATGTTGCGGAACAGAGAGACACAGGTTATATTTTCAGGTTTTGGATAAAAGGTTTAAAAACCCTCCTAAGACTATAGAAGGCGGGGGATGGGATGAAGGAGGAGAGGGATGTGATGAAGGCCCAGCCGTTTCAAGAACAAGCATGAAAATTGCCTGGACTGAACCCGGACAATTACAGATTTATGTGGGAGAAATTGCTTATTCCAATGGACAACCAAAAATTATAAATAAAAAATTAGTGGTAGACTATAAAAATATTGTTACGGTTGACGGTTTGAAATATGAGAATTCGATTGAATCTCAAGACTGGAGGCCAAAGAATGAACAAGATTTAATCTTTGCTATGTATAATACGGTCTGGAGAACGGTAGAACGTAATAAGCCTACGGTTTCAGTTCCTAGGAAACCTCGGACGAGCGATAAAGAAGTTAGTGAGATTCTTGGTGGTAACTCAGGAGGTTGTGAAGTTTTTGGTATCAACCTTATAACAGGTGAAATTATCAATTACTCAAAAGACCCGGTTGCATATGATGAGCCGGAAGGAATATTCCCTGATGGAGAATACACATTGATGGAATCAAATAAGCATAAACCTTCTGGAGGAATAAGAATAATTGAAGTATACAAATTAAAACTTGATGGAACAGGAAAAAATTATGAAAGACTAACCTATTTCACAGATGTGGAAGGATTCAGAGCTAGCAACCCTGTTGTAAGTGATAATGGAAGATATATTGCTTTCCAGGGTTCACAAGCTCGCTCGGCGGCAGGTGCCGGATGTGGCCTTTATTTATTTAATATTAAACAATTTGAAAAGTCAAAATGAAGAAATAGAAATAATAATTAGTAAAAATCATAAAGTAAAATTCAGACAATCTTATAGATTTTTATTATATGCCTTATTGCCAACAAGTTGGCATATATAATCGAAGTTTTATAAAGTTAGAATCATCAAAATTAATTATGGTTCAAATCAAACTATAAACCATAATGAAGTGAGCTTAATTAGATAAAACACTATGCAAAAAAGGATTTTCATAATGATCTGCTTAATTGGTTCATTCGAGTTTAACTTCTCTCAGAATGTCTCATTGGTACAACTTTATGATTCACCTCAGATGACTTATGCTATTCAGAAGCTTAAAGAATCTCTTCTGGAGGCAGGATATCGGCTTGAGAAATTTCCTGTTGATTATACTATTAATCTTGCTATTGATTTACATAATCTTGCCAGTGAGGCATTTTCAATTAAACCAGAGCGAAAAAAAATTTCTATAACAGGTGGTGACGGGAAAGGCATTATATATGGCTGCCTTTCGTTGGCCGAAGACTTGCGAAATGGCATTACTCTCAATAAAGTTAAAGAAAGGAGCGAAACTCCCAATCTATCTTTCAGAGCTATTAAATTTAATCTGCCATGGGATGCTTATAGGGAGGGTTATGCTATTAAATTGCATACCAAAACCTGTCGTGATGTTAATTTTTGGCTGGAATTTCTTGATATGATGGCGGAGAATCGTTTTAATATGCTTACATTATGGAATCTTCATCCTTTTCCTTTTATGATAAAACCCAGGAATTTTTCTGAAGCAAATTCATTTTCCGATGAAGAAATGAAAGTATGGCACGATTTATTTGCCAGTATTTTTCGAATGGCCAGAGAAAGAGGCATTGATACTTATATTGTAAACTGGAATATTTTTGTAAGTCCTGAATTCGCTAAAGCACACAATGTTACTTTAGATAATCTGGAATATCGTATTCACTATGGAAAAGGGGATACATCCGAAATAGTGAAGCGCTATACGCGGGAATGTGTTACACAAGTACTAGAGGAATACCCTGACCTATCTGGCATTGGATTTACTCACGGAGAGGCTATGAGAGGAATGACCCCACAACAGTCGCAGGATTGGTTTGAAGAAACAATTATTAAAGGTATGCGTCTTGCTAACCGCAAGTCAAAGCTCATCCACAGAGTTCCTCTTTTAGCTACAGTGGAAGCTGAACAGATAACCCGGAAAGCAATGGAGAGATTAGATTTTTTAGATGGGCCGATATGGGCGGAAATAAAATTTAACTGGTCACATGCTCATTCTTCACCAAAATTAATAAAAGCACATGGAGGTAAATTGAGCAATATATATTTTAAACCAGAACCTAAAAACTATAAAATAGTCTGGATGGCTCGAAATGAAGATTTCTTTTGTCTTCGTTGGGGAGTACCCGATTTTATCCGTGAACATATAGCTGCCAATACCCAAAGTTATGTGGGTGGATATTTTATAGGATCAGAAGGTTATATTCCCGCGATGGATTATTTTACTAACTCCGAAGCTCCTGTTGATTGGAAATATGCTTTCCAACGTCAATGGTTATTTTATAAATTATGGGGCAGATTACTATACAATCCTGCTACCATAGATGATGTATTTAGATCAGAATTTATTTATCGTTATGGGAAAAAATCGGCGGCTCTATTAGATGCATATTCACATGCTGGAACCGTTCCCTTACGTTTAGCTTCTTCATTCGATTTCACCTGGGATTTTTCACTTTACAGCGAAGGATTTATGGCTATGCATAGACAAAGTATGGACTATATTTCTGTTGACAGACAGATCGAACAACCACCAGCGGATCCTGATTATGTATCAGTTGCTGATTATGTAAAAACAATTTTATCGGGAGGTTCATTTGGTAATAATAGAATTACCCCCCCTATTCTTGCCAGGATGCTTGAGCAGGACAGTCAAATAGCCTTACGATTAGTGAAAAACATAAAAACAGCTAATAATCATTCACTGTTTTATGAAGTTGCTGATGTGAAAACATGGGCAAATCTTGGATTATATTTTGCTGAAAAATTAAAAGGGGCATTGGCATTGCAAACTTATCGATTAGAAGGTGGTGAAGAGAATAAGCAAAACGCTGTGAACCACTTAGAAAATGCCCTTCACTACTGGGATAAAGTAATTGACATAACCCGCCCAATATATAAAGATATGCCATTGGCGGCTTACAGTTATCCTCATGAAGGTAATCGGTCAGTTATTGATGATTCTCGTCGTTTCCATTGGGAAAAACTTAGGGCGGAAGTAGCAAAAGATATTGAAATTGCTGTGAAAGCGGTTGTTAATCAATGAAAATGATTGAACGATATAAATGTTTATTTGTATTTTAGTAACATAAAACATCAGATCTGACTTTCAGTTTTTTCTTACAATGATTTCAGGTTTTCAATAACTAGAAATTGAAAAATTGTTTTAATGTTTAATTATATGTGATAAAATTATGAAGAATATCTATTTCAACATGATGATTCTTGCTATGATGCCTTTTATACTAATCAATGCACAGCAGAAGGAAGTAAGTCCGGCTGATAATTTGCCGCCATATATAAAGCGAATAACACAATTTGGTGAACGGGCAGATTGGTCTCACGACGGTAAGAAGATTCTTTTCATTGAGAAAACCTATGGTGATGCTTATGAAGTAGAGCTTGCGACAGGTGAAATTACTCTTATTACAGGTCATTTTTACCATGGAGGTTTTACCCGCGCATTGTACCTGGTGAACGGAGATGTATTACTATCTGGTTGTACAAGTTTTGATGCAAGCAATCCGAATGTTAACCGGCAAATTAAGGCTGAGTTGTGGGTATTGGACAAGAGCTATTCTAAACCTCCTGTCAGATTGGAGACAAAATGCTCTGAAGGACCAGCAGTATCTCGTAAAAACATGAAGATAGCCTGGACAGTCATGTTCAGACAATATCCTGACAATTTAAAACGCGGTCAGTACCTCTTTTATATGGCCGATATCATATATGAGAATGACAAACCAAAATTGGTTAATAAGAAAATGATTCTGGATAATTTACAAACTGTTGGTAAAGAAGGGGAAATTGAAACACAGAATTTTGTTCTTCCCGATGAAAAAGCACTGACTTTCTCAACTTATGCTTATCTGGGAGGCGAAGTAATGTTATTGGATATTGAAACAGGAAACATTACTCGTATGACCAGCGGTGATGAAAGATTTGAAGAATGTGAAGGCATTTTCCCTGATGGGAAATCAACATGTATTGAAAGAGGAAGTATCCCTGGAACTGCTGACATATGGCAACTAAAGCTTGATGGAAGTGGTGAAGCAAAACGCCTGACTTATTTTAATGACTACAAGGGTTATAGGGCTTCAAATCCAAGCATAAGTGACGATGGCAAATTTATGGCATTCCAGCTGGCTCGTACCGGTGATCGGGCAGGGGTAGGATATGGAATTTTTATTATGGATTTGGAAAAAGCTGAAGAATCAAAATAGAGGTGTCGTAATGAAATACATATTGACAGGCATTCTATTATAATGTTCAATACTTATCGTTAAAGTTATATTATCAGCATTTTTAATAATTATTAAACTGAAACACAATGAAACGCAGAAATTTCTCAAGAAGTATGTTATTAGCAGGCCTTTCAGTACCGGCATTAAATCTGAATTCCATTGCAGGTACGATTGACTCTGAAATGATGCAAAATACAGTAAAAAGAATGCCAACAAGGGAATTTGATGTAGTCGTTGCAGGAGGAGGTACAGCAGGTGCAGTGGCAGCTACAGCTGCTGCCCGACAAGGTGCAAAAACTGCTCTGATAGAAGCGAAGGGTTATCCGGGAGGAACAGTAGTTGAAGGTGGAACTGCACTACACAGTTATTTTAATCTCTGGAGAGCTTTTCCAGGAGTTGAAAAACGTCAGGTTGTAAGAGGTATTGCACAGGAAATAATCGATCGTTTATTATTTGTAGGTGGCACAACAGGTCATGCTGATACGACGACACGATACAATTATGATTCTGTCTGCACGGCAATTGACACAGAGTTATATAAACTAAAAGTATTTGAGATGCTCTCCGAATCCGGTGTGTTCCTATGTATGAATACTCTTCTTGCCGGAGCTGTTAAAAAAGGTTCGAGGGTAGAAGGTGTCATTACACAAAGTCGGATGGGAAGCGAATTTTTCAAAGCCAGGTGTTTTGTTGATTCTACAGCCTACGGCGATCTTTCTGCATATGCAGGGGCTAGTTTCATTGAATTGAATGACCATCCCGTTTGTAATAGCATGGGTTTAGGTAATGTCAAAATAGAAAAGCTTTACGACTTCCTTAAGGTAAATAATGCTGTTGGTGATCTTGCACTCGGGCTGCGGTCTGGTAAAGAGAGTCAGATTATCAGAATGGGTGCTGAAGGAGCAGGATCTCGTAGTGCCACACTACCTGCGGGATTTGTAGAAGGAATAAGAGAATTGGGATCAGGGCTCATAACTACTACAGTTCATGATAATTATTTGATGTTTATAAAAGTTAATTATAGGATGCCAGTAAGCCCTACCAATAGAGATGAAGTGGCAAAAGCTGAATTAATAATCAGACAAAATCAATATAAAACACTTGAATTATTTAGAAAATACCTACCTGGATGCGAAAAAGCTTTTATTGCCCGTACAAGTCCTTCTTTAAACATCCGCCGCGGAAGAACTATAGCATGTGACTATGATATAACCTCAGAAGATGTTCTTGATGGGAGGCATTTCGACGACGATATTATGGCTTATGGTTTCCATGATGAGGCACCTCGGTTACAAATTAAAAATGGAGGTACATATGGTGTGCCATATAGAGCACTTATAGTAAAAGACATTGAGAATCTGTTAGCAGCAGGAATGCTTATCACTACAAATCGTCATGCACATATGTCCACAAGGAATACAGTATGCTGTATGGGCCAGGGGCAGGCAGCAGGAACAGCTGCGGCTTTATGTGCTACTAAAAAATGTGGAACCCGTGAATTGCCATACTCTGAATTAAGAGGAAAATTGGAAAAGGATGGAGTTTATTTTGAAAGCTGAATTTAAAATGGTTATGAACATATAATCATTTCACATTATTAAAATCTCTCTTGTCTTTGAATATATCCTATATATCATTGATATTCACATTATTAGGATGACAGAAGTGAAGTTATTACTTTTATTATTTGAAATATGAAAATAAATACTAAAAAATTGAGACAAAGCATTAAAAAAGTAGTTTTCCTTCTTTTTACTTTCTTGAATGCCGGGCTGCTAAACTCTCAACCTGGAATAAGTAATGAATGGACAGATAATCATTTTCCATCGTATATCAGACGCTTAAGCCAGTTTGGTGAAAGGCCTGATTGGTCTCAAGATGGTAAAAAGATTTTATTTGTTGCAAGGTCCTTTGGCGATGTATATGAGATAGATATTCCAACAGGAAAGATAACCCCATTGACTCATCATTATTATCACGGGGGTTATTTGAGGGCTTTATATTTAAGTAACGGTGATATTTTGTTGCTTGGACCCAAAAGTTTTCCTTCAGATAATTGGCAGGAAGCGAGATTCAAGCTCACAGAATTATGGGTATTGAGTAAAAAACTGGATAGTCCGCCGGTTCGATTAGGTGAGTTTATTTGGGAAGGTCCGGCCGTGTCGAGAACACAGTTAAAAATTGCATGGGCTCAACATCATGGAAACTATCCTGCTCAAAAACGTTACTGGCAGATTTGGGTAGCTGATATTGATTACTCAACAGGGAAACCTCAGGTAAAAGACCAACGGGTTGTGTTTGATAACTCTACAGGTGAAGTGAAAGGTGCAGTACTTGAACCTCAGAATTTCCGGCCAGGTAATGAAGATGAGCTTACAATTCAATCAAGTAATGATGGAACGGAAGTTTTGAAGCTGAATCTAAAAACCGGTGAATTGATCAACCTGTCTAATTCTCCCGGTTCTTATGATGAACCGGAGGGTATTTTCCCGGATGGGCTATATACTTTAGTAGAATCCAGCAGACATAGTAAAAAAGGAAGCACTGGGAGCAGTATTGATATATATAAGCTAAAGCTGGACAACAGTTCAACTTGGGAACGGATAACCTGGTTTAATGAAAATGGAGAGTTCAAAGCAACAAA
>CAZQVL010000010.1:23849-59267 GCA_964596715.1 uncultured Rikenellaceae bacterium
CAACTTGGGAACGGATAACCTGGTTTAATGAAAATGGAGAGTTCAAAGCAACAAACCCAGTAATCAGTGATGATGGGAAGTTTATGGCTTTTATGGTTGCCAGAGTTAAAGAAATGGCTGGTATCGGGCATGGAATCTACATACTGGATTTTGAAAAGTATGAGCAAGCTAAGCGGAAAAAATGAACATAAATGAATATTAAATCCCAAATAGGGTTATTTATCCCCTGTTATATTGACCAGTTTTATCCGCAGGTAGGAGTAGCTACACTTGAATTGTTAATGAAACTTGGATTAGATGTAGGATACCCGCTAAAACAAACCTGCTGTGGTCAGCCATTGGCCAACAGTGGAAGTGAAGAAGATGCCAGGGATATATATTTGAACTTTGTGAATAATTTCAGTGAGTTTGACTATATCGTATCTCCTTCAGGAAGTTGTGTATATCATGTCAGGGAACATTACGACATTCTGGAACAAACTGAAGAGGTAAGAAGAGTCAGGCAAAATTCGTATGAATTGTGTGAGTATATCATTGATATTTTGGGAATTGAAGATTTAAGGATTGATTTTCCGCACAAGGTTGGGATCCACCATAGTTGTCATGGCTTAAGGGGATTAAAGTTGGGTGCATCATCTGAGCTGGTTACTGCCCATTACTCGAAAGTCCATCGTCTTTTAGAAAAAGCAAAAGGGATAGAATTGATAACATTAGACCGGGAGGATGAATGCTGTGGATTCGGGGGGACATTCTCCATTTTTGAACCTGATATTTCGGTCAAAATGGGAAAAGAAAGGATTCTGGATCATGAACGAAACGGTGCTGAAGTAATTACTGCAACTGATATGTCATGTTTAATGCATCTGGAGGGTATAGCCAGACGAAACAAAAACAAGGTGAAATTTAACCATATAGCAGAAATTTTAAACCAAAGCCGATTATGATGAATCATGCAGCAAAGGCCGGTAAATTTCTGGCAGACCTGAAGCGGGCCGATTGGCACGACCAGACATTATGGATTATGCGCAAGAAGAGGGACAAGGCAGTCAGTTGCGTCCCTGAATGGGAAGAATTGCGGGATAAAGCATCACAAATTAAAGAACATGTTTTGTCAAATTTGGATGCTTATTTATTACAATTTGAAGTCGAAGCTGTTAAAAATGGAGCTCAGGTGCATTGGGCATTTGACTCAGAATCATTTAATCAGAAAGTCTATTCCATTATAAACGGCTATCAGGCTCAGAAAGTGGTAAAGAGTAAGTCGATGCTTACTGAGGAATGTGGCCTAAACCCTTATTTAGAAGATAAAGGAATCGAAGTTGTTGACACTGACCTGGGAGAAAGGATAATTCAGTTGAGAGGCGAGCCTCCGAGTCATATGGTAGTACCCGCAATTCATTTGAAAAAAGAAGAAATTGGTGAATTGTTCCATTCGAAATTAGGTACCGAAAAAGGATTGGCTGATGCCCAAAAACTTACATCAGCTGCCAGGCAACATCTGCGTAAAAAATTTCTTTCTGCTGAAGTAGCTATAACAGGGGTAAATTTCTCTGTTGCTGAAACAGGAACAGTTGTAGTATGCACGAATGAAGGTAATGCGGATATGGGGGTGCAGATAGCACCTGTACAGATCCATTGCATGGGGATTGAAAAAATATTGCCACGTGTTGAAGATTTAGGAATATTTATTCAAATGTTAGCACGTAATGCTACTGGACAGCCAATTACTACATATACTTCTCATTATCAAAAGCCAAAACCTGGAGGAGCGATGCACATAATAATTGTGGATAATGGAAGATCAGAACATTTGGGGAATAGTAAATATCGAGACTCATTAAAATGTATCCGTTGTGGTGCCTGCCTGAATACTTGCCCTGTATACAGAAGAAGCGGGGGGCATAGTTACAACTATGTTATTTCTGGCCCCGTAGGTTCTATTCTGTCACCGATATATAGTATCAATAAATATAAGGACTTGCCATTTGCCTCATCTTTGTGTGGTTCTTGTACAAATGTATGTCCTGTTAAAATTAATATTCATCAGCAATTATATAGCTGGAGACAAGAAATATTTGAAAAAAGGTTGATTCCCACATCAAAAAGGTATGGATTCAAGTTTGCTGGGAAAATTCTGGCAAGCAGTCGGTATTATAATTTTTTCGGGAAAAATATACGTTGGGCATTAAAACACCTTCCCCGAAAAGTCCTTTACCATAGGATTAATATTTGGGGGAGATGCAGAGAATTACCTCCTGCCCCTGACAAGACTTTTAATCAATGGTATCAGGAAAATTACAAAAGAAATTAATATTCATTTATATGTATAAGGATAAAATAATACAACGGATTCAGAAGAATAAACATAGCTTGCGACCATTACCAGAAAATCCTCCGAAAATGGAAGATAAAATAGATTTGTCTGCTAAATTTTGTGAAAATCTTAAGATAGTTGGCGCTGATGTCTTCAGAATCGACGATGAATCGTTAGTCTCACCTTTCATTGATTTGCATTTTCCCAATGCCGTTGATTTTTCGGATCCAGAGACCTGGAAAGAATATTCATCAACAGATCCTATTGATAAATTTAATAAGCTAAATACGGTTATTCTAAGAGGTCAGTTTGGTGTAGCAGAGAATGGTGCCGTTTGGCTTGATGATACATTTTTTTCACAACGGATAGTCCCATTTATTGCTCAACATCTGGTAATAAAACTTTCAAAGAAGAATCTTGTCGGAGGTATGGTCGAGGCATACCGCAAAATCAATTTAACAAAAACAGGTTTTGGTGTATTCATATCTGGTCCGTCAAAAACAGCCGACATTGAACAAGTTTTAGTGTTTGGCGCTCACGGGCCATTGAAGCATACAGTTCTACTAATTAATTAAAATTGATCTTAAGAATTCATCAAATTATGGTAGTAATTAATCGAAATCTTTGTATGACTAACTGTTAGCAAGTTTAAAATAGTTAATATCTTGATTATTAATATCCTGTAGTTTAAATTTATATATTATTAAAAATGATTATAACCTTAGCATATGGTAAAAGAGGACATACAATTGAACTACCAAATAGTTATAATATAGATTTAATTGAACCTCGATGGAATGTTGGCTTAGTTGATCCAGAAAGTTCTATTATTGAAGCAACAAGGAATCCTTATAATAGTAAACCTCTTAGAGATCTAGCCAGTATTAATGATAAAATCGGTATAATATTCAGTGATATTACAAGAGCAACACCTTATCATATCATAAATCCTGCAATATTAAAAGAACTAAAACATATTCCTCAAGAAAATATCTGTTTTTTTTGCGCCAACGGAACTCATAGGTTGGCAACAAATGATGAATTGATTAAAATTCTCGGTGAAAATATTGTGAGGAACTATAAAATAATCCAAAATGATGCAAACAATTTGGATTTACACGAATATGTTGGTACTACTCTCTCCGGGAATAAAATTTTTTTGCATAAAGAGATACTTAAATGCAAAATTAAGATACTTACTGGTTTTATCGAACCGCATTTCTTTGCTGGATTCTCTGGTGGAGGGAAATCACTAATTCCAGGATTAGCATCAGTGGAAACTATTAAATATAACCATTCAATACAACATTTATCACATAAAAATGTCAGATGGGGTATTACTTATGGGAATCCTCTTTGGGAAGATATAATGGAAGCTGCAGAATTTGTTACGGGACTGTTTTTATTGAATATAGCCTTAAATAAGAAAAAGGAAATTACTAGTATTTTTGCAGGTGATTTAAGAGCAGCCCATAAGGCTGGATGTCAATTTGTCCGAGAATCTGCAATGACTCCTGTTAACAGACTATATGATATAGTGATTACAAGTAATTCAGGCTATCCGTTAGATTTGAATATATACCAGACTGTAAAAGGAATGAGTGTTGCAGCAGAGATTGTAAAGGTTGGTGGTAATATAATTATTGCTGCTGAGTGCTGGGATGGAATCCCGTCAAATAGTGACTATGAAACAATTCTCAAATCCGTAAACAATGTAAATGATTTAATGCAATTCATTAAGGTAAATGAAAAAACACTAAAGGATACCTGGCAAATTTATTATCAAGCATTAATTCAAAAAAAGGCTAAGGTATATATGTTTAGTAAGAAATTAAAAAGTGAAACAATAAAAACAGCCTTTCTCCATCCTGTTAATGATATCACAAATCTAACAGGAAAATTGATTAAAAAAATTGGGCCAAAAGCTTATATTTGTGTATTACCAGAGGGACCACAGACAATGCCATATCTAAATATTGAGTAACCAATATTCTTGAGATATGGTAAATGAATCAATTTAAAAATTATTTCAGATGATAATCGCAACAAAAAATATATATTTAAAATTGAAATCTAATAGGTCGTTTAATCTACTCGTCAATGAGGAAGATAGCATAAATAAGTGTATTTATAATAATTAATCTAAATGTTAAACAGCTGACTACAATTTTAAATATAAATAATAAAAAAGTGCAAGTCGTTAAATTAAAAACTTCCAAATCAATTCAAAAAAAAAATTATGGCAAAAGAACTTAATCCAAGAGCACGATTTCTTATGGGACCTGGACCAAGTGATGTAAATCCACGAGTATTAAAGGCCATGGCAACACCGATGATTGGTCACCTTGACCCGCAGTTCATTCAAATAATGGATGAGGTGATGGAGATGACCAGACAACTTTTCAAGACAGGAAACCAGGTTACTTCCGTTATTTCCGCTACAGGAAGTGCAGGAATGGAAACATGTTTTGTTAATATTCTTGAACCAGGCGACACCGCCATGGTTTGTGTAAATGGAGTATTTGGCAATCGGATGTGTGATATTGTAGAACGCTGTGGCGCTAAATTAATAAGGATTGATGCCCCCTGGGGAGAACCCATTGATCCTGGTCAGGTAAAAGAAGCACTTGAGCATAGCGACCCTAAAATTGTAGCAATAGTGCATGCCGAAACTTCTACCGGAGTTCTGCAACCATTGGAAGAAATCAGCAGAATGGTTCATGACTCAGGGGCATTGTTTGTTGTAGACACAGTAACCTCTCTTGCAGGAACTCAGGTTAAGGTTGATGAATGGGGCATCGATGCAGTTTATAGTGGAACACAGAAATGTATATCAGCTCCTCCGGGATTATCTCCGGTTTCATTTAATTCTAGATCCTTAGAGGCGATGGATTCCCGAAAAACTAAAGTTCAAAGCTGGTATCTTGATTTATCGATGATTCGCAAATATTGGACAGGGGCCAAAAGAGCCTACCATCATACTGGTCCAATTTCCATGGTCTATGCTATTCATGAAGCTCTAAGAATTGTTCACGAAGAAGGGCTTGAAGCTCGTTTTGAGCGGCACATACTTAATCATATGAAGTTAAAAGAGGGCCTCGAGGCTATGGGATTTGAGTTTCTTGTTGCTCCTGAATTCAGACTGCCGATGCTGAATGCGATAAAAATTCCAGATGGAATTGAGGATGCCACAGTTCGTGGCCGGCTACTTGATGAATACAATATTGAAATTGGAGCAGGCTTGGGAGAGTTTGCAGGTAAGGTTTGGAGGATTGGGCTAATGGGAGAAAGTTGTACCCAAAATCATATTAATATGTTACTTGGTGCTCTGAAGAATATTATTGGATGAAATAAATATATAAATCTGTTTTATACATTTTAAAAGCTATTTTCAAATCAGCGTATTTAACTTGTTATTTCAGGAAATTAGAGTTTTATAATCGCTCATATTTAAATTTTTTTAAACTGTATCAGTAGTATAAATATAAATAAGATCAGAACGGTTAATAGACTGTCTTATATTTTAAATAGTCATTAATAACTTTAACTAAAAGCCACTTATTATGTCAGAAGGAATTCTTGCACTAATAGCCGTGATTCCTATTGCAGCTATATTTGTTTTAATGGTCGGTTTTCGCTGGCCTGCCACAAAGGCTATGCCTCTTGCATTTATCCTTGCCCTTTTGCTTGTACTTTTTGTGTGGAAGACACCCATTAACTGGGTTCTGGCATCAAGTCTTAATGGTGTTGTTATAGCTTTGAAGATTATCTTTATTGTATTCGGAGCTCTTACCTTGCTTTTTACACTCAGGGAAGGTGGAGCATTAGCAGCTATTAACAGAGGTTTTATGTCCATATCTCCTGATAGAAGGATACAAGCCATTATTATTGCCTGGCTTTTTGGGGCCTTTATTGAGGGATCAGCTGGATTTGGAACACCGGCGGCGTTGGCTGCACCATTATTACTTTCACTTGGATTCCCTGCTCTTGCGGCTGTAATGGTTGCATTGATTGCTAACAGTACACCTGTTTCGTTTGGTGCCGTTGGGACACCAACCCTTATCGGTATTGGAACATCTCTAAATACTCCTGAGATTCTTTCAACACTCTCAGAAAAAGGAATTGATTTCAGTGGATTTATTCATCAAGTAGGGGTATGGACAGCACTACAACATGCTTTTGTGGGAATTCTGATACCCTTAATAATGGTTGTGATGCTAACCCGGTTTTTTGGAGAAAAGAAAAGCATAAAAGAAGGTCTTGCAATCTGGCCGTATGCCATTTTTGCTGGATTATGTTTTGTTGTGCCTTATTTGGCCATTGCTATTTTACTGGGACCGGAATTTCCGAGTATCATTGGAGGTCTTATAGGTCTGACTATTCTTATTCCTTCGACACGTGCAGGTTTCCTGGTGCCAAAATCGATCTGGGATTTTCCTGATAGGGCAAAATGGTTAAAGAATTGGAATGGATCTATTTCGATTAAAGAGAATACGGTTAAGGAAGACATAAGCATATTTAGAGCATGGACTCCTTACATACTGATAGGTTTTTTGTTAGTATTTACGAGGGTACGATTCTTACCAATAAACGACTGGATAAAATCTGTAACATATTTATCTCCTGAATTATTCGGCACTACGGTAACAACCGATTTTGATCCTTTAAATAATCCCGGCATCATGCCCTTCCTGCTTATTGCTCTGGTTTGTATACCTCTGTTTAGTATGAATAGAAAACAGGTCAGTGTTGCCTGGGGGGAGGCTTTAAAAAGGATAAAAGGTCCATTTATAGCATTAATATTTGCAGTTCCGATGGTTAGGATCATGATGCAGTCAGGTACAAATCCAAATCAATACCTGAGTATGCCAATTGCTATGGCTCAATCAATGGCCCACGTGTTTCAGGGGGCATGGCCGCTGGTGGACACATTCATTGGAGCTCTGGGTTCCTTTATGGCTGGATCAAATACTGTTTCAAATATGCTTTTTGCACTTTTCCAGTATTCCATTGCTGATAATCTGGGAATATCTCATATTATTGTGGTCAGTCTGCAAAACATCGGTGGTGGATTTGGTAATATGATCTGTGTTCATAACGTGATTGCTGCATGTGCTACTGTTGGATTGTTAGGTGTTGAAGGATTGTTAATTAAGCGAAATCTTATTCCAATGTCTTTAGCAGCCATTTTAACAGGTATTATCGGATTGATACTTGCATTTATTGTGGTACCAGGTTTGTTTTGATTGGTAAAAAGTATTTCATTGCTTTAAGATATTTTCATATAAACCCTTTTAATAAATTATTATCAGCAAAATATATGTAAATTGGACCAGAGACAAATAGCAGTCGAGATATTTTTAACCGGTGTGGAAAGTGTGAAATCTAATAACCTCATTAATCGTTATGTTTCTGTTCATAAAAACATACTTCAAATTGAGAAAATCACTTTTGATCTTCTATTTACTAAAAATATTTATGTTATTGGAGCAGGTAAGGCGAGTGCTATGATGGCTCGAGCTATGGAATCCACTTTAGGAACCAGAATTACTGCAGGTCATATTATTACGAAATATAATCATTCTTTACCATCAAAGTTTATTGAAATAACTGAAGCGGGTCATCCTATTCCGGATGAAAATGGAATTAAAGGAACTGAGAAGATAATATCTATCGTAAATAAGGCAGAAAGAGGCGATCTGGTGATTTGTTTGATTTCAGGAGGAGGTTCTGCTCTTTTAATAGATGCCCCTGAAGGATGCACTCTTGAAGATGTGAAAGCAGTTAATAATATATTATTAAAAACAGGTGCAAATATCACTGAAATGAATTGTATCCGAAAGCATTTGTCAAAAGTGAAAGGAGGTCTTTTGGCAAAAGCAGCATTTCCAGCAAGAGTTGTGAGCTTAATACTTTCGGATGTTATTGGAGATCCTCTTGACGTAATTGCATCAGGTCCTACTGCCTCGGATCCGACGACTTTCAAAGATGCAATTGCAATTATAAATAAATACAATATTAAAAATGAAATCCCTGAAAAAATTTATCAGATACTTAAGGAAGGTGTAGAAAAGAAGCGACAGGAAACCCTGAAAGAATTGGATGAAAGTATGTTACATACAAGCAATCTAATTATAGGTACCAACATACTGGCTCTAGAAACGGCAAAGGAGAAAGCAGAATCATCAGGATACAACACGCAGATAATTACAAACAAGCTTGATGGAGACATTAATGATGTCGCCGATTACATCGTTAAGATTGCTTTAAAAGCAAAAGAAGAAAATATTAGCAAGAGAGCTTGTTTGTTGTTTGCAGGAGAGCCTACCGTAAAAGTAACAGGTAAAGGATTGGGTGGCAGAAACCAGCATTTGGCACTTTTAATTGCAAGATTGTTAAAAGATATACAAGGAGTAACTTTCTTATCAGGAGGAACTGACGGAACCGATGGCCCTACAGATGCAGCTGGTGCTGTTGCCGATTCCTTTACATCACAGCGTGCCGTAATAATGGGATTAGATATAGAACAATATATTGCTAATTACAATTCATATTATTTTTTCAGGGAGGAGGGAGGATTAATTATAACAGGACCGACACATACAAATGTAATGGATTTAATGATAGTTCTAATTAATTAACATTCATCTAATTAATAATTTACAGATAATTTAATAAGCATGAAAGAAAAAGACTTATATCATCAAAAAGACAAGTTGACTTTAGTAGAATATCCTAATCTGAAAGTTGGATTTTCGACTCAAGATTTCCAAAATGCAATGCCTGTAGATGTTGAAAATCTGACAGAGATCATTGAGTATGCTTCGCGCGAAGGATACCATTTTATTGAATTACGTGATGAGCAAGCTTTTTTAACAATAAAAGAATGTGGTCTATTGGCTGACGTGGCAAGAAGTAATAAAATAGATGTTATTTATGAAATTCATAAGAATCTGCTCGATTCAGGTTATGAAGAGGTATTCGAAAGGGGTCTGGTAAATACGCTAATGTTCCCTGGTCCTGGTATTTTACGTACCTTGATTTCAAAATCAGAGTTTGATGTGGATATCAATAAAAAAGGATGGACAAAAGATGAATTAAATAAATTAACCAAAGTTGCAGAACATTCAGCTTCCGTTGCTAAAACTAAAAATATTCAATTTATTGTTGAAAACTTCAATGAATCCTTTTTTGGTGACGGAATAAATTATTATGGACTTGATAACTTTTTTACCAACACTGCATTTACTGGGCTTCAGTTTGATACAGGTAATCCATTCAGCAGAACAGTCAGAGAAAAAGCTGATCCTGAAGAGGTTTTGATTTTTCTTTCGACTCTCGGGAATCGATGGGTAACTACCCATCTTAAAACAATAAATTTTGAAGGAGGTGTTATGCAGCCAATGCTTACTGACAATCCACTGCCTGTTGAAAAAGTTGTTACACTTATGGGGCAGAAGAATGTTTTATATGCAGCCCTTGAACTTGCTTCAGTTGCTGACAAGCAACAATGTTTTGCAAACCATGCCAAAAGTATTCAGTTTTTAAAGGATAAAGGGATCCTTCAAAAATAAGGGATTGGGTTTTAAAATTATTATTCTTATACAAATACAGATTTATCATTTCTTCTGTATCTGATCCTCTTTGCTCATAAAGCTTTTGCAAGAAGCACTTCTATCTTTGTGTTTTAGCTTCTTATAGCCTTCATGTTCTTTATCCGCTGTTCCGGTGTCAATACATCCATACTTTCAAAATTAATATTTAATCCTCTTTTCCCGCTGTAAGAGTCCTGGGCTTAAAATTTTTTACACGAAGAAATTTTCTTTTCATAAACGGTCTTTATATTCTTCGAGAGAAACAGATTCATTTTATACACTTAATCAAATCTTCTTTTAATTTCTTAACTTGTACTCTGAGACGCCAGGAGAAATGTATTTTATTTTTGTATTTCATAATGAAATACCATTCAATCGAAAACGAACCGCAGTTAGTAAAAAGTCTGTCAAAAGGCAATCTTCTGGCATTTAGTACTTTATTCTCTGAATTAAAAACAAATAAAGAAAGTCATGCATGTCCGTAATTCTTTGTTCATAGGTTTTTGCTACATATTGATGGGGTGTGGATCCGGAACTGGTAAAATAAATCGTGAAGAGCTGGTGCGCAGACATCAGGTAAATGTGGATTCCATTAACACCTTGTCTTCCCTGACCGTTGGAAATGGCAGGTTTGCATTTACGGTTGATATTACCGGTTTACAATCATTCCCGGCACTGTATGAAAGGGGAGTGTCGCTGGGTACACAAAGTGAATGGGGCTGGCATAGTTACCCGAATGATA
This sequence comes from uncultured Rikenellaceae bacterium, assembly GCA_964596715.1. GTDB lineage: Bacteria > Bacteroidota > Bacteroidia > Bacteroidales > VadinHA17 > LD21. Next base: position 34,501 of record CAZQVL010000010.1, read on the forward strand.
GTGCCTATACATTTGATGAGAGTTTAAGAGATTATGATTTCCACGGAAGGGAAGTTCCTTTTTCCGTGCAGATAAGACAACCTGCACGGAACAGGGAGGCAGTTAATTATTTGCGGCAAAACCCCCATCGATTGCATCTGGGAATTGTTGGCCTGGATTTCTTTCATCAGGACGGATCACAGGTGGTTGCAGAAGAGATTGGTTCAATTAATCAAACACTTGATCCCTGGAATGGCGAGGTTCACAGTATGTTTACAATAAATGAGATACCCGTTGAAGTAATTACTTATGCCCATCAGGATCTGGATCTGATTTCTTCCATAATTGAATCACCTTTAATTGAACAGGGACTAATTCGTGTCAAACTGAATTTTCCATATCCAACGGGTCAACATACCGATTCAGGATGTGATTGGAGTCAACCCGAAAAACATAGCTCCGTATTAAGTTCTACTTCAAATTCTGCGATGATTCACCGGCAGATCGACGGTACTTCATATAGTGTTCAGTTAACATGGACCGGACCTGCAGAGATCTATGAAAATGAAAAGCACCACTTTTATCTGGAACCTGGACAAGGACGGTCACAGTTCTCGTTTAGCTGTCTTTTTGCCCCCTGGGATGAGGCTATCGAATTGCCTGATTTTAAATCAACAGCTTCAAGCAGCAAGAACGCCTGGGAAGATTTCTGGCTGAGTGGTGGTGCAGTCGATTTCTCGGAATGTACAGATCCAAGAGCCTTCGAATTGGAACGCAGGGTTGTGCTTTCGCAATACCTGACAAAGGTTCAATGTGCGGGGAGCTATCCCCCTCAGGAAACAGGGTTGACTTTTAACAGCTGGCATGGTAAGTTTCATCTGGAAATGCACTGGTGGCATGGTGTTCATTTTGCCTTATGGAACCGAACACATCTGCTTGAGAACAGTCTGAACTATTACAATACAATTGCAGATAAAGCCAGGGAAACTGCACAACGACAGGGTTTTGATGGTTTAAGATGGCCTAAAATGACTGATCCTTCAGGGAATGACAGCCCTTCCAGTGTCGGATCATTTCTTATCTGGCAACAACCCCATATTATTTATATGGCTGAACTCTGCTACCGGAATTTTCCCAATGAAGAACTGCTCCGGAAATATGCCGACATTGTATTTGAAACAGCTGATTTTATGGCATCTTATGCCTGGTATGGCACTTTGATGAACAGGTATATTCTGGGACCTCTTCTGATTCCTGCTCAGGAACGCTTGCCTGCTGAAAGTACAATTAATCCTCCTTTCGAATTGGCTTACTGGTATTGGGGGTTATCCATTGCACAGGAATGGCGCGAAAGGTTAGATATGGATCGTAAGCCGGAATGGGATGCGGTAATAGAAGGACTTTCGCCTCTGGCACAAAAAGACGGTTTATACCTGGCGGCCGAAAGTGCTCCGGATTCTTATGAGAATCCCAGGTTTATGAGCGATCATCCTGCTGTTCTGGGGGCTTTTGGAATGCTGCCTCTTAGTCCGCTGGTTGATTCGATAATAATGAAGAATACCTTCAATTATGTTTGGGAACACTGGCAGTGGAACCAGACCTGGGGATGGGACTTCCCCATGACCGCCATGGCGGCAACACGTCTGGGTATGCCCGACAAAGCAGTAGATGCTCTTTTTATGGATGTCGAAACGAACACCTATTTGCCGAACGGACATAATTATCAAAATCAACGATTGCGTTTATATCTGCCGGGGAACGGCGGACTGTTAACCGCCGTGGCCATGATGTGTGCCGGCTGGGATGGCGCGCCAAATATTCATGCGCCCGGATTTCCTCAGGATGGGAGCTGGCAAGTAAAGTGGGAAGGTCTGAGGAAAGCTAAGTGATGGACTCTGTTAAGATCATGAAAAACGGGATCGTCTATTTCTTTTATGGTTTTTAAGGTTTTGTATTTGCAGTATATAAAAATCAACTCATGGAAAATTTAGTTTTCCTGCGAGTTGGAATTAGTTCTATAATAAAAAATTGGTACTTATGAAACGCACAAAAATGTTTCTCTTTAGTATGATGATATTATCATTAATAATGGTGATATTAATCTCCTGCAAGGAATCAAGGATAGTGAAGGTCAGGGTAGGTGAAATCAATAATTTTTCTGTATTTGAGATTACTAATCCCTACGGACCGCATGTTGCCATTCAACCTGTGTCAAATGATACCGGCAGTATTGGGTTTGAGGCAGGCGGAGAAATCTACTGGCTTACAGGTAAACCTGATCAAAAAGAACGCAGAGGCGGGATTACAAAATTCATATGGGATATGAATTCCGGGGAGAAAGTTGAATTACAAATCACTGCAGAGAATGATGATGTTAATTTTCAACTGAGCCTGGTTGGTGAAGATACTCTTAAAATGCCTGAGAAATGGCATATCAATATCGGGGCAACTGAAGAAGAGTACTTTACCGGAGTATTTGAAAGAGTAGTGGATGGCAATCAACGCAATTCGTGGATTACAGGCATCCAGACTGCTCTCAATCTGAGAAATGAGAGAGTGGAAATGAAAGTGCAACCAACTGTATCAGCTTATGCTCCGTTTTATCTGTCATCGAACAATTATGGTTTCTTTGTGCAGGGAACATGGCCCGGCCTGTTTGATTTCTGCAAGGCAAATTCGAATATTGTTCAGATCGCTTTTGAGGATCCTGAACTGGTTTTTATACTGTACTTCGGTTCTTCTCCGAAACAGATTGTACAGAAACATGCTTTGGAGACTGGACCATCGTTTTTACCTCCAAGGTGGGCATTCGGGCCATGGCGCTGGAGGGATGAGCATCGTAACAACAAAACGTATTTCGATGGCTCCAAAGTAACTGCTCCCTACAATTCTGAGATGGTTGAAGATATTTTGATGATGCAGGCTTATGACATTCCCTGTACGGCTTACTGGATTGATCGACCATGGGGATCGGGATCCTTCGGTTTCGACGATTATGAGATCGATTACGAACGCTTGCCTGATTTCGAAGAAATGATTTCATGGTTGAATGAAAAAGATATCGAACTGATGCTATGGATTTGTCCATGGGTATATGGCGATATGGCCGATGTTGCTGAAGAAAGAGGCTACGGTATGATCGGCAGGGGCCAAAGACCTATGTTTGGCATGACTCCACCTTCAAGTGGACGAAGTAATACTCAGTTTGAAAGACCTCCGGGGCCCATGCGAGAAATGCCCGGTGTTTCCGGTGAACAACGTGTAGCTCAGTTCAGCAGGTCACAGAGACAGATGGAGAATATGGTGGTGATGGACTTCACAAATCCTGAGGCATGTGAATGGTGGGGCGAAAACGGTCCTGCCAAACTTGCCAGAATGGGTATTAAAGGCTTTAAGCTTGATAGGGGCGATGGCGAAAGATTGGTCGATTCTCTTCACTTAATTACATCTGCCGGAATTACATACCGTGAAAATTACAATGATTATGTCCGCCAATATGTGAAAGTAACCTACGATGCACTTGAACCGGTATTAGGTAGCGATTTTATTTTATACCCCCGTGGCCAATATACAGGCAGCGCCAGATACGGAGGAATGTGGGCTGGTGATACAGATAATTCGGCCGGGGGCTTGCGTTCTGTACTTATCGGTGTGCAACGCTGTGCAGTAATGGGCTATCCTGTATGGGGATCTGATGCCGGAGGTTATCCCAAACGCCTCCAGCGAGAAGTGACCATGCGATGGTTAGGTTTTGCTTGCTTTTCTCCAATTATGGAGGTGGGTCCAACTAATAACTGTGGTTTCTGGGGAATGGATAGCCAACCCTCTTACGATCATGAATTACTGGCTGTCTGGCGCTTCTACACCAACCTGAGAATGAGCCTGGTTGATTATGTGTACAATCTGGCAAAGGAGGCCAGTGAAACAGGAATGCCCATTGTCCGGCCTCTGTTTTTGGAATACCCGGAACAGGATGACAGCTGGAACGATTGGGAAACCTTTAAATTTGGAGATGATTTGCTTGTATCCATTGTATGGGAGAATAGAAAAACAAAACAACTGGTCTACCTGCCAGCGGGCGAAACCTGGGTTAACCTTTGGGATAACCAGGAATATCAGGGTGGAAAATATCTTGAAGTTGATGCCCCTCTTCATCAGCAGCCTGTCTTCCTTCGCAAAGGAAGTGACTTATCATTACCGGATTTCAATGAACTATATAAAGAATCGGTTGCCGTTACTTCTGTGAAATATCAAATGAGTGATTTGGAAGCCGGGGAAGAGTGGAGATAATTTACCTGACAAACAACTCACAGGTTATTAGTCAGTTAATTTACTTGTATATAACTATACTTCGGTTAGTATTCAAAAAATTAGTTTTTAATATTCGGCATTTTTTCTTAACTTTTCAATCATCATTTATACCGGATGTTATGAAAAAAGCATTAACCTTTATTCTGTTTGCATGTTTTACAGGGAGCTTTTATCTCGTTAAAGCTCAACAGTCTGTTAACACCTATCCCTTTCAGGATCCCTCTCTTTCTATTGAAGAAAGAGTTGCAGATCTGATATCCAGGATGACACTAAAAGAGAAAGCTGACCAGCTTCTTTACACTGCTCCGGCTATTCCCCGTCTGGGAATTCCTGCTTACAACTGGTGGAACGAGGCACTGCATGGAGTGGCCAGAGCAGGCTACGCCACGGTGTTCCCACAATCAATAACCATTGCCAACTCGTGGGATGAGGGCCTGATGTACAATGTCGCCAATACTATCTCAGATGAGGCGCGAGCCAAGTATCACGAGTTCCAGCGAAGAGGCAAAAGAGGTATATACCAGGGACTTACATTCTGGTCGCCGAATATCAATATATTCCGCGATCCACGGTGGGGTAGAGGTCATGAGACATACGGTGAGGATCCGTACCTGACTGGAAGGATGGGCTACCAGTTTGTCAGGGGTATGCAGGGAGATGATCCGACGTACCTCAAAACAGTTGCCACGGCGAAACACTATGCGGTACATTCCGGTCCTGAACCATTAAGACACTCTTTTAATGCAAAAGTAAGTGAGGTTGATCTCAGGGAGACATACCTCCCCGCATTCCGTACACTGATCGTTGATGCCGGAGCTTACTCGGTGATGGGTGCCTATAATATGTTCAGGGATTTTCCATGCTGCGCCAATCCGATACTGTACGGGATCCTTCGTAACGAATGGGGATTTGAAGGGTATATCGTATCAGATTGCTGGGCTATCTCTGACTTTTACAAATACCAGAATTATGCGAAAGATGCAGCAGAGGCAGCAGCCCAGGCAGTTAAGGCAGGGACCGACCTCGAATGCGGTTTTGATTATGGGAATCTTATGGCAGCCATTGAACGTGATTTGCTGACTGAAGATGACATTGATATTGCTGCAAAGAGAATTTTTACAGCAAGGTTTAAGCTTGGGATGTTCGATCCCGATGAAATGGTTCCCTATGCTCAGATACCATTTTTTGTAAATTGTTCCGATTATAATAAAACACTGGCCAGACGTGCAGCACAGAAATCTGTTGTACTTCTTAAGAATTCAAATAATATTCTTCCGCTTAATAAAGATATAAAAACAATTGCTGTTATCGGTCCGAATGCCGACAATTTTGAATCACTTATTGGCAATTATAACGGCATCCCTAAAGATCCTGTAACAATTCTTAAAGGGATTAAAAACAAGCTGAAGCCTGAAACCACTATCGTATATGCTGAAGGAAGTGATCTTGCAGAAGGAATTCATAATCTTACAGTTATTCCGTCAAGATACCTTCAGACACCTGATGGCAGGCAGGGAGCCTTTGGGGAGTATTTTGACAACAGGGAGATGAAAGGGGACCCGGTTTTTACCAGAGTTGATGACCAGATAAATTTCTACTGGGAACATCTATCTCCCAGGTATGACATGGCTGATGATGATTTTGGAGTGCACTGGACCACTTATCTTGTCCCTCCCGAAACAGGAACCTATGCACTTGGGGGATGGGGTTCATCGGGATATGAAATCCTGCTTGACGGAAAAAGGATAATCGCTGACAGGAATGAACATCATGCATTTCATAAAGAGTATTCAGCAGACCTTCAGGCAGGTCAAAAATATAAAATTGAAGCCCTGTACAGAAATTATGCCGGTGATGCTGATATGAAGCTTTTATGGGCACCACCTCGCCCTAACCTTACTGAGGAAGCTGTGAGGGCAGCGAGAGAAGCAGATGCGGTTGTTCTTGTTCTCGGACTTTCCCAGCGCCTTGAGGGTGAAGAAATGAGCATCAAGATTGAGGGATTCCTGGGTGGAGACCGAACTAATCTTAATCTTCCTGCTGTACAGGAGCAACTGTTTGAAGCTGTGACTGCCACAGGTAAACCCGTAATAGTGATTCTTATGAACGGAGGTGCTTTATCGGTTAATAAAGTCCAGGAGAAAGCTGCGGCAATTCTACTTGCCGGATACCCCGGGCAGGAGGGTGGTAATGCAGTCGCTGATGTTCTCTTTGGTAATTATAATCCGGCCGGACGACTTCCGGTAACATACTATAAAGCGATAGATCAGATACCTGCTTTTGAGAATTATGATATGAAGGGCAAAACATACAGGTTTTTTGACCAGGAACCATTATATCCTTTCGGTTACGGATTAAGCTATACCTCTTTCTCATACAGCAACCTGCTTATACCCGAAAAAGTTACGGCAGGAGAGAAAGTGCCTGTTAAAGTGACAGTTACAAACACAGGTGAAAAAGCCGGTGATGAGGTTATCCAGTTATACCTTACCGATGAGAAAGCTTCCACTCCACGGCCGATCAGACAGCTTGAAGGATTTGAAAGAATAACACTGGATACGGGTGAAAGCAAAGAGGTGGAATTTATACTTGAACCAAGACAATTTTCAATCATTAATAAAGAAGATAAAAGAGTTATTGAGCCTGGTTATTTCACAATTTCTATCGGCGGCAAGCAACCCGGCTTCAAAGGTTACCTCGATCCTCAGTTTACACAAGTGCTGACAGGACGTGTAAGACTTAGTGGTAGAGAAGTGCCGTTTGAAAATTGATATTTTGTTGAACTGTTAAAGTGCTCGGCGTAGTTTCAAACTACGCCGAGTTTTTTTAGAAACTACGCTGATCTTTTTAGTAACTACGTTAGTCTTTTTAAGGTTACTACGCTGTAAACAACGTTGATCTTATTAATAGCTGCAACGGTCCTGTCAGTTAAACATACTCACTGATTCATTTGTTAGTTAATAAAAAAGCACTTGTGACCCCTTTAGAGAAATTTGAACGAAAGACCAGATGGGTAGTACTGCTCACTGCAGTAGCGATGATAGTTGAGATTGTAACCGGCCTGGCAACCGGTTCAATGGCATTGCTGGCCGATGGTATTCATATGGGATCACATGTTCTGGCAATCGGACTCAGCTGGATTGCTTATATAATCGTCAGAAGATTATCTGACAATTCAAAATACGACAACAGTACAGACAAAATACTCTCCCTCTCAGGATATACCAGCAGCCTGGTTTTGCTGGTCTTTGCCATCTTTATTATAATTCAGGCAGTAAAGAGGTTTATCCTGCCTGTTGAGATAGAGTACAAAGAAGCAATTATAGTTGCATTTGCAGGATTAATTGTTAACCTTTTGAGTGTTGTTTTACTACGGCACGACAAAGCCGAAGCGGATAACAACATTAAAGCAGCCTATTTCCACGTCCTGGCCGACATTATTACCAGCATTGCGGCAATAACAGGACTAACAGCAGCAATGATATGGAACATAACATATATCGATACTATTGCCGCAGTTATAAGTTCATTTATTATAATCAAGTGGGCCACCGGGTTACTTAAAGAATCCGGTAAAGTACTGGTTGATTTGTAGATATATCAGATTATGAATTGATGGGGCTGTTGAGAAAGTCCCTCCTGTTTTTTTCACCCCTAAATCCCCCAAGGGGGACTTATTGTTATACTGAATGTTATAACTCCCCCCTATATTTGCTTTATTATCAATTTACTTTCTAATAAAACGGTACACTTTCACTGAATGAGGATCGAGGTCAATATACATTGATGATTCCTTCAGAGTGAGGTCTTTATGTTCCCATAAATCCCTTACACGGTAATTATCAATTGTGAGAGGTGCTCCTCTGCGTGCTCTTTGTACGCCGGGTACTCCGGCTCCACCGGGTGCTCCAAATCCTGTTGTTCCTGAGGGAGGTCTGAATCTGCGTGTCATGGTTCTGACCTGAGCCAGAAGAGCAAAATCGACCAGCACTGATTTCTTTTCATCGCTCTTATTCAACAGGCAAATAACTTTTTCGTTGTTTGACAGCCCTTTAACCCATATCTGGTAATTGCCGTTGTCCCTGTAGCATGTGGCCTGTACTCCCAGAGTATCCTGATTGATGGCAATCATCTCCTTATTCGTTAGTATGTCTTTTGTTTCAGGATCCATGTTGGCAAGGTCATTCCCGGCCATCAACGGTGATGCAAGCATACACCAGAGAGAGAAATGGGTTTTGTACTCTTCAGTAGTCATTCCTCCATTGCCGACTTCAAGCATGTCGGGATCATTCCAGCTTCCCGGACCTGCATATCTTGCAAGGCCTTCCTGCCGCTCAAATATGCTGATCATACTGTTCCAGTTATCACTTATGTCGCCGGTAGTGCGCCATAGATGACCAATCTCACTGCCCCATTCCCAGGGATCGTTACTTCCCCATTCACAAATACTGAATACAATCGGTCTGCCTGCTGCATAGAGAGCATCACGCATGGTTGTGTATGAAGCCGGGGCATTCTGGGTACTGCTGCCACACCAGTCGTATTTCAAATAATCGACACCCCATTTGGCATACATAAGGGCATCCTGATATTCATGACCGCGCCCGCCGGGGCGTCTCTGACAGGTCACTGTCCCGGCAGATGAATAAATCCCGAACTTCAGACCTTTTGAGTGCACGTAGTCCGCCAGGTATTTCATACCATGAGGAAAACGTTCCGGATCCACGACAATATTACCGTCTTCGTCACGTGAAACCTGCCAGCAATCATCGATCACCACGTATTCATAACCGGCATCTTTCATGCCGCTGCTGACCATGGCATCAGCCATTTGCATGATTAGTACTTCGCTGACATCACAATGATATTTATTCCAGCTGTTCCATCCCATAGGTGGAGTTTTGGCAAGGTCAGTGAACTTTTGTGCCGAAGCACAAAAAAACAAGAAGAGAATTGTAAAAATCAGAACAAATTTTTTCATAGGATTTAAGATTTTTGTTTTAGAGTTATATTAAGATAAACCTGATGGGTTTATTTACTGACAACCGGAAGTGAGGTTTTATTCCCGTCTTTTAATGTAAATTAATTTTCAATAGTGTCCGACTAATGTTAGAGATTCCTCACTTCGTTCGGAATGACAATCCGAACGAAGCATAGCTGAATGAGGAATTTCAGATTAAATTTAAAAGATTTAATAAGTGACTCCTGATCGATCAAATTTAAGCATTATTTATCTTGCCTTTACTCATATATTATTAAATTGCATTACCAGTATCCTTTTTATAATTTATATTACCGGAAAATTAGTACTGTTATGAAAAGAAGTGAAATTAACCATCTCATAATCAGTTCTATTGAATTTTTTGACCGGATGAATTTCAAGCTTCCGCCATGGGCTTTCTGGAAACCTGAAGAGTGGAAAGGTCAGTATGAAACATGCAGAGAAATAGTTGATAATATGATGGGTTGGGATCTTACTGATTTTGGTTTTAATGATTTTCAGAAATGCGGTTTGATACTGTTCACAACACGGAACGGTAATCCGGGAAAGGACAAAAAACCCTACGCTGAGAAAATAATGATCGTTGAGGAGATGCAGGAGACACCTATGCATTTTCACTGGAGCAAGATGGAAGATATAATTAACCGGGGGGGAGGAAATCTTGTGATAGAGCTTTATAACTCCGATGAAAAGGAGGATTTATCTGATACTCCTGTTACCGTTAAAACCGATGGAATTCTACGAACGGTAGATTCAGGTGGAATCCTTATTCTCACACCTGGTGAAAGTATTTGTCTTGAGCAGGGTCTGTACCACCGGTTTTATGGTGAAAAAGGTAAAGGGAAAGTGCTGGTAGGTGAGGTAAGTGCCGTTAATGACGACACTTCCGATAATCGTTTCTATAAGCCGGTAGGCCGTTTCCCCGCGGTCATCGAAAATGAGAAACCGGTTCATCTCCTGGTCTCAGACTATTCCAGATATCTATAAAGAATGAGTCGGGACAAAATAACCATTTCAGGAACCGGATGCGCACTCGCAGACTTCCTGTATACCGGCATAGATTTTAGCAAATCCGGGTTCAGAAAATATCTGTCGAAAAAATCCGGCGATGGAGGCCTCTCTCCTGGTAAGCTGGTTTTCACGGAAGAGCTTGAAGATTTTGCAGGTATCCCGTATTCTGAAATTTTGAAAGATATCTCCGGTGACAAAGAACCTGATGCTTTTAATGTAGGTGGTCCGGGTCTGGTGTCATTTATTCATACTTCACAGATGCTTTATTCTGAAGATTACAAAGTAAGATTTTATGGCAGCCTCGGTAATGATGAGACTGCTGAAAAGATACTCGGGCTTGTGAAGAAGACTCCTTTAGATGTAAGTGCTTATATTAAAAGAAGCAATAAACCAACGCCTTTTACTCATGTGTTATCAGATCCCTCATTTGCCGGTGGTCATGGTGAACGAACATTTATTAACAATATCGGTGCCGCATGGGACTTTTTACCTGACATTCTGGATGATGTTTTTTTTAGCTCCGATATTGTCTGTTTTGGTGGAACAGCACTTGTGCCTCATATTCACGACAATCTGGAGAGTCTTCTCAGAAAAGCTAAAAAGAGTAATGCTTTTACTCTGGTAAATACGGTATTTGATTTCAGGAATGAAAAAAATAATCCGGATAAGTCATGGCCTCTTGTCAGGGATTATCAGCTTGTTGATGTGCTCATAATGGACAGGGAGGAGGCATTGCGAATTAGCGGAGAAACTGATGATGAAAAGGCAGCCAGATTCTTTATCGGGAATAATGTCTCTTCATTCTTTATTACCAACGGAGCCGGGAATATTGCGGCTTACTCAAATGGTGGGTTGTTCAACAAGATGCAGCTTTCATATTTCCCCGTTTCAGACCTGGTGACACCCGGGTTCAGGGCATTTGGAGACACAACCGGCTGCGGTGACAATTTTACAGGAGGCATTATAACATCACTTGCCCTCCAGCTTCAATCATACAGAAAAAATTTTGATCTTATTTCCGCCCTGTCATGGGCTGTAGCATCAGGTGGATTTACCTGTTCTTATATAGGAGGAACCTTCTTCGAAAACTTCATCGGAGAGAAAACCCAGAAGATAGGAGAAATAAGAAACAGATATCTGGAACAGATTGGTTATTAATACTTTTTTTGTATAATGAACAAGCTTGTCCTTTTCGGTGCAGGTAAAATAGGCAGGTCATTCATCGGTCAGCTTTTCAGCCGAAGCGGGTTCGAAGTGGTTTTTGTTGATATAAACAAAGTATTGATTGATGAACTTAACCGTCGCAGGCAGTATGATGTAATAATTAAATCAGAAAAGGATAAGAAAATTACCGTTCTAAATGTCAGAGGGGTCTATGCGACTGACATAAATATGGTTTGTGACGAAATAGCAGATGCGCTAATTGTCTGTGTAAGCGTGGGCCTCAGAGGTCTGCCCGATGTTATGAAGGTACTTGCAAAGGGACTCCTGATGAGATATGAGGCCCGCAACAACGTGCCTGTTGATATAATCATTGCCGAGAATATGCGGAATGCAGCCAATTATTTTCATGAACAGCTCGCAAGGCTGTTACCGGGATATTACCCTATAGATAGATTAGTCGGACTTATTGAGACCAGCATCGGTAAAATGGTACCGATAATGCCGCAAAAGGATATCGAAGAGGATATGCTCAGAGTTTATGCCGAACCATATAACACACTTATACTCGATAAAAAAGCTTTTAAGAATTCTATTCCCGATGTGGAAGGACTCGATCCGAAAGATAATATGAAAGCATGGACCGACAGGAAATTGTTCATCCATAACCTGGGTCATGCATCTGTTGCCTATTATGGGTTTATATATGATAAAAACCTGACCTATACATGGCAGGCTCTCGATGTGCCGGAAATATATAAATTTGTGAGGAATACAATGCTTCAGGCCGCGGACATTCTAATGGCAGCATGGTCTGGTGAATTCTCCATGGGATCATTATCTGAGCATATTGACGACTTGCTTTACCGCTTCAGGAATAAAGCCCTTGGCGATACAATATACAGGGTAGGATGCGACCTTAAACGCAAGCTCGGTCCGGATGACAGGATTGTTGGTGCAATCCGTATGGCCCGGTCAGTAAATATGCCATACGATAGGATCCTGAAGGTGCTTCTATCTGCCTGCCATTTCAGAGCTACTGATGAAAACGGCCGGATCTCGACGGAAGACACAGAATTCATTCGACTATATGAAGAAGGAATCAGAAATGTGCTGGTCAAATTGTGCGGATTTATTGAAGAGGTTGATAAAGATTTAATTGACACGATTGAAGCGATGGAGAATAATTTTATTAATTTGTGTAAAAAGTTTAGTTATGAATGAGATTAAATTCAACCTGGAATCCGGGTTCTTTCATCCGGAAGAGAAGAAAGTAATTGAATCTGAAGAGTTGAACGCTTCCCTTTTCAGGTACAGGACAGGTGTTTGCGGAATCCGGTTTGTAAACGGCAGGGGGAGCATTGAGCTTCTTCCTTACCAGGGCCAGCAGATATGGAGAGCAAAGTTTGACGGAAGGGAGCTTGGGATGAAGACGGCTTTCAATGAGCCTGTTAACACCACCGATTTCTTAAAGACATTTGGAAGCTTCATGCTCCACTGCGGGGCATTGAGGGTTGGAGCACCTTCACCCGGCGATAACCATCCTCTCCATGGGGAGTTGCCCAATGCTCCATACCAGAATGCCTGGATTAATATTGGAAATGATAAGAACGGATCATATATTTCATTATGCGGGAGTTATGAATATAAGGAATTTTTTGGTCCTCAATATTCGGCTAATCCCGTGGTTAAATTACGGGCAGATTCTTCTGAAATAGAAATCTCGATGAAGATCAGGAATACAGGTAATAAGCCGATGGAGCTTATGTATGTATGTCATATTAATTTTAAGCCGGTAATAGAAAGCCGGCTCGAATACAGCGCTGAGTACTCTCCTAAAGTAGTCAGGAGCAGATCAAGTATCCCTTCTCATATCAAACCCGGACCCGGCTACATGGAATTAGTCAATGCCCTGCAGTCAGATCCAACCCTTCATCACAATATTACAAACGAGTTGAAGGCTGATCCTGAACTCTGCTTCTATATTGACTATTCTGCTGATGACGATGGGAAATGTTATACTCTTCAGGTGCATCCTGATGGGAATTCAGATTTTGTCTGTCACCTGAAAAAACAGCTTCCTCGAGCTACCCGCTGGATTTCTATTACCCCCGATCATGAAGCAATGGCAATAGTTGAACCTGGCACATGTGAGACTGAAGGCTATCATACAGAAAAAGAGAAAGGTAATATCAAAATTCTTGCTCCGGGCGAAGAATTTATGTGTGATATAAGGGCAGGTAAACTTGATGCCCCTGAAACCAGTCGTGTACTTGAAAAGATAAAAACGTTATTTAACCGGTAAGTTAAACAGAGCCAACTTTTGTACTTTTTTAGTATAAAAAGTTATTTTATTGACCTTTAAGCTTATTAACCAGCCAGTTATTGAGTGCTTCAGTTTGTTATGGAAATATAATAACAAAGATTTTCAATAACATTGTTTTCTTAATTGTTTAATTATTTTTGTTAGCTTATAAACTGACAATATGCTGGAAGAAAACCATCTGCTAAAAAAACGGGTAAACCTTTTTGATGGTATCTCTATTGTTGCCGGAGCAATGATTGGCTCAGGAATATTTATTGTCAGTGCTGATATAGCCAGAAATGTTGGTTCACCAGGATGGCTGATGGTTGTATGGCTTATTACCGGAATCATTACAATGATAGGGGCATTGAGCTATGGTGAACTGGCTGCCATGATGCCGGAGGTTGGAGGACAATATGTATACCTGAAGGAAGCTTATCACCCGTTGATCGGATTTCTTTTTGGATGGACGACATTTCTTGTAATCCAGGCAGGTTCAATAGCTGCTGTTGGTGTTGCTTTTGCCAAATTTACAGGGATCTTGTTTCCATGGATATCTGATAAAAATATTTTATTGCAAATCGGGAAATTAAATATAACCACAACACAGTTACTTGCAATTGTAATGATAACCTTCCTTACATGGCTTAATACAAGGGGGATTGTAACTGGTAAAACGGTACAGAATTTCTTTACATCGACAAAGGTTATTTCTCTTTTCGGAGTAATACTGATCGGATTCTTTGCAACAAAAGCGATAAGTTCATTTGAGATTAACAAAGAGGTCTTCTGGCAGGCAAACCAGATTGGTCCTGATAACCAGGTTATTCCTCTGGCCGGTTTTAGCCTGGTAGCAGCAATTGGTACAGCTCTGGTAGGTTCATTATTTGCGTCGGATGCGTGGTATAATGTCACCTATATTTCAGGCGAGGTGATAAATGCAAAACGGACCGTGCCTCTGAGCCTGTTATTTGGTACCCTTATCGTTTCTGTAATTTATCTTTTTACAAATTTCGTCTATATTAAAATTCTGCCATTGTCAGGTTCACCAGAGGGTACAGATGTTTTAAGCCGGGGAATACAGTTTGCCACCGACGACCGGGTAGCTACTTCTGCCATGAGTGTTGTCTTTGGTGATTACGCTGCCATAATAATGGCTGTCTTCATTATGATCAGCACCTTTGGCTGTAATCATGGCCTCATTCTCGCAGGGCCGAGGGTCTATTACGCCATGGCTAAAGACGGATTATTTTTCAGGAAGGTCGGACAACTCAATAAAAAAGGTGTCCCCGGCTTTGCTCTGGCGGTTCAGTGTATATGGTCTGTTTTGCTGTGTCTTTCAGGCACATATAGCGACCTCCTTGATTATGTCATATTTGCGGTTCTCATATTCTTTTCATTAACCATCATGGCAATATTTATTTTACGGGCCAAACGACCTGATATTCCGCGGCCATACAAGGCCTTTGGTTATCCTTTTATTCCTGCATTTTATATTCTAACCACTTTAACAATAATGATCATTCTATTGATTTATAAGCCAAACTATACATTCCCTGGTCTTATTATTGTCCTGCTTGGCATCCCCGTATTCTTCCTCTGGCGCAAACATTCGTCAAAAAATGATGGGATTCAGAATGATAGCTCTGTGTAACACCATGGTTAAACATTTCTTAAACACTCCTTTGGTTGATATTTTTCTCATAAATGAATTTCAGCTGTTAATCAAAAATTCTGAAAAAATTTATACTTTTCGCTGTTGATAACGTATAAAATGATAATTATTAAATAATTGGAATGAAATTTGAGACTGGTATATCTGTAGTTTTACGTAAAGAGTGAAAATATGCGAAAGACTAATATCCTCCGGAACATTGGTATAGTCGCAGGAATATTTATACCACTGATACTTAGTAACAGCTGTGAACATAGCGAATATGACCTTCTGGATCCGGCAGAAGCAGGCATCTGGACACTGTTTGATACTACCGACGGACTGCCTTCTAACGAGGTCACTGAAATAAAACGCGACAGCCGTGATAACCTGTGGTTTACATTCCCGGGATACGGAACCGCAAAATATGACGGCAGCGACTGGATATATTTCCGCACAGCCAACAGCCCCCTGCTTACCAACATAGTTAATTGCCTGGCTGAGGATGCAGATGGCAAAATTCTTTTCGGTACATCCGAAGGAATATCAATCCTTAATGATGAGAATGAGTGGGACTCATATGTTGATTCTGTAACAAGTATGTATATCAATACAATAAAAGTGGCTTCCAATGGCTGGATATGGGTGGGAACAAAAGAACAGGGCTTTTATGTTAATAATGGTAGCGGTTTTGTAAAAACCTACTCGGAAACCTATAAGAATGTTAACGTTATTGAAGAAGATGCGGACGGAAATATCTGGCTGGGAACAGATAACGGACTGATCAGATGGGACGGATCGGGCTACTCCTATTTAACAGCTGCCGACAATCTGCCGGATAACAGGGTCAGCGCACTTCTTTCTGACAGTAAGGAAAGATTATGGATAGGTACAAGAGGTGGTAAAACAGTATCCTGGATCGACAGTAGAGGAATCCACCAGTTGTCACTATTTACAGGAGCAGACAGCTGTTTTATTAATGATATTATTGAAGACCGGAAAGGTGATATATGGTTTGCTACGTATAACGACGGACTTATCAGGTTTGATGGAGTAATACCCCATTCTATCAAGGAGGTAAATGGTTTTCCTGAGAATAGTATCTATTCAATAGGTGAAGACAAACATGGGAACCTGTGGTTTGGATTATATAGCAGGGGTGTGGCAAGATACACATTACCAATTAATTAGAGTGATTAGTATGATGCTTAGATTTATCTTTCTGGTAATCTTAATAGTAACCTCTGTACTTAAGAATGTTGTTTCAGGACAGGTTCCGGGCAGGGACAAGTATCAACTTCTTACAATGCCTTTTAACCAGCGACCTCTTACACTTTACAGAGGTCAGTTACATGGTAGCACAGGTTATAAATTTGCTGTCCGGACACAATATTATGATTCTGAAGGTGAGGTAGTTTACTTAAGAAACACAGGTACAGGATCTGTATATCATTACTATTTTATCGAGCTTAGGTATGGTCTGACAGACTTTATTGAACTGGCTGCTGAAACTAATTTCCTTAAGAGAGGTATAAGGTCTGAATCAACAACTTATGTGAGTACTACTCTCCCTTCTTCTGAGCAGGTAACAGTAAATAAACTTACTGAGGTAAAGGGAATGGGAGATATACTCTTATCAGCTGCTGTCCGGTTTCCGCTTGAATACAAATGGTTCGACCTGGCACTCAGGGGAGGACTATACCTTCCTTCATCCAGATATGAGCCTCAGGAACCGTCCCATGCAGTTTCCGGTATCAAAGAGGAAAACAGCTTTACAGTGGACTATCACTATAATAATACAAATGGTTTCGGTGTGCCTGTTTATGAATTATCGGGAGCATTCAAACTTACTTTAAATAAATTCACTCTTAACACCGGTATTGTTTTCAGTGATCCAACTAAAGAAGGTCAAAATATAAGGTGGGAAGAGGCTCTGGTTGAAAGAGACTTTTCTTATTATGACAACTCTTACAGTTATCTGCTTAACAGGACTTTAACAATCTATACTTCGCTTCATTATCAGGCAACCGGATGGTTCGATATAAGACTGAGTGGCAACTACCGGAAGTCAGACGGAGGATGGACAGAATACTGGGGGAATAAGTATTCAAATCCCGAAACTAGGCTTTTTACAATTGAACCCGGATTCGAGTTACAGATCTCTCCAACTCTGATAATATGCCAGAATGCTGGCTTTCCGGTGAAGGGAAAAAACAGTGACGCTCCCTTTTATCTTTTTACTACAGTACGATTTAATATGTTCCCATTCTTAAGGTGAATGAAAACATTCAGCCGTATGAAGAAATCATATCTCATTTACCTGTTTATGCTCCTCCCTGCAACAATGTTATGTCAGACTGAAAGGCAGCTGGTGCCGGCTGATCTTAAGCAACAGACTATTGTCACTGAACCTGTTACGCTGCGAAAAGGGTTTTTCAGAACAGGGATAATAATGAACTACCGTGTTGCAGATAAATACTTTAACGCATCGGGTGAGAAAGAATATTATATTACCAGCTCCTGGGGATCAACATCAGCTTATGGAATAATCCTTCAGTATGGATTGACTGACAGATTGCAGCTTGATATAAAAACTGAATACAGGAACAAGCTTCAGGAATTTCAAAATAAAGAAATTGTGGCAGGTACAAATACCACTATTGTAACAACAACCCGGCAGAAAGGTCTTGGTCTGGGGGATAGTCATTTTGCAGTTACATATCAGTTCCTGCAGGAGATTGAGAGAAGAATGTCACTCACCGGAAGAATAAACGTAACTGTTCCAACCGGTGAAAAAAATCCGACTAATATAAGGAGTGTTGAAAAATATGATCTGCCAGTAGGTGAAGGAACATATGCCCTGGGGATTAACATATCCGCAAGAAAGATATTATACCCGTATTCACTCGCAGGTTATATTGAGTACAAACATAATTTCGAGGGTGCAAAGAAATTCAGTGCAGCGGATGATGCTGAAAGCAACTTCAGGCTCGGGAACCGTTTTGAAAGCGGACTGAGTGTGAACCTTCACCTTAACGAATGGATTGCTCTTGCTAACGAAATTAATTTTTCAGATAAAAGCAAAGGGGAAGTTGAATCAATTGTTACCCAGGAAATACCAGCCGAGTGGGCGTTGTCTTACGAACCGAGCCTTGTATTCCAGGTAAAAAGATTCAGGTTGGGTGAATCAGTCAGGATACCTTTGAAAGGGAAAAATGTGCCTGCAGATCCGCTTTATAAAATAATGATACAATATTTATTTTAAGTTTCTGTTATGCTGAAAGATATATTGAAGCATCTCTCATTCCAGCGTCCGGCAATATCTGTTACTTTGATCCTTTCAGGACTAGTAATTCTGTTAACAACATGTGTAACTCCTTCAATAAAGGTTACCCGTGAACAGAACCAGGGAGATGTTTTTTTCAACATGCATAACTACACCGAAGCAATAAAGCACTATCTGCTTATGCTTGATGCAAGTAAAAAACTCGGAATTTATCGGAATCCGTCTATGGAATCGGACGTTCACAGGAAGATCGCCAATTGTTATGAGATGATGGGAAAATATGAACCGGCACTTTCTCATGTACAATCAGCCATTGTTCTTGATTCCATTTACAATAATCAATTGAACAGAATTGCAGACTACCGGCATGAGGGAAAAATATATGTGTATCTTGGATTCAGCCGTAAAGGCATCAATTCACTCGAAAAATCACTGGCCCTGAGTGAAGGTAAGGATCAGAGCCTGAAGAATGTAAACAGACTTTCGATTGCCGACACATATCTTGCACTAGGTCAATTATATGCAACAATGGGAAGATCAGGTATATCCCTTAATTATATTGACAAGGCTCTGACACTTTTCCTGCAGGGGAATGATCCCAAAGGAGAAATGGAATCGTACCTTGCTCTTGGTAACATACATTCTGACCTTGGTGATTTTATTTCAGCACGAAAATTTGCTGAACAATCTATGAAGAAGACTCTGGAACTAAATATGGGAACGTCACGCCATAACCAGCTGCTTGCATCAATTGCTTCAGAAACAGGTGAGTATGAGAATGCACTGAGGTTCCAGGAGAAAGCTTTGAAAGAGGCCAGAGATTATGGGATCATGGGTCAGGTTATCTGGACAACTATAGGATTGGGAGATATTTACAGCAAACTTGGTGATCTCAGCAAAGCGGGAAAATACTACAATGAAGCACGCATGGAGAAAGATACACTGGCCATGAAAACCGGAAGCCTGGAGGCTTCTCTGAACTTGCGGCTGGGTGAAGTAATGAGTGCAAACCAGTATTTTTCATCACAGGGCTCTGTGACCGGTGAAGCTATCTCATCATTGCGTATTGCGGAATTATTTATCCAGAAGAATGATTCCGATAGTGCCATTATCTTTCTCGATCAGTCTGGGAATAAATTCATGGAAAGCCATAACAAACAGGGAGTTTCAAATGTCAGGTTACTTAAAGGAAGGATATTCGTTGATGAGGAGAAACCAGACATGGCATACGCATTGCTTGATTCGGCAAGTAAAGCGTCCGATTTTCCTGAGACAGTATGGCAGGCCTGGTATCACCTTGGAAGAATGTATGAGATGCTTAACGACGACTTAAACGCAATAGCATCATACCGGAATTCCATAAGTGTAATTGAAAAAATCAGAGGGAACCTTACTATCGATGAGTTTAAAAGTATTTATTTCAATAATAAGAGGGAAGTATTTGACAGGTTAATAAAGCTTTTGATAAAGACTGAAAAACCTGTGGAAGCGTTCAGGATTTCAGAACAGGCTAGAGCAAGAGCCTTTTATGATATACTGGCGAATAAAAAGATCGATTACAAAGGTTCTTTACCGGGTGATCTGATGTCGCTTGAACAGGAAAAACGGATCGAAATTCAGCAACTCTATAAGCTTCTGCAGAAAGAGGATGCCGTATTCTATAGTGATGGCAGATCCAGGAAAACAGGGATAGATCAGCTAAGGGATGCTCTCGCAAACAGCCAGTCAGAATATGAAGATATTCTTCAGAGGATAAAGCTATATAATCCGGCATATGCCGAAATGGTCTCTGTTGATCCGGTAAATCCCGGCGATCTTCAAAAGGTGCTTGAACCTGGTACGGCTGTTCTTACTTACTGGATCAGCGCAAATGAATTAATATGCTGGATTATTACTCAATCGGAAATCACCAGCAGATCAGTAAATATTAACAGGGATACTTTATCCTTAATGGTTGCAAGAGCCAGAAGATCCATTCAGTCAAATTTTCCTGAGGAAACAAAAGCCGGCCTGTCATCTCTCTACTCTATTCTTATTTCCCCGGTTGAAAATAAGCTTGTTAATATAAATAATCTGGTAATAATACCCAATGGATCTCTCCATTTTGTTCCATTTCAGGCACTTATGGATGACAAGGAAGAGTATCTTATCCAGAAGTTCTATCTTATTTATGCTCCGTCGGCCAGTGTTTATATGGTCTGTAACAGCAGGGAGGTTCAACCCGGCGCAAGATTTATGGGGATAGCTCTGTCTGATGTTATGCTTGAAAACAGAGCCGGTCTGCCCGGGACAGAGGATGAAGTAAGAAATATTCTTCCGCTTTTTACTGAGAACATCTCAGCTTTCGGAAAACAAAGTACGGAAACATTCGTAAAGAATAATGCGGATGGTTATGATTTTATTCATTTTGCAACCCATGGTACGTATGATTATGAACAACCGCTTTATTCACATCTGCTGTTTCCTTCCAGTGAGCAGGATGATGGCAGATTTAACGTTTTCGAGGTTTTTGAGATGAATATTAATGCCAAGCTGGTGACTCTGAGTGCCTGCGAAACAGGTCTTGGCAATATCAATCAGGGTGACGAACTGGTAGGATTAAGCAGGGCTTTCCTCTTCGCAGGTTCTTCTTCAGTAATTGTCAGTCTGTGGGCAGTTGCAGATTATCCGACCTCACTGCTTATGGTAAATTTTTACCGTTACCTGAAGGATCATAACCTCGTGGAAGCGCTTACACTGGCTCAGCGTGATGTGATTAAGATCTATCCCCAGCCTCTTTACTGGTCACCTTTTATTCTGATTGGTAACGGCCACGTGACAGCAAAATGAATTATTATAATCCAAATGTTTTATGTTCCCGGAGGAGTTTAGACAAAGGATTACATATCAAAAATATATAAATGAAGAAGCACTTCTGGATGCTTTGGAGGAACCATCTCCGGTAAGCATCAGGATCAATCCTGAAAAATGGGATAGAAAACCGGTTAATGCAGAACTTGTCCCCTGGTGTGAAACCGGTTTCTATCTTGAATCACGGCCATCTTTTTCTCTTGATCCGCTTTATCATTCCGGTTGTTATTATCCTCAGGAAGCTTCAGGGATGTTTCTTAAACAGGTTATTAAACAGACTGTTTCTGAATACAAGGATATCAGGGTGCTTGATCTCTGCGGTGCCCCGGGAGGAAAAAGCACACATTTATCTTCGCTGATAAGCCCTGATAGCCTGCTCGTTGCAAATGAAGTAATCAGGTCGCGAGCTTCAGTCCTGGCTGAAAGCGTTTCCAAATGGGGGGCGTCCAATACAATTGTAACGAATAGTGATCCTGTAGTTTTTGGCAGGCTATCCGGCTTTTTTGACCTGATTCTTGTTGATGCTCCCTGTTCGGGAGAAGGTATGTTCAGGGACAACATTGCAGTAAGGCAATGGTCTGTGGAAAATACAGTCCTCTGTTCCCAACGGCAGAAAAGGATATTACGGGATGTCTGGCCGGCTTTGAAAGAAAACGGAATTTTAATTTACAGTACCTGCACCTTTAATCCTTCGGAGAATGAACAAGTTGTTGAATGGCTGACTAATAATGAGGAGGCAGAGAATGTACGGCTCGATATTTCTGAATTCAGGGAGATCACCAGGATTGATTACAGAAATATTACCGGGTATGGTTTTTATCCCGATAAAATAAAAGGTGAAGGATTCTTTGTTTCTGTAATCAGGAAAACCGGGAAATCCGGGAAAACACAAATCAGAAACCGGAAGAAAACAGGGGATAGACCCGGAAAACTGGATCTTCCTGTTCTAAGAGACTGGACCACTCTTCCGGATCAAAACCTGTTAAGAAACGGCAATGAAATTATTTCTGTGGCCGGGAGAGTGGATGACTATCTTTTTCTCGCTGCGAATCTGAATATTATTAAAGGGGGTATCAGGGTTTGTACAGTTAAGAAGAAAAATTATCTTCCTTCTCACGAACTTGCTCTTTCTAAGGAATTCAGGAAAGGTTCATTCCCGCATTCCGAACTGGATTATCACCAGGCTGTAGACTATTTACATCGCGAAAGTTTTGTTTTATCAGGATTACCGAAAGGATGGTTTATCGTAACTTACAAAGGAGTTAATCTGGGCTTTGCGAACAACCTTGGAAGCAGAATAAATAACTATTACCCGGTGAACTGGAGAATCAGAATGAGGATACCTGAACTCCGGAAAGATGATCTGATAAAATGGGACTAATAATTTCTTTTTTATTTTTTTATTTGTGATTAATTCAAAAACACAAACCTGCATAATATCACAAATCAATAATACATTAAACCAATCACCTCTATTGCCTGTTTCATTAATGAAAAAAAAATCACGTGAATTTCAGATATTTGCAAAGCCTGTGGGAGCCTTGTGTAATCTGCGCTGCAAATACTGCTATTACCTTGAAAAGAAGAACCTTTATCCTGGGAATAGATCATTCATCATGAATGATGAGATCCTTGAAATGTACATTCGTCAGCATATCGAGGCATCAACAGATGAGGTAATAGGATTTTCCTGGCATGGGGGCGAACCGATGCTCGCAGGTATTGATTTCTTCAGGAAAATTGTTAAGCTTCAACGCAAATACAAACCTTCGGGACATACTATTGTAAATGGAATTCAAACAAACGGTACACTGATCGATGAAGAATGGTCGAGGTTTTTTGCAAAAGAAAAATTTTTTGTCGGAATAAGCATTGACGGACCGGGTGATTTGCATAACAAGTTCCGCTACACTAAAAATAAAAAGCCGGTACTTCAAGAAGTCCTGAAAGGTTATGAGTTGCTTCAGAAAAATGGGGTCCTGGGCGAAATACTCTGTGTGGTCAATTCTTTAAATGTCAAATATCCCCTGGTGGTTTATCAGTTTTTTAAACAGCTCGGTGCAAAATATATTACCTTCCTGCCAAATGTTGTACAGCAGAAGGATTATGTTACAGGAGTAAGCAGGGAAACAGTACCGTCTGACGAATTTGGGATTTTTCTAAGTACGATATTTGATGAATGGGTTGAGAATGATATAGGTCAGATCAAGATCCAGATATTTGAAGAGGCTGCAAGAACTGCATTTAATCAGGATCATACGCTTTGTATTTTTAAGGTCAATTGCGGCGGAGTACCTGTAGTTGAGCATAATGGAGATTTTTATTCCTGCGATCACTATGTAAGTCCGGAGTATCTGGTTGGCAATATAAAAGAGAGCTCTTTAGCTGATTTACTTGACAGTGACAGGCAAAAGACTTTCGGGCTGGTAAAATCAAATACACTTCCCCGTTACTGCCTCGAGTGTGAAGTCAGGTCAATGTGTAATGGAGAGTGTCCTAAGAACAGGTTTATAAAAACCCAGGATGGTGAGCCGGGATTAAATTATCTCTGCGCCGGGTACAAAATGTTTTTTAACCACTGCCGACCATTTGTGGAGGCAATAGCTGCTGCATGGGGAAACAGTTATTCAGATCACTAAAGACAAACGGGCTCAGCCTTTCAGCTTCTCTTTGAAAAACGCAACGGTCCTTTCCCAGGCCAGCTTTGCAGCTTTTTCGTGGTATCTGTCTGGATTGGTATCGTTGTTAAAAGCATGGTTTGCTCCTTCATAAGTAAACATCTGGTATTCTTTATTGTTCTTTTTCAGAGCTTCTTCGAAGGATGGTATACCCGCATTAATTCGCTGATCATTTCCGGCATAATGAGCCATGATCGGAGCATTTATTCTGGCCACATCTTCAG
Source organism: uncultured Rikenellaceae bacterium (assembly GCA_964596715.1). Lineage (GTDB taxonomy): Bacteria > Bacteroidota > Bacteroidia > Bacteroidales > VadinHA17 > LD21. Next base: position 58,962 of record CAZQVL010000010.1, read on the forward strand.
CTGACGGCTGGTTTCCGTAATACGGTACGACTGCGTCAAGATCGGGAGCGTTTACTGCGACCTGGTTAGCTATTCCACCTCCCCAGCAAAAACCGGTACAACCCACTTTACCTGTCGAGAGGGGATGTGTTTTCAGGTATTTTACAGCAGCCACAAAGTTTTTCGTTGTTTGTTCACTGTTAAGCTGACTGAACAGATCACGAACATTGCTGCTATCGTCAGGTGTTCCTCCGACCGGAGAGAGGGCATCAGGTGCAAGGGAGAGAAAACCCTCTTTTGCCATTCTCCTTGTAACATCCTGAATGT
>CAZQVL010000010.1:59367-62234 GCA_964596715.1 uncultured Rikenellaceae bacterium
GGTGCAAGGGAGAGAAAACCCTCTTTTGCCATTCTCCTTGTAACATCCTGAATGTGTGGCACTAATCCCCTGTTTTCATGAATCACGATTACTGCAGGAAATTTGCTGCCGGTTTTTGGCCGTGCCATATAAGCTCTTACATCGCCTGTTTCACCCGGATACTTAACAAACTCAGTTACCAGGTCAGGATAATCCTGAAACGGGAATGCTGCTTTTGCTTCATTTTCTTCCAGAACCGGAAGAAGAGCGAATGCAGCAGCAGTACTCCCGGCAATTATAGCAAGCTTCTTGATAAAAGACCGGCGGTCAGTCCGCCCCTTTTTGTAATCATCATAAAGTTCAGTGACTCTTTTGTCCATAATTGTTAAATTTTAGAAGTCTATTATGCAGATAATTAAAATGATTCCGGTACAGACTTTCAAGATACAAAAAATTCCTGAAATTTACAATTGACAAAAAAAACAAAATAAATCTATTATCTTATTATCTTTCAAAATCCGTTTATTTGCATAGACCAGTTTAATTTAAAAAGTACCGGTATGAAACAGGATATTGAAATAGCCCAGGAGGCCCCGATCAGGCATATTGTTGAAATCGCGGAAATGCTTGGAATCCCCAGGGATGATCTGGAACTTTATGGGAAATACAAGGCGAAGATACCATTAAGGTTTATTGATGAGGAGAAAGCGAAAAAAGGCACACTGATCCTCGTTACTGCAATTACTCCCACACCTTCGGGTGAGGGTAAAACAACCACATCCATCGGACTTGCCCAGGCCTTAAACCGCATAGGTAAAAAGACCACCGTCGTTCTGCGTGAGCCATCTCTTGGACCCGTATTCGGAATAAAAGGTGGTGCTGCCGGAGGTGGTTACTCACAGGTTATTCCAATGGAAGATATCAACCTGCACTTTACAGGTGATATCTCTGCAGTTGAAAAAGCACATAATCTGCTGGCAGCTCTTATTGATAACAATATACAGTTGAAGGACGGTAACCTGGGAATTGATCCAAGGACGATTGAATGGAAGAGAGTGATGGATATGAATGAAAGGTCGCTCAGGGATATTGTAATAGGTCTTGGTGGAACTACAGAAGGTGTTCCGCGTCAGTCAGGTTTCAATATTACTGCAGCATCTGAGGTGATGGCAACTCTCTGTATGGCACTGGATCTTAAGGACTTGAAAGAGAGACTGGGAAATATATTTGTCGGATATACTTTTTCTGACAAACCTGTCTTTGCCCGCGACCTGAAAGCTCACGGCGCCATGGCAGCCCTTCTCAAAGAGGCCATCAAGCCCAATCTTGTTCAGACATTAGAAGGAACACCGGCAATTATTCATGGAGGACCATTTGCAAATATTGCACAGGGGACTAATTCCATAGTTGCAACAAAAACAGGCCTTTCGCTAAGTGAGTTTGTGGTGACTGAAGCAGGTTTTGCCAGTGAACTCGGTGCAGAGAAGTTCTTTGATATCAAATCACAGTTCGGCAATCTGAAGACTAATGCCGTAGTTATTGTTGCAACCGTAAGGGCTCTGAAGTACCACGGCGGTGCCAGGCTATCAAGTCTGCAAAATGAGGACATTGCTGCACTTCAGAACGGTTTTGACAACCTCGATAAGCATATTGAAAACATGAAGTATTTTGGGTTCAGCCCAGTTGTTGCTGTTAACAGGTTTGATTCGGATACCGAAACAGAACTGGATCTTCTGGTGCAGCATTGTGAATCCCAAAATATTAAAGTTGCCATTAACGAGGCATGGGCTAAAGGTGGTGAAGGAGCTGTTGATCTGGCAAACAAAATCTTGGATTCAGTTAAAAACTGTCCCGATTGTTATATCCCTTTGTACGACCTGGCATGGCCATTTGAGAAAAAAATTGAGACTATATGCAAAAAAATGTATGGTGCTGATCATGTTGAATATACTATCAAAGCAAAAAATCAACTCGATAAAATAGACGAGCTTGGTTTCGGAAACCTTGCAGTGTGCATTGCAAAAACTCAGAAATCACTTTCTGATGATCCGCATAAACGGGGTCGTCCACAAGGATTTACTGTTAAGATCAGGGAGGTGGAACTCTCTTCAGGTGCCGGTTTTGTTGTACCAATTGCAGGAACAATCATGAGGATGCCGGGATTGCCGGCTACTCCTTCCGCGGAAAAGATTGACATTGATTCCGACGGGCGAATATCAGGCTTATTCTGAACAATATATAATTAGAGACCACTGCCTAATGGTTTTTTATCATGGCTATTGTTGTGTATCACCCATTGGCTTATTATCCTTTTTTATTACTTTTATTTCCAAATACTAAACCCTGAATCATATGAAGAATACTGCTTTTTTTATCATTGTTATTGTCATTGCTTTATCCGCCTGTAAGAGATACAGCAAGTATGAAGGCGTTGCTTTTACCGAGAAAGAACCCCGCGACTGGGAAAATCCGGGAATGATCAGTCAGAACCGTGAAGCTCCCCACGCTACTCTGATCAGCTTCAGTAATGAGCTGTCAGCTATTGAGGCAATTAAAACAAGTTCACCGAATTACATGTCTCTTGACGGTATCTGGAAATTCCACTGGGTTAAATCTCCTGATGAACGCCCTTACTGGTTCTTTAAAGATGATTATGATATACGTGACTGGGACGACATAGAAGTGCCATCGAACTGGCAGATGAAAGACTATGGTGTACCCATATATGTTAATACCGGATACGGATTTGAAAGGAATCCTCCGTTCATAAATCATGAATGGAATCCGGTTGGCTCCTACAAAAGTACCTTTAAGGTGCCGGCAAACTGGAAGAACAAAGAAGTATTTCTTCATTTTGGAGCTGTCAGCTCAGCTTTTTATGTCTGGGT
>CAZQVL010000010.1:62334-68036 GCA_964596715.1 uncultured Rikenellaceae bacterium
TCTTGAAGATCAGGATTTCTGGAGATTGAGTGGCATACAGAGGAGTGTCTTCCTTCATGCACGCCCAAAAACAAGGATCGACGATTTTTTTGCCGCCGGTGACCTGGAAAACGAATACAAAGACGGCGTACTTGAGCTTAATGTGTCTTTAAAAAATGCAGATAACACACAGACTGATTTTGTCGTTGAAGCTGCCCTTTTTGAAAATGACCTGAAGATCTGGTCTGAATCAAAGGATATTATACTTACTGAAAATACGGGAAATGTGAGCTATAAAAAAATATTCCCTGGTATTAAAATATGGTCGGCTGAGACACCTGAGCTTTATTCCCTGGTAATTAATCTTAAAGATAATTTCGGAAATGTCATTGAAAGCATTGGCAGTAAAATCGGATTCAGGAAGGTGGAAATAGTTAATTCACAGCTTCTTGTGAACGGAGTCGCTGTCTATCTGAAGGGAACCAATCTGCATGAACATCACGATATTACCGGACACGTGATTGATGAAGCTACTTTATTGAAAGATATAAGGGTGATGAAGAGCAATAACCTCAATGCCGTCAGGACATCGCACTATCCTCAGCAGGAACTCTGGTATGAACTGTGTGATAAATATGGTCTTTACCTTATTGATGAAGCGAATATCGAGTCACACGGTATGGGATATAATAAAGATGTAACACTCGCTGATAAACCTGAGTGGGCAGACGCGCACCTCACGAGAATGCAGAGTATGGTCGAAAGAGACAAGAATCACCCGTCGGTAATAATATGGTCGATGGGCAATGAAGCAGGTGACGGGCATAATTTCCTTAATGGTTATAAATGGATAAAAGAGAGAGATAATACCCGTCCGGTACAATACGAACGTGCTGAAAAAAGCACCAATACGACAGAAAGGCATACAGATATTATGTGCCCGATGTATGCAAGGATAGAACAGATCGAAGCATATGCAAAGGATGATCAGAATGACCGTCCTCTTATATTGTGCGAATATGCTCATGCCATGGGTAATTCGGTCGGTAACCTGCAGGATTACTGGGATGTTATCGAGAAATACCCGAAGCTTCAGGGTGGATTTATCTGGGACTGGGTGGACCAGGGTTTGCTGAAGACAGATGAGAATGGTGAGAAGTTCTGGACCTACGGTGGCGATTGGGGTGAAGAAGGTATAGCCAGTGACGGTAATTTTTGTATAAACGGACTTGTATGGCCCGACAGGGAACCGCATCCAAGCATACATGAAGTGAAGAAGGTTTATCAGTATGTTGGATTTGAACCTGTTGATCTTACCACAGGAATGATAAAGATCAAAAACAAATACAATTTTACCGACCTTTCTGTTTTCGCTTTCGACTGGGAAATAGTATCAGACGGATTAGTTGTACAGTCAGGTAATGTCCCTTTGCCAGAGGTCAAACCGGGGAAAGAGATGTCAATACTTTTACCTTTTGAAAAAATTGATCCTGCTCCCGGTGCAGAATATTTTCTGAATCTCAGGGTATCAAGAAGCGATGAATGGAATTACGTACCTGAAGATCATGTTTACGCGACTGCGCAGTTCAAATTACCGGTAGAAGGGCAGGCAGTACCTGCAAAAAGGGATGAGCTGTCTGTACTACAGACCAATACTGTTGATAAAAAACTGGAAATAGGTGGTGATGAAATGAAATTAGTATTTGATCTCGAAAACGGCAGGATGGAATCATTCACCTACAAGGGGAAAGAACTGATAAGGAGAGGACCGGAACCTGATTTCTGGCGACCACCTACTGATAATGATTACGGATACGGTATGGAGAGAAGGTTAGGTGTATGGAAAAAAGCCGGGGAGAGGACAATTGTAAGAAAAGCAAATATCAGTCAGCCGGAGATGGCAAAAGTTGTGGTTGCATTTGAGTATGATATTCCTGATACAGAAGGGAAGAAAATTGCCGGTCTGGTAACTACATATACAATAAACGGATCAGCTGATGTTATTGTGAAAAACCAGTTTTCCAAAGTCTCGGATAATATACCCGAAATACCCCGGATGGGTATGCAGATGCAATTGCCGGTGGAATTTACGAATCTGAAATGGTTTGGCCGTGGCCCCCATGAGAACTATGCTGACAGAAAAACTGCCGCGGATGTGGGTCTCTATGAAAGTACTGTGAGCGATCAGTATGTTCCATATATCCGTCCACAGGAAAATGGTTATAAAACTGATACCCGCTGGCTTACCCTGACCAACCAGGATGGTACCGGTCTGCTCGTAACCGGAAATCCTCTGATATGTTTTTCCGCATTGAATAATATTCATGATGACTTTGAATCCCCGGGGAGATTATCACGGTATCGGAAAGATGCAAAGAGTGCTAATACCCATACAGTTGATGTAAAACCCCGCGATCTTGTTAATCTGAATATTGACTATGGTCAGATGGGTGTTGGAGGAGATAATTCGTGGGGAGCACCAATACATCCTGAGTACCGGCTTCTGGATAAAAGGTATGAATACTCATTCAGGATCCGCCCTGTTGTAAGGGAAGATGATGTTATCAAGCTGGCAAAAGAAAAGTTTTAAGCTAGGTTTAAAAGAGTTGAAGAAGGTTGAAGAGGTTGAAGAAGATAAAAATTCCTTCAACCCCCTTCAACCCCCTTCAATCCTTCACAAGTAAATGGCAAGTAACCATGAAACTACAGAGAACCGGCAAGCTGAACTCAATTCTGAATTATCTTAGACTGGAGCCATCCTTTCAGTCAATAGATTACGTAGAGAATAAGAAACAGTTTCATCTTTATAACCTTTTAACGGAGCAACGTCATCCCAAAACCTGGACCTTGAGTTCCTCAATCAAAGAGAGTACTGGTAACGGATTGGAAATGTTGCTTTCAGTTGATGAGGATATTTCGAATAAATTTAAAAAATCTTCGAAAGATACTGAACCTCTTGTACAAGCTGTTGATGCGGTTTGCCGGGCAATAAAAAGCAGTAAAACCATCTATTTTTATGGTTGCGGGTCAACCGGGCGGCTCGCGAAGCAAATGGAGAGTACATTCTGGAGGCCTTTCTGGAAGGGTATAAAAGGCTCAATGCTGTGGGGAAAACTACTGGAAAACATTCCTGATAACATTGAGGATCTTTTAATTGGTGAGATGACCGGAGCTGACAGAGCTCTTATAAGTTCACTTGAAGGATTTGAAGATCTTCAGTTGATTGGAAAGCTTCAGCTCATGGACAGGGGGATTAAAAAGGGGGATGTGGTTTTTTGTGTGACAGAGGGGGGGGAAACATCTTCCGTTATCGGAACAATACTGGCAGCACTGGAACAGTACGGTGAACTGAATGAAGAGAAAATAAATGAGGCAAAGAATAATCTATATTTTGTTTACAATAATCCGGATCATCTTCTTCTTCCTTTCGACAGAAGCAGGGCTGTTATCGAAAATCCTGCAATAACAAAGCTGAATATTACTACAGGTCCTCAGGCTATAACGGGTTCCACAAGGATGCAGGCAACAACCAGTGAAACTTTTATTCTCGGTGTTGTTCTTGAGGAGGCTTTATACAGGGTTTTAAAGGAATACCTTACTGACAGTGAATTATCAGAGATTGGATTTGAACCTGGTTTTAATATTGAACAGAGGCTTATTTCGTTCAGGGATGTTAAGAGGGGAGTGGATGACTCCCTGGATTCTCTTTCCATTTTCACGGAGATGGAATCTGAGACATATGCGAATAGTTGTTTTTCCACCTATTTTGCCAGAAAAGCCCTGATAACTGTTTTTATTGACAGCACTGAGAGGAGTCCGACATTCAGGCTTTATCCTCTGGATACGGTAAATGAGAGCGTCAAAAAATCATGGATTCAGGTATGGACAGATAGCAGTAACATTAAGCAGGCATGGAGTACATTCCTTGGAAGAAATTTCCGGGGACTTGAGGAATCTTCTTATAAAGAATCTTTCTTAAATGGAATTGATGACCCTTACCTTAAAGATGTAGCACTTAAAAGTCTTACCAGTGCCGGGAATGACCAGGAGATGCTTTATGATCTTTCATTTTCCATGGAGAATATAAAGAAACGCGGACCGGGCAGGGGTGACCTTGGTGTTGTGGTATGCATTGATAATGAGGCAGATGAAATAAATAATCCGGAATTATCTGTCAGAAGGTTCTGTGATCTTTGCAGGGAGAGGGGAGCAAAGGTAGCGATAATAACGGTAAACAGCCAGGAGAATCCTTCAGCCGGCTATTCTTTTAATCCAGATGTTGGGGTGGACATTTTATTACCTTCCTTTCCGGATCCTATTGGACTGAGAAGGCAGATAGCCCTTAAGATGCTTCTTAATGCTCATTCCACAGGTATCATGGCAAAACTGGGCAGGATTATAGGTAACACTATGACCTTTGTTAATCCTAGTAACTTAAAGCTGATAGGCAGGGCAACCTACCTTATCATGAGCCATATCAATGACACAATTTCCGGGAAACACTGGATCGATCACCATGGAAACTGTAATAAATTAACATTTGAAGAGGTAAATGCTGTCCTCTTCGATGCAATAGGCTATCTTGGAAGAGAAAATCTGCAGCAGACTGCAGAGGTTGCCCTTTCCATCATACGGATACTGGAAGCATTGAACAGCCGGGATTATGTCAGCTGGGAAAAGGCTCAATCCATTCTGGAGAACCAGGGGCTGGAGGCCTATCTGCTGGAACATAATCCTATTTTAAGTTCAACTCAACCTTAAGAACAGAGTCTTCCCCGGTAATTATATTTTTGACATCATAAACGAGAGGAACAGTAACTTTTTTGCTTAAGACCACTCTTGTTACTGCATTGGCTGCAATTGTTATTGATGCAGGTGCCTCAGGTACTCCGTTTATTAGATAAAACGGTATATCCGATTTATTTGTCACTTCAAAATAGATACTTTTGTCATTCTGGTAAAAGGGTTTGCTGATAGAGATGCACTGGTAGAAAAATGGTTTTGCATATTCTATCTTACCTGCTATCATATCCCTGAAATATGCCAGTGTCCGGCCTGCGAACATAGCTTCCTTAAGGGCATCGTAAGTTCTTGCTTTGGCAAATACAAGGGTCATGGGCCTGTTTGTATACTCAGGTTCACGATACCTTTCGCTTATCAATGCGTGTACATCGCTGTTAGCTGTAACAGCAAGATTGTACTGTGTGCAGAATGTCATAACAAGAGGATAATACTCACTGCTGTTAAAAAACTCTATACCATGTAACCACCTGTTGTTGATAAGTCTGTGATGCATCTCGTACATCCTGGGAATCCCGTCGGGCTGTTGTGCCTTCCATCCCGGATGATTCCACAGCAGAAATCCTCCCTGATTAATGACTTCTTCGAAACAATCCCACACCGAATCTTTAGCTATCAGGGAAGCATCCCTGATGAAAAGAGCGTTGAAATGACCCGGAGGCATGTCGCGTGTGATCTCTGTGCCCTGCACAAGGATCAGATTTCTGTCCCTGGCATATGTTTCCACAATTTTATATGCCGCATTGTGATCGACCGGAATATAATCCTTATGCGGGGTGTATTCGAGGTGATCGGTAATGGCTATTGCATCGAGGCCATCGCGGACAGCTTCATCTACCCTAATGGTCGGCCATACATTCCCGTCGAAGGGGTTTGGGGTGAAAAGTTACAATTTATTCCTCCGTGTTCTTTCTCCGTGTTCC
>CAZQVL010000010.1:68136-77738 GCA_964596715.1 uncultured Rikenellaceae bacterium
GGGGTTTGGGGTGAAAAGTTACAATTTATTCCTCCGTGTTCTTTCTCCGTGTTCCTCTGTGCGACTCCGTGGTTAAATTCTTGATTTTTTTTAATTCTTCATAAAAATATGCTATTTTCTCATCAACATCATCCCATGTATAAATCTTTTTAACCTTATTAAGCGAGTAAAAATTAAGCAGGGCAAAATCACCGGCACACATAGTTGTATGTACGAACAGAAAAAGTGACAGGCTCCATTTCCATAATCCGGGAAGAACAAAGATCAGAAGAAGAAAGGCTATTCCTGTTACAATGAATGGTACCAGGGCAACAATCCTGAACTGTAAAGGGGAGGCAACATGTCTGTGAGCAGTCACAAAGAACATATATTGCTTAAGATCCATTCCGATCCTTATATTCCTGGCACCTGATAAATAATATGGAATGATATGCAATAATTCATGAAAAGGAATGTACAGAACCGGAAAAACAATTAATCCGAGCAATGAATGGAACAGGACGTTTCGATGCAGGAAATACCCGCTGATATTTATCCTTACAGTAAGAGCAATCCCGAGGATTATTATACAAACCGACCAGAAAAAGATCATCAGTCCCGATTTTTTTCTTAAATAATCGAGGACAAACAGTGCCAGTTCATCGTATGGTATTTTAAGTATCTGCCTGTATTTAGATTGATCCTCAAGATCTTCTACCTGTAATGCCATAAAAGAAGCTTTCTTCAAATTTAGCTTTTAGAGAAAGCATGGCAAAGGGAATGATGATAAAAATAACAAAAACGGATATTTTTGTTAACTCAAGTTACTTGTTGCTTGTTACTGGTTACTGGTTTATGCTCACTGCCCTGAGCTCTGGTCTCTTTGCCAACTGCCAACTGCCAGGCAAACAGTAACTTAATTTTATTATTCAGGCAGGTTCAGACGCTTAACGATATCCTGGAAACGGGGATCATCAGAGAGTTTTTTATAATAAGGATTGTTTCTTACCCATGGAATAAAATCGTGTCTTTGCTTATAGGCTTCTTCTATCCAGTATATGGCTCTATCCTTATCTCCAAGGGCAGAATAGATATCGGCAAGGCCCCATGTATGCCACCTCATATTTTGTTTTTCCATTTCGGCGGCAATTTCAAGAGCTTTATCTCTTTGTCCTGCAAAGGCATAGGCAACACCCAGTCCGCTTGCAAAACCTGAACGGGGGGCGTATATTATTTTCAGCGTATCAATAGCTTCGTCATACCTTCCCATTTCTGCATAAACCATACCCAGGACATAAAATGCCATGGGATAGTTGGGGTTAACCTTTAATGCATCCTGTGCGTAGGTGATTGCTTCCTCATAACGTCCAAACCATTGGTACATCCAGGCCAGGTAGCCCGGGCATATAGGATTAAGGGGATCTATCTGAATGGCTTTTTTCATCTCATCGGCAGCTTCATCAACCTTGTTGGTCAGGGCAAGATACCATCCATATGTATAATGGGCTGCAGAGCTGCTTGGATTAAGGTCTATAGCACGTTTAAGATGGTGTTCAGAGTTAACAAAATCATAATCATGATAGAGGTAGGTTTCTGCCAGTACAACGTGAGCGTCGGCAAGATTGGGATGCAGTTCCTCAGGATCAAGCTCTATGGCTTTGAGGGCATAGGCTTTTGCCATGTCCAGGGATGCAATACCAGCTCCATGGCCGGCACTTCCGTAACCAAGGGCCAGCCCGATATATGGCTCCGGGTCAGCAGGATCTATGTCAATTGCTTCCTTATAATACTCAACTCCTTTTTCAAATCCCTCCTGGGTTAACTGGTTCATATAATACAATCCCCGGGCACAGGCTTTCCTGACTTCCGGGTTAACTGACCTTGCTGATAAGGTTTTTTCTTCCTCTTCAGTTGCCGTAACCTCCATTCCCTTAAGAATCAGGTTTATTATTTCGTTGTATATATTTGCCAGTTCCGAGAAACTCTGGTTGAATGAAGAACGATACAGGTATTTTTCTTCCGGGAAGGCTTCAATAACCATTATTTCGATCTGGAGATTATCCTCGGTCCCCTTTAATGACGATTCAATAAGGTTATTTACACTTAGTTTACTTGCAATCTCCTGTACCGGTTCTTCACTGTTCCTGAACTGCAATGTTGTTTGTTTTGGCCTCACAATAAGGCTACTGATACCCTGCAACTGCCCGGTTAAGTCGCTCTGAATCATTTCAGCAATCCAGCCCAGCTCGGGGTCTCCGGTAAAATTGGAAACAGGCATTACTGCGACAGCTTTTTTTATAGTTTCATCAGGGGAGATTTGTTTTCCGGCTTTTTGTGTTAATTTCGGAATAAGATATATCATAGCCAGGATTGCCAGTAGTCCCATGGCTATGGGGGCAATTAACTTTCCTGTCATCCACTTTGGCCTGGCAGTTCTTCCGGACATCGGCCAGCTCTGTTCCTCAATATAGCCTGCCTGTGTTCTTGTCTGGTAAGTTTTTGAGATTCGTTTTTTCTCATCAGGGTGAAGCCCATAGATTAATTCTTTTACAGCATTCGCTACTTTGTTGATCTGGTCGCGATAATAGGTTTTGTTAAGATTTTTATCGGGATTATCGGTAGGCTTTAAAGGTCTGTTAACTCCGGCGCTTGAATATATAAAATCTATTGAGCGGAGTCTGCAACCAAGTTCATTTTCAAGAAGTTCAGTATCAGACACATCCAGTTCATGTATCTTTACCGGGATTATTCTGCTGCAGACATTGCCGCTCGGAAGCTTTACATCCCTTCCAATCTGATCATTACCGGCCATCTTGTTGAATGCAACAAATTCATTAATCCAGGCAAAACTTTTAGGGTCGCAATAGGTTTGTGAAATGATTGGGATAAAGACAACAGATTTGAGCTTTATCTCAAGGCTTTTATCAACATTATGGATCTCCAGCAATCCGTCATGTGGATTTTCATCAAAATAGATGGAGACATCCTCTTTAAAGGTTCCCTCAATTTCTCTTTTCAGATGATCGACAAACTCAGTAACCCATCCATCGTACTTATTATCTTTCTGGCGGTAGCTGATAAAGATATCATACTCGTAACCCGGTATTATGCTTGCCATTGTTTAAAGATTATTTATTAAGCTTTTTCAGCCATTTAATAAATCTTTTTCAAAGTTAAACCTTAGTTTGATCAAAAGCAAAAATATATTAAGCAGCAACCTGCGTACAGGCCTCTGGCGCGGATTTAGCGAAGCGTAATCCGTGCTCACGCTGGCGCGGATTTGTAATCCGTGCCTTATGCCTTTAACAAACAGAAAAGTGAAGTCTGAACTTCACTTTTCTTAAGGTACTTTTACATGATAGATAGTACCTGCCTTGAAACCCCTTTCCAAGGTGTCTTTTTCTCAATTCACATTTTTTTTCAATGCCCAAACCAGAATCCCGGTCTTAGAAATGATCTGTTATACTTAAATCTTTTTAGAGGAATAACCGGTTTTTGATGCGCGATTACCAGATTTATGGTTCCTTTCCAGTGATGGTGAGAATAAGGATCTTCTGAACTATTAAAGTCATCAGTCATTCCACCTCCGGTTGCACCCTTAAACCGTCCAGTGCCTCCCAGAATCTTAAATGGGTCTCTCCAATACGAATAACATAATCAGGATGATCGTCTAACTTTCCATCAATGACCTGGCCTGAACATGTAACATAAAGAATATCCCCATCCTCGGCTTCTATATAAGCATAAGTTTTACCATAACCATAATATCCGGTCTCCCAATTGCAGCAGAAATCGAAGTGTATAGTAGATTCCCCTACATATGTGCCTGTTCCTGAACCATCTACAATAACACGCATCTCAGGATAACTACCGCATTTTTCTTCATCTACTGCAACAGATGTATAATTACCTATATAATCACACGTGAATGGTAAAGTTACAGTTTTGGGTCCGGGCCTCCAATGTCGGTCATTGATGAACTTCCAGATCAGCGGATTGACAATTTCATGTTTTTCCCATTGGACAACATGTCCGCTCCCTTCCATAACATGTATATCAGCATCCGGGAAATACAATTGTTCATAATCCATGTCTGTAGGTTCAGCACTGTAAATACTCAATATCGGGAATGTCCAGCCAATGGGTTGGTTTACTTCCTCAAGGCTACAGTTCCAATATATATTAGCTACCAGCCACATTGGTAAATCGTAAACATATTCCACAAATTCCTTCAGATCCTCAGGAGATGAATCAGGCACCAAAAGTGGTATAAATGCATCCCATTCTTCCTTTCCCCAGGTCTCCATCCAGGAGCAAAAACCCTCAAGCTCAGCAATAAAAGTCTCTCTGGCCGGATCACCAATCGGAGGCCATGGAGTAAAGCCCCCGTCCAGATTAACAAGCTTCGTTATCATTCCGGGATGTTTCAATTCGAATTGCCCGAGAACCGTAGGTCCCATGCTGAATCCCACAGCAACAAATTTTCTGATGCCCTCTTTTTTCACAACATCATAAATGGCATCAGCCATCATACCCATTGTATAATCAACTCCTTCAGGCGCATCGCTTAATCCCTGGCCCGGAATATCAATGTAAATACACCGCGCTTTGTCCCTGAAGTAATCAAACTGTTTTGAGTAAATTTCCAGCGGATTTGTCCAGCCAGGAATAAATACAATGTCAATCGGACCTTTTCCAATGATTCTGTAGTGGACCCTCAGTCCGGTAGTTTTCATGGTTATGTACCTGTCCTGGTCAAGTCCACCGGGACGATTAAAATGCTTCCCATAACAGTTTTCAGAATCGGGTGACCCGATTCCCCAGAAGTCATCTGACTTTGAGCAGGAAACCAGCAATCCTGTGACTGCAATGAACAGAAACAGTGTTTTCAATGTCTTCATAGTTTAAATATTAGGTTAAAAAATAATTTAACAGCAATTTTTTATATAAAGTTCGGACAAAAAAGGGAGCAGTACATAGCAACTATGTTTCAAATTGTTTAAATTATAGTACAAGGGTTTAAACTATGTTTCAATTGGTTTGGAAAATCTCAACAGAGGTTACTGGTGCGGATTTAACACAACGAAGTAAAGTGTAATCCATGCCTCTGAAATCTTAGCATGGATTTGAGATTCGCGCTGGCGGGAGGTTCCCGATCTGCTTAAACCTGAGTGATTGGCAGAAGATAACAGAAAAGTGAAGCTTCAACCTTACCTTTTGCTATATCAGCCATTTATTCTATCTTTGGTTTAAATAATCCGATGTATGGATGACAAGGTAAAATACTGGCAGGAGCTTTCTGATTATGATCTGGATACTGCTGTCGCCATGCTGAAAAGCAAAAGATATCTTTACGTAGGATTTATGTGTCATCAGGCGATTGAGAAAATCTTTAAGGCTTATCATGCAAAACTGAATTCAGAAATTGTACCTCTTTCCCATAGTTTATCATATCTGGCAAAGAACGGGTCATTTTATAACAGCTTTTCAGAAGAACAAAAAGACTTCATTGATCAGATCGAACCGCTGAATATTGAGGCAAGATATCCATCTCATAAGGAACGATTATTAAAAAGCCTGACTTATGAGAGATGCACAGAAATAATTAAAAAAACCAGCCAGTTGCAGCAATGGATAAAAATGAAGTTATAAATAAGGTAAAACGATATAAAGTACTGCTGAAAGACTATTTCAACTTTGAAACTGTTTATCTTTTTGGTTCATACGCCAGAGATACTTACGACGAAAATAGTGATATTGATGTGGCGATAGTCGTAAGTGACATAACTGATGACTTCTTTTCGGTGAATCCATTGCTATGGAAGTTAAGGCGTCAGATAGATGACAGGATTGAGCCCATACTGATAGACAGGAATAATGACAGATCCGGTTTTCTTGAGGAAATAAAACGTAACGGAATAGAAATATCCTAACCATTACCAGGATGTCTATTGAGCTGCAGCCGAGGATTGGCTGGCGGACTTCGGCAGACAAAGCAGGTTATGTCCAACGAAGTCAGCGAACTCGTCGCGCTTAAACAAATCCCGGTTAGTGTATCGTAATCTGTGCCCTTGAGATCCGCGCCAGCGGGAAAGTCAGCGAGCTCTTTCGCTCTGTGGAATCGATTAACGCAATGAAGTTTAATGTAATCCATGGCTTTGATATCCTGGCACGGATCACAGATCCGTGCCAGCAGTGTGTTTGCCCTTCGCTCTATGCGCTCACGGCGCACCCTAATCCCTCACGCAACGGACAGAGAACCCATAGCTCTTATCGCTGCTGCCCCTGGTTACATCGATGTAATCGTAGCCCACGCCCTGGCCCCAGGCGTCATCGGTATCGTCCTCGGTAGCACCCCACCAGAGGCCGTAGTAGCCAAGGCCGTCGAACGTACCATCGTAGTAACGGAGGCCACCCGGAAGGGCTGTAAAGCCGGTTTCGCTGGTTGCCCCAGTGTTGGGGCTATCCCAATGGCTTGTTCCTGTTTCCTTTAACTTGCCTCCGGCTATACTTTCACCGCCAAGATAGGTGGTTAATGTTGTCCATTCTGCATCTGTGGGCACATGCCAGCCCGTGGGGCATAATTTGCCTGTATTTACCGTGTACCAATTATATAGTGCACCATAGGTAACTTTGTATGTGGCTGCATCATTATTATACCAGCAATAACCAGGGGTGCTCAGGTTGCTCCATGCAGTATTGTCTGTTACCAAAGGTATGGCTGTACCATCGTTGTAACTGGTGGTTTTCAGGTTTTCAACCATCCACGTTTGCGTACCGATGGTTACAGAAGTGTAGATATTCCCATCAGCATCAGTTATTTTGTCTTCTTCTACTTCGTCATCTTTCTCACATTTATTAGCAAGAACAAGAATAAGTAATCACATAATAATTATTAATGGGCAAATCCAAATATTGTTTTTCGCTTTCATTGTCTTATCTCTTTGCTCGAAATAACCGTTTTAAGTGCATTGGCAACCTTTTTGGCTATATCGCTCTGAAATGCAAAGATATTTGTCATTTTACCCTCATACTCTTCAGAAAGCATATGCTGATCATCCCGGGCATCAATCAGCTGGACAAAGATCCTTACTTCCTGCTCATGCGTCTGAACGCTTCCTTCAAGAACATAATTAACATGAAGTTTTCTGCCAATTTCAGGTGAAGTCATTGGATTATCGCGGAAATATTCAGCAGAAGTCCTTGATATAACCCTCATTTCACTGATCCTGAACAGATGGTTAAGTATGTCTTCCGTTATCCCGTCTGCAAAGTACTGGTTCCCGGGATTATCACTGAGGTTTTTAAATGGGAGTACAACTATTGATTTTTCAGGCTGTTTCAGCAGAACATATAGGATAAAGGTAATCAGCAGTCCGGATAAAATACCAAATGAAGCGATCAGAATATTTTTATGCTTAGGCCTTTTTGTAACTGATTTCAGGTCTGGCTTTACTTTAATTCCTTTATAATTACCAGTTTTATCAATTTGCTCAACAACCTGATCATCCAGAGATTCTATGGATTCCATTTTTCTTACTTCCCCGGGAGGAAAACCATAGTATTCATGGAAACATTTAATAAAATATGTAGGACTCCCGAAACCTACCCTGAAAGCAATCTCAGCCACAGTACCCTCATTCCGCCGGAGCATTTCCATTGCCCGCTGTAAACGGGTCTCCCGGATAAACTGAGATGCATCCTGTTTTTTAGACGACTTCAGTCTTCGGTGAAGACTGACACGGCTTATGCCTGCTTCTATTGCCAGTTCCTTAACGCCGAAGTTTTCATTGGCCAGATTAGCAAGTACAATATCGATGAGTTTCTTAATAAATGCCTGATCCATGGAAAGGGGCTCGGACATTGCAGTTATATTCAATCACATAAATTTACTAAAAATTATTGAGATTTGAAAGATAAAAATTGGATATGTTGGAAGGGGTGAGTAGGAGAAGGGGGGATTGTCAGAAAGATAAAAGATTAAAGTGAAAAGATAAAAGACAAAAGTTAAAAGTTGGAGCGTAGCGGAAATCCCGACTGAACAAAGTGAACGTCGGGGGTAAAGGTAAAAAGGCGAAAGTTGCAGATAGTTGAAATGGGGAATATTTACCAGCTGGCGCTGGTTTGAATTAGTCGAGCTCTTCCGCTCCGCGGAATCGGTTAGCGAAACGAAATGAAGCGTAATCCGTGCCAAAAAAAAGCACGGATCACAGATCCGCGCTATCGGGGGAAACGAAATGAAGTGTGATCTCTGTTCCTTCGTCGCTGGTGACATTTTCTTAGTATGAAGCGGTTATCCGGGAAACCGCCGACACACTTCTCATCTCACTATCCCTAACCACGGCCTTTAGGCGGTGGTTAATCAATCCTTAATACATCGGACTGACATACCATTAGGCTTTGAATATCCATCAGGTTCTAATACAGCAGAATCATAGTGCAAAATACCCATAGATCCCCATATAACTTCGTCCTCAGTGGACGTCCAATAATAACCAAGCTCCCCAATACTTATAAATGTACCATCATCATAATAACGGCGGCCACCGGGAAGACCAGTAATTCCTGTTTCGTTGGTAGCACCGGTGTTAGGCGAGATCCAATGGGTCAGACCGGTTTCTTTCAATTTGCCTCCAGCATCGCTTAAACCTCCGAGATAGATTACTAGAACCTCGTATTCATCCTCAGTGAGCACGTGCCAGCCGGTTGGACATAATTTACCTGAGCTGGCTGCATACCAGTTATACAAAGCGCCATAGACTGATTTATAGGTTATGGGATCGTTGTCGTACCAGCAATAACCGGGAGTAATTAAATTTTTCCATGCGGTATTGTCAGTTACCAGAGGTATGCTTGTATCATCATTGTATTTCGTGGTCCTGAGGTTTTCAGCCATCCATACCTGTGTGCCTACCTGTATTGTTTTATATACATTTCCTTCAATATCGGTAACTGTTCCGTAAGTCAGGCTCGGATTAAAGACAATCGCTCCAACGGAAGGTGTGGTGGGAAAGCTTCTCTGATCCCCGTAAGTGGTCCCGGCGCTGTTGGTAGCGTAGGCCCGTACATAGTATGTAGTTCCGGGAGTAAGGCCTGTGATGCTGCTAGTAAAGGTCCCTGTACCGGATCCATCGATTGTTTTACTGTGTGCAATGGTCGGATTCTGAGTAGTGTTCCAGCAAACACCGCGGGCAGTGACAGTTGCTCCTCCGCTGGCTGTTACATTTCCTCCTCCTGTGGCAGAATTTGTGGTGATGTTTGTAATTGGACTTGTGGTTATTGATGGTGTTGTTATATTTTGGCTGGTTGTAAAGCTTTCCTGGTTTCCATAAACGGTGCCTGTACTATTTGTTGCGTAGGCCCGCACGTAGTAAGTAGTTCCGTCGGTAAGACCTGTGATGCTGCTAGTAAAGGTCCCTGTACCGGATCCATCGATTGTTTTACTGTCTGCAATGGTCGGATTCTGATTAATACTCCAGCAAACACCTCGGGCTGTTATAGCGCTTCCTCCGTCGGATGTTATGTTCCCGCCAGAAACTGCAGTAGTGGCAGTTACTGAAGTTGCAGGGGTTGTTGATACTGTTGCCAGTACAATTTCACCTGTGGTAAATGATACCTGGTTG
>CAZQVL010000011.1:0-31494 GCA_964596715.1 uncultured Rikenellaceae bacterium
TTATAGCCAATGTAGGCTAACTGCCAGATTAATAGGGATTATTGTTTAACTTAAACAGAGTAGCTAATGACTAAAAACATGCTAAGTAAAATATTGCTTATCCTAATAATTAACTTGTTAAATGGTCAAATAATAGTTGGACAATCTAATCTTTTGAATCCAAACAAAGAATTAATAAATGACATAAAATCAACCAATGGTTTTGTTGCATTATGGCAATTCAACGAAAAATCCGGCAAAGAACGAAAGGCTATTGGTAAATACTCTTACCCATTAAAAGAATCTGGCAGAAGAATAGTCAGGATAAATGAAGGACCTATTTCAGGATACTCAATAAAGCTTGATGGAAGAAATTATCTGAGTCTGCCAAATTCAAAAGCCAAGCAATTAAACATTTTCGGAGAAAAAAGTGAAGTGACTGTTATTGCTTGGATTAATTGGTCCGGCGAACAAACCGGATTTGTCGCCGGTATGTGGAATGAATATCAGGATGGCGGCAAACGACAATATGGATTTTTCATTTCATTGCCTCACTATAATGGTAAAGATCAGGTGTGTGGACATATCTCCAAAACAGGAAAACCTACTCCGCCTTTCCCTTATTCTATTGACTACTCTGCGAGCAGACAAAAAGTCCCTAAAAATGAATGGTGCTGTGTGGCATTTACTTATGATGGGAAATACATTAAATCATTTTTAAATGGAGAATTTGAACCTCGCGATCCAGAATTAATCAATAATACAACTGGGTTTGAAGGATATCCTAATGGATTAATTCAAAGTAAAAATCCGTATTTGTTTCCCTATGGAATCGGTAATAATGGATCAGATTTTACTGTTGGTGCTGTTGTGCTTAAATCCGGAATGGGGAATTTTTTCAAGGGCCTTATTGGAGGATTAGCTGTTTTCAATAGGGCACTGACTGAAAAGGAGATAAAGAGCCTGAGCAGATAAGTTTTTTTTGAAGTCCTAAGTTCAAGACATTCTTAATTTAAATCATTTAAAACACTGGCTATAATACGGACAATGCTGACGGGTATCCAGCGGTACTGATGCTCCCTGGGTGGTCATTTCAACCTCGTCTATGCTGCCGTCTTCGTTGAATGTGATAGGCTCCAGGCAAGCTCTCCGCATGGTATTGGACCCATGTGAGGCACGATGGTAAAATACATACCACTGTCCTTTAAATTCAACAAGTGATCCGTGGTTGTTCCAGTTTTTCGGATCACTATGATCATTGTTAATAATGATACCTCCGTATTTAAAAGGCCCCCGGCACTGATTTCCGAGGGCTCTTACAGGAGGATGTTAACTTAAATACCCTTATTATCATAGGCATCTGTTATTCCCAGTGAAAATATACCGGTCAACTCTCTTCAGAAGCGGGGTGAATCCGAAACTGATTGTTAAAATACAGTGTGTCGTGTATTGAGCTGATCAGGTATGACAAAGCCGGCAATTCACCAATAATTCTGACGCAAATATTTTTCTGGTATGTTAATGCAGAAAATGCCTGTATCCATCACATAATTTTAATAACTTTACGTAAGTATTAACCAATAAACAGAATGATGAAAACCAGAAATCCTAAAAACCTGTCAAGACGTAAATTTCTGGGCACGGTAGGTGTTGCCACGGCTGCATTTACCATTGTCCCGAGGCATGTCATTGCCGGTAGTGGTCGTAAGGCTCCCAGCGATCTGATTAATGTAGCCGGTATCGGTATCGGCGCACAGGGCTCCGGTGATCTGAGTAATATCTGCGATCCTGAAGTTCAGGTTAACAGGCCGCCTCGAACAAGGACTGGTCAACCGTTGAGCAAAGCAGAAATTGCCAGGCAGGAGGCTGAGCGTGCTGCACGCATGGCCCAGAGGCAACGGCAGCAGGGAGCTCCTGGAGGACCACCGCAGGGCGGCCCGCCACAAGGATTACCGGGCGGCCAGCAGCAGAGGGAACCAAGGAAACTTGCCAACATTTATGCTTTGTGTGATGTGGACTCACAATATGCTGGATATGTGTTCGCCAGGTACCCAAAGGCCAAAGTCTATTCTGACTGGCGCGAAATGCTGGAGAAAGAGCCATCAATAGATGCTGTTGTGATTGCAACAACCGACCATAACCATGCTCCAATCGCAGCGGCATTTATGAGAGAGAAGAAGCATGTTTATGTTGAAAAGCCTATGGCCAAAACCGTTTATGAATGCCGCAGGCTTGCCGAGATAGCAAAGGAGTATGATGTTGTATCACAGATGGGTAACCAGGGTCATGCCAGCGAAGGGACCCGCAGAGTGGTGGAATGGGTACGCGCCGGTGTGGTAGGTAATGTGAGGGAAGTACATATGTGGACCGACCGCCCGGTAGGATACTGGACACAGGGTGATGTACAGCGACCGGAAGGTGTAAGGGTGCCCAAACACCTGAACTGGGATGTATGGCTGGGTCCTGCCCCGGAAAAACCTTACAATCCTGAGATATGCCATTTTGTATGGCGTGGTTTGTGGGACTATGGCACAGGTGCAATGGGCGACATGGGAGCCCACATATATGATGCACCACTATGGGCCCTTAACCTGGACTACCCGACAAAGATCCAGGCCACTTCCACTCCCTACAATGATGAATATCTTCCCCTTGCCCAGACCGTAACATATGATTTCCCGGAACGCTTTACTCCCGGTATCGGCTATATGCCTCCGGTGAAGGTCAAATGGTGTGACGGGGGGCTTCTGCCTCCACGTCCTGACAAGCTGGAAGATGGCCGCCGTGTTGGAACAGTTTTCTATGGTGATAAAGGGATTATGATGGGAGGTAATGCAGCTATGCCAACACTGGTTCCGGCAGATCCCGATTTCAAGGGTCCCGAACCCTGGCTGGAAAGAACAGGAAATATTTTTGAGGACTGGATCGGTGCCATTATGAACGGCAAAAAATCAAGCAACGATTTCTCCTGGGCAGCTAAAGTTACGGAGATCATGCTGCTGACCAATATTGCAATTCTGACACAACGGTCCAATACAACGCTTGAGTACGATGCAAAGAACATGAAGATCACTAACCTGCCTGAAGCGAATAACTACTTCCATTACGAGTATCGCAAGGGATGGACGTTATAAGGTTTTCATTTACTAACATTTAAAAAGCCGGTAGCCCTGCTAACTTCCGGCTGCACTAAACAGGCTGTTAATTGCAAAAGCCGGCTTTGTTGACCACATCCGGCCGGTCAGATTAACATAATTATATTTATTTATACATCAGGGGCTTAACTCCGGCAGCCAGTGGTCAATTTATTCCGGCGAAAGGCGGTCAGGGGCTGCGTCTTTTCCAATTAAAGCAAAGAAGTCATGAAAATGAAACAATGTAAGATATTCATTCCGGTGGCCGTCCTTTTACTTAGCATAGTAAATGGCTGCACGCAAGACACGCAGGACACGCAGGACTGGCCTCAGTATCTTGGACCTTACAGAAATAGTACGTCAGACCAGAAAGGTATTTTGCGCTCCTGGCCAGAGAAGGGGCCGGAAGTTCTATGGACGGTTAATGTGGGCATCGGTTTTGGCGGACCTGTTATCAAGGACAGCAAGGTCTACTTACTCGATAGAGATGATAAGGTTGGCGATATTATGAGGTGTTTTGACTTTTCCAATGGTGAAGAACTCTGGAGATATGGTTATGATGCTCCCGGGTCTGTTATGTTTCCCGGCTCACGGAGCGTGCCTACTGTGGACGGCAATTATGTCTATTCATGTGGTCATAACGGAGACCTCTATTGCATAGATATCAACACACACGAACCCGTCTGGAATAAGAACATCTGGACTGATTTTGGTGGCGATCGACTTCCGACATGGGCAATTACTCAGTGTCCCCTGGTCTATGGTGATATACTCATTATTGCTTCGCAAGCTCCGGAGGCAGGTGTTGTTGCATATGATAAACTAACAGGTGATATTCTTTGGAAGACGCCGCCTCTTGGTCCTGTCGGCTATGTCAGCCCGTCAATAGTAAAAATTAGCGGAGAAGACCATGTGATTATGGTAACCGCCTCAGAACGTGGTCGTCGGGGTGGTCCCCCACCACAGGATGCACAGCGGCAAGGACCGCCTCCACAGGGTGCACCGGGACAGGGAGCACCACCACCTCCTCCCCCTCCTCAGGAGGATAACACCATCTATGGTAAAATCGTTGGAATTGAACCACTCACAGGGGAAATCCTATGGGAATACTCAAACTGGGAATGTCATATTCCGGTACCGAGTGCACTTGATGCAGGTGAAGGCAGAGTGATTGTTGTTGGAGGATACGAACTCGGTACGGTAATGATAAAAGTTGAGAAGAACGTAAACAACAGTTATGATGTTACTGAACTGTTTAGGCATAACAATTTTGGCGATCACACCAAACCGCCGATATTACATAATGGTTATTTCTATGCTCAATTCTCAACCAATAATCGTCGTGACGGACTGGTGTGTATGAATATGGATGGCGAGATCATGTGGAAAACAGTGCGTTCTCCTTTATTCGATAAAGGCAGTATGATTCTGGCCGACGGACTGATCCTGGCTACCGACGGCAGAAAGACTTTGTACCTGATAGAACCGGACCCGTCAGGATTCAAACCGCTGGCATCAGCAGATTTGCTTGCAGAAGGAGGGACAGGTTCAGAAAATGATCCTTTAGCTTCAAGGGTTGGTGGTGCAACTCAAAACTGGGGCCCTTTAGCACTTGCTGATGGAAAACTCCTTATCAGAGATCAAGGCCAGTTAAAGTGTGTTAAGGTTGCTAAGTGATACCTGTATTCAATTGATGAAATGGTGTATGATATAAAGGAGAAAGGCTGACTACATTAACTGGTAAAATCTGGTGTAATTCCAGCCATATCAAAATTGGTTGGCAGCAAGAACTGCGAGATTAAAGAAGACTGCCATGAATGGCAAGTACTATTAATAGAATGAAGAATCATTATTTAATCAAAAGCTCAATAGTAGCTGCTTTAGCAGGTTTTTTATTTGGCTTTGACACTGTTGTCATTTCCGGAGCTGAGCAGACCATACAATCACTGTGGAAGCTTAATAGCACCTTACATGGAGTGGCTATCAGTATGGCCCTGTGGGGAACAGTTATTGGTTCAATGGTAGGCGGTTGGCCAACCGAAAAACTGGGAAGACGTAAAACTCTTCTTGGAATCGGAGTACTTTATCTGGTTTCATCTTTTGGCTCCGCCCTGGCTCCTGAAGTCTATTCTTTTATGGTCGCGCGTTTTATTGGTGGCTTAGGAATAGGAATATCTACCATTGCAGCACCGCTTTTTATATCTGAGATAGCTCCGCCAAGAAACCGTGGACGTCTGGCCGGAATGTTCCAGTTCAATATTGTTTTTGGCATTCTCGTTGCCTTCTTTTCAAATTCCCTTCTTCTGGGACTCGGGGAGAACAGCTGGCGATGGATGCTGGGTATCATGGCTCTTCCGTCAGTTATATTTACGTTGTTTTGCATCTGGCTGCCCGAAAGCCCGCGATGGCTGATAATCCATATGAAAGATAACGAAGGAGGATTAAAAGTATTCAGGAAAATCAATCCAGACTTTACTGATGATGAATTGAAAACTCTGGTTCAGGAAGTGGAAGATTCGGGTAATGAAAAGAAACATGCCGGGTCGTTTTTCTCCCGGGAATTGATGAAACCAATCTTCCTTGCTTTTTTTATTGCCTTCTTCAACCAGCTCTCCGGGATCAATGCTGTTCTCTATTTTGCGCCTCGCATATTCGAGATGGCAGGACTGGAATCACAGGCAGCATTCCTGCAATCTGTAGGTATTGGTATTACAAACCTTATTTTCACATTTGTAGGGTTATGGCTGATAGACCGCCTCGGGCGTCGCACTTTGCTTTATATAGGATCATTCGGGTATATAGCATCTCTGGGAACAACGGTCTGGGCTTTTTCCTCCGGGCATACGGGAATCATTCCGATGACAATTTTTGCATTTATTGCTGCTCATGCAATAGGACAGGGAGCCGTAATCTGGGTTTTCATCAGTGAGATATTCCCAAACAGGCAACGAGCCTCCGGACAGACTCTGGGAAGCTCCACTCACTGGTTGTTTGCAGCATTAATCACACTTGTTTTCCCATTGATGGCAGAGGCTCTTCCTCCTCAGACCATATTTGCAATTTTCTGCGGCATGATGGTTTTACAGCTGGTCTGGGTGAAGTTCTTTGTTCCTGAAACCAGGGGTATTTCACTTGAAGAGATGCAGGACACTCTTAAATCAAAATAGAAGTTCAAGATCCAAAGATATAATATGATGAAAAAGACAGTTCTTATAGTAAGCTTTTGAACACCACGCATCTGGGCACTCCCCATCTGACCTGCCATATAGGAGTCTTCACCATATCCCTCCTGGGCCCGTCCTCCTGCCGGGTGACGTAATAGATTGATACACACACCACCAAAATAGTTAGCTTCATTTGCCCTTATTTCCCTGCCAATTGCCTCGCCAATTCTGAATTCCAGATCTGTATCAAAAGAAGCAGCCCGGCCAACAGGGACCGGAAAACAGGTGGCCTGACCACTTACCATACCCCGGGGACCATCATAAAATCTCACAGTTGGAATGTTGAGTCGTTCATTACCTCCAGCCTGACAGGAATGATGATTATATTTTATCCCGTCACCTATCATTTCTAAAACGAACTTAAAATTACTTTTTAACCTTGGAGACATCATCTGGACCTTTTCTTCGATGGTCATTTGCCCGACAGCCTCTCGTGCCATCTTATCAATTTCTTCTTCTGGAATAATTCTGCGATCCAGTGCTATTATTTCAGGTTTTGGATTTTGCTTTAAAATGAAAAAAGCAATTACTACAATTCCCACAAAAAGAAGGAGCCCAATAATAATTTTCTTTAATATTCTCATGGATTGAATTATTTCTGGTTAAGAACAAAGGTATAAAAGAATTTTTTTTATTAAATTATACATATTTTGTATTTTATTACTATATTTGTAACATATATCATTTTTGTAATCATTGGTTATGAAAAAGGAAAATGAGAGCCCGAAGTGCAGGAAACTCCTTGAAACAGGCAGGAACCTGTTTTGGAAGCACGGCTTCAGGAGGGTTTCAGTAGATGAAATATGCAGGGAGGCAGAAGTAAGCAAAATGACATTTTACCGGTGCTTTGAAAATAAAATTGACCTGGCAAAGAAGATTTACACAAAAATAGTGAACCAGGGAATAATCAAATTCAATGCAATTATGGCTGAAGATATACCATCGGCAGAAAAACTTAAAAGGATAATCACTTTGAAAATGGAAGGCACAGATGAAATAAGCCGTGAGTTTATAACTGATTTTTATACAAGCAACGATACCGGACTGAAATCCTTTGTTGAAGAACTAACAAGAGAATCATGGGATGAGGTGATAAACAGATTCAGGATCGCACAGGAGAAGGGATGGTTCAGGAAAGATTTCAAGCCAGAGTTCCTGTTATATATCACCCAGCATCTTATACCAATGGTCACTGATGAGAATTTGCTTTCTTTGTATGATTCTCCTCAGGATCTCATAATGGAGTTCGCAAATTTTTTTACTTACGGTATCGCACCTCACGAATAAGTGCCTGATGGAAAGGCGTGTATATATATTTTTATTTATCTTGATCTTCACAGATTATCTTTGCGGACAGGAAGGTTTTCGTTTCAGCGGTC
The DNA here is from genome assembly GCA_964596715.1 of uncultured Rikenellaceae bacterium. Taxonomy (GTDB): domain Bacteria; phylum Bacteroidota; class Bacteroidia; order Bacteroidales; family VadinHA17; genus LD21. The sequence continues at coordinate 7,717 of CAZQVL010000011.1, forward strand.
AGTTCTCCTCATGGGCAAATGTAAATACGGCAGGTGAAATGCCTCTCTGGGGTGGTGCACGTTATATTCCCCGAATTAATTTCGGCACCGGTTTTGGTAATAACGGACTATTGGATACTGAAGCCTCATTAAATATTTTTGGCAGCGGAGGTCTCCGTCCTTTCGATTCCACTACCACATCCGGCGATCTCAAGCCATATCGTTTTTGGATCAGGTACTCCTCTAACCAGCTCGAAATAAGGTTAGGTTTACAGAAACTTAATTTCGGCTCTGCAGCAATGCTGAGGCCCCTGATGTGGTTTGATCAACTTGACCCACGGGATCCTTTACAGCTTACAGATGGTGTCTGGGGTGTACTGGCTAGGTACTATTTCCTTAACAACACAAACATCTGGTTATGGGGATTATATGGGAATCATGAGAGAAGAGGCTGGGAGACTATTCCGGTAAACAGAAAGATACCGGAATTTGGTGGAAGGCTGCAGTTGCCTGTACCGGGCGGTGAAGCTGCATTTACATATCATCACCGGATTGCTGACAGCAGGGATCTTGCAGATGACATCACACCATTTGAGAAGATCCCGGAAAACAAGTTCGGGATAGACGCAAAATTGGATATGGTAACAGGTCTGTGGTTTGAAGGTTCATATACTCATAAAGGGAAAAACCTTGGAATACTGACCAACCAGCTTATCCTGAATGGTGGTGCCGATTATACATTTGCTATAGGTAACGGATTATATATTGCTTTTGAGCAGCTTATGGCCACTTTTGATGAAGAACCTTTTACCTTTACTAATCAGACATGGTTTTCGCTTATGACATTAAGCTACCCTCCAGGACTATTCGACAGGCTAAGTACAATAATCTTCTATAACTGGTCGGATAACACCGTTTACAGTTTTCTGAACTGGCAGCGCCAGTTTGATAATATAATGTTTTATGTTATGGCATACTGGAATCCGGAATCATACCAGCTGCCCACACAGGCTGGTTCGCAAAATATTTTTGCCGGAAAAGGTATTCAGGTAATGTTTGTTTTAAATCACTAATATTAATTAAATGGAAAATACTCCGGTTATAAGAATTGAAAACCTGGTTAAGAGATTCCCTATGGGGAAGAGTGAATTCACAGCTCTTAATGGTATCGGTCTGACACTTTCCAAGGGAGATTTTGCCGGGCTGATTGGTCCCAGCGGATCGGGCAAGACCACGTTGCTCAATATCGTCGGTTCGCTTGACATGCCAACATCAGGTGAAGTAACGGTACTGGGGCAATCTGTAGGCACGCTTAATGCCAGGGAGGCAGCACGTTTGCGTAAGGAAAGCCTGGGATTCATATTTCAAAGTTACAATCTGCTCGCAGTCCATACTGTATATGAAAATGTTGAATTCCCGCTCCTTCTTCTTGGCCTTTCTGCTTCTGAAAGGAAGAAAATGGTGACAGATGCCCTCGAATGGGTAGGGCTCACCGATAAGGCAAAGTCTAAGCCGCCTCAGCTTTCTGGAGGTGAATGCCAAAGGGTAGCCGTTGCCCGCGCCATGGTAAAAAAGCCTTCGCTTGTGCTGGCCGACGAACCTACTGCCAACCTCGATGCAGCCAACTCTCATAATATCCTGAAGACGATGGAGAGTCTCAACAGGGAATTAAATACCACTTTTCTTTTCGCCACCCACGACGATAAAGTAATAAATTACCTGCACCGCAAAATATTTCTTATTGATGGCAAGGTTGAAAAGGAAGAATTAGTAACTAACTAAAAAACAGGGAGTATGAAACTTGCAATTAAACTGGCTTTCCGGAACCTTATCGGAGCCGGATTACGCACCTGGCTCAACGTGATTGTACTCTCATTCTCCTTTGTTATCATCATCTGGATGAAAGGGGTAATAACAGGGTGGGATCACCAGGCAAAAGTCGACATGACAAACTGGGAAATTGGTGAAGGTCAGTACTGGCAAAAGGATTATGATCCTTATGACCCGTTTACTTACAGTGAAAGTCATGCACCTGTTCCTCAGGAATTCAGGAAGGAGATTGAAAGAGGCGATATGGAACCTTTCCTCATCACACAGGGTACTATTTACCCCCAGGGACGGCTTCAGTCAATCATGATTAAAGGTATTAATCCAAAACAAAACATCTTTCTGCTTCCATCTCATAAACTTGATACTGTTGTGGTTGATGCCATACCTTCAATAATAGGCTCGGTGATGGCACGAAACCTGAAACTTGATGTTGGCGACAGGGTAATGATTCAATGGAGGGATGCCGGCGGCACTTTTGATGCTTCGGAAATATACATTACCGATGTGTTCTCTGTCAATGTCCCTGCTGTTGACCAGGGTCAGATCTATATACCGCTGGATAAACTTCAGTCAATGCTCAATTTTGATGATGAAGCTACAATTCTGACCTACAGGGATAGCGAAGTCGCCCGACCCGATGTTGAAGGATGGATTCATAAAAGCAAACAGGAGCTGACCAAATCTGTGGACGATCTGATAAAAGTCAAAACGGCAGGGACGTCAATTTTTTATTTTATTCTTATACTACTTGCCATGCTGGCTATTTTCGACACACAGGTTCTCTCAATTTTCCGAAGGCAGAAAGAAATAGGAACATATATTGCCCTTGGATACACAAGGCGCGAAGTGGTTGGTCTTTTTACGGTCGAAGGAACCATGCATGCCGTTCTTGCGGCCCTTCTCTCTGCTGCATATGGTCTGCCTTTTCTTGCCTGGCAGGCTAAGGTCGGCTGGACAATGCCAATGGACACCAGTGATTTTGGGATGGCAATAGCCCAGACCCTCTATCCTGTTTACAGTGCAGGACTGGTTATAACAACAGTACTGATAATCATGACGGTCACGGCAATTGTAAGTTACTGGCCGTCAAGGAGAATCGCCAAAATGAATCCAACTGATGCTTTAAGGGGGAAAATACAATGATAAAGTTTTTATTGAAAGGATTAATAAGGGACAAGAGCCGTAGCCGGTTACCGATAATAGTTGTATCCATTGGTGTAATGCTTACTGTCCTGATGCACGCCTATATAACCGGTTTTATGGGCGATATAATAGAGACTAATGCCAGGTTCTCGCACGGCCACCTTAAAGTAATGACCAGAGGTTATGCAGACAACATGCAGCAGATTCCCAATGATCTTGCCCTTGTCAACGTAAGTTCTCTTACAGGGGAGTTGAATCAGCAGTTTCCGGGTGTTGAATGGTCTCCACGGATACAGTTTGGCGGGCTTATTGATGCACCTGATGAAAATGGTGAGACCAGATCGCAGGGACCGGCAATGGGTATCGGACTCGATCTGTTAACTCCGGGATCTCCTGAGATCAACCGGCTTAATCTTGAAAAATCGCTTGTAAGGGGCCATCTCCCGGCAAATCAGGGTGAAGTCCTGCTCAGTGAAGTATTTTCAAAGAAGCTCAATGTAAATCCCGGCGACAGAATAACATTCATTGGTTCAACCATGTACGGAAGCATGGCTATTTACAATTTCATACTCTCCGGCACAGTATCAATGGGGCATGAAGCACTCGATCGCGGAACAATCATTGCAGATATTGAGGATGTGAGGCTTGCCCTTGATATGGATAATGCTGCCGGAGAAATATTAGGATTTCTTGAAGGAGGATTTTACCTTGATGAAATCGCTGTTGAGGAAACAGAAAAATTTAATTCAGCTAATCCCGGTAATACTGACGACTTTACTCCTGTTATGAATAGTCTCAGTCAGCAGGGAACCATGAATACTTATGTCAGTATGGCAAAGTCATGGTCAGCCTATATCTCTTTGATCTTCATATTTGCCATGTCACTTGTTTTATGGAATGCAGGCCTGCTCGGTGGCCTGCGCCGTTACGGAGAAGTTGGCATACGTCTGGCTATGGGTGAAGAAAAGGATCATATTTACCGGACAATGATCTACGAATCGGTAATGATTGGTATTGCAGGTTCAGCAATCGGTACAATTTTTGGCCTGTTCTTTGCATGGTTAATACAGAGATATGGAATCGATATATCAGGAATAATGAAGGGTTCGTCGATAATGATGCCTACAGTAATAAGAGCCAGAATATCACCGGTCGATTTCTATCTGGGATTTATTCCCGGATTATTCTCAACGGTAATAGGTACAATGCTTTCAGGAATAGGCATATATAAACGGCAGACAGCCCGGTTATTCAAAGAACTTGAAGCTTAAAATGAATGATCATGAAGAATATTCTTATACTTACCGCAGTAACACTGTTAACCTCAGGTCTTGCCGGACAGAATGCTGAAGAGATACTGAAGAAGGTTGAAAGTAATGTGTCGTCAGATAATCGCATCTTTGAGTCAACAATGATTATACATGGCACCCGCACAAACAGGACAATTACCGCTAAGACCTATTCTGTTGGCGATAAGCAATCATTTACCGAATATCTCTCCCCTGCCCGGGAACAGGGCACCAAGATGCTTAAGCTGGAAAACCAGCTATGGATATATTCTCCATCCTCCGACCGCACTATTCAGATCTCAGGCCATATGCTCAAGCAGTCTGTTATGGGTTCCGACCTCTCCTATGAGGATATGATGGATGACAGGAAACTCACCGAGGTCTATTCAGCAACCGTTGCCGGAGAAGAAGTAATTGACGGACGGAACACCTGGATTCTCGAACTCACAGCAAAGGTCAGCGATGTAGCTTACTATTCGCGTAAAATGTGGATTGACACAGAAAGATATGTGCCACTCCGTGAAGAACTTTATGCACGAAGCGGCCAGCTACTGAAACGCACCACACTTTCAGAAGTGAAAATGATCGACGGCCGGTGGTTCCCGACAAAAATCATTTATAAGGACATACTGAAACAGGGCGACGGAACTGAATTCAATATTACCTCGGTAAAATTTAACCAGTCAATACCCGATTATATCTTTACAAAGGCTGCTCTCAAACAGTAAAATTGCTATATTGCATCTGAGCTAAAGCCAACAATGTAATATGGCAACCTTACTGAGTATTTCTTTGCACTTCGACTACTTTCCCTTATTTGTCGTAGTGGGTCTGGCATGGATCATTCCAATGGCATTATCGGTGCTCAGGATCAAAAAAATCCCTTCGGTGGTTGTTGAGATCTTCCTCGGTTATTTTGCCGGGCGGTACCTTCTTGTCAATATAAGCCCCGAAAGTATTAATATCCTCGAATTTCTGGGACTGACGGGATTTATATTTCTGATGTTCCTCACTGGCCTGGAAATAGATATGGACCAGGTAATATTCTCTTTTCCGCGTAAACGGATTAATTATTCCAGGTTTGTAAAGAACCCTCTGGTAATGGCTGCTATTTATTTCTGCCTGACAATAATTTTATCATATGCTGCAGCCATAGGACTGTCGCATATTGTTGATTTCAGAAACAACTGGTATTTCGCTCTGATAATGGTCACCACTTCGGTAAGCATTATTCTCCCCGTTTTGAAAAACAGGGGGGAAGCCACTGGAGCTTATGGTCAGATGCTGATCATTACTGCTGCAGTAGCGGATATACTAAGCATCATCCTTTTTACCTTCACAGCCTACATCATAAAAAACGGATTCAGGATAGAAATCATGCTCATCCTTTTCCTGTTTGCATTCTTTTATCTTTTATACATGGTTGGTAACCGTTTCAGGAACTGGTCGGTGCTAAAGAAAATATCATTCCAGCTGTCGCATGCCGCCTCCCAGTTGAGTATCAGGGGATCTATGCTGTTATTATTGATATTTGTCGTAATAAGTCAGTATATAAGCCCCGAAGTAGTTTTGCTTGGTGCATTTCTAAGCGGCATCCTTCTTTCACTTTTCCTTCATAAGGAAAGATCTCTGCTACTCGTAAAACTTGATGGTATGGGCTATGGATTCTTCATACCTGTTTTCTTTATTATGGTCGGCGTTAAATTTGATCCATCTGCTTTGAAGGAATATGAATCTACCCTGATACCTTTTCTATTGATTCTGCTTCTGGCAATGTTAATCATAAAGGTAATCCCGTCTTTTCTCTTTATTAAGCAGTTTGGCTACAGGAGGGCATTGTCCGGCGGATTTTTACTCTCTTCTCGTTTAAGTCTTATCATAGCTGCTTCTGCAATCGGGCTTGAACTGGGAGTCATCTCTCCTGGCATCAATGCCAGCTTTATTATTATGGGCGTCGCCACCTGTTTCTTTGGACCAGTATTATATAATTACATAAACCTGCAGGACAGGCAGCCACATGAAAGAACAATTATAATAGGTGGTAGCAGCAAGGGTGTTCTGTTGGCAAGGAGATTGAATATTCACGGTAAAGCTTCAGTAATTGTTGAAATTGACGAAAACAGGTATAAAGATCTGCAATCCAAAGGACTTAAAGTCTGTTTTTCTGATGGCTGTGATCCGGCAACTTATGAAAGATTAAAGATGACAGACTCCAGCTATGTGGTTGTTGAGACAGGATCAGATGAATTAAATATACGGATTTGTGAAATGTTAAGGAAAGTGTACAACCATGAAAGGATCATTTCAATGGCCAATGGATGGAAAATTGAACAACAACTTAAGAAACTGGACGTAAACACCATAGATGTAAGGAGAGTAATGGCAACAACCATTGAAACATTGATTGTCAGACCAACCACTTATCATACACTCATCGAAACATTTGAGAATTTCAGGGTGGAAGAGATTTCTGTTCTAAATCCTGATATAGATGGAAACCGGGTAAAAGAAATACCATTCCATAAGGATGCTATCCTTATTATGGTGAAAAGAGGCAATGCTCTGTACATACCTCATGGAGAAACCTATCTTAAAACCGGCGATGTCCTGAGTATCTTCGGGACAGATTCAGCTCTCGAGAATACAAGAGAAAAGCTAAGTTAGCCAGATTTTTATTATCTTGCAGATTGTATCAGTTTAACTGAACATTTATGTAAAAGTTGGATGACTTTCTGCAAATCCTGGTTGTAGTCGAATTTTATGGCTTATATACATAAGCCTTATGAGATGTTCAAAAAACAATGCGGACAACTGAATAATTCAGATATTCTGCATTTTAACTTTATAAACATATATTATGGAAGAAACAATCAAAAATTGGTCCGATCTTATTATCCCATGGCTCCTGTCTCATGGCATAAAAATCTTAATTATTGCCATTGCTTCTTATCTGCTTAATAAAATTCTCTCCAAAATAATCAAAAAATCTGTAAGAATGGCAGTTAAAGCAAACAGTTCAACATCAGAAGAAGCGGGGAAAAAACGGGAAGATACACTTATAAGAATTTTTAACGGAGCTCTGAGCATCGTTATCCTTACAATTGCCATCCTGATGATCCTTCAGGAAGCCGGTCTCGAAATAGGACCTATTCTTGCTGGTGCCGGTATTGTTGGTCTTGCTTTTGGATTTGGCGGACAATATCTTATCAGAGATGTCATTACAGGTTTATTTATTATTCTTGAAAATCAGTATCGGATCGGTGATGTAGTCAACATTGACGGCACTGGTGGAATGGTGCAGGATATAAGCTTAAGGAAGACCACATTAAGAGATCTTGACGGAACAGTTCACCACATGCCCCATGGTACAATAACAAAAGCAGCAAATCTTTCCAAGGATTGGGCGAGGGTTAATCTCGACATGGGTATTGCATATGATACTAACCTTGAGCATCTTATTGAAGTAATAAACAGAACCGGAAATGAACTGGCAGAAGATCCTGCTTTTAAGGATTCCATTATCAGCCCTCCAAAATTCTTACGGGTAAATGAATTTGCAGATTCAGCCATTATTGTTAAAATACTTGGAGAAACCAAATCTTTAAAACAGTGGGAGATAACCGGGGAATATCGCAAACGGTTAAAGATCGCTTTCGATAAAGAAGGAATTGAAATACCGTTTCCTCAGAGAGTTATTCATCAGGCTAAGGATTAAAACAAACTGAACTTAATGAAACCATTCGATCAATTTGATTTTAAGAGGATTATTATTGTAGCGTACAGGTTACCATTCAAAATTGTCAGGAAGAAAGATAACTACTATGTTACTCAGAATGCCGGAGGATTAGTCTCAGCCATTCTGTCACTATCAGAGAAAATGAACACCGGGAACAAAGGAGCATTAAAGATCCTCTGGGTTGGTACAGGCGACAGTCAGCTGGGAAAAGAATATATCAATCCGAATTTTAAACTCTTTCCTGTTGAAATACCGCGGAAAATTAATGAAAAATATTACGGTGGCTTTTGTAACGATACAATATGGCCATTATTCCATTATTTCCCAACTCGTACGGTTTATGATGACTCCTATTTTGATGCATATATTACAGCCAATAACCTGTTTTTTCAAAAACTGCAGAATCTGATCCAGCCGGATGACTTTATATGGATACATGACTATCAGTTATTTTTGCTGCCTGATATTGTGAGACGATCTTTTCAGAAAGCAAATATTGGATTCTTTCTGCATATACCGTTCCCGTCATTTGAAATATTCCGTTTATTCCCCAGGAGCTGGCGTGAGGCAATTCTTAATGGTATGACTGGCGCCGATATTGTAGGATTTCATACCAACGATTATACCCAGCATTTTATTAAATCAGTCAAACGAACACTGGGTTATAAGATCGACCAGCACTATATCTCAGTTGAAAACAGGATATGCAAAGCCGATGCCTTCCCGTTAGGTATTGATTTTGATAAATTCCACTCTACCTGTTCCTCACCTAAAACAATAACTCACAAAAAGAAATTATCAAAACAGTTATCAGACAAAAAACTCATTTTCTCGGTTGACAGGCTTGATTATTCGAAAGGATTCCTTAACCGGCTCAAGGCATTTGAACGTTTCCTCGAAAAATATCCCGTCTGGCATCATAAAGTGGTTTTTAACATGATCGTGGTTCCATCGAGGGATAATATTGAGGAATATCGGGAAATAAAGAAAGAAATAGAGGCCACTGTCGGAAGAATAAACGGTAAATACAGTAACCTGAGCTGGCGCCCTTTAATCTACCAGTATAAGTCAATACCTTTTAATGAACTGGTTGCAATCTACAATATCAGTGATGTGGGATTTATTACGCCGATCCGTGACGGTATGAACCTCGTGGCAAAAGAATTCATTGCCTGTCAGACTGAAAATAAAGGCATGCTGGTTCTAAGTGAAATGGCCGGTGCCGCCGTTGAACTTAACGAATCAATAATCATAAATCCTACTGATGTTGAGGAAACCTCAGATGCCCTGGATAAAGCACTGAATATGTCCCAGGAAGAAAAAGATAAAAGGATTTTAAAAATGCAAAACAGATTGAAACGTTATAACGTCTTTACCTGGACTGCCGATTTTTTCAGTCAGGTAGATGATATCAGAAAAGAACTGGAACATATGCAGGTAAAATATCTGGATGAAAAGTCCATGGACAATATTCAATCAAAGTATAATGCTGCCATAAAACGTCTTTTTCTTATCGATTATGACGGAACATTAACTCCTATCGCAAAACTTCCTGAAATGGCATTATTAAATGAGAAGATGGCAGAGCTGTTAAGAAACATGGTTGCCGATAAACGTAACATTATTGTAGTCATAAGCGGCAGAGAGCGCGAATTTATTGAAGAGCAATTTAAAGGACTGGATGTAATTCTGATTGCAGAACATGGATTTTTCCTCAAATATCCCGGAAGCGGATGGTTAGAAAATGCAGAAACTGATCTCTCATGGAAGAAAAAGATCCTGCCTGTTCTTGATGATTATATCGACAGGTGCAATGGCTCAATGATAGAAGAAAAACACGCTTCCATCGTCTGGCATTATCGTAACGCTGATGAGGAAATTGCTTCAATCAGGATCAATGAACTTAAAGATGACCTGACGGAAATACTCAAGAGTGAACCCAAGCTTCATGTGCTTGAAGGAGATAAAGTGCTGGAAATAAAAAGTATAGTTTATGACAAAGGAACTATTGCCTCGATATTAATAAATAGAGACAGATATGACTTTATTCTTGCCTTAGGTGATGACAATACTGATGAAGATCTGTTTAAGGCAGTCCCTGAATATGGTTTTACCGTAAAAGTTGGCTGCAAACCAACAAATGCCAGGTACAACCTCAGAAATCAATCACAGATTTACGACATTCTTTCCGTCTTTGCCAGCTCCCCGCAGGTTAGCCAGGTTTAACCAGATGCCCTTTTTTCTCTCCTATACACCAGCGATCCTGCATTTATACTCTGACAGAGCTTCACTCAGACGTTTTCTGGCAGTTAAGTACCAAATGTTCCTTCAACCATAACACGCACAACTTCAAAATCTTTATTGAATACAATAATATCAGCTTTTTTCCCGGAGGCAATTTCTCCTTTATCTGAAGCTTTAATTAACCTTGCAGGATAAGTGGATGCCATGCGTATTGCTTCGTTCAATGGTATATCAACATTCTCCACACAGTTTTTCACAGCCTTCAGCATTGAAAGTTGTGATCCCGACAGGGTGCCATCAGGTAATGTAAAGCGATCCTTTTGCCGGACATGTGAATATGTTCCGTCCAGGTTTTCTTCCACAGCATCGCTTACAAGGTATAATCTTTCATTCATGATCTTTTTAGCAACTGACAGAGCATTATAATCGACATGGATGCCATCCGCAATGATACTGGCATGAACATTTTCCGTTTCAAATGTTGCGCCTGGTAATCCCGGATCACGATGGTGAAACGGTGACATGGCATTAAACAAATGGGTGGTTGACTGAATACCCCATTTAAAACCTTCGACTGCCTCTCTGAATGTTGCATTACTGTGCCCGGCGGCAACTACAATACCCCTGTCCTTCAACAATCCCACAAATTCCTGATCGCAGACTTCCGGAGCCAGTGTAATCATCTTTATAACTCCACCGGCTTCTTCCAACAAATCACTGATCTCCGCTTTATCAGGATTTTTAATATAATCACTATTATGTGCTCCTCTTCTTGCCGGATTAATATAGGGACCTTCAAGATGAAGACCAAGGACGGCTGGATGAGGATTAGCCCTTATTATTTTGATAACCTGACGGTAAACATCAAAGGAATTGGTAGGGATTACTATCAAGAATCCTGTCGTACCACTTTTTACAAGCGAATCGGTGATTGCACTTAAGGCCTCAGCAGAGGGACTGTCAGAAAACAAGTACCCGCCTCCTCCGGCAATCTGCAGATCAATGAAGCCCGGAGCAATAAAGTTATTGTTACAATCAATTGTTTCAGCCCCTAAGGGTATTGATCCGGAATCAATAAGGGCTTTTATTCTGTTGTTTTCAACAAGAACAGCTTTCCCGGTTATTTCTTCCGTACCTGTAAAAACAGTTGCATTGGTTAAAGCTGTCAGCATATTTTCCGGCAGGAGTTTAAATTAATTCTGTAAAGAGATCATCTGTTCTGATACATTCCACCCTGAGACTTTCAATACCGGAGCTGATCCGGACAGTTTGCTTTCGGGGCAACTTACTGATAATGTAACATTTTCCGCTGGTGCCAGGGTCTGATAATTTCCTGACCAGAAACACGGCAGTATCTCCTCCCCTTCCGCCATCAACTGTGGTCTTATAAAGAATGCCAGTTTGTTCGTGTTATTAGCAATCCCGATTGTCCACATTTCTTCATTTTTCCCTTTTTCATGCTTAAGCACCTTGACCTCAACCTGTGTTTCCGGCATAGTATTCATCGCCTTGTAATCCTTGCCGGACGACAACCAGTAAGTATTTCGTGAAACAACCTTTCCGGATGCATCTTTAAGATTCAGAACCACAATTGTGACTTCCTTCATTTTTTCAAGGACAGATGCCAATGAGATAGTTTCTTTTACCTCGGATAGTGACAGACTGAGGTTTGCAGATTCACTGAAAATCAGTCTGGAATCCAGACCGAACAGGTCAATCTGAAAGGTCAGATTGGTAGCAGGTTTGTATTTTCTGTTTATTACAACAACCTTATAGTTGCTTTGATTTAACTGAATATGTAGAGGCTCACACGCATTCTGCATGAAATAATAGCCTGCATTGGGCTGGAGGAACCAGTCATATACCTGCCAGACCACACTGGGAAAAGCTGCATTCAGTTTCCACAACATAACTCCTCCGATGTCATTCAGTTTATGGCCGGCAGCTTCAAAAATCCCCTGATAACCCATAGCGTTCATCAACTGCATTTTATCACAAAATTTCTCCATGCTTTCTGCTTCTCCGAATCTGTTCACCATCTCCCTGTAATAAAGATCCCACCGGCCATTACCTGTAGCGGCATCATGATACCCCCACGAGTGGTTCAAGGGAAATGGTAAAGTTTTGTCCCAGACCAGGTTAGGGATAATTTTCGGCAGTATGTTATACGGGGGCTGTGAAGGAATGCCTGTTTCATCCTTAAATACCCAGTCTCTTCCTGCAACAGCTCTCCTGTAATAATCTTTAGGATCTCTCCAAGTGTACGGCCCTCCACTGTAAACACCTGTCGGGAGGTTATCGGGCCATGAGCCCGGCCATCCTTCAGGAAGTTGTGCAAATCCCGATGAACTTGGGATAAATGGTCTTGTGCCATCAAGAGAAATAATACTGCTCCTCATAAAATCATAGAGCTCTCTCCGGGCATGCCCTTCATTTCCACCGGTCCATACCAGTAGGCTCGGATGATTCCTGATACGACATATAGTACTTACCACATTCTTCTTAAAAACTTCACCCTCAAGCGGCCAGTCGGGAGAGCCTTTAAACTCGCCCTGTGTATCGCCTGTTATCCAGAAATCGGACCATATCATCAATCCATACCTGTCGGCCGCATCAAAAAATTCATCACATGGTGTTACACCCCCGCCCCAAATCCGCACAAGATTAATGTTAGCGTTCCTGCACAGATGCATTTCATAATCGTAACGGATTGAATCTCTGTTAAGCATCATATCTGGAACCCATGCACCTCCAACCAGTTGTATGCGTCTGCCATTAATATAAAAATCGCGCCGCCATGTTCCGTTAACCTCAACGGCTTTTGTGGATACTGTTCTGATACCGAAAACAAAGGATGTATCGTCCGACAGACCTGATCTGCCTGTATATTGCATACGGATACGGTAGAGATCCGGATTGCCATGCCCATTGGGCCACCAGAGATTTGGTCTGTCAATAACCAGTTCCCTGGTATTATCAGCATTCAATTCTATGACCGACGATGCATCTTTATCAATTTTAACTCTCTTTGAAAATTGTATGTATTTACCACGGAAGTTTTCCGGTGAGATATTTATTGCAAGGGTGCCGGATTGATCAGTTCCGCTGTTATTAAACAGAGAGAGAGTTAAAGAGATTTCTGCCAGACTTGTATCGGGCAGGTTGGGGAGATCAGTTACAATTTTCGGCGATCCGATTGTTACACCACCGGAAGTGCGTAAATAAACAGGCAGCCAGATTCCCATATTACGATCCCTTACCGGTGGCATCCAGTCCCAGCCGACAGAGCATAACATAGTTACATTTTTGCCAATATCACCTGTTGATCCTCCGTTGGGATAAAAATCACCCAGTGCCTTTAATTGTTCGGCAGATGGCAATCCCGGATAATCAAGCGGATAAATTTTAACAGCAAGCACATTCTCATCGCCGGTTCTAATCTGCCGGCTGACATCAAGACTGTATTCGGCAAACATGCCCGCCATATGAGTTGAATCGGTTATCTGCTGTCCGTTAAGCCACACGGCTGCCCTATAGTTTATTCCTTTAAATATTAACTGGAAATGACGTCCCTGATCAGCCAACGGAACGTGGAAGGTTGTACGGTACCAGTAAGGTTTAGTCCAGGGATTGGGTTCACCAGGCAGGTGGCTGAATCGCTCCAGATTATATTTTTTGTTAAACTCGTCGGAAGCATCGGGTATCAGCATGTTGTTCAATCCTGCATAAGGATCAGGATAGATGACGTTTGCAACGAGTCCTGTAAGAACGGTTGACGGAACTTCCACAGGAAACCAGTAAACATCTGATCGGTATCCCAAAGTGGATATCTCTTCCCCGGGATTATCAATCAATACTGAGGATTGCAGTTCAAAGTTGCTCAGTTTAACCTGTTTGACTGAACCGGGCTGACCTGAAATTTTAAATAATGAACTTAAACCAAGTATCAGCAGGATGGATAAATAATTTTGCATGGTTAGCAGATTTCAAACTGGTAAGATAAAAAAATTATAAACATGTCTGCAGTTTTAGAATAAATCAGGTTGTTATTGGTCATTGGTTATTGGTTTCAATTACCGGGCACCCAGCAACCAGCACCAATTATTTTTTCGTTCCGATTTGAATATTCTGATTATATTGTAATTTTAACCGTGTCAAATTTAACGGATCAGATCATACAGGGAAAAGTGTTATAATTACTGAATAATCGACAAACTATAATCTTTTAAATCTACTCTGACATCATTATGAATTCAGAAACCGGTAAAAAACGATTTGGTACAGCTCCTGTATTCTTCACAGCGATTTCGACCATACTGGGAGCAATTCTGTTCTTGCGTTTTGGATTTGCTGTAGGAACACTCGGTTTCTGGGGTGTTCTGTTGATCATTTTGCTGGGACACTCTCTTACAATACCAACAGCATTTGCACTGTCTGAATTGGCCACGAATAAGCGTGTGGAAGGCGGAGGTGAATATTTCATCATTTCCCGTTCGTTCGGACTGAATATAGGTGCTACAATAGGGATAGCCCTGTACCTGTCCCAGGCAATCAGTGTGGCATTTTATGTAATTGCCTTTACTGAAGCATTTGAGTTTCTTTTTAATTTCCTTTCAAACTCTCTGAATATCAATCTTCCGCGGCAGGTAATAAGTCTTCCTGTAATGACCGGACTGGCTTTTATAATTCTCCGTAAAGGTGCAAACCTGGGAGTGAAGGCACTATATCTGGTAGTAGGAATTCTCTTTATATCATTAGTTCTGTTTTTTCTAGGAACAACTGAATATGGTGCTACAACAGGTACCAAGATTCCGGCAGGTGACCTGAGAAACCTGAATGTTTTTTTCATGGTATTTGCAATTGTATTCCCTGCTTTCACAGGTATGACTGCAGGAGTGGGCCTGTCCGGTGATCTCAAAAATCCTGCAAAATCAATACCTCTTGGTACAACAGTAGCAACTGTAGCCGGAATGTTTATCTATTTAGCTGTCATTTATAAACTGTCGATTTCGGCCAGCGTGGAAGACATGTTAAATACTCAGTTGATTATGGGCAAAATCGCTATCGGTGGTATAGTTATCATACCACTCGGTCTGGCAGCCTCAACAATATCCTCAGCTCTGGGTTCGGTTATGGTCGCACCAAGAACATTACAAGCCCTGGCCCTTGATTCTTCATTTCCATCAAAAAGAATAAACAGATGGTTATCGGCCGGAAGAAAATCAGATAGTGAACCGGTAAATGCTTCACTCATAACAATAATTATTGCTTTTGTGTTTGTTGCGCTGGGAAGTGTAAATGCCGTGGCTAAAATAATAACCATGTTCTTTCTTGTAACTTACGGTTCACTCTGTCTTATCTCCTTTTTAAATCATTTTGGATCTTCACCATCATACAGGCCATCATTCAAATCGCGCTGGTACCTTTCACTTGCTGGTTTTCTCATTGCATTATGGGTGATGTTCAGGATTAATGCACCTTATGCTCTTGCTTCTATAATCATCATGATTATTCTTTACTCTTATATTAATGTTTACCATCGCCATCGTCACGGCCTTGAGTCCCTTTTTGCCAATGCCCTTTTTCAGATCAACCGTAACCTTCAGGTTTACCTGCAGAAATCAGAAAGTAAGAAAAAGCTGAAAGAATGGAAACCAAGCGCTATTTGTATTTCAAAATATTCTTTTGTTCGTTCAAGAGCATTCCAGTTGTTAAACTGGATATCTTACAAATATGGCTTTTCTACATATCTGCACAGAATTGATGGCTATTATTCCAAGGCAACCAACAAGCAGGCTGCGGAAGAGCTTTCAAGACTAATAGAGATCTACGATACCGCTCATAATCATGTATTTGTGGATACGATAATCTCCCCTTCATATACTTCTGCAATTGTTCAGGCAATACAGGTACCGGGTATTTCCGGTATGGAAAACAACATGGTGATTTTCGAATATGACAAGGAAGACCCTGAAAATCTTGAGGAAATCATAGAAAACATCCGGCTAATAAAAGCAGGTAACTTTGATATCTGTCTCCTGGCCACCAGCAGAAAGGATATAGTATTCAAGAATGGGATTCATGTATGGATAAACTTCCAGGAGCCGGAAAATTCCAGTCTGCTGATCCTTCTCAGTTTCATCATTTCAGGCCATTCCGACTGGAAAAAATCAAATATCAAAATATTTGAGACCTGCAAACCGGAGCAATATGAGGAAACAAGAAGTGAGCTTTCAGAACTTGTCAGATCAGGCAGATTGCCAATAACTGAGAAGAATATCGAAATAATCCTTGAAAACTCCGGAATGACATCAAAAAACCTGATCAACGAAAAATCAAATTCTGCTGCACTAACCATGATCGGCTTCAGACCAGAAGTGTTGAAACATGACGGGGAAATCATCCTTAACGGATACGATAATATTGGATCAGTATTATTTGTGAACTCTTCAAACCAGAAAGAAATTATCTGATAAAACGGGGAGTATTTGAAGCAGATTCATTCTTAATTCATTAACCAGTATTCTAAATATATCTATTTGAGATACTTTCTAATATTATAAAGTTTATTCAAAGCTTCCAGCGGTGTCAGGTTATCTATATCCAGATCAAGTATTTCGTCGCGGATCTGTTTTAAGACAGGATCATCGAGCTGGAATATACTAAGTTGCAATCCCTCACGGTGATTGGCGATATCGGCAATAGGTTTGGAAAGCTCGTGATTTTCGTGGTTCTGTTCCAGTTCACTGAGAATCTCATCTGCACGATTTACAATACTTCTGGGCATTCCTGCCATCTTTGCCACATGTATTCCAAAACTATGCTCACTGCCACCTCTTTTAATCTTTCGCAGGAAAATTATTTTGTTATTAAGCTCTTTTATAGAGACATTATAGTTTTTTACCCTTTTAAATGAGTTTTCCATCTCATTAAGTTCATGATAATGAGTTGCAAACAAAGTTTTTGCCCTCATCTTGTTTTCGTGCAGATACTCAACCATTGCCCATGCAATTGAAATTCCATCGTAAGTGCTTGTACCCCTGCCTATCTCGTCCAACAGCACAAGGCTGCGGTCAGAAAGATTATTCAGTATGCTGGCTGTTTCGTTCATCTCAACCATAAAAGTCGATTCACCAAGACTGATATTATCTGAGGCACCCACTCTTGTAAATATTTTATCAACTATTCCTATAGCAGCCTCTGTTGCAGGAACAAAACAGCCAATCTGTGCCATGATTATGATGAGGGCTGTCTGGCGCAATAAAGCCGATTTCCCCGACATATTTGGTCCTGTAAGGATAATAATCTGCTGATCCTCTGTATCCAGAATCAGGTCATTGGGGATGTACGATTCGCTGAGAGGAAGTTGTTTTTCAATAACCGGGTGACGGCCCTCGGCGATTTCCAGTTTTTTTGTATCGTTAAGGACCGGCCTTACATAATTACTCTCAGAAGAGATTACAGCAAACGACTGAAAGCAATCGAGGTTTGCTATGAGTGAGGAGTTTAACTGAACAGGTGAGATATATGCAAGAGCTGCAAATACCAAATCATTAAAAAGTTTTGTTTCAATCTGATTGATCTTTTCCTCTGCCCCCAGTATCTTGTTTTCATATTCCTTCAGTTCTTCGGTAATATATCTTTCAGCGCTGACAAGTGTCTGTTTCCTTATCCAGTCATGTGGCACTTTGTCCTTATGGGTATTTCTGACTTCGATATAATAACCGAACACATTGTTAAAACTTATCTTTAGAGATGTTATCCCTGTTCTTTCACTTTCCCTGTTCTGAAGTTCTGTAAGAAAGTCCTTGCCGCTGTAAAGTATCCTTCTGAGATCATCCAGTTCATCAGATACGTTTTGTGCAATTATGTTTCCACGGTTTATGTGTACCGGAGGATCATTATTCAGCTCTCGGTCAATTTTATCTGCCAGAGGTTTACATGGATCCAATTGTACGGCCAGTTTGGCAAGTGGCGCACAACCACTTTCGTCGCAAAGCTTCTGAAGAGGTTCAATTGCTTTAAGTGCCCGCTTCAACTGGACCATTTCCCGTGGACTGATCCTGTTAACAGCAACTTTTGACACGAGCCGCTCCAGGTCGCCGATCTGATTTATCAGATCAGCGATCTCCTCCCTGAAAGAAGCATTACAAACAAGATGCTGCACAATATCAAGCCTCTCATTTAAAGGCTGTATTTCTTTTAAAGGAAAAGAGATCCACCTTTTAAGTAATCTGCTCCCCATCGGCGAGATAGTGCGATCCATCACATCAATAAGGGTTTTGGCTCCTTCGTAAGGAGAATGGAATAGCTCCAGATTTCTTACAGTGAACTTGTCGAGCCAGACATACCTGTCCTCCTCAATCCGTGAAAGGTATGTGATATGTCCAAGCTGATCATGCTGAGTTATATCGAGATAATAAAGAATCGCTCCTGCAGCAATAATCCCGTAAGAAAGGTTATGAACTCCGAATCCTTTTAATGAACTGGTCTCGAATTGCTTTAATAGCCTGTCGGTAGCCGCCTCCGGTGTAAAGATCCAGTCATCAAGTTTAAAAGTGTAAAATTTTGATCCGAAACTTTCTAGGAAAAGGTCTCTTTTACGCTTCTCAAACAGAACCTCTTTGGGCTGAAAATTATTCAGCATCTGATCAACATATTCCAGGGTACCTTCCGATACGAGAAACTCACCCGTGGAAATATCCAGAAATGCTACTCCCGATATTTTTTTATCAACATGAACAGCAGCCAGAAAATTATTTTCTTTATGAATAAGAACATTTTCATTAAGAGAAACACCGGGTGTAACAAGTTCAGTAATTCCTCTTTTAACAATTTTCTTTGCAAGTTTAGGGTCTTCCAACTGATCGCAGATTGCCACCCTCTGCCCTGCCCTTACCAACCGGGGAAGATAAGTATCAAGAGCATGATACGGAAATCCTGCAAGCTCAACAAAAGATGCGGATCCGTTAGCCCTTCGTGTAAGTGTGATCCCAAGTATTCCTGAGGCTTTGATTGCATCTTCACCAAATGTCTCATAGAAATCACCAACTCTGAAAAGCAGTATAGCATCAGGATGTTTCGCTTTGACACTATAATACTGCTTCATCAGCGGAGTTTCAGCATACTTTTGATTTTCTGACATTTGGAGTTAATGTTTTATCTTTTCTTATCGTTGAAACAAATAGGTATCAACAAAGATACACTGACGTTAATATTAATGAAAGCATTTTGAATTTTAATTATCATCAGGTATTGATTTAGGTATACCTCTGTGTGACTCCGTGTATTCTCCGTGGCCCTCTGTGTAACTTCTTTTGCTTCAAAGAGTTACACTTCCCCTGCCTGCCGGCAGTAGGGAAAGTCACAGAGAACACAGAGAATTATACTCCTTCAAACCAGGAAATTGTTATCTTGGTAATAACAATTACTTAAATGATTATGAAGAAAATTCTTATTCTTGGTGCAGGGCTTGTAGTAAAACCAATGGTTGAGTATTTACTTGAAAACAATTTCAGAGTAATGATTGCCACATCGACAAGATCAAAAGCTGACAGGATGATTAAAGGCCATCCCCTCGGATCTTCCCTGCAATGGTCAATGGCTGACACTGAAACCCTGTTCAGACTTATCAATGATCATGATATAACAGTTTCTCTGTTACCTTACAAGTACCATACTGACGTTGCAAAAATTTGTATCAGGCTTAGCAAACCACTGGTAACAACATCTTACGTACAGCCTGAGATGCAGGCTCTTGATGAATCGGCAAAAAGTTCTGGAGTAATTGTTCTTAATGAGATAGGACTTGATCCGGGAATTGACCACATGAGTGCGATGAGAATAATAGATCATATCCATAGAAAAGGTGGAAAAGTAGAGGAGTTTTATTCCCTCTGCGGAGCATTACCTGCCCCGGAAGCTGCAAATAATCCTCTCAGGTACAAGTTCTCTTGGAGTCCTAAAGGTGTTATTCTGGCAAGCCTAAATAGTGCCCTCTATCTGAAGAAAGGTAAAAAAGTGGAAATTGAACCAGTGAATCTTTTTAAGGACCGGTTCGATTACTTATTCCCGGGTGTCGGCAACCTGGAGGTCTATCCAAACAGGGATTCAATAAGTTATGTTGAAATATACGGTATACCAGAAACAAGAACTATGTACAGGGGTACATTCAGATTCAAAGGATGGTGCGAAACACTGGATGTAATGAAGAGTCTTAATATGCTGGATGATAGTAGCGTGGATTATACCGGTAAAACTTTGGCCGGATTTATTGCTGAAAGGGCCGGAATAGAAAAAAACAACCTCAGGGAAAAGATTGCTGTTAAACTTGGTGTTCCGGTTGACTCTTCTGCAATACAATCATTGGAATGGCTTGGATTTTTCAGTGAAGAAAAACTTGATTATACCAGTACTACACCGTTTGAGATAACATCGGGAAAAATGATAGAAAAGATGTTGTTGGCTGATAATGAGCGTGATATGGTTCTGTTGCAACATATTTTTCTTGCTTCTTACCCCGGTTCCGGAAAAGAAGTGATTAAATCGGGGATGGTTGATTACGGCACTCCCTCAACTAACACTTCCATAGCACGCACAGTTGCTCTGCCCGCAGCTATTGCTGTAAAGATGATTGCTAAAAAAAGAATAACACTCAAAGGTATTTACAGGCCTGTGGTTCCTGAAATTTATAATCCGGTTCTTGATGAATTAAGAAATCTGGGGATTGAAATGAAAGAAGAGTATGGTCTCCCTGAAAGTCAAATTATCTTTTAAGTTTCACCCCCCAGCCCCCCTAAAGGGGGGTAATTCACTGCCCTTATTTAAGTCCCCGTCAATGCTGTCACGGATTTGCAATCAGTTCTCTCCTCTCAGCCTTCTGACCCGCGTACTGATTGACTCCATATGTTCCTCATCGGAAAGGTCAGGATCTTTCATCTCGAGAAACAATTTGCAAGGTAACTCCTCGCAGCTACCACAGTGATTATAATTCTTAACGTTTACCGCACAATTGTAAAGCGGACAAACTTTATCGGGTATCATCTCCTGTGCCCAGAAAGTGGAACCTTTAACTTCAACACACCCGTTGCAGCTTTTGCCAAGGAATTCACAATCATTACAGATTAACCCGCAAACAGATAATATCATGGTAATAAATTTTGTTGCAATTTATAAAAATTAGTAACATTTATAAAAAAGGCGTAATGGACCAACGGTCCAACGACACAAAGGCTAAGGGAAAGAAGCAGAGGGCGGAGGGCAAGTCAAAACTGACATTATCCCAATAATCGTATATTTACCTCAATATTAAAAAATAATTATGAACCTTTATCTCAAAGGCTTTCTTTACCGGATATTGATCGATCCTCTGCTTGCGGGTGTGCGGGCCTCTATCGTGGAAAAAACCGGGCAGGCAACCAGAGTAATTGATGTTGCCTGTGGAACCGGTAGACTAGCATTAGCACTTGCAGCAAAAGCCGGACACGTAACAGGTATCGATCTTGATGATAAACTTATCAGTTACGCATCCGGGAGGGCAAATAAAAAAGGGATAAAAAATATACTTTTCGAGGTAAAGGATGCCACTGACCTTTCATGTTATCGCGACCGGGAATTCGATATTGCATTAACGTCGATGGCTGTACATCAGTTCGATGAACTAGTGGCAGTGAAAATCCTCCGGGAAATGAAACGCATAGCCCCGAAGGTGATAATTGCAGATTATAATTCCCCGATGCCAGCCGGATTTTCACGGTCACTGGCATACGGCATCGAACGCATAGCCTCAGGAGATCACCACCGGAATTTTATTAACTATATAGCAAAAGGAGGGATCAGATATTTCACCAACGCTGCCGGACTGTCAATTAAATCCTCAACAGTCAGAGGTAACGGAGTGTTTATTACAGTGTTTTGAAACCTTCAAAAACACCAATACCAAACAATGCAAAATCATACTTCACAGGATCGGCTGGATCGAATTCCCTGAGAACGGCAGTCAATTCCTCAACAGCTTTCCAGTCGTTTATTTTTCTTCTCAGCAGTCCCAGCTTCCTTGCCGTATTACCCGAGTGAATATCGAGCGGGATGTACAGCATTGCCGGATCAATTCTCTTCCATATGCCAAAATCAACTCCCCGGTCATCTCTTCTTACCATCCATCGAAGAAACATATTTAGCCTTTTACCTGCTGCACCCCCTTTGACATCGGCAAAATGTTTTTCGTTTCTTACAGCATGAGGAAGAGAAAAAAAGATCTTACGGAGATTGTCCAAACCATCACGGAGGGATCCGCCGGATCGCATTCCCTCGAGTATCACATCTTCCATACTATTGTAACTGGTATAAATATGTTTCAATCCCTGAACAAAGTATCTGCAATCTGTTCCATTGAAAGTCCTGTGAACAAAACCGGAGATCCTTTCCATGTCATCCTGGTCAGCTGAGATAATAAATTTATAGGGATTACCATCCATCTTTTCAATAAGTATATTACTGCTTCTCAGGATCAGATCCCTGCGGCCCCATGCAATGGTAGCTGCCAGGAATCCGGCAATTTCCCTGTTGAGCGGATCTGAGAACATATGTGGAATTGAAACAGGATCACAATTTATGAAAGAGGCGTTGTTGTACTGAAGATATTTTTCTTCGAGGAACAGTTTTAATTCACCTGCAGGAATGCCGTTATATAAACGCTTAAGACTCATTGACAATAAGTCCGTCTTTTATCTGCAGGATTCTGTCCGACATTTTTGCAAGTTGTCTGTCGTGAGTAACAATTATGATTGTCTGGCCAAAAGTATCTCTGAGTTTAAAGAAGAGCTTATGAAGTTCATTTTTGTTTTCAGAGTCGAGGTTTCCAGAAGGTTCATCAGCAAGAATTACAGATGGGTTATTTATCAGGGCCCGGGCTACGGCGACACGTTGTTGTTCCCCACCACTGAGCTCGGATGGCTTATGTTCCAGCCTGTCAGAAAGATTAAGAAAACCGAGAAGTTCAGATGCTTCCGCTTCAGCTTCAGTCTTGCTTTTACCCGTTATATATGCAGGTATGCACACATTCTCAAGAGCTGTAAACTCAGGCAGGAGCTGATGAAACTGGAAAACAAATCCAATATTCTTATTACGGAAAGAAGCAAGTGATTTTCCCTTTAAACGGCTTGTGTCTGTTCCATTATAAAGTATTGTGCCGTTATCGGGTTTGTCGAGTGTGCCAATTATCTGTAGAAGAGTTGTTTTCCCTGCTCCACTGGCACCAACTATAGATATTACCTCCTTATCCCTGACTTCTATATCAATCCCTTTAAGAACCCTTAGCTCTCCAAATGATTTTGTAATACCGCTGGTTCTGATCATAGTGCTTCTAAAAAGGATTTGAATATAACAGGATGTACCCGCTGTTCAGAAAATTATTAGTCAGCAACCGGGGGAAAAGTGTATCAGTCATTCGGTTCGTTCCGGTAATCGTCAGAAACATCGTTGATATCCTTTTGAATATTATCCTTCACTTCATTTACATCATTTTCAATGTTCTCTGAAACCTCATTAACATCCTTC
>CAZQVL010000011.1:31594-68861 GCA_964596715.1 uncultured Rikenellaceae bacterium
AACATCCCTCTGAATATTTTCTGACATTTCGGTTACCTCATTCTTTATTGTATTTGTAACATCATTAAGATCTTTTCTTAACTCGCTTGTACTCTCCTCAAATTCCTTTTTAATGTCGTCAGTTGCCTTCCTGAAGTCACGTATACCTTTAGCAAACCCCCTGGCCAGTTCGGGCAGTTTATCTGCACCAAATAACAGAAGGACCACAACAATAATAACAAATATTTCCTGTCCGCTCATTCAGATACCTGTGATTATTATACAGCCAGTTAATAATTACAATCTTTACAAAGTTAGAAAAGTTTAATGAATTTTTTATTTTGGCTGAAAGGAAATAAAAGAGGGTCGATAAAAAACTCTAAATTCCACAGTTTGATTTTTATCTGCCACCTATATTATTAGCTAATTACCCTGCAACATGCAATAAGCAACTTGAATTAATTACTGGCGCATTACAGTTATTCCTGGATCTTTGTTTTTGAGTCAATTACAATGCCTCTCTTCCGCGAAGTATCGTACATAAGCATCGAAGCAATGAATATTGAAGAATATGTTCCGACAAAGACTCCAAGCATAAGCGCAAATACAAATCCCCGGATAACTGCTCCTCCGAAGATGAATATTGCTGTAACAGTAAGAAGTGTTGTAAATGACGTGTTAATAGTACGGCTCAAAGTTGCATTCATTGCCATATTAAGGACCTCTCTCAGGGGACGTTTCCGGTAAATTGGCAAATATTCCCTCACTCTGTCAAAAACGATTACTGTATCATTCACAGAATAACCTATAACAGTTAGTATTGCTGCAATAAACGCCTGATCAATCTCGAGGGAGAATGGCAGGATGCCCCAAAAAAGTGAGTAAATACTTATCACGAACAATGTATCGTGAACGAGCGAGGCTACAGCTCCAAAACCGTACTGCCAGTTCCGGAACCTGATAAAGATGTAAAGAAAGATGATTATAAGGGCAATTGCAACAGAATAAACAGCTTTTATCTTTATATCCGTAGCTATTGTCGGTCCTATCGTTTCTGAACTTCTTCTGTAGTCAGAAAGAAATTCTTCCTGAGATACATTCTCCCCTATCATTCCTTTAAGACCAACATAAAGCAATGAATCAACTTCGTTATCTACACCTGTCTCATCAATTTTATATTTAGTAGTGATCTTAACCTGTCTGTCGCTCCCAAATGTTACTACCTGAGGCATCTCGCCAAAAACATTCGTCAGGGTGCTTGCCACATCCTGTGTTGAGACTGGTTCGTCAAATCTGATAACAAAAGTTCGTCCACCTGTAAAATCAATTCCCTGGTTTAAACCTCTAACAAAAAGGGAACCTATCCCGATGACAACTATAATAATCGAAGCGGCATAGAAGTAATTCTTCATGCCTATGAAGTCTATTTTAGTATTCTTCAGAATGTTAGCTGTAATTTTGATAGAGAATGTGAGTTTTGCATTTCTTTTCAGGAAATATTCATAAATAAGTCTGGTTATGAATATTGCAGTAAAGAGGGAAGTCAGAATACCTATAACCAGGGTTGTGGCAAATCCTTTTATAGGTCCGGTTCCAAAAACATAAAGTACGATACCGGTAAGTAGTGTTGTAAGGTTTGAGTCGACAATGGCTGAGTATGCTCGTTTATAACCATCTGAAATAGCAAGTTTTATCCCTTTTCCTGCGCGGATTTCCTCTCTGATCCTTTCATAGATGAGCACGTTGGCATCGACTGCCATACCCATAGTAAGGACAATACCTGCGATACCCGGTAAAGTAAGTACCGCACTCAGTGAAGCCAGTACTCCGAAAATAAGGAAAATATTTGCAAATAATGCAATATCGGAAATTGTTCCGGCTACTCTGCTGTAATAAAAGATCATATATATGAGAACCATTATGAACGCAATCATGAAGGAAATAAATCCGGAATGTATTGCTTCTTTTCCAAGAGTTGGACCTACAACTGTATCAGAGACTATTCTGGCAGGGGCAGGCATCTTACCTGATTTAAGAATATTGGCAAGGTCATCGGCTTCCTCAATAGTAAAATCGCCGGTTATTTCAGTACTTCCCCCGGTTATTTCATTTTCAACTCTCGGGTAGGAACGGACGTAACCATCAAGAACAACTGCTATACATCTGCCGACATTCTCACGTGTCATTCTTGCCCATGTCTTAGCTCCTTCAGCATTCATATTGAAATCGACCTTAACCTCCGATCCGGTTATACCTGAAGAGGGGCGGGCTGAAGTGATTACATCTCCGCTTAAAGGGGGCTGTCCGTCTCTGGTCGTCACTTTTATTGCATGAAATTCGTAAAGAGTGCCTGACGGATCATACTTAAAAGGATTCTGGCTCCATAACAATTTCAGATCCCTGGGAAAAAGAGATCTTATCTGGTTTATTTTTAAATAGTCATTGATTCTGGCAGTATCGAGTCCACTGGCAAGACCAACCATACTTGATGGCAACGGTTCTCCCTGGGCGGTTACCCGCGGACTAAGTATACCAAACAACGGATTCTGAATATTGAATTCCTCTCTGGTTGTAGCTTCAGCAGTGGTTGTAGTATCCTGCTCAATCAGTTCAAGAAGTGATTGCTCTGTTGTTGTTGTATCGGCAGCAGACTCCACTTGGGGTGTTTCTACTTGTTCTGCAACAGTTGTATCACTAACACCTTTGCTGGTTAACTCTATCTCTCTCAGGAGCTCATTTGCCTGTGCAAGATAACCAATGACCTCTGCATTTTCGTAGGTTTCCCAGAATTCGAGGTTTGCGGTTCCCTGCAACAGTTCACGAACTCTTTTGGGATCGTCCTGACCGGGAAGCTCAATAAGTATACGGCCTTTTGTGGCAAGCTGGGTAATATTGGGTTGTACAACACCGAAGCGATCGATTCTGGTGCGAAGGATATTAAAAGCGTTATCAATAGCAGCTGTTACTTCATCGTCCAGAACTTCCATCACATCCTCATTTGATGAATTGAAGTTGATCCTGTCTCTTAGTTCAACTGTTCCGAAAATGGCGGCAAGCTTGGCATTTGGATCAATCTCCTGGAAGGCTCTGTAAAAAAGTGTTAGATAATCCAGCTGACTTTGTTTTTGTTCCTGACGGGCACGGGCCAGAGCTTCATTAAAGATTTTATCTGTACTGTAATTTGAAAGGGCTTTTAATATATCTTCAACAGATACTTCCAGGGTAACATTCATCCCTCCCTTAAGGTCAAGTCCAAGGTTGATCTCTTTCTTCTGGCACTCCTTAAAAGTGTTACCCAGAAAACTCCATTCTTCTTTTGTAAGGGTTGCAATTGAATCGATATATGCACGTTGTTTAACCAGGTCCCCCTGTGCATACTCCCTGGCATCTTTTTTAACCTTGTAGGTTGCAGCAGTAAAAGATAACTGATAGATTGAAACCACTGCTAATGCAACTGCAAGAACGATAATAGCCGCTTTATTTTGCATTTGTCAGTTTTTTGGATTTTTTAGGATAATTTTTCTGAGTCTTCTTATTGAGGCGCAAAGATAAAAAATATTTGCAAAAAAAAGGCTGAATTAAATTTACCCAGCCCCTTTCTGTAATTATATTTTTGTATGATGTTTACTGAATCAGCTTTTCAAAATCTGTTTCCAGTGGTTTCCTTTCAATAAAATCATAAAGAGCAAGTTCCCTGAGATTATAAAAATAGTTCCAGTAATTCTGTAAAGCCTGTATATAAGCCCTCCGGTTCTGGTCTTTTTTTGTATCGGCATTATTGAGTTCAAGAACAGCGATTTTACCGATAAGGAACCTTTGTTTTGTGACCTCGAACATTTTTTGCGCGACAGTATCCGACTTGGCTGCAATGGCTACCTGTTCAGACTGAAGGTTGAATTGTTCCACATCGAGAAACAGGTTCTGTTCGAAGTCGGTTAACGCCTGTTGCGACTGAACCTGCGCCAGTTCAAGGCTCGACTGAGCCATTTTGTATCTTCCCCGGCCAAGACCCCAGTCGAGGATGGGCAAAGTAATTCCTATCCTTATATTCTGCTGCTGGTTCGATTTCGAGTAAGCGAGTGAAAAATCCGAATCCTGATCCCGTAAACCGAACGACGCAATAAGGTTGGCATTAAGCCCTTTTTCAGCTTTGGCCTGTGCTACACTACTCTGTGCTTCAAGGAGTGTTAGCTGTTGTTCAAGTACCTCCGGATTGTTTGCCAGGGCAAGATCAAGAACCTCCTGAACACTAACCTGCAAATCAGGGATCTCAGATGGGATTATCAGTTCAATCCTTACAGTTTCATTAAATCCGAGAAATGATCTTAACCGTATCTCCCTGTCTCTTAAATTCATCTCGGCCGCTTTTCGTGCTGTTTCGGCATTAAGCCATGACAACTGCATCTGAAGCAGCTCATCTTCTGCAATAGTACCCAGATCATAACGACCACGTGCTATTTGCCAGAGTGTATCAGCATTAGAATAGTTCATATCAGCAATCTGCACATTGATCTGGGCCAGTGCAAGCGAAAAGAAATACATTACAGCCTGCTGATGTACATTTTCCATGTTCGAAATAAATGTCTTTTTTGCAGATTCATATTGCAGCGGTTCAGTCTTCTTCTGCCATTTAAGGGAATTGTATCTGAATAAGGGTTGAGTTAGTCCAATGCTTAGTGGAGCCGAAATATATTTACGTGTATCATTTTCAAAGTCATTTTCCAGGGTCAGATCAGAATTTAAAGATATTGATCCTCCTGTTAAACCGATATTTTGCGTAAGTGAAAGGGATCCCAGGTTACGAAGTATATTTGTAGCTTTATAATCCCAGGTCTCGGTTATTGAGTTCCAAACCCTTTCAAAAGCAGTACTATAGAATGGCGTTGTACCTGTAAGTGTCAGCGAAGGCCTGTATTCTGCCACAAAAGTACGGTATCGCCAGTAACTGGCCCTGAACCTGTGTTTAGCCATAAATGCATTAGGAGATTGTTCCTCGGCGATTCTTATTACATCCTGAAGGGTTAATTTTCTATACTCCTGTGCCTCTGCTATTTTCAGGGAAAAAAGAAGCACACCTATCATTGATAATAATAGTAATTTCTTCATCTTTATTTTTAATGTTTATTCGTACCTTAATGATTCAATAGGATCTTTCTCTGATGCCCGCTTTGCCGGAGAATAGCCAAATACAACTCCAACAGCTGCAGATACTCCAAATGCGATTGCTATTGAAAACAGTGAGACAATAGTCATTATGCCGGCAATCTGTTGAATCAGTTTTGCCATGATCACTCCAAAAAAGATGCCGATAAAACCGCCTGTAACACTTATCAGAACTGCCTCTGACAGAAACTGAACGACTATGTCCATCTTTTTAGCGCCAATTGCCATCCTTGTACCTATCTCCTTTATTCTCTCCATAACTGATGCAAACATGATATTCATAATACCTATTCCTCCAACAACAAGGGATATGCTGGCAATTGCACCAAGAACAATATTAAAAATATCCTTAGTTCTCTGTTGCTGTTTAAGTAATAGTTCCGGAACTGTTATTTCAAAATCCTTTACTTCTGTGTGGCGACGTGTCAGCATACGACTGAGGGTTTCCGTGGTTGGATTTAGCTGTTCGGTTTGCTGTACCTGCACAACAATCCTGTCGAGCTGATTATAATTAGTTTCAGTATCTGATGAAGCATCCGAACTGCTGACTATGACTCTTGCCATTGGCCCGCCTCCCGGTCCGCCTCCTCCAAAAAACGACAGCGATGTGGCCTCAGAGGCCAGTTTTGTATTTACTAGGGCTCTGTTCTGGTATCTCATGAGCATTGTCTGTATGGGAATATAAATGTTATCATTATAGACATTTACTCCTTTTTCTTCAAATCCGGTCAGAGTAACATTGGTTTTCTGAAGTACACCAATAACTTTCAGCCATATACCATTAAACTTTATATACTGGCCAAGAGGATCAACCTTACTGAAGAATTTTGCCCTGATGTTTGCCCCTATAATGCATACCTGGATGCCGTTTTCTTCCTGGAATTCGTTAAAAAAGGTTCCTGAAATAAGTGGTAGATTATAGAGATAAAAATAGTCATTTGATACACCAACAAGCTTGGCAGTATATTTTACACCACTAAGCATTGCTGTGGAGTTAAATGAGATCTCGGGACTTATTCTCTTTACGGAAGGAATTGTCGCTCTTATTGCTTGCACATCAAGCATATTTAAACCCCTTGAGAATTTTTTCTGTTGCTTCTCACCTTCATTTTCTGACGAGGATGATTTGTCGGAGATGATCGGATTGATGAGGATATTGTTAACTCCAACCATCTTCATCTGTTCCAGAATTTCCTGCTTGGCACCTTTCCCTATTGCCAGCATAGCAATAACAGCCGCTACACCGAATATGATGCCAAGAGCTGTAAGCATGGATTTCAATTTGTTTGCAACGATTGATTCAACTGCAATCTCAATATCGTGGAAATATCTGTAGATAAACTTAAACATAGCTAATTGCTTTTAATTTCTTATAAATCGAAGATTAAGCAGAAGACCCAGGATCCTGGTTGCTGGTTTGCCCTCCTGTTTGCGTATTAGGTCTTCGTCTGACTGTAGTATCTCTTGTTGTTCCCTGCGGAGTTCCCTGCTGGTTTCTCTGAAGATTCATCATTCTTCTTGCGCTGGTATCTCTTGCTCCGCCCTGTCTCATATTCTGAAATCGCTCCATCATTTCAGGAGTCATCCCCTCCATTCCGGGTCTTTTACTAAGAGCTCTTTCAGCTTCATCACGAGTTCTTTGCTCTTCATCTCTTTTAGCTTTGGCTCTTTCCTTATTAATTGCGATCAGATCCTCTCCGGATAACTTAAAGTCATCTGGATCTTCAGGTGTGTTAAGATAAACCGTTTCACCAATCTCCAATCCGTCTTCAATAACTATATTATCTTCGTTCGATTCTCCAAGCAAGACAATCTGTTTGTAACCGTTTTTCGTATATACAAAAGGAACACTGTCAGCTGTTGCATGTACACACTCTAGAGGAATATAGGTAACATCGTCAATAGACTTGGTAATAATTTTATTGCCTGTTGTCATAGATGGTCTTAAAATAGGATCAGATCTGTCAACTTTAATCATTACTTCAAACACCTTTGCATCAGTATTTGGCAGTTGTTCTCCGATATTTGCCACACTTATAACCGAACCTGCATAAGCTCTGTCAGGAAAGGCATCAACTGCAATTTCAACCTTCTGCCCAGATTTTATCTTGCTGACATCAATCTCATTGACATAAGTTTTTGAAATCATTGTTGACATATCAGGAAGTGTTGCAACAACATTATCCCACGGACTGATTGAAGAACCAACTTTCCTTTTTGTACCTGTCCTGTCTCTTTTGTAAATAACCATACCGTCTGAAGGAGCTGTAATAACAAATTGTGAAAGTACTTTCTGTATATCTGCAACAGTCTCACGCTGTTCCCTTATCCTTATTTCTTGCCTTCTAATATCTGATTTTTCCTGTTCAATTCTAAGAGCATAACTTTTTTTTGTCTGCTCCAGTGACCGTTTTGCCTTATCAAGCGAAATTTCAGCCTGACGTATTGTGGTAGGTGGCTCATATTGTGATTGATCAAGTGTAATCTCAGCCTCTTCTACATTAAACTGGAGATTTTTTATGTTATCTCTTAAATTACTGAGAGTCACAGCAGTATCCAGAGTTTTTACCTCCAGATTTTCTACCTGTGTTTCCAATTGTTCAAGTTCATCCTTAAGATTGTTGTCAAAATTAGTTCTGTCAAGTGTTGCAATATAATCCCCTTCCTTGACTTCAGTGCCTTCCGGTACCAGATCAGTGATTTGAATATCCATTGCCCTCATTCTTCTGTTCTGCGTAAACTGAGGTCCTGTAATATCAGTTGAGTTTTCAGCCTCAAGCTCACCTGTTGTGGTAACTATTATATCAAATTGTCCTCTCTTGGTTTCCACGTAAAGATTTTCTACGTCTTTTTTCGAGGTCACCTTGCCGATAACAATCAGTATTGTGATTGCCAAAACTGCTACAATAGCCGTAATAATAACTGTTCTTTTCATTTGGAATTATCCTTTTTTATGTATATTACTATTTATAATACTTTAATATAATACATTCAAAAAAACGAGCCATAAAAGTATTAATTAGTATCATTCTTTTGATATTATTAACGTTATTTAACAATAATACTTTTTCAGCTTTTACTGTTTTAAAGACACTTAACAAAGTGGTTTTATTCCAGTGTTATGAAAAAATCCGGAAAAATTAGACTTTTTTAACAATCTCAATTACCCTGTTTGCAAGATCTTCTGCGTCCTGACCTGTTCGCCCTTCCGCATAGATTCGCATTACAGGCTCAGTATTTGATTTACGGATCTGAACCCAACCGTTCTCATATTCGATTTTCATACCATCCCTTTCATCAATCTTTTGATCATGAAAATGACTTCTTACTGCATCAAGTATATTACTAAACTCAACAGAGGGAGAAAGACTAAGCTTTTTCTTTGCTATGATATATCCGGGATATGATTGCCGTAATGAGGAGCATTTCATCCTGCTCGTTGCCAGATGGGAGAGGAAAAGTGCTATTCCGGCAAGTGCATCACGACCATAATGAAGTTCGGGATAGATTACGCCGCCGTTTCCCTCGCCTCCAATAACGGCCTGCCTTGCCTTCATCTCCTCAACAACATTTACTTCGCCAACCGGAGATGAATAATACTGGTAACCATATTTCTCCGTTATATCTTTCAAGGCCCTTGTTGATGACATATTTGATACTGTATTCCCGGGTGTATGCTTTAAAACATAATCCGATACTGAAACAAGAGTATATTCCTCACCAAACATGGTTCCATCCTCACATACTATTGCCAGACGGTCCACATCCGGATCAACTACAAAACCGACATCAGCTTTTTCTTTGACCACAAGGTCACAAATACCATGGAGATGCTGAGGAAGTGGTTCGGGATTATGAGCAAAATTACCATCAGGTATTGAATTCATCTCATAGATTTTCCTGACTCCCAGTGAAGTGAGCAGATCGGGTATTATAAGTGCTCCTACAGAATTAATATAATCAACAGCTACCGATAATCCCAGAGACCTGATTGAATCTGAATCAATAAGATCCAGATTCATGATTTTATCAATGTGCTTCCTGTTCCACGAATCATCATGTTTTAATGTGCCGATTGAACCAGTAGGTGCGAAATCAAAATCTTCACAATCTGCTATTTCAAGAACCTTCCTGCCATCTTCTGAAGAAAGGAATTCCCCCTGCTCATTAAGCAGTTTCAGGGCATTCCACTCAGCCGGATTATGGCTTGCTGTGATGATAATTCCACCCTGAGCTCCTGAACCTGTAACTGCAAGTTCAACAGTTGGTGTTGTTGCCATACCGAGGTCAGTAACATCAATCCCAAGCCCACAAAGAGTAGCGTTAACAATATCATTTACCATCCTCCCGGATCTCCTTCCGTCACGTCCTGTTATGATTGATATTTTTTGCTTATAGTGCTTTCTCAGGATCCATGTACCAAAAGCGGCAGAAAATTTTACTATATCTCCCGCAGTCAGTCCTTCGCCTGGCCTCCCTCCAATAGTCCCCCTTATACCCGATATCGATTTTATTAATGTCATGGTTGCTTTAATTTCAAATACACAAAGTTGCAAAAAAATCATTAAACCATAATATCATCAAATAATTGTACCTTTGCAGCCTGATAATTAGGTGGTATAATGAATATTGGCAGGGAAAAAAGAACAGAACTGATAAGACTGAACAGGTTTATTGCAAACAGCGGACTCTGCTCTCGCAGGGAAGCCGATGACCTAATCCGGAATGGTCTTATAACAGTGAATGGAAAAAAGATCACAGACCTTACCACAAGAGTTGATTATAAGGATGATGTACGCTACCGGAACAAACCGCTTTCAGCAGAGAAAAAGGTGTACATTCTTCTGAATAAACCCAAAGGATATATCACTACTTCTGAAGATCCTCACGCTGATCATACAGTTCTGGAACTTATTGGGAATGCCTGCCCTGAAAGGATCTATCCTGTAGGCCGGCTCGACAAAGAGACAACAGGAGTTCTTCTTCTCACTAACGATGGGGATCTGACAGGGAAACTAATCCACCCCAGATTCAACAGGAAAAAGATCTATCATGTTTTCCTCAACAAACACGTAACAAGAAATGATCTTGCCAGGCTGGCTGAAGGTATATATCTCGATGGGGAGTTAGTAATTGCAGACGCAGTATCATATGCTGATCCTGACGATAAAACCCAGGTTGGCATTGAACTTCATTCCGGTCAGAACAGAGTCTTAAGACGTTTATTTGAATCGCTGGGCTATAAGGTCAAAAAACTCGACAGAGTATACTTCGCCGGATTAACTAAGAAAAATCTTCCAAGGGGTAAATGGAGATTCCTGACAGAAAAAGAAGTTAATATGCTTAAAAGGGGATTTTCTTAAACACTTAGCGATGAGTCACAGGTCAGGTTTTGTTAATATACTTGGAAATCCCAATGTAGGCAAATCGACAATAATGAATACTCTTGTCGGTGAAAAACTGTCAATTATAACTTCAAAAGTTCAGACAACACGTCACCGTATAATGGGAATCGTTAATGGCGATGATTTCCAGATCGTTTATTCCGATACTCCGGGAATCCTGAAACCGAAATACAAACTTCAGGAAACAATGTTGAATACAGTTAATATTGCTCTGACAGATGCAGATATTATTCTTTATGTGACAGATGTTACAGAAACAGCAGGATCTGACAACGCATATATTGAAAAGATTAAGAGTGCAAAAATCCCCGTAATAGTTGCTATCAATAAAATTGATCTGAGCGACCAGGAGAAGCTTGATAAAATTGTGGAATTCTGGCAGGATTCTTTCCCTGGTTCTCCTGTAATACCGGTATCGGCACTTAACAATTTCAATCTTGATACGTTACTGAATGCCATTCTTAGTAAACTTCCTGCAGGTGCACCATTTTTCCCCAAAGATCAGCTGACTGATAAATACGAAAAATTCTTTGTTTCGGAAATAATCCGGGAAAAAATACTTATCAATTATCAGAAAGAGATACCTTATTCCGTTGAAACAGAAATAGAAAGCTTCGAGGAAACGGACAACCTGCTCAGAATCAGGGCACTTATCCACGTTACCCGGGAGAGTCAGAAAGGCATAATTATCGGACATAAAGGAACTAAACTTAAAAAAATCGGCAAAGAAGCAAGGCTTGACATAGAAAATTTTTTCGGCAAAAAGGTATTTCTCCAACTATTCGTAAAGGTGACTAAAGACTGGAGAGATAAATCCCAGATGCTGAAAAGATTCGGTTACAGATAGATATAAAGGATTGTAGTTAATGGGCAGAATAGTAGCAATCGTAGGCAGACCAAATGTCGGTAAATCAACCCTGTTTAACAGACTGACCGGTAGCCGTGAGGCAATTGTTGATGAGGTTAGTGGTGTAACCCGCGATCGCAATTACGGTCTTGCCAACTGGAATGGAGTTGATTTTTCTGTAATTGACACAGGCGGATACGTTCAAAATTCCGAAAATATTTTTGAAGGAGAGATCAATAAACAGGTGATGCTGGCCATCGACGAGGCTGACATTATCCTTTTTATGGTCGATGTAACCTGCGGAGTTCATGAACTTGATAAGTCGATTGCCTCACTACTCCGGAAAACTGAAAAGAAAGTGATGCTTGTGGTTAATAAAGTTGATAATTCCAAACGATTACTGGATGCAAACGAATTTTACAGTATGGGACTGGATAACTATTTTGCATTAAGTTCCGTTAGTGGTTCAGGTACAGGAGAACTCCTTGATGCTATTGTGGAAAACCTCCCTCATAAGGATGCAGAAATGTTACCTGAGATACCAAGGGTTGCTATTGTCGGACGACCAAATGTGGGAAAATCAACCCTCGTTAACTCTCTGGTAGATGAAGAGAGGATTATCGTCACACCCCTTGCAGGAACAACCCGCGATTCGATCTATACACGCTATAATAAATATCACCATGATTTTCTTCTTGTTGATACTGCCGGCCTCAGAAAAAAAGGGAAAATAAGTGAGGATATTGAGTTTTATTCAGTTATGAGAGCCATAAGAGCCATCGAAAATTCAGATATTTGCCTCCTCCTTGCTGATGCTACAAGAGGATTTGAAGCCCAGGATCTTAATATTGTCTCACTCATCCAAAAAAACAACAAGGGTTTAATTTTACTGGTAAATAAGTGGGACCTTATTGAAAAAGATAATAATACGGCAAAACGTTTTGAAAAGGAGATCAAAAAAAAGACTGCCCCTTTCATTGATTACCCGGTTTTATTTATATCCGCAAACAACAAACAAAGAATTCATAAGATTCTTGAGACTATTGACAGGGTAAAAGAAAACAGGAAAAGAAAAATAGCAACCTCTCAGCTCAATGATTTTATGCTTGAAGTGATCAGGAAAAATCCTCCACCGTCAGTAAAGGGAAAATATGTAAGGATAAAATATGTTACCCAATTGCCGACTTATTCTCCGTCCTTTGCTTTTTTCTGTAACCTGCCACAATATGTGAAAGATCCTTATAAAAGATTTCTCGAAAACAGGATCAGGGAACAATTTGAGTTTACAGGAGTGCCGTTAAAGTTGTATTTCAGAAAAAAATGATAATATTTGGTGTGATTTTTGTTCAAAAGACAATATTAACTGAGATTCATGAAATCAATTAAGTATTCGCTCATATTATTACTACTCACTATACTGGCTTTTTCGTGCAGAAAGATTGAGTCTTTGCCTCCCGAACCTCATATCGAATTTACAAATTTTGCTGTTTTTGATACTACCGATATTCTTGGGAACAGCTATAAAGGAGGAAAGTTAAAATTTTATTTTGAAGATGGTGATGGAGACCTTGGATTATCTCAGCCTTCAGAAGGAGGAACAGCAGATACAATTAACCTTTTCATGACTCTTTACAGAAAAGTTGATGGTTCGATGATTCCTGTTGCTAATGATGATCCGCTTAAACCGCCAGGTTTCAGGATTCCTTATATGGAGCGGCCTGGTCAGAATAAAATACTAAAAGGCACAATTGCAGTTACTTTTCTTTACCTTTTTTATTCACCTGACGACAGTGCAATAATAAAATACAACTTTTATATTAAAGACAGGGCTGATAATCAAAGCAATACTGAAGCAACCAGTGAAATATCCCTTTCTGTTAACGATGTATACGATTAATGTAAGTATCAGACCCGTAATCCCATAAAAATAACATCATCTACCTGTTCTTGATTGCCTTTCCATTCAAAAAAGTATTTTGAGATACTCTCCTTCTGTTCGTCCAGAGGCATTTCAGATACTTTTTCAATAAGTCGTTTAAGTCTGGCAATTTTCATCTTCTTACCATCAGGTCCGCCAAACTGGTCAGGAAGACCATCTGAGAACAGGTATATTGTATCCCCCTCATTAAGATAATATTCCTGATCATCAAAATATTTCTCAATCACAGATTCACCTCCTACCGACGATCTGTTTCCTTTGATATAGAACTGCTCTCCACCCAGAACAATAATCACAGGACGCATAGCAGATGCAAATCTCATATGACGGTTTTTAAGACTGAATTCACAGACTACGACATCCATACCGTCATTTGAAACGCTTACATCCAGATTCTGATTTAATGTTGAAAATATCTGTTTATCAAGAAGTGTCAGAATCTCAGACGGTTTTGATATTCTCTGGCGTATTACTATATCCCGTAATAACGTCGAACCGATCATTGACATAAATGCACCAGGCACACCATGGCCGGTGGAGTCAGCACATACGAGAATGAATTTATCATCTGAGAACTTATCGAACCAGTAGAAGTCACCACTCACTATATCGCGTGGATGGAAAAGTATGAAAGCATCCCTGAAATACTCCTTTAATTTGTTAACATTCGGTAAGATACTGGATTGGATACGTTTAGCATAATTAATACTATCAGTAATCTCAATGTTCTGAATCTCGATCTCGGCTTTTTGTTTCATTACAACCTTTGTTCTTGCTTCAAGCTCGCTTTCAAGGTATGCCTGTGTCTTTTTCTGGGCTTTTTCTCTTTCTCTGACAATTAATATTATAATTCCGGTAACCACTCCTGCCATGGAAATTATAAACCACCATGTTCTCCATACAGGTCGCTTTATCAGTATTTCGAAAGACACAGGCGTTTCCTGTGAGAGGCCGTCCTCATTTACCGATATCATGTTAAACCTGTACTTCCCGTCTCTCAGACTATACGGTACTTCTCTTGATGTTGTTAGCCTTGTCCAGTCATCATCATAGTTTTCGAGCCATGTACTGTAATAAACCTTATCAGGATCGCTGAGATTTATACCCACAAAATTAACATCTATTGCGTATCTCTTTTTGTATGGAAGAGAATAATAGGCTTGATATGGATATCTGATATTATTAATTGTAATATAGTTAATGTTGTTAACCGGGGCTGTCCCGGTCTTCCTGTCTTTTAGTCTGTCATATACTATTAAGCCTTCGGTTGTTCCTATAAACACCTTGCCGTCAGGCGATTCGAACATCCCGTTAGCATTACAGTCTCCTCCTTTTGCAAAGTCTGTTCCAAATACCTTTACAACTTCATCTTCCGGATCATATCTCGAGAATCCTCTTTGATGTCCTACCCAGATCTTGTTTTCAGAATCAGAAAAAATGCTGTGGCAATAATTTGACATTAATCCGTCATTAGTGTTTAACGAAACAACTGAATCGTTATAGCATTTAAAAATACCGTTTCCATATGTAGCCGCCCATATAATTCCATCGGTGCTTTGTGTAAGTGCAAGTATTTTATTGAGGGAACTAATAACATACATTGTTGCATTATCAGCTAGTATGCCGGTATCTCTGCTGATTCTGTACAACCTGTCACTTTCAGTTGCAATGAATGTCCTGCCATCCTGTGTCAGGAGGATTTGATTTATACTGTTATGAGGCAATCCGTTATTGATATTATAACTCTTCTTCAAAACAGCACTGTTTCTGTCAATTACAATTACCCCGTTGAGTGTTGCAAGCCAGATATCCTGGTCATTCATAGCGAAATGAGCAATATAGTCGGTACCCGAGTCACCTGAACGGTAAAACTGACGAATATATCCGGAATTATTTCTGACAAACAGACCATTCCCTTTTGTTCCTATCCATATATTATTCTCATTATCTATATGATACGAACCAATCTCATTTTTTCCGATACTCCCTGTAAGATCTGTAAATGATACTGATCTGCCATCATCCAGATTAAAAAGATGAAATCCTGATGGAGTCCCGAGAAAATAATTGTTACTAATTTTATTTATATAAATGATGTTGTTTTGATCAGTGTTCCCTCCGGGTATATAATAAACGTAAGCCGGAGAGCTTAGCATTGAAAGGCCGTTTCCATAAAATCCTATCCAGTTGTTACCTTCCATATCCTGAAAGACTGTAGTAACATTATTTCCCACAAGACCGGATGATTTCTCAATAAACAGTATCTTGCCAATGGTTTCATTATCCGAAGATAGTTGCAACTTTATCACGCCTGATCCAAATGTTGATATCCAGAAATTATTCTCTGTATCTTCAGAAATGGACCGGACATCAAGGGATTCCAGCCGAGGGTAGCCTTCAAACCGTGATAATATTGTGCTATCCCCGGCTATTCTCAGTTGAAAAAGACCGTTACCGTCAGTCCCGATAATGAAACTGTTATTTTTTACCTGCCTTACGCATTTAACACTTGAATAATCAAATCCTTCAATGGTGTCCAAGATTGTAAGGGAATCTTCGTTCAGACTGCATAACAGGAGATTTTCCTGGGTGCCTATAAGTAAATTTCCTTCTTGAGTAAAACATGCTGTGAATATAAACAGATCAGAAGTAACCGGCAAGGTTTGAACATCCCCGGGATCAAGAGGATTGATCTTAAATACAGATTTGCGTTGCGGGATCACAAAAACCGAGCCATCAGGTCCTTCAATGATATCGCTGATAATGGATGAGTTTAAAACAGTAACAGGTTTCAATAACCTGTCTTCTGTATAGAATACTGTACCGTCATTGCAACCGAACCACAGTGTTCCGTTTTCATCCCTTAATGAAACAGTCGGGTACCTGTTGTCTGCTGTATCGGGAAAAGATACATTATAAAAATCGAATCCGTCAAATCGCGACAGTCCGTTAGCCGTTCCAACACAGAGATAGCCATTCTGATCCTGATTTATAGTATAGACTACCGGATTGGGCAGGTTACTTTCAACTCCATAATTTTTGAACCTGTAAGCCTGGGAGAATAATAGTTCAGTGAATAAAAATAAGCACCATAAGGTGCTGATAATTATTTTACAATTAAGAACAAACTTCATCTCAGATTAACTTATTTTTTTGGACTAGTTTTTCTTATCAGTGTTTTAGGCTGATAAACCGGGACACCTCCGATAGGCGAACTAAAGAATTGGAGCGCATCTCCTCTCTGGTTTTCGAGTGAAACAACAACATTATTATTTCTTACCAGGTCACCCTGTTTTTTATAAAACCGGAAATCAAATGATTTCCCAATTTCTTCATCTACAACAGGAATTGTGGATTCTGTCCAGTTATCCTCAGCGGAAATTGGAACGCTTACACCCTGCCTGTATTGTGAAATGACTAAAATGACCCCGTCATCATCCCAGTCAAAATTTTTCTGTTTGATGGATACAATGCCCGTGTCAATATAAGGATAGATATGAGCAACACTTTCGAAGTTATTCCACATCCTGAAGGTGTATTCATAGGTAAAGGCATTAGCACCTTCAATGGGAAGGTCGGTATCAGGAGAACGGCTAAGAAAATACCTGTAAAGGTTTCCGTCATCTCCACTCACACCTTCACATATTATTTTAAAAATATATGAATTCCATTTCTCATTAAAATCACCTTCTGTGGGATTAAATGGTCCAAAAGCATAATAATCGTTATCATATCTGACCTCCTCTCCAAAAGCTCTGGATGCCAGTAAATTACCAGTCTTGAAATTAACTCCTTCAAGTAATCCCCTGGATTCTTCATTTTTATCCGGATCCACTCCTCTGCCACCATAAACAGTGAAAAGGCTTCTGGTATCCCAAAAACCCTGAATTTCATCATGTTCTCCTCCAGTGTCGGGATCGAAGACCTTGATATAGAACTGCTGGTTATAATCACGTGGTATTGTAAAGAAGAAAATCTGAACGAAATCATCATCTCCCCATGAGGTCTCTCCGTTTTTTCCGAAGGTTACCAGAAAAGGTACATTCTCATCCTTACCCGGTACCTGTTGTCCTGATAATTCAGCTACAGGGAGGACAATAAGCAGGAATACAGTTATTAAGATTTCGTATAGTGCTTTATTCAATTTCATTGAATGTCAAAATTAATTATTTCCAATTCAGGGCAGAGGTGTTATAATAATATTTTTACAAACACACGCCTCCCTGACTATCCCACCCGGTTCAGGTTTGGTTGAAACTATTAACTGAATATTAAATGTTCCGGGCTTCAGATATGTCTTATCAACTTCCTTGCCAATTGCGACAGTTTCGTCTCCAAAATTCCAGTAAAATTGCTCTATATCCCATCCCGGCAGGTTGGTACTGTCAGCGCTGAAGTGCAGTTCCTGTCCGGGAAAAGCACTGTCGGATCCTGAAATATAAGGTTGTTCATAGTCTGTAACCTCAAGAATATCAGACTTTTCATTATATAAAACCTCATTGGTAACAAGATTTACCACATCTAACTGAACAAGATAGGTACCCGGTCCGGCATAACAATGTTCAACAACAGGTCCGATACACCGGTGCCCGTCACCAAATTTCCATTCATACCGGAATGGCATTGTATCAAATTTAACTGCATTTACTTCGAGGAATTCGTAGCAATAGTTATTTATAAGAAGAGAATCGCACGAGGCTTTCCTTATAATAGCTGATTTAAATTCATAAATGTCATCTGTCCTCCTCCGGTTCGAAGAGAAAAATCCAGATTGCAGATCAGTATAGGCAACAAATGCAAAATCGTCGGACGATGAATTGACGGGTTCAGGAAGAAGAACAGGTGGCTCCCATTTTCCATTACTCATTATTGAGTAGTAAACATCCATACCTCCGGGACCTCCGGGACGGTTTGAGGTGAAATAGAGTCTGCCTGAAGAATGTATAAAAGGATAATTCTCAAGGGAAGGAGAGTTGATTTCAGGGCCGATGTTCACTGGTGATCCCCATTCACCGTTAATTAATTCACAATAGTAAATATCCGATCTACCATGGCCACCGGGCATATCAGAGGCAAAGAAAAGAAACCTGCCATCGCTGCTGATTGAGGGCTGGCCGATATCATACTCTGAATTATTGTACTTAAATGGACGTATAGATGTTAATTCCATCCCTGCACGATCTGCGATAAATATTCCACTGCGGTTTACAAAATCCCGCCTCCTTGTAATCTGCCCTGTTTCTATTTCACTGGTGAAATATACTGTTTTGCCATCAGGTGCAAAGCATAGCGGTCCGTTATTAAAAAATTTACTTCTTTCACTTTTAATTTCTCCTGGTTTTTTCCAGTCAGCAGCATCTTTCCGTTCAGCCATATAGATATTGAATAATCTCCTGCCATCAAATGATGTACGATCCATGATCCCGCTAAAACGTCTGTCGGAGCAGAAAACCAGACCATCTTCCACTATCACAGGAGAGATATCGTTGAATGCAGAGGAGTTGAAGGAAACTCTGGCAACAGTATAAACAGGAGGATTTTGTCCCATTGTGCCTGCCGGAATCACAAATGATGTCAGAATTATTAATGTAATAATTGAACTCCTTCTAATCATATATCAAAAATATCTCGGATTGGCAGCACTTACCTTATATCCGAATTCATATCTCAGAATAAATTCACTTGATCCTTTTGAATATGTATTCATCCGGCCGGCCGGATAGTCGTAGCTTAAACCCAATAACAACTGGGGGTTAATCTGTACCTGAAGAATACCAACCACTACCTGTTCAGACGTTCTCCACGAACCACCTGCCCATATAAGATCTGCTATAATTAAATTACCATTAATATCGAATTGTCTCAGCTTCTTAGTCCTCTGCAAAGAGTAATCAATCAGCACTGAAGGTTTAAACTTTAACACAGGTGAGAATACTATGAGCCCTCCCGCAGAAATAAGAAAATCGTATTCCCTGAAGCTGTGGTACACCTGAGTTGTGCCTCTGTCTGTTTTCTGGTAACTGAGAAAAGCCGGTATTGCAAAACCTGCAAAAAACCTGTCGTTAAAGTAGTAGATACCTGCACCTATATTGGGAAGAATATATGGTTTATCGTTTGCAGTAAATACCGGATCATTGGAATCAGTCAGTAGAAGGCCGGTATAATCGGTATTTGAAATATCAGCTCCGGCCTTTAATCCGAAAGACACTTTTCCTGTTTTTAATCTTATATGATAGGCATAATCTGCATAGATACTTGTTGATTTTGTGACTCCGTATTGCATGAACTGCGCCAGCAGGCCCAGGGCTACTTTATCGTCTTTCATAGGTGAGTGAAAGGAAACTGATTGCAGCAAAGGAGATCCTTTTGTTCCCATCCATTGCATCCTGTATGACAGAAAAGCACTTAACACTCCGCGCGAACCTGTATAGGCAGGATTAATCATAAGTCCATTCTGGAGATACTGGCTGTAAACCGGATAACCAAGGCTGATTTTTGCTGAATCAGGAGCTACCTGGGAGGAAGCCTGGTTAATGATGAAAAATAATATGATGAAGGTAATCTTAAACCTCTTCATGCATCCTGATATTAATACAATACCTGATCAGTATTATAATCTACCATATAATCAATACCTTTTAAGAATAACAAAGCCGCTCTTCCTAAATACCTGACCGTTCCATTTTGAGGTCAGTTTCAACAAATAATAATAAGTACCTTCAGGAAGATCTATTCCTTTAGAATTTGTGCCATCCCAGTCTTTCCATTCATTACCGTTATGGTTAGTGGTTGAATATACTTCGGTACCGGCACCATTGACTATAGTAAGTTCTGCATCCTGATTCGCAAGGTCCAGACCTGAAATCCTGAATATATTATTATAAATATCATTGTTAGGAGAGAAGCCTTCAGGAATAAAAACTTCATAAACAGTAACATCAACTATATCATCCCGTTTGCAGGCTCCGATCGTCACTGTCCACAGAAACCTGTTTAATCCTTCTGATAAACCTGTCACCCTGGTTAAGTTTTCAGTATCATCTATAAAATTCCCGGTGCCTTCTAATATAGTCCATTTACCTGATCCTCCGGGCCAAACCGGTTCAGCAGCCATCTGGATTATACGATCAAATGAAAAAATCGATGTGTCGGGTCCTGCATTCATTGTAAAGTCCGAAGGCAGGGTGTCCATTGCAATATTCAATGTATTTGAAGTGTTAATACAACAATCGTTATCCCCTGATTTAACAATCCTGCGGTATTTCATTGCCATGGTCATCAGAGGGGGTTGATAGGTGCCGTTTGGAGCATTATTGGTTCCTGTAGCCGGATTCCAGATGACATCATCTGTACTCTCTTCCCATATATATGAATAGGAACCGGTACCGGCACCTCCCGACAAAACCACTCCTGATTCCTGGCTGAGCTGGGCTGGCATATCATCCTTGCAAACAGTCTGATCACCGGCAATAGTATTATTTGTGATCAATGGCAGAACAGTTATTTTGATAACTCCGCTTTCATCAGTGCACTGACCGGAAATTACTCTTCTTCTATAATAAG
The DNA here is from genome assembly GCA_964596715.1 of uncultured Rikenellaceae bacterium. Lineage (GTDB taxonomy): Bacteria > Bacteroidota > Bacteroidia > Bacteroidales > VadinHA17 > LD21. The sequence goes on from CAZQVL010000011.1 coordinate 52,491, forward strand.
TTGTTGCTTCTAATGCCGGTGGTTGATAATCAATACCATTGCCAGCTGCTGAAATATCAATCCAGTTAGTATTATCAGGTGAAGAGGCCCACTGATATGCATAGTCTCCCGGTAAGTCAGTGCCACCCGACGGAATTGCTCCTTTAAGCAGGTTTGGTAATGCGCCTGAACAAATTGTTGTATCGGTATCTCCCCCTGAAAGAAGAGATATTATATTATTCACTATAGGTTTATGTACATTTATAGCAATTGAGGGACTTATGTCGGAACAGGCAGATGAATAGACAACCCTTCTGTATAATGTTGTATCAGCAAGGGAAGGAGGTGAAAAATCGGGATTTGTGACACCAACAGCTCCCGGGATATCTGCCCAGCCATGATATTTGTTCAGATCCTGCCAGGTGTATGTGTACGATCCTGCACCTTTACCGTTAAGAGGCAGTGATCCAGTAAGCTGGAGCGGAGTTTCCCCGGAGCAAATGGTCTGATCCCCGGAAGTTATTAAATTATTGGTTATAACTGGATATTCAGTTATTAGTACAGGTTCACTTGTATTAACACATACATCATCTGTTCCTGAATAAACGATCCTTCTGAAGTATTGCTGACCCGGGAATGGTGGTGCTGCCTCATCGGGATTGTAATCTGAAGCATTATTTATTCCTGAAGCAGTGCTCCATGCTGATCCGTCGAGGCTGCTCTCCCATCTGAACCTGTAATCATTATCACCACCTGAGAGAGCCGGAGTAGTGACGGGAGTTGTACCTGAAAGGTCAGTGAACAGCTGGCCATCGCATATTTCCTGTTCAGGAGTAAGAATAATGTTGTTTTCTATAGTATCAAGCACATTTATTCTGACTGATGCACTGGTATTAACACATCTTCCGGAAGTTACTTTACGGCGGTACCACGAAGTCAGTGTAAGTTCCGGTTGAGGAAGATAAGATTCGGTACCTGATGCAGCAAAATTAAAATTAACATTATCGGTGCTTGACTCCCACGTATATTCATAAATTCCATTACCGTCCTTAACTGCAAGCAGAGAATTCAGTTGAGGTGGATTCTGTTTATAGCATATTGTATCAGGATTACCTATAACATTATCTTTAATAAAAGGCTGCACTATAACCTTAACAGGATTACTGTTATCAACCAGTGCTGGGGTATCAGAATCCGTGACCACCCTTCTGAACCAGGTTGTCTGGGTCAGTAAGGAAGGGGGTGTATAATGTTGCTGGCTGTTTACGCCTGGAGCATCACTCCATGGTCCCGTTTCCGAAGTTGTACTGCTTTGCCACAGGTAAGTAAAAGGAGGAGTGCCTCCGACCGGTTGAGTGCCTGAAATTTGTCCGAAAGGTGTATCAGAACATATCGAATCAATCTGAGTGCCGGTAACAGCTGACCATATTGAATTAAACAGGAATCCGTTAAGTCTTGGTCCGAAGCTAAATTTTATTTCCCCGTTTCCCTCCGACGGGGTCGCCGGGCCGGGTGTTCCATAACTCAGGTTTTCACTAATTTCAGTAGGAAGGCTTGTTGACCTCACCCATATCAGGCCTCCGCTGCCACCTCCGCCACCACCATAACCTACAGGATTAATACCTCCGTCCCCGCCTTTAACTGAAACCTGTAATTGTGATGAGAATCCCTGAAAAGAGAGTACAATAGATCCGCCGGCTCCACCTCCTCCCGCTCCGGCATCTGATACGGCATCTTGTGCTGTTTCACCATCAGCTCTTAAGAAATTATTATTACCATCGATACTATCTGCTACAATTATTATAATACCTCCGCCATCTCCGCCGGGTGAAGCTGTTGAACCTGTCGCCTGTGTGGATGCGCCACCACCACCACCTGCAAATATGCCATCCTCAATAACAGTACCTTTTATACTTGTACCACCCAGACCACCGGGCTGAGCATCGATTCCACATCCGCCGATAATCTTTTCAGATCCTCCGTCCCCACCTAATCCACGGTTCGAGCCTCCTCCACCGCCGGAATATTTTCCATTACCACCACCTCCACCTGTAAAATTAATACCCTTCCCTTTTGCATGATCAGGGTATAAAGGTATCCCAAGCTGATCATGTATCGCGATCCCCTCACCTTTGATTCCTGCATTATTGTAAGACAACGGATATGAGTCCTGATCATTTCCCGGATTTATATAACAATCTCCAATACCATCTGAACCAGGAGCTCCTATAAGACCTGCACCTGTAACATCTATGCCCGCATTCAGAGTCAGCTTTCTCCCGACAATCATTGCCAACACCCCTCCTGTTCCACTGGTTATACTCCATGGTCTGGCATGAAGCGTACTATTTACAACTGGTGCATTATAAAACGGGACCTTGATCAGCTGTACATTGCCAATAGGATCGTAGGTATTTAAAATAAATTTCGTAAAGGTAATGGTTCTTGTTCCAGTATTAACAGATTGAATAAGAAGAAATTCATATCCTCCCGGTTCCCCGAATTTTGTCTGGACAGCCAGTCCATATGAACCCTGATCTGTTACTATCCCCACACCCTGTATCTGTATCAGAAGAACCGTATCTCCGGCTCCAAACTGGGATATCTGAGTTAAGTCGTTGATGATCACATTATCAACACCTAAAGAATTTACCTTTGCATATTTATTTATTGTATCATTGAGTAGCTGTGGCAATGCAATGGCAGCGCCACTAAAGCCTAAAAACATTAACAGACTTATAACCAGTTTCTTAATATTGCAGGTCAATCTGCCTTTCATCAAACTCAGGTATGAACCGCTAATATAATCAAATATTTGGATAATTAAACTTATTAATTATGTGTTATATGGACGATCCCAGTTTTCAACAGTGTACATCAGGGGATATTCAATATAGAACACAGAGCCTTTGTTCGTTTCCGATTCGAACCATATCCTGCCATTGGCACTTTCAACATATTTTTTTACTATCGATAATCCCAGGCCCATACCTGATGATTTGGTGGTAAAATTAGGTGTAAACATCTTATTCTGAAGTAATTCCGGGATTCCGGTTCCATTATCCGCTATTGATATTATCACTCTGTTGCTCCTCACTTCAATACTGACTTTTATTATCCCTTCCCTGCCAGGCGGTATTGATTGTATCCCGTTTTTTATCAGATTGGAAAATACTCCGTTAAGATGCTCTTTATCAGCATAAACAAATATTCTTCTTTCATGTGGCCAGCCTATTCTGAAGGTGATATTATCAGTGTTTTTGAATAGTTCAAGTGTTGTCTTTATCTGTTCCAGAAGATCAACCTCAACTGGTCTGATCTCGGGCATTTTTGCAAATGCCGAAAATGCCGATGCAATGGATGAAAGGTTATTAATATATTCAATCTGGTTCTTTGAAAATTTTTCGAGCTTTTTTTCAAAACCCGGTACTTCATCCTGCCACGATTTAAGAAGCTGCTGAACATTCAGCTTCATAGGGGTAAGTGGATTTTTTATTTCGTGAGCTATCTGTTTGGCCATCTCCCGCCACGCATAATCTCTTTCGGAAGCAGTAAGTTTTCTGGCACTCTCTTCAAGCTCGTCAAGCATCCTGTTATATTGTTTGACAAGCTCCCCTATCTCATCACTTCCCTGATAGGAAAGATGTTCACTCTTCTTACCAAGCTCAACAGAAGCCAGTCCTTTGCTGAGCATTGTCAGGGGTGATGTCAGCCGGCTGCTGATAAACACTGCCAAACTCATTGTAATGACTATCAGGAGCAGTGTGAAATTGATTACAGCAACAACCAGATTCGATATTTCCTCTGCCAGAACACTCTGCATTCTGAAATATGGCAGATTAAGGTATATAAGAAGCTCATTATACGCATTATAAAAAGGAATATAAGCTGAAATATACTCCAGACTTCCTATTTTCTCCTTCTGAAAATATTCGCTCCTGGTAAGGATTTCCAGATTATTAAATGCCATGATGTTCATCCTTGTGCTTATGAGATTCCGGTAGTAGATCTCATGTCGTGATGTGGCAAGCAGATAACCATTCAAATCATAAAGATTAATATCGGTATTAAAAATGTTTGAAAGCTTTATAAGGACCTCATTCAATGAACTGTATGTTTCATTACTCCATTCCGGTGTAAGATGCCTCACCAACGAAATCTTGTTATCCAGTTCAATATAAATTGAATTCATCTTTTCCTTAAGATTTTCATGATGCTTGGTTTCGTATTGCCTTATAATAAAAGAAGCTGTAACAATTCCTATAAGCAGGAATGAGAATAATAACACTCCAACAAAAGAGACCTGAAGCTTCTGCCTGAAATTAAAGTTATAAGCACCTATGAGAGCCGGGCGATGAATTAGTAAAAGAATCAGATTAGACACGAGAAAAATAAATACAAACAGATATGCAAATGAAATTATTAAATTTCCAAAGGTCAGAACAGGTCTGCCCAGAATTACAGTAACATTACCGTTTTTATAAAGAACATGCTTAAATCCCTCCTGAGTAAACTGCCTGTAATCAGTACTCTTATCAACATACTCGGTATCGGTCTTATCATAAGGAAAGTCTCCTGTTATCAGGACTATTTCACCATTAATATACTTTACAAATGAATGATCCTTAAGTTTTGTATAGCCTCCATATGTTTTATCGAGCAAAAGTTCTGAGTATCCGGGCTGAAAAACATTAATATCACTATACAGCTCAATAAATAATCCGTTCCTGATATTTTCAGAAATCCTGTAAATCAGTTTTCCCAGATAATAGGATCTGCCCCCCTGATTATCAAGAAAATAAAATTGAGTACCTGTAATCAGATGACCATTCTGCCTGATTCTTTCCTCAAAGAAATCAAAACAGTTCTTATAAGTTGCATCAACCTGTCCGATTCTCAATAACTCATCACTCCTGCAGAGCACAATTTTGAAATTAAAATTTGCCAGATAACCGTTAAAATAAGTTTCATGAAGATATTCCGAAATCTCTTCAACATCATCCCTTCCGAAATACTCTACGTTTATCATTTCACTGAGTAAGGTATCATTCTCCATCTCCGGCCACAAGTCTATCAAAAGATGTTCAGCTTCCGGATCATTTTCTGTGGAGTATGTAACTGTCTGTATTTTAAGATTCTCTGTTATTTTCTGCTCAGAAAGAGTTGTAATAAGATACAGAGAGTAGAGTCCGAGAACCAGGGATAAAATAACAATTCTGTTAAATAATCCTGCTTTTCTTCGCTCTGAAATCCACATACCGGTAACAATAATAAAATAGAAAAGGGAAAGAGGTATTAATACACCAGGACGGGCATAATAGACCGCAACAAATACAACGATGGAGATCAGGGTAGCCCGGATCACAGATTTTGAACTAAGCTGATTTAAAATGCGGAATGTTTTCAGCAGATAAAACAGAGGAACTGTAAAAAGCAACAATATCGATCCAAAACCGGCGATGCTTAATTCATTAAGATCAAGAACCTTAAATGTCTCAAAATTAATATTGGAAGTAAAAACCAGTCGGCTGAAGATTATATGAAATCCCAGGAATAACATGGCTCCCGGTATAAAAAACAAAGTCAGCAGAATATTATCCTGCCCGGCTCTTTCCTCTGATGACCTCTTCAGCGGGAAGTACATGTAGAAAACATACGAAAAGACTGAAAGCAGAATACTTAATATTAACAGGTGACCCAGAGAAGGGATCATTCTATTTAATGTAAATCCGTAAGGTAAAAAGAGCTCTGTTCCGGAAAAAATAGCAGGTTTCCCTGTTAAAATGATCAATGAATAAATAAGAAGAAAAATCAGAAAACAGACAGCTACAGCTATAAGATAGTGCCCTTTCCTGATAAAAAATCTTACAAGCGCCATAATCAGAAAGAGAGAGAACACAAAAGAGGCTACCCATAGCAGAATGGGAATAATAATAAACGTTGTATTTACCCTTTCCTCAGGAAAAAGGAGTGAGAACAGAAATCTTCCTTCATTGTTGAATATATGAAATTCAGATTTTCCTTTTTCTGGATTTAGCCTTGTATTGCGGGGCAACCGGAAATCTTTTTCAAATCCATTTTTAATCAGGTCATTTTCAAATCCGTAATCAGTATATATTCTGAGTAATCCTATAAGTGTCTCATTTCCAGTCTGAACTTTTTTCGGCAAAAACCAGCCATTCTGAATAAAAACTAAAGTTTTTGAAAAAAGAGAGTCATCAGGGGAAAGAGGCACATCAAATCCATTATCTGACCAGGTAACAAGTGTATTTTCTACATATGCAAGAATCGTGATTTTATGTTGTTCGGCAAGAGAAAATATATTATTTTCTGAAAGAGATCCATGGCCCTCACCCCTGGCAAGTATAGGCTGAAGACTACTAAGGCAATCCTCCATCACTTTTTCCTTTTCACCCAGTACCTTATTGAATCTGTCGGTCCGGAAACGGTACTCAAAATCACTGAAATACACCATTTCAGCCAGTATCGACAGTAAAAGCAGGGCAACTGTTAAAACAAGAAGGACCAGCATTGATCGTTTTTCATTCATCATATGATATCTACAGCTTATTCGTGGTGATAGGGATCTCCGTTTATAATAGTTAATACCCGGTATAGTTGCTCAAGAAACAATAATCGTACCATCTGATGGGAGAAGGTCATCCTGGAAAGGGATATTTTAATGTCAGCTCTTTTATATACTTCATCGGAAAAACCCCACGGACCACCTGTAACGAAGACAATTCTCTTCCTGGGAAGCATAAATACTTTAATGAGCCATTCCGCAAATTCAACGGTCCTGAATTCGCTTCCTTTTTCATCGAGCATAACTACATAATCGTCATTATTGAAAGAATTAATTATCTTCTCTCCCTCTTTTATTTTTTGTTCCTGAACCGGCATATTCCGGGTATACTTAATATCTTTAATTGTAATAATCTCAAAAGGTGTATATTTTCTGACACGTCCAGAATAGTTATCAATAGCTTTTGCAATATTATTTTCAGTTGTTTTACCTGTCTGCAATAAAGCGATCTTCATAAGTATTGGCCCGACTTTTGTGCATAATAATTTTACACACCTACAAAAGTAGTAATTAATAATGTGCGCAGACAATTATAATTATATTGATAGTGTCCGACACTGTTTCTTTGGTGAAATTGTATAAATTTGTAACTGAATTGATTTTGAAAGTCGGCTAAATTATAATACAGATGAAATTTATAAAAATAATTCCGATTGTTTTTTTTGCGGTCAGCAGCCTTATGGTTACAGCACAGGATCAGGCAAGAATCCCCTCCGGAATTTCCATAGCAATCAAGGCAGGCAATGCTGCTGAATTATCTAAATTTATGAACAGTACTGTTGAATTGCTTCTACTCGATAAAGAAGATTTTTACAAAAAAAACGTTGCTGAGACTATTCTTGAAGACTTTTTCAGTAACTACCGCACAAAAGACTTTATAATACGTCATCAGGGTGCAAAGAATGATGCCCAGTATGCAATAGGGAACCTAACCACAGAAAAAGGCGACTTCAGGGTTTATTTCCTTCTTAAAAAGGTTGATCAGGAATTACTAATCCATCAGATACGTATTGAACCTGACAATGGAAAATAGAATTCTGAGGGAATTCATCCAGAGAAGTCTCGAAGAGGATCTGGGAGACGGAGATCATTCGTCGCTTGCATGTATACCTCCAGGCATAAAAGGAAAAGCAAGACTCATAATAAAAGAGAAAGGAGTACTTGCGGGTATCAGAGTAGCCCGGGAGGTGTTTGCTTTTATCGATAAAGGACTTATTCTGGAAGTATTAAAGGCTGATGGCAGTAACGTTCTTCCGGGCGAAACTGTATTTAACCTTTCGGGCCAGCAACAGTCAATTCTCAAATCAGAACGTCTTGTACTTAACATAATGCAGAGAATGAGTGGGATAGCCACAAGTACCCGTGAATATGTTCAAAGGATCAAAGGATTAAAAACCATAATCCTGGATACTCGCAAGACAACACCAGGCATCAGGTTTATTGAGAAAGAGGCTGTCAGGATCGGCGGAGGATTTAATCACAGGATGGGATTATATGATATGATAGTGCTCAAGGATAACCATATAGATTATGCAGGAGGTATCGAAAAGGCTATCAGATTAACAAGAGAATACCTTAAGAGGAACAATTTAACCATGGAAGTCGTAATTGAAGCAAGAAACCTTGACGATGTCAACAAAATAGTTGCAACAGGCAGTATTGACCGCATCATGCTCGATAACTTCAGTATCGGGGATACATTAACAGCAGTAAAATTAATAGCCGGACAGTTCGAAACTGAATCTTCAGGTGGTATCACACTCGAAACGGTCAGAGATTATGCTGAATGCGGAGTTGATTATATCTCTGTCGGCGCTCTTACCCATCATATCAAAAGCCTGGATATGAGTTTAAAAGCTTATTAAATTATGCTATCTATTAACAATATCAGGAAGATCAATATAAAAGAGAATCTCCATAAGCTTGTTTTACCCGGTTTCGATGGAATGCCTATAAGCGATGTTTTTAAATTCGTTGTTAAGGGATTCCGAAAGGGGGTTCTTGTTACTAGAGCGTCTTCAATAGCTTTCAATTTGCTGATGGCTCTTCTGCCTGCTTCAATTTTTCTTTTTACACTTATCCCGTTTATCCCAATACCAAACTTCCAGGAAGAACTGATAAGGCTTTTTGAAAGCATTATGCCTCTCAATGCCTATACCTTCCTCGAAACTTCTATAAGAGATATTGTTACAAATAAAAGTGAAGGACTTCTGATTGTTATGTTCATTGCAACAATCATCTTCTCCACTAACGGTATTCACGCTGTGATACATGCCTTCGTTGTAACAGCACATACATTTAACTCACGGTCGTGGCTGCATCAGCGTAAAATATCCGTAGTGCTTCTTTTAATTGTTGTGTTAATGATCTCAATTGCCGGATTTCTTGTAATCTTCGGTAAGATAGGTATAAACAGACTTGCTGAACTTCAGATTCTTGAGAGAGATCTGGTTATTATTAGCCTTCGTGTTCTGAAATGGATTATTGTTATACTTCTTCTTTTTCTTGCGATATCATTCCTATATTATTTTGCACCGGCAAGAAGAACGGATTTCCGTTTCATCTCACCCGGATCCTTGCTGGCAACAACCCTCTTTATTCTAACCTCACTTGGTTTTTCAGCTTATGTAAATAATTACGGGCAGTACAATAAGCTATATGGCTGGATAGGGACACTGATGATCATACTTATATGGCTGTATCTAAACTCTATTGCCCTGCTTATCGGATTTGAACTGAATGTCAGTATTAAAGAAGCCAGAGCTGAAATTGAAGAGAATGAAGAGAAAGAAACACTACCTTAACTACATGTGCTTTATACTGTCTGTGGTAAAAAACGCCTTTTTAATAAGCTCCCGAGATGATGCTTGTTAAATAAAATATTATCAGCTTAAGTCGGAAAGTTAATTTACACAATTCACTGTGACTACTGGTGAATTTAAGTTATATGATAAATTTTTCATTATTTTTAGAGCCACAAAACAGCCATAATGAAAAAATGGATTTTTTTTCCAGCTCTGATCTTCCTTATTAGCTGTCAGGGAGAGATAACTGATACATATTTCACTGCCTATAAAGCTAAAAGTTATTTTAAGGAGATTGAAGAGATATGTAAAAAAGACAGCGGAAAACTATGGGGGCACTATCTTTACGGGCCAATAATGTTTGTAGATCGCACTAGTCGCACAGTAATAGCGAATGAGCCCGATAAAAATGGCCTTCTTAAAGAAATAAACGGCGTATATACAGGCAACTATCCGAAGGAACGCATAATAAATAACACGGGAGTGAACTACGGTGGCGCGTTGTTTGCTCTTTCTGCCCTTCCTAATGAAGAGGATGCATACAGGATCAAAACACGGGCAATTCACAGTCTTTTCCACAGGTTTCAGCAAACAACAGGCGTTGATCCGGTTATCTTCAATACAAGGCATATGGATGAAAAAGATGCCAGATTATGGATAAAACTTGAATGGAAAGCGTTAAGAAAAGCAATTAATTCAGAGGGTAAAGAGCAGGAACTGGCAATCAGGGATGCTTTGATATTCAGAGGATCCAGGAGGGAACTGTATCCAATGTATGCAGAGGATGAAAACAAATTCGAAACCTATGAAGGTCTGGCTACATTTACTTATATCCTTTTTTGTACAAATTCAGCCGAAGAAAACAGATCAAGGCTTCTTGAATATCTGGACAGGATCTATGCATTTCCGTCTTATTCAAGATCTTATGGATTTATTCTTGGCGCTCTTTATGCCAACCTGCTTCATCAGAAGGACTTTGATTTTAAAACTATCTCTACAGAAAATACTGACCTTGGACATCAGGTAAAAGGACTCTATGATATTCATCTCCCTGAATTATGCAGAGATATTGCCGGAAGTCTGGCTTTAAACTATGATATTGATGCTATTTTCAGGGAAGAGGAACAGAGATTAGAAGATATTAAAGAAAGAATTCACCGGCAGATAAGTGTTTTTACGGAAAATCCCGTGGTTTTCCTTGAACTTGAAAGTCCCTATTTTGATTTTGAGCCCGAAGATATCCGCTCGCTTGACACACTGGGAATTCTCTATAACTCAATGCGTGTATCGGACAACTGGGGAAAGCTAACCGTTGACAAGGGAGGATGCCTCGTTTCAAATAATCTTAACCATCTGCGGATAACCGCAAAAGGTCTTAAAGAAGATAAGAATCATTATTACGGGGAGGGTTGGCACCTCATCCTGAATAACGGATGGGTGCTCGATGAAGTTAATAAAAACTATCTGGTCAGGAAACTGATACCGTAAGCCTATTTAGATTATCAATTGCCTGAATAAGCTCTGAGCCTCTCTTCAAGCGACCTTATTTTAACTTCAGCATCATTCTTTTTCTTTCTTTCCATTTCAAGAACATTGGCTGGAGCATTTTGCACAAAACGTTCATTGCTGAGTTTTTTCATTACCGAATTAAGAAATCCCTTGTAATAATCCAGATCCGCAAGAATCTTTATCCGCTCGCTTTCCACATCCAGTTTATCACCGAGAGGAATAAAGAACTCAGTGGTCCCGACCATGAAGGATGCTGAATCCTCCTGCTTACTGCCAACAAATTTGATACCTGACAGGTTACATAGTTTGATGATCACAGGTATGAATTCATTATCAAAAGACTTCTTTTCAGCCCTGATCAATAATTCAAGTGCCTCTTTATTGTGTATCTCCCGCGCTTTCCTTATTGCGCGGACGGAGCTGACAATCTCTTTTGAAATCTCAAATTTTCTGATAAGATCCTTATCATACTTCGCGGGTTCAGGCTGACTGGTAATCATAATACTTTCGCCTTCTTTACGGTCAACCAGTAACTGCCATATCTCTTCGGTAATGAAAGGCATAAAAGGATGGATGATTCTCAGGAGCTTGTCAAATACTGATAATGTGGCCTCATAGGTTATCCTGTCGACAGGTTTCTTATACTCAGGCTTTATTATTTCGAGAAACCACCCCGAGAATTCATCCCAGAATAATCTATACGAGCTCATAAGTGATTCCGAGATCCTGAACCTCCTGAAATTTGTATCTATCTCAACCAGCGATTTTTTCAGCACTTCGCTAATCCACCTGACAGCTACTTCCGACGAAGCCGGTTGTGACAGGCTCTCCTCCGTCTTCCAGCTTTTTACGAGTCTGAAAGCATTCCATATCTTATTTGCAAAGTTACGACCCTGCTCAGGCAGACTATCGTCATAAAGCAGATCGTTCCCCGCAGGTGAACATAACATCATACCTACCCTGACACCATCAGCACCATATTTATCAATTAGTTCAAGGGGCTCAGGTGAATTTCCGAGCGACTTGGACATTTTCCGTCTTTGCTGGTCGCGAACCAAACCGGTCAGATAAACATTGTGGAATGGCTTTTCTCCGGCAAATTCATATCCGGCAATTATCATCCTTGCAACCCAGAAGAAGAGAATCTCCGGTGCAGTTATCAGATCATTTGTGGGATAATAATATTTCAAATCAGGATTATCCGGAGCATTAATTCCGTCGAAAGATGTTAAAGGCCATATCCATGATGAGAACCAGGTATCGAGCACATCTTCATCCTGTCTCAAATCTTTTTCCTGCAGATCACTGTTCCCGCTTTTTTCTCTCACAAGTTTCAGTGCCTCTGTTATGTTCTCAGCAACAACAAATTCATTGTCATCATAGTACCACGCCGGGATCCTGTGTCCCCACCACAGCTGCCTGCTGATACACCAGTCACGTACATTCTCCATCCAGTGCCGGTAAAGGTTTTTAAACTTTGCCGGATAAAGCTGCACATCTCCATTCAGGACTGCATCCAGAGCAGGACGGGAAATATCTTTCATTTTCAGAAACCACTGAAGCGAGAGTTTAGGTTCTATTATTGCATTGGTTCGTTCAGAACGGCCTATCTTATTATTATACGAAATAACCTTTAAAAGATTACCCGTTTTCTTCAGTTCTTCTTCAGCCAGTTCCTTTGCAACGAACCTGTCGGTTCCGGCAAACAATCCGGCCCGAAGATTGATTGTTCCGTCGTCATTGAAAATATCTATCGAAGGGAGATTATGTCGCAGTCCGATCTCATAGTCATTAATATCATGGGCAGGTGTTATTTTCAGGCAACCGGTTCCAAACTCCATATCAACATAATCATCAAAAATGAAAGGGACTTCCCTGTTTGCCATCGGCACGATAACTTTTTTGCCTTTCAGGTGAGTATAACGTTCATCGGCCGGGTTGGCACATACTGCTGTATCACCAAGTATAGTTTCGGGTCGGGTAGTTGCAACCATAACATAATCATCTTCCCCGGCGATTTTATACCTGACATAATAGAGTTTTGACTTCTCCTCAGTGTAAATAACCTCCTCGTCAGATACTGCTGTCATAGCCTCAGGATCCCAGTTAACCATTCTTACTCCCCTGTAAATAAGCCCTTTATTATAAAGTTTAACAAATACCTTAATTACAGAATCATATCTTTTTTCATCCATTGTAAACAGGGTCCGGTCCCAGTCGCACGAAGCACCAAGCCTCTTAAGCTGTTCAAGAATAATCCCCCCGTGTTTTTCAGTCCAGTCCCAGGCATGATGAAGGAATTCTTCCCTGGCCAGATCACGTTTGTCTATTCCCTCAGCTTTAAGCTTGGCAACAACTTTTGCTTCAGTTGCAATTGAAGCATGGTCTGTCCCGGGTACCCAGCATGCATTCTTCCCCTGCATCCTTGCCCGTCGTATAAGTATATCCTGTATTGTGTTATTGAGCATATGCCCCATATGCAGAACACCCGTCACGTTCGGCGGAGGAATAACAATTGTATAGGGCTCCCTGTCATCAGGAATGCTTTTAAAGAATCCATTCTTCATCCAGTAATTGTACCACCTGCACTCAGCCTTCCCGGGTTCATATTTTGAAGGAATATCCATTGCTGTCTGAATATTTTTAAACTCTGTAATTGAAATGCAAAAATAGAAAAATTAACGATAGTTTGATAAGTTAACCTAAGTCGCTAATATTTAGTTGTTGGGTGCCGGGTGCCAGCCTTCGCTTAAGCTTCGGCTGGTAATACTGGGTGTTGAGGCTTTAGCCGAAATCCCGAGAGCTTGACGACCGGAGGGAGGAACCGAGCCGAAGGCGAGTTCGGCGAAGCCAAATCCCGCTATGCGGGAGGAGCGAATCGGGACTGGGTGCTGGGTACTGGTTTTTTTCTTACTTTTGCCTTGTACCAAATTACATAAATCAGCAGATATGCCGTCAATATCAGAAAAGGGCAGATTAATGCCCCCGTCGCCGATAAGGAAACTTGTTCCTTTCGCGGAAAAAGCCAAAAGAAAAGAAAGGAAGGTATATCATCTTAATATCGGACAACCCGATATTCCCACCCCGGAAGTTGCACTGAATGCCCTCCGGAGTATCAGCCAGAAGGTGATCGAATACAGTCATTCAGCCGGTAACGAATCATACCGCCGCAAACTGGCAGAGTTCTACCTGAAGATAGGAATTAATGTCGATTATACAGAATTGCTTATCACCACTGGTGGTTCGGAAGCTATTTTATTTGCACTGATGACATGTGTAAATCCGGGGGAAGAGGTAATATCTCCTGAACCATTATATGCAAATTATAATGGTTTTGCAGTTGCGGCAGGGATAAATATTATTCCGGTAACATCTTACATCAAAGATGACTTTGCGCTTCCCCCTATTAATGAAATAGAGAAAAGGGTTACCCGGAAAACAAAGGGTATTATTATTTGCAATCCAAATAATCCCACAGGCTACCTCTATTCCAGGGAGGAACTCTTTCTCCTGAGGGATATAGTAAAAAAACATGATCTTTTTCTTTTTTCAGATGAAGCCTACAGGGATTTTTGCTATGACGGAGCCACACATTTTTCTGCTATGAACCTTGAAGGCATTGAAAATAACGTCATTATGCTCGATTCGATCTCGAAGCGATATAGTGAATGCGGTGTCAGAATAGGTGCCCTGGTATCAAAGAACAGAGAGGTTATTTCGACTGCCCTTAAATTTGGTCAGGCACGACTCTCCCCTCCCGGCCTGGGGCAGATTGCCGGTGAGGCTTCGGTTGATACTCCACCTGAATACTTCAGGGAGGTGAACAGAGAATATACAGCAAGACGCAATTTCATGGTAGATGCACTGAATAAAATGCCCGGTGTTTATTGTCCAAAACCCAGGGGTGCATTTTATACTGTTGTAAAGCTTCCTGTTAATGATGCCGATAAGTTTGCACAATGGCTGCTGGAAGAGTTTGAATATAAGAATCAGACAGTGATGGTTGCCCCGGCCTCAGGATTTTATTCCACACCCGGTCTGGGGAAAGATGAAGTCCGCATCGCTTACGTACTGAATATCGATGATCTCAGGAACGCCATGAAAACACTGGCGGAAGCACTGAAGGTTTATCCGGGGAGAACCGAATTGTCTTAACTACCTATAAAGCAGATATTTCGCTCTTATTTTGCCGAACGCGACTAATCCTTCCTTCCATGTCGCCCGGATTTCCTTCGCGCTCATCCCCTTCTGAATCTGCTCTCTGAGTTTAGGTCCGGCTGCGAGGACATCGAAATAGGATGTAAAAAATTTATCTTTATCGGGATAGTTATTGTAAGCATCTATCACCCACTCCAGGTTGACTTCCGGAGATGGAGCCAGCTTGTCTTTTATTGCATTACGTAAATCGATACCGTGACATTTTACTCCTCGAAGCGGTGGATTTGTTGCACCGGGAACACTTTCCGGAGTAAAGCTGAATCCCCTGTCAGGAAGTAATGGTGATCCGTAAACCTGAAAAGGGAAAGGCGTACCCCTACCTAAAGAGATATTAGTCCCCTCAAAAAAGCAAATTGAGGGATACAGATAAACTGAAGTCTGGTTTGGAAGGTTTGGAGAAGGTTTTACCGGAAGCTCATAAAGAGTTTTATGAGTATAGTTTTTACACTTAACAACAGTCAAATCACACTTCACACCATTTTTCAACCAACCTTCCCCGTTAATCATCTGTCCATATTCGCCTACTGTCATCCCGTGGACGACAGGTACCGGATGCATTGCCACAAAAGATCGGTGCGCAGTATCTGCAATATTTCCATCAATATAAAATCCATTTGGATTTGGCCTGTCAAGGACAATGCATCTGACATTATTTTCAGCACAAGCCTCCATAACGTAATGAAGAGTTGAAAGATACGTGTAAAACCTTACTCCCACATCCTGAATGTCAAACAGGATTATGTCTAATCCTTCAAGATCTTCGGGAGTTGGTTTCACATGATTACCGTAAAGGCTTATTACAGATATTCCCGTTTGAGGATCTTTACTGTCTTCAATTCTTTCCCCGGCATCCGCCAGATTCCGGAATCCATGTTCGGGAGCAAAAATCACCCTGATATTTATTCCGATACCCAACAGGCTATCAACAAGATGAGTCTGTCCGACCATCGAGGTCTGGTTGGCTACTATACCAACGGATTTGCCTTCAATTAACGGTTTATATAATTCAATCTGATAAGCTCCGGGGACAGGACTCTTTTCAATTCCATAACACCCTGAAGCGATACAAACGAATATTATAAATGACAACGTGTAGAATGATCCTTTCATCCGAAGTTCTATTTTTTAAGTAAACTTAATAAAATTCTGATTTATTTGCCTTCATTAGCGCAGATTTAACTTCGGACTTCGGCCGACATAGTCGGCTACGTCCGATGAAGTCGGCGAGGTCGCAAAATTCAACTTTACTGGCCGCTGGCGCGGATTTACCTTCGG
>CAZQVL010000011.1:68961-73561 GCA_964596715.1 uncultured Rikenellaceae bacterium
TCGGCGAGGTCGCAAAATTCAACTTTACTGGCCGCTGGCGCGGATTTACCTTCGGTGAGCTCTTCCGCTCCGCGGAGTCGGTTAGCGAAGCGTAATCCGTGCCTTTTGCGACACACAAAGAATTCACAACTTGTCCCGATTTATCGGGAGAGTTACACAGAGAAATTATTAAATTTGAAACTTTGAATACCTTATGAATTTACCTTATTTCATAGCGCAAAGGTTAATTAAAGGAAGACGTGAGGGCACTTCATTCTCACGTCCTATTAATGTCATTGCAATAGTTGGCATAGCTGTCGGGCTGGCTGTTATGATACTTGCAGTTTCGATCCTCACGGGCTTTAAAAAGCAGATAAGGGAAAAAGTAGTAGGTTTCGGATCGCATATACAGATCATGAACTTTGATTCAAATATATCGTTTGAGACTACTCCTATCAGCGATGCACAGGAATTTATACCCAGGCTAAAACAGATACCTGGTATTAAACACTTACAGGTGTTTGCCACCAAAGCCGGGATAATCAAAACAGACGAGGCCATACAGGGTGTTGTGCTTAAAGGAGTTGGCAGTGATTTTGACTGGAGCTACTTCAGCAGCAATATTGTAGATGGGATGGTATTTACTGTAACTGACACAGCCCGGACCAACAAAGTGATCATCTCCAAAAAGATATCCGATATGCTCAGGCTTAAAACAGGTGACTCATTTGCTATGTATTTTGTTCAGGAACCACCAAGAAGCCGAAAGTTTGTCATAAGTGGAATTTACGAGACAAGCCTTGAAGAATTTGACAAGATGTACGTATTTTGTGACATAGGTCACATTAAGCGGCTTAATGGCTGGGATGATGATCAGATAAGCGGTTTTGAGATATTCATAGACGATTTCGATAATCTGGACAACATGACCTTTGCAGTTAATGATGCTATCGGATACAGAATTGCTAATGATGAACCCAGGTTCAGAGTCTCAAACATCAGGATCAGATATCCTCAGATCTTCGACTGGCTGAACTTCCAGGACCTTAATGTTATCATTATTATTTTACTAATGCTTGTAGTTGCCGGATTCAATATGATATCCGGTCTTCTTATTCTTATACTTGAAAAGACAAACATGATCGGGATCCTGAAAGCCCTTGGTTCCGAAGATGTTACCATACGCAGAATGTTTCTCTACCAGGCAGCATATCTTATAGGAAAAGGTTTGTTCTGGGGGAATCTGATCGGTATTGGTCTGGCATTGCTGCAATTGAAGACAGGACTGGTTTCGCTGGATCCCACTTCCTATTATATAAAGACTGTACCTGTGAATCTCGAGCTGGCACATATCCTTCTACTCAACGCCGGGACCATGGCTGCCATTATTCTCATGCTCCTCGTACCTTCACAATTGATTAGCAGGATTACCCCTGCAAAAGCAATAAGATACGATTAGAAAGTAAGATAAAATACTGTCTCCTTATCCTGAATTGATCGGACTCTGAGATTGCCTCCATGTGCTCTCATAATCTGTTTTGAGACGCTCAGACCAATACCTGATCCTTTATTACGGGTTGTGAAAAACGGAACGAAGATCTCTTCGAGATTTTCTTCAGAAATTCCCGGTCCATTATCAATTACGCATATTTCCGGACGCTGCTCCTGATTCGTGCCTGCAGTAATCATTATTTTGCCGGTTGTGGTTTTTTCATTTGCCTCAAGAGCGTTTTTTACAAGGTTAATCAGGACCTGTGAAATAAGGTTTTCATCTGCAAAGATCTCAAGATCCGGATCTTCAAGGCTAAAAGATAATTCAGCCCTGTTACTGTTTTCAAGGGAGTTGTAAAGAACCTGTACCCGTTTCAGAAGGTCAGCTACTTTAAAGTATTTCTTCTCCGGATCAGGTAAATGAGTTAACTTTCTGTATGACTCAACAAACGAAGTAAGTCCTCTTCCCTGTTCCTGTATAACATCCAGTCCCTGTGAAATTTTGGCTATTGTCTTTTCGGTAACCTGGTCAGGTATAACATTACGCCCATTAACAGTAAAAAGCCGGGAAAGACTCTCAGATAAGGATGTTATGGGTGTAATGGAGTTCATGATTTCATGCATTAATACTCTGATCAGTTTAAGCCATGAGTCAAGCTCTTTTTCATCAAGCTCGTTTTTTATATCCTGTATTGAAACGATAGTAAGTTCTTCATCACCTGCCTTTAAAGAAGTTGCCTTAAGAGAGAGTTGTATATCGCCCTTTGTGGAAGAGAAAGAAACCAGCCGTTGTTCATGCGGCTTTATTTTTGCCATAGCCTGAAATAGCTTATGATTAATTCTTTCAATCTGCTGTAAATGTGTAAGAACATCTGCTGAAAGGAGCCTTTTTGCCGATGAATTGGCATGCAGGATAAAACCTTTCTTATTAAAGGTGATGATCCCTGTTGCCAGATGCTCGAGTAAGGTCTGGAAATATTGTTCCTGTTGCCTGTTCTCAATTTTTAACTGTTGTATCTGCTGGTTTACCTTGTACATGCTCTGGTATAATGTACGCAGACTTTTACTCTCTGAATCAGCTGGAAATGAGAGATTTGAATCATCATTTCTTACTGCATCGAAGAAAAAACTAATCCGTCTGTTTGTTAAGTTCAGGTATGATATAAGACTGATAGTCAAAATAATAGCTGCTATCAAGCATAATATTGAAATAATGAAAGAAGGGCCTGTGGAAAGCAAATACCCGGCCAAAGCAGATACTATTACAATAAGCGATATGCTGAGTGTTATATTGAAATAAAATTTTCTACTGATCATAAACCGGTTTTTTTAAGTTTATTATAGAGTGTTTGTCTGGTTATTCCAAGCTGGACGGCAGCTGCGCTGAGGTTTCCTTTGTTTTCCTCCAGTGACTTTTGAATCAGTTGCCTTTCCATCTCTTCAAGAGTGAGAATTGAGTCGGTATCGGTTACAGGAATTGTATGGCGTAAATAGAAATCATCAGGTTTCAGAACAGAAGTCTCACTCAATATTACTGCTTTTTCGATAGTATGCCGAAGTTCGCGGATATTGCCTGGCCATTGATATTTAAGCAGTTTTTCCTGGCTTTTCCGGTTTATTCGCAAATCATGTTTGTTATACTTGTATGCATACTTATTCAGAAAAAAATCAGCCAGTATTAAGATATCGCTTCCCCGCTCCCTTAATGGAGGTACTTCCAGTTGAATAGTGTTTATGCGGTAAAGTAGGTCCTCCCGGAAAAGTCCTTCCTGAACCATTTTTTCCAGGTTTTTATTGGTTGCACATATAAGGCGTATGTCAATCGGGATCGGCTGATTTGAACCTATGCGTGATATCTGGCGATTCTCAATTGCAGCGAGAAGTTTGGACTGCAAATGAATTGAAAGGTTTCCTATCTCATCGAGAAAAAGAGAGCCTTTGCTGGCAGTTTCAAATTTGCCGGGACGGCTTTCTATAGCGTCAGTAAAAGCACCTTTTGTATGTCCGAACAATTCACTCTCGAAAAGAGTCTCGCTTAAGGCTCCCATATCAACACTTACCAACACCTCCCCGGCCCTGTTCGATAAGCGGTGCATCTCATGTGCTATCAGCTCTTTGCCTGTACCGTTTTCTCCCGTAATAAGTATATTTGCATCGCTCTTTGCAACCTTGCGTACTATGTTAAGCACATGCATCAGTTGAGGTGACGATCCTATGATGATCTTTCTTTCGCCACTTATTTCCTTCTTCAGTCCTGTTTCTCTCTCCCTGAGCTGCTCAACTTCCATTTTTGAAAAATTCAGCTGTAACGCCATCCGTAGTGTTGCCAGAAGTTTCTCATTATCCCATGGTTTAAGAACAAAATCAGACGCTCCCGCTTTAAGAGATCTTACGGCAATCTCGATGTCTCCATAAGCTGTAATCATAACCACTGAGATATCCGGATTGATTTCCCTGATCCTCTCAAGCCAGTATATACCTTCGTTCCCGGTATTTACTCCCGCCTTGAAATTCATGTCGAGAATTACAAGGTTATAATTCTTCTTTTTAAGTTCTGAGATAATAAGATTCGGATTTGAAAGCAGTGTTACCTCCCGGAATTCAGGTGTAAGTAATATATCAAGAGCACTGAGTATGCTTCTATTGTCATCAACAATAAGTACGTTACCTTTTTTATCATTCATCGGTAAGAAAAATATGAGCAAACATTTGTCTGGGCTATTTCACTCCTGTATATCTTTTTTCACTCCCAAACACCCAAACCCTACAGCTTCGGGGGACAGGCTCTGAAGAGGGGCTGCCCCCCAACCCCCCTAAAGGGGGGCTCCCTCCCAAACAGACTCTATTCCATATTAGTGTGAGAAGTTAAGGAATTAAACTAATTTTTATTCAAATGTACTGGTAGTTATTAACAAAGTCAATAATCTGTAAAATATTTTTACACTCATCTGTAAAATAAATTTACTTATTATAACTTGATGGTATCCCTATATAATTGAATTTGTGTCGTTTATAATTCTGGCATCATTATGGCAAGGGATTATTAAATCATGATGCTGGGTGCTGGGTGTAATGAAATAACAAATAACCACATAACATTCAACTTTGATTAATCTTAATTGTAAGCAAA
>CAZQVL010000011.1:73661-75872 GCA_964596715.1 uncultured Rikenellaceae bacterium
AAATAACAAATAACCACATAACATTCAACTTTGATTAATCTTAATTGTAAGCAAATATGGGAATGGATAGAATAATCGAAACCAAAAAAGGACTTAAGAAAAAGCATATTATCTGGATCTTGGGCGGAGCACTATTATTGTTTTTGATCTTTAAAATTGTTTTCGCTGGAAATAGTTCCATTTACCGGGCAGAACGCGAAAAGCTTACAATAAGCACTGTTGAAGAGGGTATGTTCAGTGATTATATTTCAGTTATCGGAAAGGTTGATCCTATTTCTACTATTTACCTCGATGCTGTTGAAGGAGGCATGGTTACAGAGCGTTTTATCGAAGAGGGCTCTATGGTTAAAAAAGGTGATGTAATACTAAGGCTGGAAAACCGCCAGCTCTATCAGACTATCCTGAATAGTGAGGCTGCCCTGGCTGAGAAAGAAAATTATCTGCGAAATACCCGGGTTAGTTTTGAAGCAGAACAGATCCAGTCAAAAAGAGACCTGCTGGAAAATGAATACAGGCTTACAAGGAAATACAGAACGTATTACCAGAATGAAACACTGTATAAGCAGAAATTTATCTCACAGGAGGAATACATCCAATCTAAAGAGGACTATGAATATGAAGTTAAGCTCCAGGAATTAAATAAAATCAAAGCCAAGAATGATTCTCTTTTCAGAATTACCTCTATGGAGACTCTTGGATCCGATCTTGTAAAAATGAGACAAATGTTCGAACTGGTTCGTGAACGTTTGGAGGATCTGAATGTGAAAGCGCCTGTTGACGGACAACTGGGTATGCTCGATGCAGAGGTCGGTCAATCAATTGGTGCGGGACAGCGAATAGGGCAGATACATGTACTTACCGATTTTAAAGTAAATGCCCGTATTGATGAACATTATATCGACAGGGTGATTCGTGGATTATCCGCTTCATTTGAAAGAAGCGGAACACAATATAACCTTATCGTTCGCAAAGTATATCCCGAAGTAAGGGATGGCCAGTTTGAGATCAATATGGTTTTTGACGGGGAGAGTCCCGATAATATAAGAACAGGCCAGACCTATCAGGTAAGACTTGAACTAGGAGAACCTGACAGAGCAATTATGATATCACGTGGTGGATTCTTCCAGAGTACAGGAGGCCAGTGGGTTTTTGTTCTTAATGATGATGAAACGGAGGCGGTTCAACGTTCGATAAAGATAGGAAAACAAAATCCGCAGTACTATGAAATTACTGAGGGCCTGACGCCTGGAGAAAAGGTTATTACTTCGGGGTATGAGTTGCTCGGTGATGCTGACAAGATTGTGTTTAAGTGACCCCAGAGAGCGGGTATAACGATGGGAGAAACACCCCCCTCTCCCTTCGGGTTTCCCGCTGTGCGGGATAAAAGGGGGGGTGAAGGTTGGGAGAAACACCCCCCTCTCCCTTCGGGTTTCCCGCTGTGCGGGATAAAAGGGGGGGTGAAGGTTGGGAGAAACACCCCCCTCTCCCTTCGGGTTTCTCCCCCCAGTGGGGGGAGAAAGAGGGGAGCGAAACTAAGATAAGAATTACAAACTAATAAATACTAATCATGATAAAGACAACAAATTTAACCAAGATCTTCCGTATAGAGGAGATAGAAACAACAGCCCTGAATAAGGTAACCCTGCAAATCAAACAAGGTGAGTTTGTGGCAATTATGGGACCTTCAGGCTGCGGGAAATCAACCTTATTGAATATTGTCGGTCTGCTCGATAATCCCACAGAAGGCGAGTACTATTTCGGTGGAAAAGAGGTAGGACGTTTGAGTGAACGTCACCGTACACAGTTACGCAAAGGTAATATCGGCTTTGTCTTTCAGAGTTTTAACCTTATCGACGAGCTTACCGTTTATGAAAATATTGAGCTCCCCCTTATTTATCTGAAACTTAAAGTCCGGGAACGCAAGGAAATGGTTGAAAGAGTCATGGAACAGATGAATATGGGTCACCGTAAAAAACATTTCCCTCAACAGCTTTCAGGTGGACAACAACAACGAGTGGCTATCAGCAGGGCAGTAGTAGCCAATCCACAACTCATCCTTGCCGATGAACCAACAGGAAACCTTGATTCAAAAAATGGGCTGGAAGTAATGAATCTGTTGACCGAGCTGAACAGAGCCGGAACAACAATTCTAATGGTCACTCACTCACTGGAAAATGCCAGCTTTGCCCACAGGATTGTTAACCTGTTTGA
>CAZQVL010000012.1:0-29545 GCA_964596715.1 uncultured Rikenellaceae bacterium
CTAGTACATGTTCTTAACCTAATACAGGAGACTTTATGGTGCCTGAGTTCCATACAGGCTTTCTAAATCTGTTGAAAGATTTATCAGAATATCGTATTATTAAACTAATCACATAATTTATGAAAAAGCTGATCCACATTGTTGTTTGCTTTGCATTTGCTGTCGGATTGACTCTTCTGACATCTTGTAAAAAAGAGGAGCCGGAGGGTCCTCCCATTGCGGGAATTTTTCACAGCATTGCCGATAAGCAGGTAGCATTTACTGCTTTAACAAAGCGTGTTGTTACCTGGAACTGGGATTTTGGGGATGGAAATACAAGTACTGAGCAGAATCCGGTTCATGTCTACGAGAATGGAGGGTACTATACGGTCACGCTTACCGCAGCTGATGCTGCTGGCACCACTGTTATTGCAGAAGTTGATATAGCTGTTGCAGTGACTCCTTATGTATTACTAACCGGAGGGCCCACTGCTGTCAATGGGAAAACATGGAAACTAACAGCCAATCACACTGCTAATGATAAGCTCGTTAATGCGGATGCTACTTTTACACTGGCAGATCCGGATTTGCCATCACTTCCTCAAGGTGCATTGAGCTTATATCTGGGGATGGGAGAAGTGTATGAGGATGAATACACCTTTTATTTTGACGGCAGGTATTCGCACGATACAAAAGCTGACGGAGCTGCATTGAGTGGCCTCCTTTATCAATACGTCACAACCGGTGGTGCCGGAATTGTAAATGCCGGTGGTGCGGATTTTGGACTTTGCACCGGGTTATATTCACCCGAGGCAGGGGCACATTTCACCTACGTCGAAAAGGAAGATTTCGCCGTTCCATCTGTCTATGGACCGGAAGGAGTTATAACCTATCCGGATGTCAGTACTCTCGATTTCTCCGGAACTGAGTTTGTGGGATTTATGGATAATCAGAGGAAAGTAATTGTTCAGGAAGTAACAGATCAATCCATGAGGCTCGTTATGTTTATGGCTGCAAGTGAAACATATTATCCCTTGAACACGCATGCACTGATTCTCACATTTGAAGTGGTTAAATAACATAATCATAACAATGAGAGTATAACAATTATTATTTGAAAACCAGAATAGTCCTTAATTATGAAACCTCCATGTTTATCAAACACAAACAAGTATGAATATAATTTGCAAACATGGAGGTTCCATGTGACCATTAAAAATAAAATTATATACACATGAAATATTTATATATAATAAAGAAAATAACCAGGCTGATAGTGCCTGTAATGTTATTGTCAGCTCTGCTCTTTAGTACAGCAAGGGCAAGTGCTGAATTCTATGAGAAGGAAGAGCTGCCTGGCAATTCAGGAGTTCAGCAGGGCATAGTAATTACCGGCCGGGTAACTTCAGGTATCGATAATACTGTTTTACCGGGCGTTAGTATCGTGGTCAGGGGAACTCAGAAAGGGACAGTTGCAAATTCTTCAGGTGAATATAGTATTGAGGTCCCCGGGGATGATGCGATACTGGTTTTCTCCTTCATAGGATTCAAAACAGAGGAGGTTCCTGTTGATGGCCGGAGAGTAATCAATATTGCATTAAGTGAATCTGTTGAAGCACTCGATGAGGTAGTCGTTACTGCATTGGGTATTACAAGAAGAGAAAAATCACTCGGTTATTCTGTAGGCAAAGTCAGTGGTGAAAATCTGACAAGGGTGGTCCAGGAAAATGCCATCAACTCCCTCGCCGGTAAAATTACCGGTGTCCAGATAAGCTCCACCGGAGGAACAGGGTCATCAGTCAGTATGGTGATCAGGGGTGCAACTTCCTTAAGCAATGATAATCAGCCTTTGTTTGTTGTGGACGGAGTCCCGATTGTAAATACATTAAATAATATTTCCGGATTTGGCAACGATAATCGTGTGGATTACGGAAACGCAATTTCTGACCTTAATTCCGACGATATTGAAAGTGTCTCTGTTTTAAAGGGCCCCAGTGCTGCAGCACTATATGGTTCCAGGGCAGGAAACGGTGTTGTACTCATTACAACCAAATCTGGGCAGAAAAACAAAGGCATTAAGGTGGAATTCAGCACGAATAATGTATTCGATATGCCATACAAATATTTCCCTGTTCAGAAAAATTTTGCTACCGGCTATTTTTCATTTACACCTGAGGATTTCCCTCCCGGTTATGTTTTTAAAGTTAATCCTGCTGAAGCTGCCGGAGCAGGTATTGAACTGGATAAAGAGTACTTTGCAGTACAATGGAATAGCCCGCTGGATGCTAACGGAGTTCAGATCCCGACTGAGCTTGTCAGCCACCCCGACAATGTGGCAAATTTTGTTCAGACAGGAATTACTTCCACTAATGAGATCTCAGTTTCAAACAATACGGAAGTAATGAATTACAGAATAGGGATATCAAATATGTCGAACAGGGGGATAGTGCCTAATTCCGACCTCTTCAGGAATAATCTTACTGCGGCTGCTTCAGTAAAAGTCCGTGACAATTTCACGATCAGCTCCAACCTGAATATCAACAGGTCATGGTCAAATAACCGTCCTGCAAGCAACAGGGGGACAAATCCTTTACAGTGGGCATACAATGTACCACAAAATACCGATATCCTCTATATGAAAGACTACTGGGAAAAAGGGCAGGAAGGCATTCAGCAAAGAACACCTTATAACGGGCTCTATAACAATCCATATTTCCTGGCATATGAGGTGAATAACAGCTTTAACAGGGACAGGGTTTTCGGTAACCTGAAAGCCAAATGGCAGATAACCGAAGAATTCAGCCTGATGGGAAGATATTCGCTGGACCAGTTTTCCGAAAAACGTGAATCAAAATTAACGCCAAGCTATACAGGAGAGCCTAATAACGGATCTTATGGAGTACAGGATGTCAACAGTTATGAACGAAACGCAGATGTCCTTGCCACCTATGCCAGGCAGATTAACCAACTAAACTTGTCTGCCTCTGTCGGGGGAAATGCTCTTTATAAGAAAGGATCATCAGTAACCAATTCATCAAAGTCGGGAGCAGGCCTCATTGTTCCAAATGTTTTCACACTGAGTAACATTAAATCAGGATCCTTAAATTACAGCAGTTTCTGGTCTCAAAAGGCAATTTACAGTGTTTACGGACTTGTCAGCCTTGGATGGAAAGATATGGTTTTCCTTGACCTTACCGGGCGAAACGACTGGTCGAGTACGTTGCCGGAAGAAAACAGGTCATATTTCTATCCGTCAGCTTCATTAAGTCTTCTTATTGATCAGATGATTGACCTTGGCGGGAATGTGGACTTATTTAAGATCAGAGGAGGCTGGGCAAAGGTTGGTAACGACACCGACCCCTATCAGCTTTACAACACATACGGGAATGCCGGCCAATGGGGTGATGCTACCCGTTTGGTTAAATCCGGCCAGATACTGACTCCTAACTTAAAGCCTGAAGAGGCTGTTTCAATGGAAGCCGGTATCGATCTGAACTTGTTAGGGAACAGGTTCAGATTTGAAGGCACCTATTATGAGGT
Source organism: uncultured Rikenellaceae bacterium (assembly GCA_964596715.1). Lineage (GTDB taxonomy): Bacteria > Bacteroidota > Bacteroidia > Bacteroidales > VadinHA17 > LD21. Next base: position 3,520 of record CAZQVL010000012.1, read on the forward strand.
CGAAAACCGCAACCAGATAATAAGGAATATTCCTGTTGCCAGTTCAACAGGTTCTGATTATGTTAATATTAATGCAGGTTTGATCAGAAGTAAAGGCTGGGAGTTTATGATCGGCGGTACTATTGTAAAAACTCCAACATGGAACTGGGACATCAGCGCTAACTTCACACGAAACAGAACACGTGTTATTGAAATTGCCGAAGGAATAGAGGTTATTAAGTTCTGGGATGATGCCAAGGGTGGTGCATGGTCATATGTCGGGGATGAAATAGGTACAATATATGATGCCAAAGTCCGGACTGTTACAGACAAGAACTCTCCTTATTATGGCTATCCAATATTAAGTGAATCCGAATTGGAATGGGATGACATTGAAATGAAAAATACCAAAAACAAAATCGGTAATTACAATCCCAGGTTTATTATGGGGCTGCAGAGTTCGCTTTCCTTTAAGGCATTTTCTCTGAATATGACAGTTGACTGGAGAAATGGCGGCCAGTTTATTTCTCAAACCCAGCGATATATGGCTGAAGACGGGAATTCACAACTGTGGCTTGATAATCTGATCAATCCCGGTGGCAGGACCGGGAAAGAATTACGTGACTGGCTTGTGGCAAATGAGGATAAATATATTAAAAACGGATTTCATGTGGTTGGCGGACCAACAGCCGAATATGGAGGATTTGAAGAAAACTACAGCGGCGTTTATGTGACCGACGGAGTATTTGTTCCGGGAGTGTTCGCCATTCCCGATGGCGAAGGAGGGGTAACCTATATCGAAAACCTCGGAGAGGAAGGTACGGTCATTGTTCCTTACGTTGTAAGCTATCCATGGGGTTTTGCGAAGCCTTCGATGTTTGATGCCGATTTTATTAAATTGAGAGAGATCTCATTGAGCTACAGAGTACCCCGCGACATAATAAACCGGATTAATGCAATAGACGATATTGCCGTTTCGGTCTATAGCCGTAATATAATACTATGGACCAAAGCAAAAGCAGGAATTGATCCTGAAAGGGCCTTCCAGGCAGAAAGTTCCACTGGTGGCACACGAGGTACTCAGTTCAAACAGGGAATTGAACGATATAATCTGGAACCCTGGGTAATACCGGTGGGAATTAAAATAGACATTACTTTTTAGAAAATTATAAAATCTGAAATTATGTGTACAATAAGAAATAGAATTTCAGCAGCTTTGCTTCTGTTCATGATTTCCATTATTTCATGCCAGAAACTGGAAGAACTGAATATTAATCCAAATGGTGTCGACCCGGCTAATGCAAATCCATATCTCCTGATGAGCACTGTTTTAACATATACCGGGCAGAGTGTAGTCGGCCTGGGGTTCGGAGATATTGCCGGTGTTATGCAGCATACCCAGAAAGACGGGTGGTCAGGATCTCATAACTCTTATGAATGGTCAGACCAGAACTGGTCAACCTATTATGGAATCTTGAGAAATGCCGAGGAGATGTTAAAAAAATCGGAGGATATGGGACTGGAATTTTATGAAGGAGTAGCATTAATCATAAAGGCTTACAATTTTGGATTAATAACTGATTTATGGGGCGATGCACCTTTTTCTGAAGCCCTTCAGGGTGAGGCCGGCAATTTAAAACCAGCCTATGATGCCCAGAAAGACATCTATACCGGTATCCTTTCTTACCTTGAAACAGCAAACACTCTATTATCAAAAAGTCAGAGCGAATATGAAGATATTAATTCAACACAGGATGTTCTTTACAGCGGATCTGTTGCCAATTGGAGAAAATTCGCCAATTCACTCGCTCTGAGATATTATATGAGAATAGCTGCAAAAGAACCGGCTATCGCACAAACAGGAATTGAGAATATTGCAACCAATCCCGGCCAGTATCCGGTTATCAGGGATGCAACCGAGGATGCCAGTATCAAATATATCGGGAACAGTTCCTCAGATTCGTGGCCATGCAATACAACTTTCGATCTGAGCGAAACTAACTGGAGAAGGATTAAAATGTGCGCAACCCTTGTTGAGAAGCTGCAGGCGCTGGATGATCCCCGACTGCCACTCTGGGCTAATAAAATAGAAATCCCTATTGTTGTTGATCCCGCACAACCTGATGATTATGATGAGATCGTTGACGGTAACCGGGTCATTGCACAGAATGTAGCCGATAATTACGAATCAACCTTTGGTGTGCCGCTTGATTTAGATCCGGAATATGTTGGCCTGCCTCCTGCCTGGTCAATGGTCCCTCAAGCATATAATCTATGTCCTAACCTTGAACAGGCACCTCTTAATCCTCATGCTTCACACCTGAATGATATCTATAAGGAGGCTTCCGGTGAGCACTTAAAAGCGAGGCTTATGTCGGCTGCAGAGGTTAATTTTATACTTGCGGAGGCTGCCCTTAAAGGCTGGACAACCGGTGGTACTGCCGCCGATCATTATGAGGCAGGAGTTAAAGCTTCCCTGGATGCATGGGGCCTGAGTAATTCCTTTGATACTTATATTGCCCAACCGGACGTGGCTTTTAACGGAACCCTTGATCAGATAATTGAACAGAAATGGATTGCCAGCTGGACCGCGGCTGCCGAAGCCTGGTTTGATTACAGAAGAACCGGGCTGCCAGCATTAACCCCGGGTACAGTCGTTAAAAGGGATGCAATCCCTCTCAGGTTTTATTATGGCACAAACGAGTTATTATACAATCCTGAAAAAGTAGAGGATGCAATTGAAAATCTTGAAGAAACAACATTTTCATCACCCGACGGTAAAAACAGTCCATGGTCAAAAACATGGCTTTTGCAGGGAACAGGCAAACCATGGTAGATAGTTACAAAAAAGCCTGCTAATTCAGGAACTGTTTAAAAAACTCATCCATCTTCAGCTGACAAAAATCATTCACACGCTGAACGATATCCATTGTATGAGGCCATAACGGGAAACGGCAATAAACACACGGAACGCCGAGTGAGTCTAATTTAGCTTTTAACATATCTGACTGGCTGACCGGAACAAGTTTATCAGATGTTCCCTGAAGGATCAATGTCGGAGGATCATCTTTATCAAGGTAATGAACAGGTGAGGCTTCCTCAAAAATTCCAGGTGCTTCTTCATAGGAATGGGCAAGGAATGAAGTCACCAGTGAATGGTTCCTTGCATATTCAGTCGTAAGATCAACGGGACCGTAAATATCAACTACTGCTTTTACGAGGTGATTATTGTCCGGGACAGCTGTGCTGTTATGGATTTCACTGCTGCTTTTCCATCCGTAAGCTGCAAGAAGGGCCAGGTGTGCACCGGCCGACCCCCCGATAAGGGCAATTCTCGAAGTATCATAGCCATACATCTCACCATTTTTAAAAAGCCAGCTTACTGCATCTGTAATATCTTCAACACAGGCAGGATAAGGGCCATCATCCAGCAACCTGTATGAAACAGTTGCTGTGACATACCCTTTTTTTGCAAAGCTGATAAGGTATACCAGGTAATCTGATCGTTTACCTCCTTTCCATGATCCCCCGTGAATAAAAACCAGCAGCGGAACAGAATTGCCAGTCTTCTTCGGACGGTAAATATCCAGCTGTAGGGATTTTCCACAAATATTTTTATACTCGATATCTTTAATCTCCTCAATATCCTGAGGTATCTCAGGAGTTAAATAAACAAGGTTCTCCAGACCAAGCCAGAGCGCAAGGTAGGCGGGAGCTGTAAAATGATATCCTACAGGAGGTTTACCAGGATTTAAGGCTGACCATATCCTTGGTGACACTATCCAAAGTATACATAATATGATGATAAGCAGCAATCCATAAAGAAAATATTTTAAAATCCGGGATTTCATATGTGACGGTTTATTGAATTATACTCTTCTCAGGGTAATCTGTATCTGCCGGTCTATTCCAGCCGGTTTAATTCACCCAGCATTTCCTTAATGTTTCCATGCAATATTGGTGCTGTTTCCGGACCGAGCGAGTTCTCCTCCCCGTAAGGAGAATCGCTCCTCCCATAAGTATATGGTGCTTTCACATCCCACTGACTATGGGGAATTATATATCCAATCTCATCATTGGCCAGTCCTATTATGAATTTGTATTTACCAGGCATCATAGCCCTGACTGACGGCACTTCAACCGGTTCAACCGGGAAATCACTACCCCCGGGTGCTTCAATACCGCCATTGATAATTTCGGGATATACTTCACCGGGAATAGCAGCAAATGAAACCGGCCCTAGTTTGAAAACTGAAAGTTCCGAGCGCATTTTCATCCAGCCGCAAGTACCGCGATCAAAAAGACCCAGCAGTGTTCCCAGTTTAAACAGTTTATTATCAATTGGCAGAGTAACAGTCCTCACGAACAGAGAAATCCCTGCTGAATCAATCTTTTCTACAGGATTTTCCATTGCATTCAATGCCAGCAATGCCAGTTGTTTTCCCTGTGCCTCTGCCTTATCGAAAGCCGGTTCCCTGAATTCCTGCCCCGTGAATGGATCTTTCACTGCCAGATTCGGGTGTGTTGTCATCAACCCTCCTATCGCACCGTTAACATAGACAGCGGTCCCTCCAATTCCTGGCTTCACAAGGCTATCGCCGTTGAAAACTCCTTTTTCAACTCCCTGACGCACATAATGAGGAAAATCTGAAGTAATAAGCAAATTCTTACTCCACAGTGTTTCCGGGTGATTGGCCCAGGCTATCAAAGATCCGAGAGTATTGCCATCCTCTTTATCAATGACTCTGATCAACCTCAATCCGAAATCAAAAATTTCCGGTTTTCTGGTATCCATTACCAGGGGAATCGCTCCGGTAAGGTCTTCAGATACTTCCAGCCTGACGGGACGAATGGCATTTACGGCAGCCACAACAGATTTTACAGCCTGACTTTTCACATATTCCATATACTCCTCATTGACGCCGCTCTTAAAAGGAGATTTACCCCAGAGGCCTATCAGGTCAGGACCCTCATGTGTATGTGTTGAGGTAATAATTGTACTGGTTACTCCTGCATCACCGGGAATACGGTTTCTTACATCAATTACCTCATCGTTCATAAACCCTATTGCATCGAGCACAACAATTGCCAGCCGTGTTTTACTGTCATCAATCACCATGGTCCTTGACCAGAGATTATCGTGTATGCCGTTGGCTGCTCTTCCGTTACCGAATCCGGCAATCCAGACCGGATCAAAGACTCCGTTTCCGTTGCCATCCGTAAAAGCATCTCCGTCCTTCAGATTATATTTTGCATCCCCGTTTGTATCGGTCCACCGATCAGGCACTTCAGGTGTAATCGGGAAAGCTGCAAACCCGGCATTTAATCCTGAAGATTCCCCGTTTATGATTTTAAAATCTGCCAGGTACCCTGGATTCCGGTCCTTTAAATTTGAACGGATCCATATCAATGCCAAGAAAATCAACAGAATCACTAATGACCCAAATACCTTTAAAAAAAATTTCATCGATCGTTCTTTCTTAATTTACACTATTTGCCAAAGTTGCTGATTTAAGCTAAAATATCAAAGGATAAAAAAATAAACCATTTAAAATTTCCGACTTCCATCTTCCGACTCCAATACTTATTATACTGAGTAATTAAATTTCAGTTTTTCAACATAAACTGATATTATTAACTCAAAAAAGATGATCAGGTCTGGAGGAAAATTTAATTTTGTAATCACTTTTTCTGAAACAGATTTTTTTTTATACCGTCTTTTCAGAGAGATTCAAAATTTAATGTCTTTAAAATGACCCAAAATAAGAGGGTAGTAATTATCGGCGCAGGAATAGGGGGAATTACAACAGCTGTTTATCTCGCTAAAAAAGGTTTTTCTGTTGATGTCTATGAAAAAAATGCTGTGCCCGGAGGCCGTTGCGGGCAGATAATACGCGATGGACACAGATTCGATCTGGGTGCAACAATGTTTCTGATGCCGGGTATATACAAAGAGATTTTTAAATCATTAGACATAGAACTTGAAAAAAAACTAACTCTCAAACCTCTTGATGACCTTTACAAAATATACTTTGATAATGGTGATAACCTGGCTTTTTCTCCTGATGAAAATAAAATGAGACAGCAACTTGAGAGTATAGAACCGGGAAGCTTCAAAAAATCCACAGAGTATGTTTCAAAGGGATATGAAATTTTCCGGTATTCCCTTAAAAAACTGATCAATCGTAATTTTTATAATATCTTTCAGTTCATAAACCTTAAGAATGTTCCCCTCCTTTTTAAAATAAAGGCATTCACTCCTCACTACAGATACGCCCGCAGATTTTTTAGCAATCCTCATCTGCTGATGGCATATACCTTTCAGAATATTTATGTAGGGCAGAGCCCTTTTGATGCTCCCGCCCTCTTTTCAATGCTCCCCGCCGCTGAACTTACGGAAGGCTCCTCTTTCCCAACCGGAGGTATGTTTGCAGTTGTTGAAGCAATGCTTTCGGAAGCAGAAGCATCTGGTGTAAGGTTTCATTATAATAATCCTGTTACAAAAATCTACGTAAACAGGAAGAGAGCAGAAAGTATTATTTTAGATGACGGCAGTGAAGCCGTGGCAGACATAATTGTTGCCAATGCAGACCTGCCTTATGTTTACCGTGAACTATTACCAGACAGAAGAATCACTGACAGACTTGACCGTATGAAATATTCCTGCTCTGCAATCTGTTTTCACTGGGGACTTGATAAGGTTTATCCTCAGCTGGATCAGCACAATGTCTTTCTTTCTGATGGATTCCGTAATGGCCTTAACAAAATATTCAAAGAAAAATCTGTAAGTGATACTCCAAGTTTTTATGTACATGCCCCCGCCAGAACAGATCTCTCATCCGCACCTGAAAACCATGATACACTTTCAATTATCGTTGCTGCGGGACATTTAGATAAATTGTATAAACAGAACTGGGATCAGCTAAAAACAAGAACCCGGGCTGCAGTCATTAAGCGTCTTAAACAACAGGGACTTGAAGATATTGAAGATCATATTAAATTTGAAATATCTTTTACTCCTGAAAACTGGGAAAATGTATGCAATATCTCAAGAGGTTCGGTTTTCGGCAGCCTGGGGCATAACATTATGCAGATGGGATATTTCCGTCCGCATAACAGGCATGGCCGGTACCGTAACCTCTACTTTACCGGTGGCAGTACACACCCGGGAAATGGAATTCCGAATGTACTGATATCCGCAAAACTTACAGCGGAACGTATTTTAAAAGAAACAGAATAATAAGAAATATATATTGAAGTGTTAATGATTTCACAAAAAGAAAAATATATCAGAATATTAAACTCAATCGACTTTCATAAGATCAAGGATCATCCTAATATATTAATCGCTGCAAATTTCTGGGACGAAGAAAGGTTATGTGCAGCAAAGATCTGTTATAAATTAATGCGCGAGATAGATGATCTTATTGATAACCACAAAGCATCCAACAGGACAATTGCTTTCGATAAAAAGCAGGAGTTTACTGCTGATGTCAATGAATGGCTGAGGACTATAACTGTATCTGATGAGTGCAATCCATCGCAAAAAGATCTGATTGAAACAATTAAAAAATTTAAGATTCCGCTATGGCCTCTTGAAGCATTCGCCAGATCGATGATCTACGATATCAACAACGACGGATTCGCAACCCTTGATTCCTTTCTTGATTATGCCCAGGGTGCATCAGTTGCCCCTGCCTCTATTTTTGTACATCTGAGCGGACTTACTAAACATGATGGTATTTATAAAACCCCTCCATTCGACGTGAAAGAGGCTGCAACACCTTGTGCAATATTCAGTTATATCATCCATATTATCCGCGATTTCCAGGAGGATCAGTTAAATAATATGCACTATTTTGCAGATGATCTTTTAATGAAAAATGGTCTGACAAGGCAGGTATTAGCGGACATAGCCCGTGGCAGCCCGGTAACCGTTGGTTTTAGGAACCTGATCAAGGAATACTACTCAGTAGCAAATGAATATCGCCATAAAACCTATGATGTAATACGAAGAATCCGGCCTTTTGTCGGACCCGTATATCAGCTCGGTCTCGAGTTAATTTTTAATCTCTACCTGATGGTGTTTGAAAGGATTGACTTCCGGAACGGCAAATTCACAACAGAAGAACTGAATCCGACACCAGAGGAAACCCGGAAAAGGATTTATGAAACGATTATGAATTTCACTCCGGCATAAGTCGCCCGAAACGTTGCTGGCGAGGAACACATAGGCTGCTGGCGCGGATTTGACTTCGTCGAGCTCGTCCCGCTGAAGCGGGACTCGGTTAGCGAAGCGTAATCCGTGCCTTTTTACTATCTTTCTGGTTTTAAAAGAATATAACATGAAAAAAGCTTTGTTTTTTTGTCTTATATCCTTCTCCCTTTTACTTTATGGACAGAAACAGGAAAAAGTCTACCTTTTTTCATATTTCAAAGGAAACGGGGAGGATGGTCTCCATCTGGCATACAGCAGGGATGGCGTCAACTTCACGGCACTGAACAATGACAGATCGTTCCTGACTCCCGTAGTCGGGGTTTCTAAACTGATGCGCGATCCTTGCATAATAAGAACACCTGGCGGTACTTTCCATATGGTACAGACAGCAGGCTGGACTGAAATCGGAGTAACCACAGAAAAAAATGAGGTAGATCATATATTCGGTTATTATAACGTGAAGGATTTTGGGGCTAAAGGTGACAGTGTGACTCTTGATACCGATGCCATTAACAAAGCTATTGATGCAGCTGCTTCAAAAGGAGGGGGAACAGTATACTTTCCGGCAGGTAATTACCTTAGTTTCTCCATACATCTGAAAAGCAACATCACTCTTCATCTCGATAACGGAGCAGTACTGGTTGCAGCTGATCCTTCAAAAGGACAGGGAGGATTCGATCCACCTGAACCAAATGCATTCGACATGTACCAGGATTTTGGCCACAGCCACTGGCATAACAGCCTTATACTGGGTGAAAACCTTGAGAATATTGCCATTACAGGTCATGGCCGGATTGTTGGAAACGGCCTCACCAGGAGCGGCAGAACGACACCCGGCCTGGGTAATAAGGCAATAGCATTAAAACTGTGCCGCAACGTCATTCTAAAAGATTTTTCAGTTCTGAGGGGAGGCCATTTTTGTTTGCTTGCAACAGGTGTTGATAATATGACAATAGATAATGTTAAGCTCGACACCAACCGGGATGGGTTTGATATTGATTGCTGCAAACATGTGAGAATATCCAACTGCAGTGTCAATTCGCCTTTCGACGATGCCATTGTTCTGAAAAGCTCTTACGGACTGGGATTTCCAAGGGTAACAGAAGATGTTACCATTACAAATTGCTCGGTGAGCGGTTTCGATATCGGCTCATTTCTGGACGGAACCTACCGGAAAAAAGAATATGACCGGGTTCCCGATCGCGGTGTTGTGACAGGGCGGATCAAATTCGGAACCGAATCGAACGGCGGATTCAGGAATATTACAATATCGAACTGTACTTTTGAGTTTTGCCGTGGTCTTGCCATCGAAACCGTCGACGGAGGAATACTGGAAGATGTAACAATAACAAATATTACGATGCGCGACGTTATGGGAGCACCGTTCTTTCTGAGGCTTGGAGCCAGGATGAGAGGACCTGAAGGAACTCCCGTAGGAAAACTAAGTAGAGTAAACATTAGTAATGTCATCGTTTACAGTGCAAATCCCGATTATACATCACTTTTGCTGGGCATGCCGGGTTATGAAATCGAAGATATCAAATTGAGTAACCTTACAATCCTGGTAAAAGGAGGAGCTCCAAAGGAACAGGCAGACATTATTGTGCCGGAACTGGAAAATGCATATCCTGATCCGCAGGAATTTGGTAAGATACCTGCTTACGGCTTCTTCATACGGCATGCAAAAAATATCGAAATGGTGAATGTTGAACTGAAGCTTGAAAATGAAGACTTTCGTCCTCCCTTCATACTTGAGGATGTAAAAGGAGCTTCATTTATTAACGTCAGAGCTTCACATGAAAATGGGATCCCTACATTTATCCTTAAGAATGTAACTGATTTTAAAACAGTACATTGCGGAACCGTGCCTGTCCCGCGAAGCGGGAGGGGTTGGGGGCTCTTCCTCAAAACGCCGTTATGAATCCAGCATTTATTCTTCCATGTTGGTCATCCGAGAACTGCCAGGTATATTCCCCGACAAGTCTTAAATTCCTTCGCAGCAGGTAACCTGCATGAAGGGTGGCAGAGGTATAATCGAGATAATCAAGCTCTGAATCAATAAGGTTTACCAGGCCGGTAAGATACCATTTGCTCATATCTCCTCTGGGTGAGAAAATGATCTCGCCAAATCCTCCATGCGTAATTACATCATCATACATTGTATCTGTTGATTCAATGAATACATCCGAATCTACCCGTCTTAAATACTGAAATCCGATTATTACCTTTTCACCAAAATCCAGGGAGATGTCGGGGCCAAAAAATTGTATTTTGTTGGTAAACAGTCCCGTGGTGCTTGACAGCACCTCCTTGCCTGTATAACCGAAAAGCCCGATACTGACAACCTCCCCTATCGACTGGTTTATCTTGAGCATAAAGTTTTTGTATTTATCCTTATCAAACAAAAATCCGGAACTGGCCTCTCCTGTTCCGTTGCCGTTAACCATTGCAGCAACCAGACCTGTTCCCGGTAATATATCTTTCTCAATCAAAAAACCTCTTTCATATTTAAGAGAAACTATGGAATTTCCGGGGGTTACTGTATAAATCTTATAATCTTCGAGTGTGTACCTCAGCTCCCTTTTAAAGAGAGGATCACAGGCCTGAAACTGCCCGGCATAGATATTTATCCCCGTATTGAACAGATCGTGGTACATAAGAAATGCATCCTCAACTCCTGCCACTTCGCCTCTTTCGTTCATATAGAAATAGAAATAATATGAAAGTTTATCAGATAATTCTCCGCCCGACATAAGCTTCAATCCGAACGGGAATCCGAAATCGGTTGTTTTTCCGTTACTGAAGTTGTAAGATGCAAATCCGTCGAACCTTACAGCAATTGGTAATTCCCTCAGAAGAGCAAGTTTCTCATCACCGGTTTCTATAAAGTAGCGTGGAGATTCGTATTCTTTAAGTCTGAAACCATTACCCGCAAATTCATCGCCGAAAGCTTTCAGGCGGGGAATTGCAGGCGAATGGCAAACCTGGCAGCTTATCTGGTATTTGCGGGCAAATGCAGGAATTGCATGACTTTTAACTGAAGGTATAATCAAAAAGATAATTACCACAATTATGCTAACTAGATTAAAAGAATACCTTTTCATATTTCTTTTGCTTTACAATTGATTAACTCTTTTTAAATAACAAGCATCGAGCACCAAGCAACCAGCAATCCAGGTTAATTAACCCTGTTCATCTTTCAGGGTAAGATTTCTACTTTTGTTGTATGTTCATTTACCATCTTAATCTCCGATTCATCGGCAGGTACTTTTAGTAAATCGGCAACCGGTTTCACCAGCAGCTGGTAATTCAGTACTGCTCTTACTTTCATCTCACCCGGAGCGGCATCATAAGGTATACGGAATGTGAATTTCTCAACTTTGGTTTCTCTGGGGCCTATCCTGTAATCAACACCGAGTGAGCCGGTGTTCCACTGCATTATGGTCATCCTGCCCTCCGGATCAAAATAGGGCATCCTGAAGATCCTGTTTCCCGAAGGAATACCGTCGCGCTGTACTCCTTTAAAATCAGAGAGTCCCAGAGGCAAACCCATATCCTGGTAAGCAAGATAATCACCTGAGATGGTATACTCTTCCCCTTCGAAACCTTTTTCATCGACAGTAAGATGATATACCTTTCCCCTGGAATCAGTTGCCTCCACATGTAACCACGCTATTCTGTCCTCAACCGATCCTGTCGGGAATTTGTGTCCGGTTTTCTGGTTGAAGAGAGCCACGATAAAAACTATGGTCTCCCCGGGCTCAGCTTCCCGTATGTCGGGTTGTATCCTGAGTTCGATGGTGCCCCGGACTTTCCCCGGATCGTGAGCTCCGTGAAACAGGTGAAGTCGTGCATCCTCATATGTCTTGCCCATAATGGCATATTGAAGAGGTCCCTTCGGCATATGGCAATCCTGGCAACGTACACCTTCTTTTGAGTACGGCCCCTCCTTCCATTCGATCTGCGTGCTTTTCACCCAGATACCAAAGGGATTTTTCTCATTATGACAATTACCGCAAAATTCTGTAGTCCTGAAAAAATCATTCGCAATAATCTTATGGGCAGGTGATTCCGTTTCAGATTTACGTGAACCGTATTTTGTCATCCCCGGTTCGATGAAATAACTGAAATTGACCGGAGGATCTACCTGTGCACCCTGCACGAGATGACATACTTCACACGATACCGATTCATTGGCCATACTTTTTTCTGCCGGTCTTGGAGGCGGTAAAGTGCCTCCCATATATGCAAGCGGGGTATGACAACCATTACAGCCGTCAACTGCCTCTTTATAATCAGGTTTAAGATCAGCATGACGCACAGCCAGGTCAAAATATTCAATTTCATCCCAGTGGTGGGTATATGCCTGCGACATCATAGCTTGCGACCATTGTTGATAAAACTCGGGATGACATGAACCACACTTCCTTGCCAATTCAAAATCCTTATACGAGTATTTACCCTTTAAATCTTCCTGTGGGAACAACAACCGGAAAGTGAAGGCAGTCAGACCAACTAAAATTATAGAAAGTACCACGTAATTAGCAACTGTTTTTCTTATGCTCTTCATAAAACTTATAATTTTCAGATGCCAAAAGATAAGAATAAAATCTTTTATTTCTGCCAATAATTTAAGGTATAAGTTGTAATTTGGAATCAGACTTGATTAAGAAAATAATATAACCCCTGCATAATAATATAATGAAGATCAACATTTTCTGGCTTAGAAGAGACTTGAGGCTTGAGGATAATACAGCATTGAATCATGCACTTGAAGAAGGATTACCAGTATTGCCGGTATTCATTTTCGATATAAATATCATTGATGAACTTCCTGCCGATGACCCCAGAATAAGTTTCATTTATTACACACTTTCCTCAATAAACAGCGAACTTCGGAAATCAGGCAGTTCAATATGCATTTTGAAGGGTGATCCGGTATCAAGATGGAAAGAACTGACAGCATCATTTGATATTAATGCAGTATATGTCAATAAAGACTACGAACCATATGCCATCAGTAGGGACAAAGCAGTTGAAGCTTTTCTCAGAGAGATGAAAATACCATTCTTAATGTTTAAAGATCAGGTCATTTTTGAAGAAGGAGACATTGTCAAATCAGATAACAAACCATATACTGTTTTCACCCCTTACAAAAAGAGATGGCTCCAGAAATTTACAAGTTCCGGACTTGAAGAGAACCCGGACAGTATTGGTATAAATTACAATAATTTCCTTAAAAGAAATTTTGCCTTCCCTGCACTTAGTGAAATAGGATTCAGGGAAAGTTCCATCAAAGTCCGGTCATATGACCTTTCAGTTATAGATGATTATGACAAATACCGTGATTTCCCGGCTATTAAAAGATACTCTGAATAATTACAGGTGATGGATTCTGGGCGCTTGTTGCCCATCGCTAGCGCGGATTTGCAATCCGTGCTGAAAGCTGGCGCCGATTTACCTTCGGACTTCGACCGACATAGTCGGCTACGTCCGACGAAGTCGGTGAGTTCCCTTCGTCCGGTTGACTTTGTCGAGCGGGGATCCCTCAACACTTTTATGGCATTTTATTTTTAAACCGGGCTGTTGAACCTTTCAGAAAATCCCTTGTTGTTTAATTTTACTAACTTTGTAAAACCAAAAACATGATAAGATGACATTAATTGCCCCCGTTCCCATTGTTGAAATGGATGGCCGAAATCTTTATTACACATTTATTGCCGGAGCGAGAAAAGTAATTGAACATCAGATTGAGCTTAACAAAATAAACGTGTTCCCGGTGAACGATGGTGATACCGGCACCAACCTTGCCTCAACTATCAGATCGGTAATTGAATCGATTCATCCGCACAGATCATACAAAATCACCGCCGACAGGATAGCTGAAGCAACCATATTAAATGCCAGAGGCAACTCCGGGATAATCTTTGCACAATTTTTCTACGGACTGAGTAACGAAACAGGCGATTATAAATCTGTTACAATGAAGCAGTTTGCTGATAGCATTGAGCGTTCAGTCAAATACATTTATGATGCTGTGGCAAATCCTGTTGAAGGAACGATGCTTACCGTTATAAGGGAATGGGCAGATTATATTCACGAAAGCTGTAACAGTTTTCACGACTTTAATAATCTACTCTTAAGTTCACTTGAAATTCTGAAAAAATCGCTTCTTGAAACAAAAACAAAGCTTAAAGTACTGGCAAAAAACAATGTGGTAGATGCCGGAGCAAAAGGATTTGTTCTGTTTGTTGAGGGTATTATCGAATTTATTCATTCCAGGAATGTTAAGGAGCTGGTAAGATCAAAAACGGAATCAGTTTCTTTCCCGAAAATAGAAGAGGTTATCTCAGAAAAAGTCGATTTCAGATATTGTACAGAAGCATTGATAAAAGACAGTATCCTGGATAACAAATCACTTATCAGCACTCTGGAAAAATATGGAGATTCGGTGGTTGTTGCCGGTTCTGATAAAATCAGGCGAGTACATCTGCATACCAATAATCCTGCAGAGCTGTTTGATAATCTGAGAGGGACAGGTACAATAACTTTCCAGAAAGCTGACGATATGATCCGCCAGAGTGAGGTTGTTTTCAACCGTAAATGGAAAATAGCCCTTGTAACAGATTCAACATGTGATCTTTCTGATGAAATGATTGACAACTACCAGATAAATATGTTGCCGATCAATATAAATTTCGGAGAGAATCACTATCTTGATAAAATAACTATTCAACCCGAACAGTTCTATTCTCTTCTAAAGGAAACTCCTTATTACCCCAAATCCTCGCAGATAAATGAAAAGGCCTTTATAAATCTTTATTCACACCTTGCTTCGCACTATGATTCTGTTATAGCGATCCATCTCAGCGATAAATTCAGCGGCACATTTAACAGCAGTCTGAAAGCTGCACAGACAGTAAGTGAGGAATTCGGCAAGCCTGTTTCAGTACTGAATTCAAAAAGTATTTCCGGGGCTCTTGGTTTAATAGTATTACGTACCGCACAGGCAATAGAGGCAGGTTATTCACACGACCAGGTCGTTACAATGGCAAAGAAATGGATCAGAGATACACGTATATATGTAAGTGTCAGAACGTTAAAATATATGGTGCGTGGAGGAAGGGTCTCTGCATTCAGAGGATTGATAGCCAGAGCGCTTAATATTAATCCTATTGTATCTGTTGATGAGACGGGCAAAGCCATTGTTTTCGATAAAGCTTTCAACCAGAAAGCCAATATGGAAAAGGTTATGAAAAATATTAGATCACTTATCCAAGGTAAAGGTATCTGGAATTATATAATTATGCATGCCAATAATGAGAATGCAGCCCGGTGGTATTCGAATAAGATGGAAGAACTAACCCTGAAAAAACCTGCTTCAGTAGTCAATATTTCACCGGTGATAGGATCTCATGCAGGAATAGGAGCTGCTTCAGTGGCCCTTCTTTTCGAATAACAAATAAATTTCATGTCATTCTTTCAGATCTATCTTCAGGCTTTTGTTGTTATCATGATCTTTATGACTACTCTATGGATCATAAGTGTGATCTTAAAAAATGCCGGTATAGTTGATATTTTCTGGGGGCCTGGATTCATTCTTGCCGCCGGATTCTACTTTATCAATACCTATGGACTTGAGCTTAGAAAGATTGTCCTGCTTACAATGGTAGTCATATGGGGACTTCGCCTGTCAGTTTATATTGCCTGGCGTAACCGTGGCAAAGGTGAAGATTTCCGTTACCGGCAATTCCGGAAGACGTATGGAGAACAAAGGTACTGGTGGATAAGTTTCTTCCAGGTCTTTCTCCTCCAGGGCATACTCATGTGGCTTATTTCTGTTACCCTGCTCGGTGCACAATATGACGGAAATGATAAAGAATTAGGTATTCTTGATTTAGCTGGCATGCTCCTCTGGATAACCGGTTTAACATTTGAAGCAGGAGGCGATTTGCAGATGGCCCGGTTCAAAGCCGATCCTGTCAATAAAGGTAAAGTTCTCAACAGGGGATTCTGGCGCTATACACGTCATCCCAATTATTTCGGAGATTCGTGTGTGTGGTGGGGATATGGATTCATATGCCTGGCAGCAGGCAGCTATCTGCCAGCTCTCGGATCTGTTCTGATGACCGCCCTCATTATTAAAGTATCGGGTGTGGCAATGCTTGAAAAAACACTTAAGAAGGATAAACCGGAATATTATGAATATATTAAAAACACCAGCGCTTTCTTCCCCTGGTTTCCAAAGCACCGGGATTCTTTGTGAGAATTTACATCTTACCCTAATTATTAGTAATTTAGAAGGATAAATGCTTTGATACTAATCTCAGCACACAATGTCGAAACTTGCCGGAATCGTAACAATATTTTTTCTGGCCTTCTCAATGGGCGCCGAAAATTTTTTATACTCCCAGGAAAAGAATGATACTTCATTTATCAACAAACAAAACAGGGATGCATTAATAAATGCCCGGAGGAATCCTGACATTTCAATATTAATCGCACATCAGGCTCTTTCATCATCACGGCGGAATAACTATCAGAAAGGGATGGCTGATGCGTACCTTGCCCTTGGTACTGCATGGCTGGCAAAATATAACAGGGGAGATAGTGCACATTATTATAACCAGCAGGCTTTCAATCTGTATAAAATATTGGATGATAATAGCGGCAAAGCCAGAGCCTGTTACGGATTAGCCTATGTTTACAGTTTTAAAGGTGACCTTGGTGAATCAGAGAGGTACAGCGAACTCAGTTTAACCTACTTTGAACAGGCAGGCGAAAAACGAGGGATGATCAATGCGTACAGCGCTCTCTCCTACCTGGCTAAACAGCAAAAAGACTTCAGTACAGCACAGTCTTATATTCAGAAAGCCATTGAAACAGCCGGTTCGATACAGGACACACTGCCCCTGGCCGATGCAAAAAACAGCCTGGGTAATATCTACAAGGACATGGCACTGTTTAAACAGGCTATCGATGCTTATTTCGAGGCTTTACTTCTATGGGAACTTACAGGTGATTCCAGCGGGATCTCAATAGCATATGGCAGTATCGGTTTAATGTACTATTATCAAAAAGAATGGGATCAGGCTCTTGAATTCTGCTTCAAGAAACTACCCCTGTCAAACGCTGCAGGAGACCTTTGGGAAGTTAGCAAAACATATAATACCATATCGCAGATTTACAACGCCAAAACAGAACACGACAGTGCACTGCTTTATCTGCGCAAAGGCCTGAAGCTGAATAATGAGATGAACTATCCCACAGGTATTGCAGCATCGTACCATAATATTGCGACTACTTTTCTGCTTATACCTGAAATCGATTCAGCCTTTTACTATATTGACAAGGCCGTCTCACTTGCCAGGCAGATAGATGATCCTGCCCTTGTAAATTATTATGTTACCCTGGGAAATGTTTACAAAGTTAAGGGAAATTACTCTGAAGCACTAAAGAATACTCTTGCTGCCTATAACCTGGGTAAGAAACTAAAGCTTCCTATGGTACTTTATGAATCATCAGCATTATTAAGTGATATCTACAGTCGGCTGAACCGTAGCGATCTGGCATATAATTACCTGAAAGAATATCAGCAATTAAGCGACAGTATCAGTAATGATGAATTCCTAAAAAGGGTGACTCGCCTTGAAATACAATATGATTTCGATAAAAAACAGAAGGAGGCAGAATATGCGCGGATGGAAGAAAGGATCCTCAACGAGAACCGTATCAGGCAACAAAAACTTGTAATGAAAGGCCTGGTAATTCTGCTGGTTCTTGTGGCTCTCATCTCCTTTCTTTACATACGTCATAACAAGCTACGCAGCCAGTATGCCCGGATCGACCTGGAGCAACGGTTACTCAGGGCTCAGATGAATCCGCATTTCATTTTTAACTCCCTGTGTGCGGTCCAGGATTTTATACTTGCCGGGAAACCCCAAAAGGCTAATACTTTTCTTACCAAGATAGCCAGGTTAATGCGAAATATCCTTGAAAACTCGAGAGAGGAATTTATCCCTCTGGATAAAGAGATTGAAACTATAAGATTATATCTCGATCTCCAGCAGCTAAGGTTTGAAACAGAGTTTGAATACAGAATTGTACTGGATGAATCGATTGATCCGGAAAATATTTCCATACCACCCATGCTTACCCAGCCCTGTGTTGAAAATTCAATTGAGCATGGCCTTCTCCCTTCAAAAGAGAAGGGACAGCTGAACATCGCTTACAGCTTCAGTAACGGACTGATGATGCTTGAAGTGACAGATAACGGTGTCGGTAGAAAAGAGGCAGCATCAAGGGCTTCAGGTAAAACAAAAAAGCAATCCATCTCTACACAACTAACAGCTCAAAGACTGGAACACTTCCGGAAGACAATGAGGGAAAAAAGTATCAGCTTTGAAATAACCGACCTGTATGAGCAAGAACGGGCAGCTGGTACAAAAGTTGTAATGATGCTGCCTTATAAGAAGATTTACACATGAAATTGGTGAGTATTAAACAATATAACTATCAGCTTTAACAAAAAGAAATATTCCTGTGCTCGAAAATCAATTATTTGCCCCAACCCTAAAGGGAGTAATTGATTTTGGCTGCGCCGAGCTCCTCCGCTTCGCGGAGCCGGTTCTTCGCACCCTTTAGTGTAAGGAGCAAACGAAGAAAATTAATAAATTTTTGTTTTAGATTCATGATAGTCAATTTTATAATAAAGATATGAATGCCATTATTATAGACGATGAACTTACTGTCAGGAAAACCATTAAAACATTGGTTCGCGAACACTTTTCTGATATTGAAATCCTGGCATCTGCCGGTTCCATCGAAGAAGGATACCAGGCAATTACCATGCATAAACCCGATCTCCTGTTTCTCGACATAGAGCTGCCTGATGGCACCGGCTTTGAACTCCTGAAAAGAGTCTCCCCAGTCACTTTTAAGGTGATTTTCATTACGGGTCACCAGGAGTATGCTCTTGATGCAATAAAAGTGAGTGCACTCGACTATATTTTAAAACCAATTGATACTGATGAGCTCTGCCGTGCAGTTAACAAAGCACAGGAGGTTATAAGCCACGATGAACAACTTCTTAAAATGCAGGCACTCAACGAAAACCTACAAAGCAAAAAAGTCCTGAAACGGATCATACTACACACTTCTGAACATCTGCAGCTTGTTTCTGTATCAGATATAATCCGTGCGGAGGCCGACAGCAACTACACGCGGTTCTGGCTTTCAGGAGGACAACGTATAATGGTTTCACGGACTATAAAGGAATTTGCCGCTCTTCTTTCCGGTTCCGGTCTTATACGAGTCCACCAGTCGCACTTAGTTAATATAAATTTTGTCGATAAATATGTCAAAAAGGGAGGCGGGCATCTTATTCTAAAAGATGGTACAGCAATTCCTGTCTCTCCCAATCTTAAGAAACAGGTTCTTCAGGCCTTAACCGATCATTTGTACGAGTAAATGTCGGGAGCAGAAAAACCATCAGGGATTGATTGGGCGCCGATACTAATTCAGAAGGCCTCTATACTCATTTACTCTTGACTTACCATGTCTTATAGGTGTAACTTTACTGAAAAAACAATAGAATTATGAAACATTCAGTATTTTTTTTAATCTTCATTAGTGCTTTAATGTTTCTCTCATCTGAAGCTACGGCGCAGGTGAAAGTAGATCTTAAGGGCAGGGTGAACCGTGAGGCAGACAAACGTGCCAAGAAGAAAACTGAAGAGGCAGTGGATGCTGGTTTTGATAAACTCGAAGAGGGTATAAAAGGCATCTTCAAGAAAAAAAACAAAAATGACACAGACCAGGGCGAAGATGTTGCCGCAGAAGGCAACGAGGAAGCCGGTGCAACAGCAGGTAATCAATCCGGAGGCGGAAAAGGCAGCAATGCAGCCTCGCCAACACTTTCATGGAGCAAGTATGACTTCGTTCCGGGTGACAAGATCATCTTTGAAGATATCCAGGAGAATGAGGAAAACGGCGAGTTCCCTTCAAGGTGGGACCTTGTTGAAGGGAGAGTAGAAAATGCCGTCTTTGATAACAAGAATGTTATCTACTTTATGACTGCTTCCTCCAAAATTATTCCTTATCTGAAAAATCGTGAACACGATTATCTTCCTGATGAATTCACACTCGAATTCGATGCATGGTTTGAAACAGATGAATATACAAGTTATATTATCTGGTTCAGGGATGTAAAAAATCAGGAAAATGCTCCCGACGAATTATATTATCAGATCTTTAGTGTTACTCCGAATAGTGCCGCGACTTTACACAATAAAAACAAAGGTATATATCCGAATAAAGACTACGAATGGAACACAGATGATGAGCCCAGCTTTTGGCGTCATGTTTCTGTCTCTTTTAACCGTAGGGCACTTAAAGTATACCTTGATGAAACCCGCCTGCTCAATGTTCCCAACATGGAGATAAATCCTATGGGGATTACTATCGGTATTGACAATTTTGGAACTGCTGGAGTCAAAGGCATCAATAGATTTATTAAAAACATACGTATTGCCGAAGGTGCTGTAAAATTATATGATAAGCTTCTGCAGGATGGAAAGATTATTGCCAACGGTATTCGTTTCGATGTTAATAAGGCAACCCTTAAACCCGAATCAATGGGTGTTATTAACACTATCTTCCAGCTTATGCAGGAACACCCCGAGCTAAAATTCAGTGTTGAGGGTCATACCGACAGTGATGGTGATGATGCTTTCAACCAGACACTCTCGGAACAGCGCGCATCTGCAGTGATCATCGCCCTGACAGAAATCGGTATTGATGCCGGTCGCCTAACGTCAAAGGGCTGGGGCGAAAACAAGCCTCTGGACACCAACGCCACCCCCGAGGCCAAAGCCAATAACAGGCGGGTAGAATTCGTGAAGATATAGCGCAATACCTGGTATTTCAGAGAGTATCACAGTTACAATAAGAAAATCCGGAAATTAAAAAGGTGCAATTATGAAAAATTATGAAATTATCCGAAGGAAAAATGCGAGGCAGTTATTAAAAAAAGTTTCTTTAGTTGCCTGCCTGGGCTTCGCCGGTTTCAGCCTGCCTTTTTCTCATGGACAGAAGGTGTCACGACTGAAAATTACTTCTGCACAGCAGGTTAAAACGGCACACAAGACTTTTACGCCAGTGAAAGCTTCTGAAATGGAACTTAAAAACATCAGGGAGGCCTTAACGTTTACAAGGTCAACATCTTCAAAAAGCCTTCCCAAGATAAAGCAGGCTGCAAAGACTTCCCGGGTGATTTATCCGATTGAAGTAACCTCCCCTGCAAATAACGATGTATGGGAAGCCGGGAGGGAATACATTATTAAATGGGAATATGGTGGAAGTGATGATGTCAGGATCGATCTGCAATCAGCATCAGCAGGCAAGCCGAAGGCACAATATCCAATTGTTAGCCAGGCGCCCAACACTGGTACTTATCGTTTTAGAGTACCCTATAACTGGATCATAGATCCCTATGGTTATGTGGTCAATATACAAACTTTAGAAAGCAAACAGAGCAGATCCAGTCAGGGTACAATAACTGTTTACACCCAGCCCGTTGATCTTGAATGCAGCATCGTGGATACAAAGCTGAAGAGGCAAACGACCAGTTACGTGTTTTATGTAGAACGTAAACGCTGGCTGGAATTTAATGTCTTAATGAGGAACAAAGGGGTACAAAGTCCTGTCACCATACAAAATGTCCTGGTCAGGCTTATAAAGCAACCGGAAGGTGTGGTTGTTGCCCAGGAGGAATGGGGATTCAGCGGCATTTATCATCACGATTGGTACAAATTGTCTGAACCAATAAAATTTAATATTAGCAATATAGAGGCAATGGTATATCCTCCTTTCAGAGATGAGGATATCAATTTCGAAGCCGGCAATTACCGTCTTGAAGTTGAGCTTGATCCTCAAAATAGTCTGAGGGAAAATCCAGAATGCAGGTATGATAACAAAGATGTGCATCTCTGGTTAATAAAATGATACAGGTTTATCACTAAACCAGCTATTGAAGATGGATTTTAACATCCGGCCAGAGTGTCAGCTCAGCAATCTTCCTGTGCAGGCCATTGCTGCTCACCGGCCTGATGGCACAATGGGCCTTATGGGAGAGTATACAGAGGTGCCGCCAACAGATCATATACCGAGCACAAGAACTATCCTATCGAAAACGAATACTCAGAAAAGATCGGTGACTCTTCCTATGGATCCTCGGTCACAGTCTACATCTTGCAACAGCCAGGCGATGAAATGGATAATCCGAATGACTGCTTTTAACATAATTTTTACCCCTGGAGGAGTTAATTTTCTTCTGGCAGGTGACACGTAAAAAGAAACGTTTATAATATAATAAATTATCATTCTTATACTTTGGAAATCATGAAAGAATTAATTGCCTTAACAATTAGTCTCTTTATCCTGCCTAAGCTGACAGGTCAGGAGCCTACTCTGAAACCTTACGGGATCAAATCAGGAATTATTGAGTACACCTATTCGGGTGATAAAACGGGCAAGGGAACACTCTATTTTGACGACTACGGAACAAAGAGTGCCATGTATGCCGAAACTGTATCGTATGGCGAGGCAACCAAAGGTTGGGTAGTCTCATACGGCGACTACCAATATATGTGGGACCCTTCGTCTGGTGAAGGAATGAAAATGCAGAATCCACTTATTACATGGATAAAGGAATCTTCAAAGGAAGATATTGAATCATTCACCGAGGCAACATATTCCCAGATGGGAATGGTTAAAAGCGGAACTGAAATGTTCTTGGGCAAAGAATGTAATGTAATAAAAGGAAATATGGGCAGGGTTCTTATATGGAACGGGATCCTCATGATGATGGATATCAAGATGGGTGCTTATGAATCAGGTCAGAAAGCCACATCAATAAAAACAAATATCCCCGTGGAAGCAAAATATTTCATACTCCCTGAAAACATAAAGTTTTCAGAAATGCCAACGTTCTAATCCTGATGAAAATATCTGAGCTAATTCAAAATTCCTGCAGAATAAATATCTTTAGCATATGAATTAACCAGTTGAACATATGTTTTTAAAGTGGATTCTGGTATTGTTAATAATTATTGTTCCGGCTACAAAAAAACGGCAATCGGAACCTCCATATGGCTTGATGGTCGAATTTATCAGGGAACCCTCCGGAGTAAGAATACTTGATCAGCAGCCAGAGTTCAGCTGGATCGTACCTGATGATGCAAAATCACAGACTGCTTATCAGATTCTTGTTTCTTCATCAATAGAAAAACTTGAGAATAATATTGCCGACATCTGGGACAGCAGAAAAACCTATGGTTCCCAATCCTCTGAAGTTGAATTAAGAAGATCCGTCCTTGCTGAAAATTCAACATATCACTGGAAAGTAAGAATCTGGAATAATAAAGACAAACCATCACCATATTCAGAAGCTCAGACTTTTGCAACCGGCAGACTTGAAGATTATGCCACAACCAGGAATAAATTCCAGGCAACATTAATCAGGCCCAAAAAAATAATAAAGACCGGATCAAATAGTTATTTCATTGATTTCGGCAAGGATGCTTTTGGCACACTGATCCTTGAAATAATACCTGCTGCCAGGGATACCCTGATAATCCACCTTGGAGAAAAAACAGATGGTGACAACAGAATTGACCGGGATCCCGGAGGTACTATCAGGTATCAGAAAGTGTTGGTACCTGTTGAACAAGGGAAAACAAATTATACCCTGAACCTGCCTCCCGACAACAGAAATACCGGTCCCGCAGCAATACATCTACCCGACTCGATTGGAGTAATTACACCTTTCAGATACTGTGAAATTGAAAACTGCAGTTTTGAACTAAAACCCGGGAATATCGCACTAAAGGCATACTGGTACTATTTCGATGACGGAATGAGTTCATTTGAAAGTACGGATACGATACTTAACCTGGTGTGGGAAATATGCAAATACAGCATCAAAGCTACATCCTTTGCGGGGATCTATGTTGATGGCGACAGGGAAAGGATCCCCTATGAGGCTGATGCTTATATCAACCAGCTGGGGCACTATTATACTGACCGGGAATATTCCCTGGCACGACTGACAAATGAGTATTTTATCAAGCATCCCACATGGCCGACTGAATGGATACTGCATACTGTCCCGATGTTTTACTACGATTTCATGCATACCGGGAATATTGAGTCAGTTAACCGTTATTATGAAGAATTAAAACATAAAACACTTATCAGTCTTGCAAGGGAAGATGGCCTTATCAGTTCAAAAAAAGTGACCGGTGAGATTATGACAAGCCTGGGTTTCTTAAATGCGAAGGATAGGATCAGGGACATAGTTGACTGGCCCCCGGCCCAGAAGGATACCGGATGGAAACTGGCCACTCCCGAGGGGGAAAGAGATGGTTATGATATGATCGAAATAAATACCATGGTTAACGCATTTCATTACCGGAACCTGGTCTTAATGGCTGAGCTTGCCGGGTACCTGAGAAAAGATGTTGACTCCCTTCTTTACAGAAACCAGGCATTAAAGGTTAAAAACAGTGTTAACGAAAAACTCTTTGATAAAACCAGAGGGATCTATCTCGACGGAGAATTTTCTCAGCACTCCTCCCTGCATGCAAATATGGTTGCCCTGGCATTTGACCTGGTCACTGAAGAACACAAAAGATCTGTTATTGATTTCATTAAATCGAGGGGGATGGCTTGTAGTGTATACGGTGCACAATATCTGCTTGAAGGGCTCTATAAAGCAGGAGAGGCTGACTATGCTTTCAATCTATTAACAGCCACTGACGACAGGAGCTGGTGTAACATGATCCGTTCCGGTTCAACCATCACGATGGAAGCCTGGGATATGAAGTACAAACCCAACTCCGACTGGAACCACGCCTGGGGAGCAGCTCCGGCCAATATTATTCCGGGGTATATGTGGGGCATAACTCCTGCTGAACCCGGTTTTTCCAGAGCAGTGATCAAACCGCAGCTAAGTAGTCTTTCCTTTTCTAAAATAGAAGTTCCGACTATCCGTGGCATAATTAAGGCGGAATATAAAATTTCGAATAATTTTAAAGAATATTCGATTACTATTCCGCCCAATATGGAATGTGATTTTGTAGTTCCGCAAAGCCAGACAGGAACTGTTATACTCAACGGGAAAAAGGTCAAAATAGAAACAGGAGTAATAAGGTTAAAACCAGGAAATAATAAAATAGTATTTAAAACTAAAAGTAAGATATCAAACTGAAAAATAAAAAGTATGAGAAAAGTATTGTCTTTTGTTGGTATAATGGCCTTTTGCCTGATTGAGTTCCAATGTCAGAATAAATCAACAGGGAAGACATTCAAAGCCGATGTGATCGTCTATGGCGGAACCTCATCAGCAGTTACTACAGCTGTACAGGTTGCCAGGATGGGCAGATCTGTACTGATTGTATCTCCCGATAAACATCTTGGGGGTATGTCTTCTTCAGGACTGGGCTTTACCGATACCGGTAACAAAGAGGTCATTGGAGGACTGGCCCGGGAGTTCTACCAGCTTACCTTTGACCATTACCAGAAGCCTGAGTCATGGAACTGGCAAAAACAATCCGAGTACGGCAACCGTGGTCAGGGGAATCCTGCCATAGACGGTGAGAAACGTACTATGTGGATATTTGAACCTCATGTGGCTGAAGAAGCTTTCGAAACAATGATAACACAAAATAATATTACTGTTTACAGGGATGAATGGCTCAACCGGCAAACAGGAGTTGTTAAAAAAGACGGCAGAATAATATCAATCAGGACCTTAAGTGGTAAAATCTT
>CAZQVL010000012.1:29645-52911 GCA_964596715.1 uncultured Rikenellaceae bacterium
GGTAAAATCTTCATCGATGCAACTTACGAGGGCGATTTAATGGCATCTGCAGGTGTCAGTTACCATATGGGTCGTGAGGCAAATTCGGTTTATAACGAAACATGGAATGGAGTTCAGAAAGGAGTTTTTCACCATGGCCATTATTTCAAGGATAATATTGATCCGTATAAAATCCCCGGTGATCCCTCAAGCGGACTTCTACCCCGTATTTCACCGGAAACTCCGGGAGAAAACGGCACCGGTGATAATAAAATACAGGCTTACTGCTTCAGGCTCTGTCTGACTCAACATCCTGATAATAAAGTGCCAATAGCAAAACCTGAAGGTTATGATAGCACCCAGTATGAGCTTCTGGCAAGATTATCAGAGACAAGGTGGGATGAGTTCTTCGGTAAATATGACCCGATCCCGAATCTGAAAACTGATGTAAATAACCATGGCCCTTTCAGTTATGACAATATCGGGATGAACCGGGATTACCCGGAAGCCTCTTATGAAAGAAGAAGAGAGATAATAAAAGAGCACGTGACTTATCAGAAAGGATTGCTTTATTTTACGGCAACAGATCTTCGTCTGCCTGCATGGGTAAGGGAGACAATGAATTCATGGGGATATTCAAAGGACGAATTTGTGAATAATGGTTACTGGCCTTACAATATTTATGTAAGGGAAGCCCGCCGCATGCTGGGTGAATATGTAATGACAGAAAATGATGTCCTTGTTAAAAGACCTGTACCCAGGCCTGTTGGAATGGGCTCATATACAATGGATTCTCATAACGTTCAAAGATATATTACTCCCGAAGGCTTTGTGCAGAATGAGGGAGATATTGGTGTAAGGGCACCAAAGCCGTATCAGATCGATCTGGGTTCGATAATGCCAAGAAGGGAGGAGTGTGAAAACCTCCTGGTGCCTGTCTGTGTCTCGAGCTCGCATATAGCTTTCGGGTCAATCAGAATGGAGCCGGTATTCATGATCCTTGGTCAGAGTGCGGGTACTGTTGCATCACTGGCTCTTGAGAACAGGAAAAGTATACATGATCTTACATACGATGAGATAAGAAAACAGCTTATTGATGATGGGCAAATTCTGGAGTTTTAATCTTACCCCCTGAGAACCCATTCTAAATTAAAAAAAAATGACTTTTCTTTCTTCATAGTGTATCTTTGAAGATGGATGGAGACATAAAAATTTTATCACAATATGATTGCGATAATTATTTCTACCATACTCATTATAATATTTTCCCCTTTAATAATTTAATCCCAATTCACTAAATAACTAATAGATATAAGATAATATTATCAATCATCTGCTTTTGATTTTAATATGGAGTCACCTGAAAATCCATAAAAGAGTAAGGAGTGTAAGCTGAAAAACTTAAGAGTAAGCGCCATTAAATCAATCTGATCATGAAAAAACTGTGCCTGTTGATTACAGCAATCTGCCTACTGTCATTCAGTACTGCACAAGCCCAGCTTGGAAAAGGAACAATTATGACTGGTGCTGCCTCAACAATTAGTCTGGGTGGTGCCTGGGGCTCTGAACTGATGAGCCTTGGATTTATTTCCAGCAATGACGATTATAAAGAAACTCTATTAAACATTTTGCCCAGAGGAGGTTATTTCGTAATGGATAACCTTGTAGTTGGTTTGGATGTTATTTTAAGTTTATATACCGAAAAAAGTAGTGATGCCGATTATAAATGGACTCAGAGTATGCTCGGTGTGGGACCTTTTACAAGGTATTATTATCCTCTGCCAACAATTTACCCTTTTGGTGAGTTTAGCATGATTTTTGGTTCAGAGCTGGATAAATATAAATCCGGGAGTTATAAAGATGAAGATAAATGGAATGTATTGATGGTTGAATTGGGAGGAGGGGTTGCTAAACCAATTGGCGACAGAGCAACATTGGATGTAATGGCAGGTTACTCCCGTGTAGTTAGAAAATACACGGATGCAGTTGAAGATGGCAAAGAAACTTGCTCAGGGTTAATAATAAAAGCAGGATTTACAATATATTTTGGATTATTATAGTCATCTGAATTTCAAATTAACTTACTGTTTCTGTCCTGATCATAATAAGGTCCGGCATGTCGGACCTTTTATATTTTTGTTTTGCTGGTTTTATGAGATCTGCATACAATCATTATATTTATGCTTTCAAACAAGCCGGTTAAAAATGATTAGATCCCATAATATCATTCTTGCTCTTCTGATTTTTCACCATGCTGTTTTGTTTTGCCAGCCTGATTCAACTTCCTCCGATAAACAGGCAATAGTTATTAACAGGCTCACTCAGTCCATAAACTTCGATGGGATACCTGACGAAGAAGCGTGGAACCCTGTTACTCCTTTAAAAATGACTATGCATTCACCTGTATTCGGCAAGGAACCAACAGAAAAGACTGATGTCCGGATAGCATACGATGACAGGTATCTGTACATCGGTGCAATGCTTTATTACCAGGACCCAGATATGATAATGTCAGCCAGCTTTAAAAGGGATTATGAGGGAGTAGGCGGTGACTGGTTCGGCATACTGCTCGATACTTACAATGACAAGGAAAACGCCGTTGCATTTCTTACGAGTCCTGATGCCCTAAGGTTTGATGCAAGCATTCAAAAAGATGCAGTTATGTATCACCCCGATCAGATGCCAATGAATCTAAGCTGGAACACTTTCTGGGATGTACTTACAAAAAAGGATTCAAAGGGTTGGTCAGCAGAGATCAGGATTCCTCTTTCCAGTCTCCGCTTTCAGGAGATAAATGGTGAAGTAAGAATGGGCTTAACTGTTGAAAGATGGATCCCCTCAAAAAATGAAATTGACCTTTATCCTGCAATTCCGCCCAACTGGGGTCAGACTTCACCCATGAAACCATCACAGGCACAGGAGGTAACATTCCGTGGTATTAAACCTGACAAACCACTCTATATCGCCCCTTACTTTCTTGCGGGATACGGGAGTAATTATGACCTTAATAATAATGAAACCGCTTATTATAAATCAGATAAGCCTGTATTGGAAGCCGGACTTGATATTAAACACGGTATCTCCGGCAATATGGTCATGGATCTGACACTGAATACTGATTTTGCCCAGGTTGAAGCCGATGATCAGCAATTCAACCTGACACGGTATTCACTTTTTTTCCCCGAAAAACGCATGTTTTTCCTCGAAAGAGCCAGTATTTTCGATTTCACTCTGGGTGGAAACAGTAATCTTTTTTACAGTCGCCGTATCGGTTTAAGTGATGACGGAGATCCTGTCCGTATTTATGGAGGAGCCAGAATCGTAGGAAGAATGGGCAAATGGGATGTTGGCTTACTGGATATGCAGACAGCACCACTGTGGATAAAGGATTCCGAAGGAATCAGAGAAAAGATCCTTCCTTCGGAAAATTTTGGTGTATTGCGGTTTCGACGACAGGTAATTAACGAAAACTCATATATAGGTACAATA
This sequence comes from uncultured Rikenellaceae bacterium, assembly GCA_964596715.1. Classification (GTDB taxonomy): domain Bacteria; phylum Bacteroidota; class Bacteroidia; order Bacteroidales; family VadinHA17; genus LD21. The sequence goes on from CAZQVL010000012.1 coordinate 33,114, forward strand.
TTTACAAGCCGGTTGGGAATGAATGGTTCATATAACATTGCCTACGGTCTCGATGGCATTATACGTATTTTTGGTGATGACTATCTCGACTTCAAGTGGACCCAGACTTTCGAGAATGATACTGTAAACAACTCATTCAAACAACCATTAAGATTCGGAGCAGGCTGGGAAAGACGTTCAAGAAAAGGTCTTGGTTATAATATTGGTTATTCCTTCTCAGGGATCCACTTTAATCCGGGTATTGGTTTTGAAATGATGGATGACTATACAAGTATCAGGGCAGGCATGCAATATGGATGGATGCCGGCGGAGAATTCAAAACTTTACAGACATTCCCCTGAGGTAAGGATAAGCTACAGAGCATATGTCGAGGATGGTTCATTGATGACATTTTCGAGTTACACGGGCTGGTCCTTTCAGACAAAGGACCAGTGGCAATGGGATCTGTTTGTGGTTTACAATATCGAAAATCTGAAAGATAGTCTCGAGATTATTGAAGATGAATTATATATCAATCCGGTAAGGTATAAGTTCATTAATCTGAGGGGAAATCTCTCAACTCCGATGTCCAAACCTTTGTTTTTAATGTTAAGAACTGAAACCGGACAATATTATGACGGCATACGTTTTTCAATCCGTCTTCAGCCAACCTGGAATATTTCCAGGCATTTTGAATTTGGTGGTACATATAATTTTGATCATCTTAATTTTCCTGACAGAGATCTGAAAATGACAAACCATATTGCAGGTCTTAAAGTCCTTTACATGCTTGATACAAAATTCTCAGTTAATGCCTTTGTCCAGTATAACACTGCCTTAAATGAAATCATCACCAATCTCAGACTGAGGTATAATCCGAAAGAAGGAAATGATCTTTATCTGGTGTTTAATGAAGGCCGCAATACAAACCTGATCCGTGAAGTTCCGAACCTGCCCGTTTACAGTACAAGAGCAGTTATGCTGAAATATACATATACCTTCAATCTATAAAATCTGCTTATATCCCCTGTATCATTCCGAAATTATGAGATCCGTAATTTTAACTTTTAAGAGATAAAACAACTACAATAATCACGGACTGAATTGAAAATGAATAACCTGCAGTTATAAATATTTGTTGAAAACTTCAATAATATGTTAAATAATTATAAAATCATGCATGCTATTAATTTTTTTTAGTATTAAATTTGACAAAAACTATCTGGAATTCGTATAAGAGTAATTAAGGAGAGCCAGATAATATGCAGGAAGGCATAAAAAAGATTAACCTTAATTAATTAAAATAACTAAAACCAAATCACTATTAAAATCAAATTAAAATGAAAAAAATCACCAGATTTCTAGTGCTTGCAATTGTTATGTCTGCTTTTACGGCAGCGTCATTCGCTCAGGTATCAGCGACAGCTTCAGCAACAGCAACTATCCTTACCCCGATTGCAATAACTAATACTGTTGACATGGATTTCGGGTACCTTGCAGTAAATCCGACCCCCGGGACTTGTGTTCTTGCTCCGGATAATTCCCGCTCATCCACAGGTGGTGTTACATTGATGGCAGGAGGAACTATAACTGCAGCCAGTTTTGACATTACAGGCCTTGCTGCTGCTGTATATACAATTACTCTTCCAGCCGGAGTTACAACAGTTTCTGATGGATTGGGGAATACTATGACAGTTAACACCTGGACCAGTAATCCCACCCCCACAGGGACCCTCACGGGTGGTGCTTCAACCCTGACAGTCGGTGCCACATTGAACGTAGGTGCCAGTCAGCCAGAGGGAGTTTACAATACTTCAAATGCAGGTGGTAGTGGCGAATTTACTGTTACAGTAAATTACCAATAATAAGGTTTTAAGTATGTCAACACCTTCCACAGAATAATGATGAGGCTTTTTAAATTTTATTCCGGCCTGCTTTTTCTATTTGTTCTTGCTGAGATTGAGGTGCTTGCACAGGTCCCTACATCGGCCAGCGCAACAGGTCATGTTATTGCAGAGATTGTTCCTGTATTCTCTGCAAGTGAGACATCACAGCTGAATTTCGGACGTTTTTCCCCGGGACCACAGGGAGGTAAGATTATTCTTACTCCTCAAAACACTGTATCGGTTCTGGGAAGTGTCTTCAAAGGTACCGGCACACATAATGCTGCCAGTTTTTACGTAACAGGTGATGATGCTGCTGCATATTCAATAACATTACCAACAAGCCCTGTTGTTCTTACTCATACAGCCTCTGCTAAAACCATGATCGTGGATGATTGGATATCAGTACCTTCATCTGGTATAGGAACAGGCATGCTGCAGGATGGATACCAGATAGTATATGTCGGAGCAACCCTTAATATAGGTACACTGCATGATAATCCCGTGGGAATTTATACAGGAACCTATATAATAACATTTGACTTCTACTAACTGGATTGTATTTAAATCTTTACTCAATGCCTTTACGTAAATTTATATTTTACCTTAAGTTCCTTTGCCATCTTATGTTAAAGAGTTGTATGATCGCCCTGTCAGTGTTTTTGATCTTTACAATTCTTTCGGCTTTTAATGCATCTGCCCAGGGTAATCTTCTGATTACACCGAGAAGGGCTGTTTTTGAAGGATCAAAGAGATCGATGGATCTTAATCTGGCAAATATCGGACAGGACACAGCAACATATGCCATATCCATGATCCAGATCAGAATGAAGGAGGATGGAGGATTTGAGACAATTACAGAGCCGGATCCCGGTCAGAAATTTGCAGACCGGTTTATAAGGTATTTCCCTCGCTCAGTTACCCTGGGACCAAACGAAACCCAGGTAGTAAAGATACAGCTTATCAGATCAAACGAATTGGCGACCGGGGAATACCGGTCTCATTTTTATTTCCGGGCTGTACCTTTAATAAAACCGTTAGGGGAAGAAAAGGCCGTAAAGGATACAACTTCAATTTCAGTCAGGCTGACACCTGTTTTCGGCATCACAATACCTGTAATAATCAGAACCGGAGAATCAACAGCTAAAGTGAGTATTTCAGGCCTGGCACTGAATTTTGTGAATGATACTATCCCCTGGCTCAGTCTGGTATTTAACCGGACAGGAAACATGTCAGTCTACGGAGATCTGGCAGTGGACCATGTTTCACCTGACGGTAAAGTAACTCGTGTAGGTGTTGCAAATGGCGTTGCGGTTTATACCCCGAATACCCTCAGGCGGTTTAGCTTTAACCTATATACAATTCCGGGAGTTGATTACAGAACCGGAAAATTGCTGGTTTCTTACTCAGCACCTACAGATGTTAGGCCGGCCAGGTTTGCGGAAGCCGAGCTGCCACTTCGCTGAGAAAGTACTTTTGGAAGAATTATATTATCAGTAAATCATAAAGGTAATCGGATGAAAACGAACAGGCTTCTTATTGCATTGACATTTCTTTCGTTCTGTGCCGGCATTTCTTCACAGACAGTCGTTGTAACGGATGACCCGGCTTACACAACCGGGGATGCTTCTTCAGTACTCGATATCAAATCGACAACTAAAGGACTTTTAATTCCACGAGTGACCCTGACAGCTAATCTTGGCTCTCCCCTTCCGGTCACATCACCTGCTACAGGTTTGCTGGTATATAACGAAGGAGCAAATCAACCACTGGGATTTTATTATTGGAATGGAACCACCTGGGATATGCTTGTAACAGGTACAGGTAACTTTGTTGACCTTACAAGCAATCAGACAATAGGAGGAGTTAAGACTTTTTCTTTATTACCTGTTTTTTCGTCACTCACACAGGGATCAGTGCTCTTTGCATCAGCAGGTGGACAGATAGCTCAGAATAATGCAAACTTCTTCTGGGATAACACTAACAACCGACTGGGTATAGGAACAGGATCACCTGTTAATAAATTAACAATCGGAGATGCAAACCAGGAAGCTATCTCAAGAGATATACAAACAGGCAAACTGGCAATAATGGGAGGAACTTCTGAAGCGACAGGTGCCTATTTTCAGATCACTGGCGATCAGAATACCACTTCCCCTTATGAAGGAAGTGCAGAATTTGTAATCAGAAACCTGGCGAGATCCCAATTCGCTTTATTCAGTTATGATGGAGCGAGCACATGGAATCAGCGGCTTCAGCTAATGGGGCAGAACGGAAACACTTTTCTGGTTCCAAACGGCGGTGTAGTTGGTGTTGGATTAGCAACTTCAGTAACACCAACAGCAATTCTTCATCTGAAAGCCGGAACAGCCACAGCAAATACAGCTCCTCTTAAATTTACTTCCGGGACAAATCTGACTACACCAGAAGCAGGTGCGGTTGAATATGATGGAACAAACTATTATGTAAGTAATGCAGGAACTCGCTACACACTTGCTAAAACGTTAACAAATACTGGATTTTTAAACTTCCCATGGACAGCAGCACAGAATAGTTCCGATTTAACCATTTCAGTTCCAGGAGCTGAGCTTGGTGATGTTGTTGTTCTTGGTATTCCGAACGGCTCAACCAATACAAACTCAACTTTCACAGCATGGGTAAGTTCTTCTGGTAACGTAACTGTTAGATTCAACAACTATAGTACAGTAGGTCGTAATCCTGCTGGTGATACTTTCCGTGTAAGCGTTTTGAAATACTAAGATGAAAAAAGTCAGTTTTTCTATCCTTTTACTATCAATAGCAGCCGGATTTCATGGATTATCATTTGGTCAAGGTATAATAATTTCCTCAGGAGCCTATTTATTTAACAGCAACAACTATCTGATCCTAACCGGAAACTGGACTAACGACGGAACATTTACAGACTCTGGTGGAACTCTGATTTTCTCAGGCACCACACAATCTCTTGACGGTACTTCTGTTGCTCAGTTTAACAATATCACTGTTTCATCTGGCAGTACAACAACGGTTGTTACATCCGGCCAGACACTCAGCAGAATTCTGCTAAGCAATGGAACTCTGAACGCTGACGGAAACATCACTCTTCTTTCAACAGCCGTGCAGACAGCACTTATTGACGGCAGCGGTACAGGACAGGTTAACGGAAATGTTATAATGCAGAGGTATCTCCCTTCAGGATTTGGATATAAATATTTCAGTTCTCCATTCCAGGCTGCTACCGTAAATGAGTTTGGCGATGATATGGACCTGGGGGCTTCATTTCCCTCATTTTACCGATACGATGAAAGCAGAACAACTTCAGGATGGGTTAGCTATGTAAATCCTGCAGGCGTTCTAAATCCGATGGAAGGATATGCCGTCAATTTCGGCTCCTCTGCTGTTCCCATCACCGCCGACGTTACCGGTGTGGCTAATAACGGAACCCTGTCGCTGACTCTTTACAATAACAATAATACCTACACCCTGGGATTCAACCTTGTCGGTAATCCTTATCCATCCCCGATTGACTGGGATGCTGCCTCAGGCTGGACAAAAACAAATATTGATGATGCCTTATATTACTTCAAGGCGAGCACAACAGATCAGTATGGGGGTACTTACAGCACTTATATCAGTGGTGTTTCGAGCGACGGACTGGCGACTAATATAATACCTTCGATGCAGGGATTCTTTGTCCATGTGACTGATGGATCTTATCCTGTGACGGGTACACTCGGAATGGATAACTCTGTAAGGATAACAGACCTGACACACTCCTTTATAAAATCAGGCGATAATGAATCAAAGCCATTAATTCGTCTTACAGCAGATTTCACGGATGATTCTTCACCAGCCGATCCAACTGTGATCTATTTTGACAATAAAGCAGATACAGGATTCGACAGCAAGCTGGATGCCCTGAAACTGATGAATACCGACCTGAACGTGCCAAATCTCTATTCTATAAGTACCGATGAGTACAAGCTTTCCATAAATGCTTTACCATATGCTTCAGAGACTCCCTGTATAGTACCTCTCGGACTTAAAATTTACAAAAGTGGATATATTACTTTCAAAATCAGAGATATAGATGATGAATTTCCTGAGCAGGGGATCTATCTTTCTGATATTGTTGCAGGAATAGAGCAGGATCTGCTCCCCGACAATGAATACAGGATTTACCTTGAAGCCGGGGAATATTACAACAGGTTTTATCTTAACCTGACATCTATCCAAACGGATATACCTTATATACAAACTGAAAATGATCTTTTCTCGATATACAGCTCCAAAGGGATACTCATAGCAAACTTTAATATATTTCAGGGTGAAAAAGGACTTCTGCTGATTCACAGTCTTACCGGAAGCGCACTATTTATGTATAATATCTATCAACCGGGATACCACGAATTCAGCCCGGTAATAAAAGACGGAATCTATATTGCCACTTTTATCACCGGAAAAAGAAGGGGATCAAAGAAAATATTAATTCTTAATAGGTGAAATTTGTTTGCCATAGAAACATTTGTCGGACGAGGCTTATTTCCGTAATAACAGCGATCGTGCTTCTGTTTATCCTGAATCTTCCGTCAAAAGCACAGGAGCCTCCACCCCGTCCTGTTCAAGTTACAGTGACTGCCCAGATCCTTGGTTTTGGTGCTTTCTATCACGGACCTGTGGGAGGAACCGTGACCATTTATCCGGACGATTCACGATCTGCTACCGGTGATATAGTCTTGCTTGGTATGGGATATTTATTTTCTTCAGCACTTTATGAAATAATTGCCAATCCCGGAACAGTTATCTCTATCCTGAATGGTCCGGATGTCTCTTTGCCGGGAAATAACGGAGGATCACTCAATCTTCATATTGGCGACTCAGATCCTGTATCTCCATTTGTCACAACTGTTCCCTATGGGATTATAACATACATGAATATCGGAGGAACTATTACAGTTAGTAATTCAATTGCTAATCCGCCAGGCGATTATAGTGGCACTTTTGATATAACTTTAGTACAGGAATAATCAGTCGGACAAAGATATAAAGGGGAAAAAATAAAAATGCAAGTCAGAAAAGCATACTCCGTCAAATCATTATCAAGGTGTATGCGCGTAATGCTGACAAGTTATGTTTTTATTTTTACTTGTTTATTGCATATATTATCTTCATCGCAGGTTAATGCCCAGGAAGAACCGGAATATTATGAAATAGCAATTTTTCTTGAAATTCCGCGGGTAGGTGGTTTTGAAATTGATGTAGTGATCAGGGGTGAGGAGCTGTTTCTTCCTGTTACTGATCTGTTTGATTTTCTGAAGATCCGGAATATTCCTTCACCGGGATTGGAATCTGTTTCAGGTTTTTTCATCAGTCCGGAGGCTACATATGAGATAAACCGTACGGATAATATCATCCGCTACCAGGATAAGACATTTAATCTGGAACCGGGTGATCTGATCCGCACAGAATCAAATTTGTACCTGAGATCATCATATTACGGGCAGATTTTTGGACTGGAATGCATATTTAATTTCCGCACTCTCTCAGTTACAGTGAACAGTAAACTTGAATTACCATTGATACGTGAGATGAGGTTGGAGGAAATGCGGCGTAACCTTACCCGTCTTAAGGGTGAAGTAAAAGCTGATACAAATATCAGCCGGACATATCCCTGGTTTAAATTCGGGATGGCCGACTGGTCAGCTATAGCTACTGAAGAGATTAATGGTAAATCAGAAACAAGACTTAATCTTACTTTGGGATCAATGATAGCAGGAGGAGAAGCAACTGCATCAATATACTACAATAGCAGTGATCCATTCGCTGAGAAGCAGCAACACTACCTCTGGCGACGTGTTAACAACGATTTCAGGCCATTAAGGCAGGTAATGGCCGGAAAAATCTCAACACATGCAACTTCTTCGATATTCAACCCTGTAGTGGGAGTCCAGTTTACCAATACACCGACAACATTCAGACGGTCGTTCGGCTCTTATACACTCAGTGATAAGACTGAACCCGGGTGGATAGTGGAACTCTATATAAATAATGTACTGGTAGATTATGTAAAAGCTGATGCTTCGGGTTTTTTTACATTCGAAGTACCGCTGGTATATGGGAATTCCATTGTAAAGCTTAAGTTTTTCGGTCCCTGGGGTGAAGAAAGAACCCGTGAACAGAATATCAATATCCCGTTCAATTTTCTTCCTCCGAAAACTATGGAGTATACTGTTAGTGCGGGTATTGTTGAAGATACCCTTAAAAGCAGGTTTTCGCGTGGCAGTGTCAACTACGGTGTTACACGCAGCCTGACTGTCGGAGGCGGTGCTGAGTATCTTTCGTCATTGCCATCCAATCCGCTAATGCCATATTTAAATGCTTCGCTGAGACTGACTAACAACCTGCTGCTTACAGGGGAATACACATTAGGAGTCAGAGCAAGAGGGACACTTACTTACAGGCTGCCGTCGAATCTACAGTTCGATCTCAATTATACCTGGTATGATAAAGATCAGAAAGCCATATTCTATAACTACAGGGAAGAGCGTAAGGCAACAGTGTCAATGCCTCTGAAAATAGGAAAATTATCATCTTACCAACGACTCACAATATATCAGATAGTCTTCCCCGAGACAAAATATACCACAGGTGAATGGATGTTTTCCGGGTCGCTTTTCGGGATTAACACTAATCTGTCGACATATGGCCTGTTCCTAAGCGGTAAGAATCCTTACCTGTATAGTAACCTGTCTTTCGCATTCAGGCTTCCGGCCGGTTTTGTCCTTATGCCTCAGACCCAGTTCGGATACACTCCCATTGAGTTTCTGTCAGCTAAAGTAAGACTCGAAAAACATCTACTTGAGCATGCATATCTGAATATATCATATGAACAGAATTTCAGAAACGATCTGAAACTGGCAGAGCTGGGATTTCGTTATGACTTTTCATTTGCACAGACCGGACTATCCGTCAGGCAATCAAATAAAACCACCTCTTTCGTACAATATGCGAGGGGCAGCTTAATAAATGACAGAGAAACTAAGTATCTTGGTACCGATAATCGTCCTAATGTTGGCAAAGGAGGGATATCAATTATAGCCTACCTCGATTTGAACTCCAACGATAAGAGAGATCCGGGTGAACCCAAGGCTTATGGACTTAATCTGCATACTAATGGTGGCCGTATTGAAAAGAGTGATCGTGACACAACAATACGGATACTGGGTCTTGAACCTTATACTGATTGTTTCATTGAACTCGATCCCAACAGCTTTGATAATATTGCCTGGAGGCTGCCGAAACAGACACTCAGTGTCGAAGTAGATCCCAACATCCTTAAACCTGTAGAGATCCCTGTTATGGTTGCAGGTGAAGCCACAGGTATGGTTACCCTTGAAAAAGAGGGTGAGAAGAAAGGACTGGGACGGATTATAATAAGCTTCTACACTTCAAGTCTTAAACCTGTAGCGAAAACGCTTTCGGAACAAGACGGGTATTTCAGCTATTTCGGACTGGCTCCGGGTGACTATATTGTCAGAATTGATACAGCTCAGTTAAGAAAACTTGAAATGATTGCCGAACCGGACTCCCTGCAGTTCAGCATAGCAGCAGGTAGAGATGGCGATATTGTATACGATCTTGATTTTATGCTTAGAATGAAACATGTTGATACAACAGTTATTCCTCATGAGAAGCCGGTTATCAGGAAGGATACAACATTTACGATCACTCATGAATTAACCCAGGAACTTGTCACCATAAAAAACGACAGCCGGGCTATACAGCTTGGAGCATTCACACAGCGATCAAATGCTGAGGCTTATCGTCAAAAGCTCGAGAGGCTTCTGGATAAAACTGTTAGTATTATCATTGAAGACAACCTCTTCAAGGTACGTGTACCTGATCTTAAAGACCGTGAAGATGTGGATGAGGATATTGCTATTCTGCGCCAGAACGGTGTAACTGAACTATGGGTAATAAATCTGAGATCAAAACAGAGACAATGGATTCTCATAGAAAAGCAGGATACTGTAGTGAAAACAATAGAAACGGATTACAAAAAACACCTTCCAAGATTCACCCATGATATGGCAATCCAGGCTGGAGCGTTCCTTCAGGAGTCCATAGCTGTCGCTCTCAGGGAAAAATTAGCAATCATACTTGACAAACCGGTGGTCATTCTCCCTGAAAATGAATACCTTAAAGTTCGTATAACAGGATTTGAAAGCCTTGAAGAACTGGAAAAAATGATACAAACACTTCGCCTGATGGGATTGCGGGATATATGGATACCACCCGTCAGTATGCCGGAGAAGATAGTACAACCTGCTGTTGAGAAACCCGATACCACCATTAAACCGGTAGAGGAGAAGGTTGAAAGTCCTGCTGTTGAAGAGAAGCCAGCGAAGCCGGAACCAACCATTGCACTCCAGGTTGCAATTTTCAACAGACTTTCACAGGCTGTGCGTGCCCAGCGACGAATCACTTCCAGACTCAATCTCCCGGTAGAAATAGTCGAGAGATTTGATAACTACTATGTGATAGTCACCGGATTCTATACCCGGGAAGAGACCTATAAATATTATCCTGAACTGGCAGAGATTGGTTATCCGCGTATTACCCTCATTGAGAACTATAAAAAGCCATGATTATTCAACCAGAATAACCTGCTGCCCAAAAGAAGATCAGCAATATAAACAGGATATCACTTGACTATAATTTAAGGAAGACTTAACTTTATTTTCTCAAATCCGCGAAGCTTCATGGCTGGGAATTTCAAAAATCCAATTCAACTCTGGCAGGAATTAAAACAAAGAAAAGTTGTTCGTGTTTTCACAGTATATATTGCTTCTGCATTTGCTATTTTAGAGGCTGTAGATATTATATTTCCGCGCCTGGGATTCCCGCCCTGGGCCGATACACTGGTAATGATTCTTCTTGCAAGTGGACTTGTTATAGCAATTGCTTTTTCCTGGATTTTTGATATCACACCGGAAGGAATAAAAAAGACAGAGGATTTAAAAGAAATAAAAAAAGAAGATATTGCACCTGTTGATGTTGAGAAATCGTTAGTTGCTCAAAGGGATGATGAGCTACGTGCGAATGAACAAGAGCAATATGCCCGGAAGATAAACCAGTATAAAAAGAAAGAGAAAATATACAGCCTTAGTTCATTAGGTGTGATCCTTGCTGCTGTTATTTTGTTTATTTTTTCCAGCGGAAGTACAGTTCCTTTCTCCAAACGCGACTGGATTGTAATAACCGACTTTGAAAACCTGACAGATAATCCAGTTTTTGATAAATCACTCTATACGGCTTTCTCGCTCTCCATTAATCAGTCAAGGTTTGTTAATGTTTTTCCCAAATCGAGAATGTTTGAAACCATGGCAATGATGAATATCAAAGACCAGGTACATATTAATGAAGAAATCGGGTTGCAGATAGCTGAAAGGGAAGGAATTAATACATGCATAGTACCCAGCATCAGTGAAGTCGGAGACAGATACGTTATAACTGCAAAAATACTTGAGACAAGTAGTGGTAATCTTCTTACATCAATAATCTTAAATGCCGATGATCAGCATGATATCCTGAAGAAGTTAGATAAACTAAGTACCAGAGTCCGCCGCAACCTTGGCGAATCACGATACAATATTGCACTTCAGGACAAGCCATTAGCAAAGGTTACTACTTCATCAATTGAAGCATTGAAGCAGTACTCTCTGGGTCTTGAGCGTCACTGGTTCTCTGATTTTAAAGGTGCTAAAACCTATTATGAGAATGCATTACGGATCGATTCCAGCTTCACAACAGCAAAAGCATCTCTGGGCACTCTTCTTTATGAGAGATTTGATGTTGAAAAAGGACGTGAATTATTAAGTCAGGCAATTAAATCTATTGACAATCTTACTGATAAAGAAAAATACCCCATCCTTGCTGCTCATGCTATCAGCGTTGAGAATAATATTGACAAGGCAATTGAAAACACCAAAATCCTTACCAGGTTATATCCTGATGATCCTGCTTTCCATAATAACCTTGGCTGGTACTATCAAAGCACTGAACAGTATGAAGAGGCTTTAACCGAGTATAAAAAAGCCGTTCAGATTAATCCCGGCCTGGGTTTGACTTATTCAGGTATTTTATGGATATATGACACATACATGGGAAAACCTGATTCCATGATGATCTGGTCTGAAAAAATGATCTCTGATAATCCTCAGAATGCAGGGGGGTATTTCCATCTGGGTTCAGCATGGTTTTGCAAGGACAGTATTAAAAAGGCTCAGCAATCTTACCTTAAAGCACGGGAACTAAATCCTTATCTGTCGATGAACCTTTATCGGCTGGCTCATACTTACCGTATACAGGGACTCCACAAAGAAGCTATCAGAATACTGGAGACAATAATTGAGAATAACAAGTACGAAATCGACGTCTATTCTGATATAGGGATCAATTACCAGGCATTGGGAAATCAGGAAGAGGCTCGTAAATACTATTCCAGATTTAAAAAAATAGCATCGGAAAGATGGTTAAAGGAATATCCTGATGTGGCTGCCAGTTATACTAAAATAGGTACAGCTCATGCCCGGTTAAATGATATGGATTCAACCAAACTGATGCTGCAGAAGGCAATTGAGGTTGATTCAACAGCACACTATGAATTCGCCACCCTGCTATGTTTAATGGGGAAAATACCTGAAGCTGTTGAAGAGATTGAAAAGGCACTTGAGAATGGATACAGGAATCTGACATGGTTAAAAATGAATCCTGATCTGCAAATTATTCAGAATGACGACCGGTTCAGAACATTACTGGATAAATATTTCTATTAACCGGCCATTGATCTGTTTATTTATATATAAACAATAATCACTTTATGAATTCAGATAAATTCTCAGTGAAGTCGAGGTTTGGGAGTTTTAAATTTGCCTTTCATGGTCTCTCATCTCTTATTAAAAATGAACATAACGCCAGGATTCACCTGATTGCTGCGCTTATTGCTGTAATTGTGGGGATTATGCTTAAAATCAATTTAACCGAATGGTGTATACTTACTATTGTCATTGGACTGGTATTTATTACGGAGCTATTAAACACATCTCTTGAAAACCTGACAGATATTGTTGATCCTGAATGGAATGCAGCTATCAGAAAAGTAAAGAATTATGCTGCTGCTGCAGTTTTGATCTCAGCAATTGTATCGGTTGTTGCCGGAGCTTTGATCTTTATACCCAGGCTGCTTGAAATTTTATAATTCAGGAGCCAGTTTCTTCAGTATCTTTTTTCTGTTATTTTAATTAATATGACTATCGGTAATCAATAATATAACAGTATAAATAAAATAAATATATTCTTATGATGTTAATATCCAGGTACTTCCATTTTCCCCAAATTACCCCCTTTCCTGTTTCCCCCTCGAATTTCGCGAAGTCCAGGAATCAAAAATTGAAGTATCAAACTGACATATCATTTTTTTAAACAAGGATGCTTCTCTTGCTAAGAAAAGGATATACAAATGAAAATATTGCCTTTAAGGCTTCTGAAGGTTGCACGGCATATTATAACGATGAAGAAAACATTACCATGTACGGATATCAGTATAACTGGGAAACAGCTGTGGTCAGAGATAACGCCAACAAAAATATGGCTTATTCAGTGTGCTGTATTAAAGATTAAAGCTACTTCTCAAATCATTTCAAACCACCTGAAATTATTCCCGGAGCTGCCAGGTTTATTTCCCGGTATTTGATCATACTCCACTGTTTTTAGTAACTTTGGTACAACAGAGTTACTATAAAATGAAAGATAAAATAAGTTTATACCCGCTTACCTTTCTGTTTGCATTAATAACACTGCAAATTTTTGCTCAGCCAGTTGCTTTACATCCTGATAATCCTCATTACCTGATCTATAAGGGGAAACCTCTTCTTCTTATTACCTCAGCAGAGCATTATGGCGCAGTGCTGAATAAGGATTTTGATTATATAACTTACCTCAATACAATGCAGGCAGAGGGTATGAACTATACCCGGATCTTTGCCGGTACTTATGTTGAGATACCCGGCAGTTTCGGTATCCAGAATAATACTCTGGCCCCTGCGGTGGGAAGCTTTATTGCCCCGTGGAAAAGAGTAAATGAGCCCGGTCTGTACAAGGATGAAAATAAATTTGACCTTAACCAGTGGGAACCGGAATATTTCGAACGCTTAAGGAATCTGGTCGAAGAAGCTTATGCCCGTAACATTATTGTCGAGGTTACTTTTTTCTGTTCAACTTACCAGGATACATACTGGGAACGCAATCCTTTTAATCCTGGTAATAATATTAATGGCTTTCCCGATATTGACCGCAGAAAATCAAATACTCCCGACAATGGCCCTCTTACTGAATTCCAAAAAGCCCTGGTAAGAAAAATTGTAACTGAACTGAACAGATACGACAATTTGTTTTATGAAATCCAGAACGAGCCATGGTCTGATGATCCGCAAAAAGCGATGCGAACGCTGAGAACCCTCGATCCGCAGGGTATGAACTGGGCAAAATGGGCAGAGACAGCTTCTGAAGCTTCTCTTGAGTGGCAAAAAGAAATTGCTTTAACAATAAAAGAAACCGAAAAGAAGCTGCCGAAAAGGCACCTTATAGCCCAAAATTTTGTCAACTTTAAACATTCTCTTGAAGAGGTTGATCCAAACATTTCAATTATTAATTTTCATTATGCATGGCCTGAGTCTGTCTGGATGAATTACGGATGGAACCGCCCTGTGAGTTTTGACGAATCCGGTTTTGCCGGTAGTTCAGATACCACATACCTGCGTCAGGCATGGCAGTTCATGCTTGCAGGAGGAGCTATCTTCAACAGTCTCGATTATTCATTCTATGTTGGAGCAGAAACCGGGAAAGGGCAAAATGTTGCACCGGGAGGTGGTAGTGCCACTCTCAGGAAACAACTTACTTTTCTACACTGCTTTCTTGGATCCCTGGATTATATCCGTATGAAACCCGATTTTGAGGTGATCTGCCATTCTCCCGGCCTCGAATGGCAGGCATTGTCCGATAAAGGAAAACAATACGCAATATTCTTCTCCGGCAAAGAAACTGAATGGTTAAAACTTATACTACCGACACGTAGCTATAACTATATGTTTGTATCTCCCTTTACCGGTGAAGCACTTTCTGAAGGTACTATTGCAAGTAAGGGAAAGATACAGGAACTTAAATTTCCTGAGTTTACTCACATGGTTGCACTGATGATAACTAAGGAATAAATTATTAAATAATCAGTTTATTAAAAATCCAAAATAAAAATGTCATGACAACAAGAAAACTAACCCGACGCCAGGCAATTACTGCCGCATCAGCAGGAGCCCTGGGAACATTGGTTAACTGGTCTTTCACACCTTTCAGTATTGGGAGTAAAGACCAGGAGAAGCTTGCAATTCTGGGCGGGCCTAAAGTACACGATGGAACATGGCCTGAATGGCCGGTCTGGGACGAAGCTGCCGAAAAGAACATTGCCGAAATGTTACGTACCGGCAGGTGGTGGAGAGGCAGTGGGGAACATGTGGTTGAATTTGAAAAAAAGTACGGTGAGCTGTTGGGTGTAAAACGGTGCCTGGCAACTGCCAGCGGTACAACGGCCCTGATCACTTCCCTTAAAGCTTTTGGAGTTGATGCAGGCGATGAAGTGCTTATATCGCCATATACATTCATTGCCACCTACAACGTTATTTTTATGATTAAAGCTTTGCCGGTATTTATCGACTCCGATCCAGAGACTTTTCTCCTTGATCCCTCAAAAATCGAATCACGGATCACCGACCGTACTACTGCCATAGTGCCGGTTCATATATATGGTTTACCTGTAGATATGGACAGAGTAAATGCAATCGCCAGAAAACATAATCTGAAAGTTGTGGAAGATGCCTGCCAGGCATGGCTGGCTGAGTACAGGGGGAAGAAAGCAGGAACGCTCGGTGATGCAGGATGCTTCAGCTTCCAGAACTCCAAAAACCTTCCTGCCGGTGAAGGAGGCGCTATAGTAAGTAATAATGAAACGTTTATGGACAGGTGCCATTCAATTCATAACTGTGGAAGACCTTATGGAAGCATTGCAAGGACATCATCTTATCCCATTTCAGGATCTAATTTCAGAATGCAGCAAATACAGTCATTGATCCTTATGTCACAGATGAACCGGATCCAGAAGGATGCCGATATCAGACTTGCAAATGCCCAATACCTCGATAAGAAGCTCAGAGAGATACCAGGTATTGTCCCTTATAAACTGGCTGACGGAGCTACCCGTTCGGCATACCATCTGTACCCCTTCAGATACCTTAAGGAAGAGTTCAATAATATCCCGAAAGAGAGGTTTGTAAGAGCCCTTAATGCAGAAGGAATACCCTGCGGCAGTGGTTACGGTCCGCAAAATAAAGACGGACTGATTGAAGATACCATCAGTTCAAAAGGCTATAAAAGGCTGTTCTCTGAATCAAGACTGAAGCAATGGCGCGAAGAAAACGTCCTGCCGGGGAACGATAAGCTCTGTTCCGAAGCTGTGACCTTCTATCAAAGTATTCTCCTCGGAAGCAGAAGCCATATGGAAGATATCGTTAAAGCCATTACGAAGATCTATGAGAACAGGGATGCTCTAAAAGCGTAATATACAATTAAGCTTAGTATTACAAATTTACTGACAATGAAGATAATAACCAGACTCATGGTCTGCCGGGTGTGTTTAATTCCCATGCTCATTATTGCCTCATGCTCAGGAAACAAACAAGATTCCGGAGATTCCTCAATCCAATCCAATGACATCCGTAATTACCTGATAAAGGCAGCGCAGGAAATATCCGGTTCTGCACTTTCAGATATTAAAACGCTTGATGACTGGGAAAAGATGAGGCCTGAACGATATTCTGAGTTTATTGAGATGATAAGCCTTCAGGATATGCCGCTAAACGGAGATAGACCCCCTTTAAATGTGTGTGTTACAGGTACTCTCCAGAGAGATGGTTATCGTATAGAGAAACTTTATTATGAATCCCTGCCGGGATTGTATGTACCTGCCAACCTGTATATCCCGGATAACATTACAGAACCTGTACCGGCTATTCTGTATGTATGCGGACACTCAAGAACACAGAAAATTCATTATCAGACCCATCCTGCGAAATTTGCACAACTCGGATTTGTTTGCCTGATAATCGAGACAATTCAATGGGGCGAGGTCTATGGCGAGCACTGGGGATGTTATGCCCGCGGGTGGTTTAACTGGTACAGCCGTGGCTATACTCCTGCTGGTGTAGAAGTATGGAACGCCATACGCGGACTCGACCTGCTTTCGGAAAGACCCGAAGTAGATGAGGTAAAAATGGGAGTTACCGGCATCTCCGGGGGCGGTGCACAAAGCTGGTTCATTGCTGCTGCAGATCCGCGTATCAAGGCAGCAGCACCTGTATGCGGAGCCAGCACTCTCGAAGCTCATATATCAACCCGGACAATCGATGGTCACTGCGACTGCATGATGCCCATTAACACATACCAAAAAGATTTCCAGGATATAGGAGCACTGATCGCTCCAAGACCACTCCTCATCTGCCAGGCCGATGCCGATGGTCTGAACAGTATCGAATCAGTTCAAAAGATCTATACCGACGTCAAAAAGATCTATGAGCTTTGCGGCGAACCTGATAAAACAGGACTTGTAGTAACCCCTGGAGGCCATTCATATCATCATATATCAAGGGAAAGAATATTTTCATTCTTTATTGAACACCTCATGGGCAAACAAGTCTCCCCTGAAGAAGCCGGAGATATTGACCAGTCCCCCGATAACCTGTTATCTGAAGAAGAATTAAGAGTATATATTGACGGACCACCTGAAGATGACCGCACGAAAACTATTCAGGACTCTTTTGTAAAGCTTGCCGGAACTCCGGAAATCTTAAATGAAAATGAACTTTCAGCTTTTCGTGATTCCGTGATAGAATTCCTAAAGAACAAAACTTTCGTTGCATTCCCGGAAACATCCCCTCCGTTTGATCCTGCTCTGGTTTTTCACACACTCGACAGAGCACCAAATGGTTGTGATATTTACAGTTTTGTGCCGGAAGAGGGCTGGTGCCTGAAGGTTGACCTGCGCTGGAGAAATGATCCTTCAGTAAAGAAACCATTAATGATTGTACTACGAAACCGTGATGAAAATCGCTGGGCATCTGAGGATTTTATCAGCGATCTGGATGAAGAATGGAATCTGGCTTTTCTGGAAGTACGTGGTGTGGGGGAATTCGGCTGGGATCCGAACCTGCAGTGGCATGTTCGCCGGGCTTCAGCCTGGACAGGCAGAACCCTGGCCTCAATGCAGGTTTATGACCTGTTGCGGTGCATCGAATTCTGTCGCACTCTCGAAGGCGTTGACAGTGATAAAATAGGTATCGCATCAAGAGATGATATGACCGTTGTTGCCCTCTACTCTGCCCTGCTTGATAGTAATTGTGAGACACTGATATTAAAAAATCCGCCTGAAAGCCAGGACGTTGCAAGTAGTCCCGATGGAAGGGGAGCAGCTTCAGAGATGCTCAATTGCCTCAGGATTACCGATGTTTATCAGCTCCCTGCTTTACTGACACCAGCTAATATTGTATTTATCGGGGAAATACCTGAAGCTTTTGAATGGTCTGAGAACATCCTTGTTAAACTCGGGAAAAAGCCTTTTACCAGAATAGCCAATTGACTGCAGACAGTTTTTATTATTTTTTTAAAAACAGGGTTAGCTTATTATTAAACCACTGACTTATACTGAGTAACATGGAGTATGTCGCGGAATTTACTTTTGTAATACCAACAGTGTTACTCCGTGAAGACTCAGTGATACTCCGTGGTTAAACAACTATTAATCAATTTATTACCAGCTCATTTGTGCCTTTTTCCAGATCGAAGCAAACAACAGATTCTGTTTTATCTGAATACCAGGTATTGGATTTTAAATTCTTCTTACTCTTTACCAGCATCAAAGGTTTCATTTCCTCACCCTGATTTTTGATTCGCGGATTATGGACAGAGGTATTCACCTTAATCGTAAAGCCGGGAGCAGAAAATGGAGCTTTCAGGATAATAGTATTTCTGGTTGATGAAACAGAAGTAAGTTCCTTTGCAGCCCAGTATCTCGCAATCTCGCTCATTTTCATCCAGTTAAGATTATCATATTTCTGATCCAGCCGTTTTTTTATCTCCTTCAGAATATTAAATCCAACCTTATCGCCATTATAATAGATCCCCGGCCAGTGGCATACCATAATGGCAGGTTCTCCACTTTCAATAACCTCCACCATTCGCCCCGATTCAAGATCTTCTGTTATGAACCTGTCAACATTGCCTGGAACAAGACCATCCCACCCTCCAAACCAGTCGCCTGTACAACCCAGGATGGACACTACACATTTCGGATCTGTACTATCCAGGTTTGATGCATGCAACACCTGTGGAGCCACACTCCTGTCCTTCTCTGTAAACAGGTCTCGGAAATAATGTGGTATTTCGGCTCCGTAAACATCCCGCACTGCTTCCAGTGTACTGAGTGCCAGATTGTTCTGATTACGTCCGCCATAACCGCCAGGTGTTGTCAATCCTTCACAGGGCAGTCCTGCTTCTTTCAGGATTGTGAGTGCATAAGCCTGGTATGCGGCCAGTTCATCAGCACTTTTACTCTGACTCCACTCCCAGTTCTCCATGTAATCAGGTGTTGCATCCGGATAGGGTTTGCCGGTCTTTATATCGATGACCCTTGTGTGGCTAACCATTTCGGGATGTATATCCCAGTTAGGCAGGATTACTTCCCTTATCAGATCCAGGCTATCCTTCAGCTCCCGTCCAGTCCAGCCCGGAATGAACCGGTTCACCCAGCCTGTACAGGCAGGATAAGGAACAAC
>CAZQVL010000012.1:53011-56058 GCA_964596715.1 uncultured Rikenellaceae bacterium
TCCAGCCCGGAATGAACCGGTTCACCCAGCCTGTACAGGCAGGATAAGGAACAACGCTGTATTTCCCCTTTATACCGTTTTCGAGGCTCCATTCCCCAAACTCCCTCACAAAACTGTCGGGGATCTCACGGGGAAGTTTCCTCCAGTCCTGTTTATACTGATCGGGAAACACTTCTCCAAACTGCGGTATTCCAAAGTGAGCCATATTAACCAGACAGGTGGAGTCATCGATAATAAGGCTTACAGGTACACGATTATAAGGATTCAATACCTCTATCACAGGTACATCTCCGGCCAGTAAATTTAACGGATGAGAAGATGCAGCAGCTATACTCCCCGCACCGGCTATTTTAACAAAAGAACGTCTTGTAATATTCATTTTTGATTCTGTTTAATAGTTTTTAAATCTTTGATCGTAATTCGCTAATTACTGATTACTGATTACCGACTACCGATTACCGTAACATTAATCATGCTGTTCGCCCTCCTTTACTGATAATGGAATTTGTCCCTGTCTATCTCTGCAAGAAACCTGCTGGGATAAGATAAAAATGCATTATAGGTTGAGACATATGAAGGCATGGTAATGATCAGATCCTGCTTAGCCCTGCTGCAGGCGACATAAAATAACCTGCGTTCCTCCTCAATCTCCTCAATATTATTTAATGCTCTTACTGACGGAATTAGTCCATCCAGAGCATGAGGAATAATAACACTATGCCATTCAAGTCCTTTTGCAGAATGGATTGTTGAGACAACCAGTGGTTTATCTTCTGTTTCATCAATTAAAGGGACTGTTCTGTTACCGAATTTCTTTGATGGCGGATCCAAAGCAAAATCTGTCAGGAATTTATCAAGAGAATCATACTTTGAGGCCAGATCGATAAGGACATTTATGTCCAGTAACCGTACCTGGTAATCATATTCAGTTGCCTGAAGGATCGGAGAATAATATTCTTTGATAATTTCAATTTTCCGGGAAACGCCACGCTGATCATTTTTAGCAGTATTTATCATGCTTATCAGCTTTTTCAATTCTTCTGCAAATTTGCTTTTCTCAATCATGTCAATATCCAGTCCGTTCTCAGCTATTATTTTTTCAATTATTTTCTTAGCTGTTATCAGGCCTACACCAGGGAGGTATTTCAGTATTCTGTGCCATGCAACTGCATCAAACTGGTTCTGGATTATCCTTAAATATGAAATTATATCTTTTACATGTTTCCTTTCATTAAAAGCAAGTCCTCCGACTGCAATGTATGGTATGCTTCTTTTATTCAGTTCAACTTCAATATACCTCGCATGCCAGAAAGCCCGGACCAGTATTGCAATCTGATTTAAAGCAATTCCTTTTTCGCGGTATTCCATTATTTTATCAACAACAAACTCTGCCTCAATTTGCTGATCATAGAATTTCCTGACTAATGGCAGTGCGTTGTAAACTATTCTTGAATAGAGATGTTTCCTGTAACCAATTCGTGCGTTCTGAATTATTTCATTCGTGAAATCCAGTATTTTCTGATTGCTTCTGTAGTTTTCTTCAATCTTAATTATTTTACAATCAGGGTATTTCTGGGGAAACCTCAAAATGTTTTCGTAATTTGCCCCTCTGAAGGAATAGATACTCTGAGAATCATCTCCTACCACCAGAACATTTTTTGAATATTCAGCCAGATATTCCACTATCTCTTTCTGAATTATATTTGTATCCTGGTACTCATCTACCATTATGAACCTGTATTTATTATGAAGTCTTCTCCTGAAATCAGGATTATCCCGCAGGGAATCCCTTAAGACATCCATCAGATCATCATAATCGAAAATCCTGCATAGTTTTTTATACTTTTCATATCCGAGGTTTATCAGCTCAATCTGACCAATAAATTCGACCAGGCCGTAAAATTCATTTTCAATGACTTCCCTTATTGTGAGATTCCTGTTTCGTGCAGAAGAGATTATTTCCTGTATCCTTTTTTTCCTCGGGAATGCTTTCTCCTTTTTTTCGATTTTAAGTTCAGATCTTATCAGGTCAATCGTATCTGCTGAATCTTCCTCATCAATTATTGTAAAATCCGGAGGGATATTGAGAAAGCCTGAATATTTCCTAAGGATATAATTTGAGAAGGAATGAAAAGTGCCTCCAAATATTTTTTGAGCGAGATTATCTTTAAGAAGTTCCTGGACCCTCCCGATCATTTCACTGGCAGCTTTTCTGGTAAAAGTCAGCAACAGGATCTCATCCGGGTCAATGCCGTTTTCCAGCATGAAAGCCACCCTGTAAACGATCACTCTTGTTTTACCGCTGCCGGCGCCTGCAATTACCAGAACCGGACCGTTGATCGTTGTAGCTGCCTCAAGCTGAGCCGGATTAAGTTCATCCCGGTAATCGATTTTAAATGACCTGGTAAGTTTAATATCGGGTTCAGTTGCAGGTCTGTTTTCAATTGATAAAATAATTGACTTTAATTCTTCTATCTTTTGGGTGGTTTGCTCATCTGACTCGATCTCAGGGTAGTCATCAGGAGAGATAGCTGACAGGTCCATATTTTTGATAACGGGGCTATCCTGTATTTGCTTTTCCTGTTTCAAAGCCCGGTCACTGATAAGGTCAAGGAATGCTTCCAGTGATTTATCTTCTTTTGACAAATCCGGCTCTGAGGATTCTTTTAATTCATTTTCCGGCACAGGTGTCTTTCCCGGTTCTTTTTTATTTTGTTTTTGCAACTGGTTAAGATTTTTCCGATAGTAACGTAAAGTTAGTAAAAAGGTGCAAAGGCGCAATAGTATAACGATACAACGGCGATAGTTATATTAAATATTACAATTTTTGAAGGGGATGTTAATCCGGATCAGATCTTGTGCCAGTTTGCCGGATTATTTCGGATATATTTTCTGATCCTGTTTAATTCCCGTCTGGAACGAATGATCCTGTCATGATAACGGGACTGCCATATCAGGTCAAATCCGTTAGTTTTTGCTGTAATAGTGCAGATACGTTTAAATTGATTAATGATTGATCCGATTGAATTGGATTTCCAATATTTATT
>CAZQVL010000012.1:56158-59395 GCA_964596715.1 uncultured Rikenellaceae bacterium
TAGGGCGTCTGTACGGATGATGAAGCGGATTTTGATTTGGTATTGATTATTATTATTCCATGGAGATGATCGGGCATAATAATAAATTCATCAAGTAAAATATGAGAGAAATGAGTTGGTATTGCCATCCAGCAATCGTATACAATCCTGCCGGTTTCGGAAAGGATCATCCGGCCTTCCAGAATTTCACCGAAAAAGTGAGTTTGATTTTTTGTGCAGATGGTAATAAAATATTTCCCGGGTGAAGAATAATCATAATCACAATAACGTGCGGATTCTATCCGGTATCTATTCCTGTAAAGAGAGCACATAAATAAAATGCAGCATATCTTATAAAGGTACAAAGAAAATTGAATCAAGCAAAAGCAGTATAACTTTGCTACATAGAAAAAACTATATCACAAATGAATCTTATACCTCTTCATATATCGCACAGAGCTTTGGTGTTCCATTTAAAAATTATTACCTTTATATTTTAGTCATTATTATTTTAAACAAAGTATTTCAGCAATGGGCATTCTGTCATGGATCGGAATCGGATTAATCGCCGGTTTACTTGCAAAATTCATTATACCGGGAAAGGACCCGGGAAGAATAATTATCACTATCCTTCTGGGTATTGGAGGTGGTTTACTGGGAGGCTTAATAGCCTCTTATCTGGGACTTGGATCAGTCACAGGATTTGATTTAAAGAGTATCCTTATAGCTACCGGAGGAGCTGTCGTGATATTAATTCTTTACCGCTTTATACAAAGGCATTAAATTCGAGCTGCAGAATAGTATCAATTCCAGCCTGTTGGTTTCCTTAGGAAGGTTTCCTGCATCAATTCACTTGCCGGTGATAACAATCTTTACAGAATAGCCGGGAACAGACATTCATTGACAATTTTTTACAATTCCTTGACATTTAACTTTTTAATTTTGCATATTATATTCACAAGAAAATATTATTATGTAATAAGTATTGGGTATGATAAACATTGCTTTTTGATTTTCAAGCACTATTTTGATAATTACACAGAATTTTCAATTCAGGAATGAAACTATTCACCCATAGAATATTTACCCACAAGAAAATCATCTTTATTTTCCTTCTTGCAATCTTTATTCCATCGTTAATTGCGGCATATTTAAGCTTAAGTACCTTCCCCAAGAGACGCGAGGCTGTTAAAAACCTTCTCGAATCAAATCTCTGGATCTCTGGAGAGGGTGCTCTCAGGTCCGTTGAAGGAGCACTTCTCGAATATGAGCAAAAAGCTTTAAAACCAGAAAATTTCACTCGTTTGATCCGGTCAGAAAAAGCTGGCAGAGCAGACTCCGGTTCTTATGTGTTTTCAGGAGATAGTGCCGGAAGATCTTTCCTGCTTGATGCTGATTATAAAATAGTCTTCCCTGAAACGGCAGGCGAAAATACATTGGGGATTCAATGGGAAAGGGAAATACAAAACAGCCGGTTTGGACAACTTTTCAAGGATGCTGAGAATCTTGAGTTCTCTCAAAAGAATTATGCGCGGGCTGCTGAATTATATAAAGAGAGTACTTTATACTCTCCCTCAGATCAGCACCGTGCAGTTGCCTTTGAAGGTTTGGGACGCTGCCTGCTATCATCCAAAAAATATGATGAGGCAAATAAAGTATATGATGATCTTTCCAAAAACTACGGACAACTCCGGAACAAGGCAGGACATCCTTATGGTATCGTTGCTGAATTTCAATTGTATGAGATTGCCAGGGGAAAAAAGGAGGAAAAAACATGTCTTGGAATCTTACTCAACCTTTACAAACAGATAAGGGAAGGCATTTGGCTTATTGGTCAGCCTGTCTATGATTTTTATATTTCAGAGATTGAATCAGTCCTGAACAATGGATCTGTTGTTGGAAGATACCCTGAAATTCAAAAATCCTATTCAGAAATACGGAAGCAACGGTCTCCTTACAGCGAAACAATGGCATTCACGGATTTCCTGGAAAGCCATGTTATTCCGGGAATAAAGGATAAATTATCCCTCCCGCGGGCCAATGATGAGGTTAAATCGGAACGGTTTCCCGTATCTTCTGAAGATGAATTCTTTCTGATTTCTTATGCCGTTCTGCCTGATTTTCAGTCGGGGCAGACTTTTTATGGCGGCTTGTACTGGGATCTCAATTATTTAAAAGATCAGATGATCCCTCAAATCCTTGAAGATATTTCAAGGGATTCGGGTCTTGATCTCAAGCTGATTGATGAGGGAGATCAGAATATAACATCAGGTGAAGGCGGGCAGTCCGGAGAGGAATCTCTTGCTTTGACTTTCCGGACATTTCCCCTTCCCTGGAAACTTCTTGTTTCACATCCCGAGATAGAAGCCATTGAGAAGTCAGCGCGACGGGAGATCTTTTTCTATGGTTTTTTTCTGACTGTTATAGTGGCTTTAATGCTTTTAGGGGCTGTTCTGATTGCACGTGACATTTCGCGTGAATCTGAAACCACACGTTTAAAAACAGAATTTGTTAATAATATCTCTCATGAACTGAAAACCCCGTTGACACTGATCCGCCTGTACGGGGAGACGCTACAGCGCAAGGGAAATCTAACAAACAGAGAAAAGGAGGAATGCTATGAAATAATCACAAAGGAAAGTGAACGCCTGTCGCACCTGATCAACAATGTTCTTGATTTTTCAAGGATTGAAATGGGCAGAAAAGAATTTGATCTTAGAAAAGGTGATTTGCAGGATGTTATCCGTGATACTCTGGAATCATACAGCTATCACCTGGAGAAAAAAGGATTTGTCATCCATAGCGATATTGACCGTGACCTTCCGGAAATGAATTTTGATGCGGAATCAATTGCCAGTGTTCTGGTTAACCTGTTAAGCAATGCCATGAAGTTTTCACCGGATAAAAAGGAAGTAACTGTGAAATTATTCAGGGATAATGGGAATGCTGTCCTTCAGGTCTCAGATAAAGGTATAGGCATTTCACAAAAAGAAATCCCAAAAATTTTTGAAAGATTTTATCAGTCAGAAAATAAAATTGTATCTGAATCCAGAGGCAGCGGGTTGGGACTTACCCTGGTTAATCATATTGTCGAAGCTCATGGGGGAACAATAGAGGTTGAGAGTGAAGTTGGTAAAGGGAGCAGGTTTACTGTTGCCATTCCATTGGGCGGAACTTGAAGTAGGCTGTAGACTGTAGGCAGCAGGCTATAGGTTCCCGCGAAGCGGGAGAAGACTGAGGACTGGAGACTGCAGACTG
>CAZQVL010000012.1:59495-73962 GCA_964596715.1 uncultured Rikenellaceae bacterium
AGGCTATAGGTTCCCGCGAAGCGGGAGAAGACTGAGGACTGGAGACTGCAGACTGCGGAACATTTAAATAGCGATAAATTCAGTTACTATGAAAAAGATCCTGATAATCGAAGATGAACAAGACCTGATCAGAGGATTAAAACTCAACCTCTCTGATGAAGAGTATCAGGTGGATTGGGCTCTTGATGGCAAAGAAGGTCTTCGGAAAGCTGTTGAAGAGGCTCCCGATCTCATAATTCTTGATATCATGCTCCCTGAAATGAATGGCCTTGAGGTGTGCCGCGAACTCAGGCAAAAGAATATAGGCATACCGATCATCATGCTAACAGCTAAAGGGGAAGAGATTGACAAGGTGGTGGGGCTTGAGATAGGGGCTGACGACTATATTACCAAGCCCTTCAGCATCCGGGAACTTATTGCCCGCATAAAAGCCAGGTTAAGATCTGCTGAAAGGGAAGCAAAAACAGAACTTAAATCATATTCATTTAGTGATATCGAGATTGATTTTATCCGGTTTAAGGTAACACGCAAAGGAGAGGAGATGGAATTCACCTCTCGTGAAATGGAAATTTTAAAATACTTCATTATTCACAGGGGGGAAGTAGTATCAAGAAATGATCTGCTTGACAAGATCTGGGGCTATGAAAGCTACCCCACTACCCGGACCATTGATAATCATATTCTCAAACTAAGAAAAAAAATTGAAGATGACCCGTCCCATCCAAGGTATATCCTTTCAGTTTACGGAGGAGGTTACCGGTTTACAGGATGATGACACTCTTTTACACTTGTTGACATTTCTTTGACAACATTGACAATTGCATGTGCGACTTTTGAGTGAAAATGAATTTCACTAAGAAAAAGGAGGTAATATCATGAAACACAAAAGATCTTTATTCCTGGTCGCTTTGATGGCCGTTTTAATGACGGTAACAGGATTTCAGGATTCTCCTCAGTATAAGATCCTTTTCGAAAAAGCAAAATTCACAATGGATACAAAAGGAGACCTGAATGGTGCTATTGATCTGTTTAACGAGATCATTAAGAAATATCCGAAGGAGAGGGAATACGCGGCTAAATCGCAGTTATATATCGGATTGTGCTACGAAAAACTGGGACTGGAAGAGGCACAGAAAGCCTATCGGAAAGTGGTTGAGAACTATCCCGAGCAGAGGCAGGAGGTTGCGATGGCGCGAGAGAATCTTAACCGGCTTCTTGCATCAAAGGATGTACCACTCAAACCAACTTTCAGGAAAATCAACATCCCAACAAAGCTCTCATCCATTGCAAAATTATCACCAGACGGGAAAGAACTTGCTCTTGTTTCGGATAAAAAACTTTGGAAATTGCCTCTATCAGGAAATCTTGGACCAGATTTCTCCGGAACACCTGTTCAGATAAATACAGATGGTACAGAGGTTGAATATTCAGGACTTTATTGGT
The DNA here is from genome assembly GCA_964596715.1 of uncultured Rikenellaceae bacterium. Taxonomy (GTDB): domain Bacteria; phylum Bacteroidota; class Bacteroidia; order Bacteroidales; family VadinHA17; genus LD21. The sequence continues at coordinate 60,939 of CAZQVL010000012.1, forward strand.
CGTATGATGGTAAATGGATTGCATTTAATGAATATCCGGAAACGATGGATTCTTTAGTAAATCAATGGATCTGCATCGTGCCTGCCGATGGTGGAAAACCATTAAAAGTAATTGATAACTTTCGTGCAGCACGATTGGAAAATTATTCAATCAGTTTATCACCCGACGGAAGAACAATTGCTTATTCTTCTGTTGAGAACGGTGAACAACACGTTTACAAAACACAGATTGATGGAGGTTCTCCCAAACAAATGACTGATAATCAATCAAGGGAACCTGCTTTTTCTCCTGATGGTAAATGGATTGCGTATGTCGAAGACAAAAATCTGGGATACGGAGGTGGAAATTTATGGATTGTTCCTGCCCTTGGGGGCAATCCCAGACTTATTGCCAAAGCTGACTATGCAGCATGTCCGGTTTGGTCACCTGACAATAGCATGATTGCATTTATGGATTATGGAAAAAAAGACAAGATAGAAATAGTTGAAGTATCTAAGGAAGGAAAAGAAGCTGGTAATATAATAAGTATTAGTATTCCAGAAGGTGCTGAAGGAGTAAGTTTTCTGGCAGGTTGGACGACTGATAACAGAATTGGGATCGTGATTAATAGAAAAGAAAGGGCTTTATATTCATTACCTGTTCAGGGAGGTGTTGCAACTGTGGTTCTGAACGATTGTTGGGCAATGCAGCCGAGATGGTCACCGGATGGAAGCAGAATTTATTATATAACCCCCAAAGTAGAGGGATCTCAACCTCAACAAGTAATGCATTTAACCCTTGCATCAGTACCCGCTGATGGCGGAATTGGCAAACTGCTTACTCAGGATAAGGAAGGGGAAACTGTTAAACAGTTAGGAAATCAGGGAGGAAACCGGATTTCGCCCGATGGGGAAAAAATTATTTCAGCAGCATGGGAAGAATTCTTTTCGGATTTAAATTTCCCTTCATTACATATATGGGAATTTAGTACAGACGGCTTGGAATCAAGAAAAATAACAAATAAAAAGGGACATTATTCAGAACTTTGCCCCAGTTGGTCACCTGACGGGGAAAAGATTGCATTTATGCGGACCAGTATTAAAACGCCAACTGGCTTTTCAGATACAACGAATATTATGGTTATTAATTCCTCAGGCGGTGAAGAAAAAATTCTTGCTACAATACCCGACAAATTCATTTCTTCGCTTGTCTGGTCTCCTGACGGAAAAATGTTAGCTTATTTTTCAGTTGACAAGACTTCGAAAACCAAACATATGAATTTTATAGATGCAAAAAGCGGTGAATCAATTTTTGTATGGGAAGTACCGAGTTCAAGTTCTGAAATAGCTTGGGCTCCCGATAGCAAACGAATTGCTTTTAATGATCAAGAAGGAAAGGTTATTAAAATTATGAATGTTAATAATGGGAATATTGAGGATATTGAAACGAATTTAGGAGATGTAAAAATATTCCATCTCGACTGGTCACCTGATGGTCAAAAATTTGTTTTCGGAGGAGAGAAAGAAGGAGTTCAGGAATTATGGTTTGTGGAGAATTTCCTGCCTGAATAGAAGATCAGCAATAGGACGATTTATTATCTAACCACGGTCCCGATCCGCCAAATAACGGATCGGGATCACGAAGTCGCACGAAGTCGCACGGAGTCACACTGTTATAGAACTCCGTGTACTACTCCGTGTTACTCAGTGTAACTCTGTGGTTAAAAATATATTATTGAAATACTTCACTCTTTCCATAATGCATTCCCATATTTGAAAAACATATTTTAAATATCAAAGAGTTGTAAAGACGAGAAGTATTTCGTAACTTTTGATACCGGATAATTAAGGTGTTCTGAAAGCATCTGATGGTAAAATCAATACATAAGCCCCAAAGGATTCCTCTCCTCTTTCTTTTTGGTATCGGAATCCCCTGCCTGCTTCTGGGCTATCTGGCTTTCCGTGGTATTAAAAATGATCAGGCACTGCTCGAAAAAGAGAGATTGGATGAACACCATAAAATCCTGGAACGTGTTACCAGTTCGGTTCGTCAGGCAATTCTGAATGCAGAACAGTCTTTTCTGATTGCCCTGGCTGAATATCAGGATGTCAATCAATCCCGGCTGACAAATACAATAGACAGCCTGAAAAACCGGAATCCTTTAATAGAAGAGCTCTTTTTATTAGGTAACTCTGACATTATTCAACTCCCTTTTGCGAAGCTTCTGTATTATCCGGATGGCAGTACACAGCCATTATCTTCTTCATCTGCTTTAACTTCTGCTGGAAGAAAAGTATATGAAGGGCAGCAATCTGAATTTCAGGAGAAGAATTATCCCAAAGCTCTTTCCAGTTATAGGCGGGATCTCGAAAAGGCTTCAGATCCGGAGAGTAAAGGAGACCTTCTTAATGCAATTGGAAGAGTCCAGAAAAAATCATCACTCTTTAAGGATGCGATACAAACATATCAAATAATATCTAGTGATTACAATAACCTCCAAACAGCAGGAGGAGTACCTTTGGGACTGGCAGCCAGATCAGAAATAAGCTCTTTATATTTGGCAACAGGCGATACACTGACTGCCATTAAAACATTCATTGAATTATATAAAGATCTGCTTGACAATAAATGGATCCTGGAAAAGGCTCAGTATGATTTTTTTTCACAGCAGATAAAGGAAGCGGTTGACAATATCTTTTCAGAATCAACACGAGGTACGGAACTGCAGCCACTTCAAAATGATTTTGGTTTATTGAAAGAACAGGAGAAAGCTCAGAGACAAATCACGGAGCGATTACTTGCTTTCCGGGAGAATGCACCATCTGACTTTTTGGCAAGAATACCTCTGAATCCTGAAGAACAGCGAAATTCAACTATAAGATTTATACTTGAAAGCGGAGAGCACGAATACTTAATTTCATTGCCGGGTCAATTTCCTGCAAACCCAAGCCTTGAAAATGAAATCCCGGGACTCTTAATCAATGCGGACTATCTTAGTGACAGCCTTCTCAGACAGGTATTGCAGAGTAATGTATATTCGGGAAATACCGGATGGTTGGTGAAAGGGAGGGATGAAAGAATCATTTTGCAGTCTGAGAACTCACCTTCAGGTTCAGTAACAGTCAGAACAAATTTTGAAGGAGGATTTCCGCCATGGTCTGTCGAGCTTTATCAGACTGAACCAGATCTTTTCCAGACATTCCTGTTTTCGCGACGCGGCATTTACTTATTTATGTTTATTCTCCTCGCTGGTATTCTCATTTTTGGTTTGATCCTGACAACCAGGACTGTCGCACATGAGCTTGAACTTTCAAGAATGAAATCAGATTTTGTTTCGACAATTTCCCATGAATTCAAGAGTCCTTTATCTTCAATACGGCAGTTATCGGAAATGCTTCAATCAGGAAGGGTGCCTTCAGAAGAATATCGTCAGCAATACTATGATGTTCTGGTGGAGCAGAGTGAAAGGCTTTCATTACTAATAGACAACATTCTGGATTTTTCAAAATTAGAAGAAGGCAAAAAAGAGTTTGATTTCAGGATGGTTGATATCGGAGTGCTTCTGCAGGAGACTGTATCAACAATTCAGGACCAGGTGCGACATAAACATTTCGACATTCAATTAAAAATTGATAAGCTTCTGCCAGTAATCCGGGCAGACAGGGGAGCCATAGCCCAGGCAGTTACTAACCTGATAGACAATGCGATCAAGTATTCAGGTAACTCAAGAAAAATAATGGTCAGTGGATTCACTGAAGATCAGCATCTGGTAATCGAAGTAAAAGACTACGGTATTGGTATCAGGAAAGAAGAAATTGACAAGGTCTTTGAACGCTTCTATCGCGCGGGCGATGAGCTGACACGGACAGTTAAAGGAAGCGGACTTGGATTGACACTGGTCAAACAGATTGTGGAAGTACATCACGGTAATATTACTGTCCATAGTGAGCCGGGACATGGCAGTACATTTTCGGTACGGCTACCACTGGAAGGAAATTAGTCTACAGTCTACAGTCCTCAGTCTGCAATCAGAAACCGACTGCCGACTGCCGACTGGAGGCTGCCGACTGGAGACTGAAGACTGAAGACTGAAGACTGGAGATTGAGGACTGAAGACTGGAGATTGAGGACTATCTTGAATAACGACACAAACAGATACTAATGGAAAAGATACTTATCATAGAAGACGAAGAAAGTGTCCTGATGGCACTGGAAATTGACCTGAAGATTGAGGGATATGAGGTTTCAAGTGCAAAAGACGGAGTGACTGGTTTAACAATGGCCAAGAAAGGGGGATACGACCTGATAATCCTTGATATTATGCTTCCTGAAATGAATGGATTTGAAGTCTGTAAACAATTACGGCAGAGTGGAATTATGACACCTGTTCTGATGTTAACTGCAAAAAGTCAGGAGATCGATAAGGTCCTCGGGCTGGAGCTGGGAGCTGACGATTACGTCACAAAGCCATTCAGTCCGCGTGAGCTTCGTGCCCGTGTGAATGCACTTTTAAGGAGAGCAAAACAACTACAGGAGCAAATTGACAGGTATCAGTTTGGAGATGTGGATGTTGATTTCAAAAAATACGAAGCAGTAAAAGGAGGAGAGACAGTTTACCTTACAGCTCTCGAGTTTTCCATACTTCATTATTTGATTAAGCATAAAGATCAGGTAGTGACCAGGGATTCCATTCTCGATAAAGTGTGGGGCAAAGATGTATTTGTGTATCCCCGTACGATTGACACGCATATCGCCAATCTGAGAAAAAAAATTGAAAATGATCCGGAAAATCCGGAATATATCATTGGCGTGCGGGGTGTCGGATACAAATTCATCGGATAGCCAGGCTTAACCAAATCTTAACAAAAGATAGACGAAAGCTTCATGCGCCGGGATTTTCGTATTTATAAGTTTGTTCCTGTAAAATAAGAAATTTATTAAAATGAGGAGGGACTAATCATGAAGGCACATTACTTTATTGTTGTTATTCTTGTTTTTATGTTTACAGGATTATCGTCAGGATATGAACAGCAGACTGCTGAACAGCTTTACCAGTCGGGTTTATACAAGGAAGAAATAGAAGGAGATCTTAATGCTGCAATTAAAATCTATGAAACGATTATTAACAAGTATCCAGGAAACCGTTCGGTTGGGGCAAAGTCATATCTTCATATAGGTTTGTGCTACGAAAAGCTGGGTTTGGGAGAAGCACAGAAAGCCTATCGGAAAGTGGTGGATAACTATCCTGAACAGAAGCAGGAAGTTGCCGTAGCAAGGGAGAACCTTAACCGGCTTCTTGCATCGGTGGATGTTCCTCATAAGCCAACCTTCAGGAAGATCAATATCCCTACAGAACTTTCCGGGACAGTAAAATTATCACCCGACGGGAAAAACCTGTTGATGGGTGCTGATAACAAACTATGGGCCTTGCCTCTGGAAGGAAATCTCGGACCCGGTTTTTCCGGAACACCTAATCAGATAGATACAGATGGTACAGAGGTTGAATGGGCAGGACTTTTTTGGTCGTATGATGGTAAATGGATTGCTTTTAATGAATATCCGGAAACAACCGATTCGTTATGGATATGCACTGTGCCTTCCGTTGGTGGAAAACCAAAGAAAGTATTCAAGCCCTTTCGTGGTCCCCGGACAGTCAACTACCAGATAAGTATGTCGCCTGATGGAAAGAAACTGGCTTTTTCTTCGGTAAAAGCTGATGAACAATACATTTATTCCATTCCGGTTGAAGGAGGCAATCCGGTAAAGCTAACCGATATGGAGGCACGAGAACCGGTTTTTTCTCCTGATGGTAAAATGATTGCCTTCGCAGCAGACAGAGGAATTGGAAGAGGTGAAGGTGATCTGGGATTATGGGTCGTACCTTCAGAGGGAGGTACTCCTCATCAGGTAGCTAACGCTATTAAGGCAACCAGCCCGGTCTGGTCTCCCGATTGTAAAATGATCGCATATATTGATGAAGAACAGCCACGAATGTTTATTGCCCGGATTGAAAAAGCAGGACAAGCAATTGGAAATCCTGTTTCAATTGATGCTCCTGAAAGCACATCTTTTATTAAAATTCTTGCCGGGTGGACACCTGACAATAAAATTGGTATTCTGTTGGTGACTGAACAAGAATCGGCAATTTACACATTGCCGGTCCAGGGAGGGCAGGCGGCCATGATCCAGCGCTCACCCGGTGCCTTCATATATCAGCCGCGATGGTCACCCGACAGCAAACAGGTTTTTTATTCAGCTCCACCTGAAGAAGTAAATTTAGAAGGTGTCCCATGGACTTGGCGAATCCTGGCGTCAGTTCCGGCTTCCGGGGGAAATGGAAAAACTGTTCCATATGATTTGAATGACAAAAACATCAGGTTATTCCAATTTGGCGGTGGACACAGAGTTTCACCCGACGGAAAGACAATGGTAGCCGGAGCCTGGACACCTGAAGATGGTAGTTCTGAATATTATTTTCCTATGGCCAGAATATGGAAATTAGCTCTGGATGGCACCGGATCAACTCAAATAACGAAAACGAAAGGGCCGTTTATGGATACAGATCCTTGCTGGTCGTCCGATGGGGAAAAAATAGCCTTTATCCGGCACAAGTTAAATAAAGGGAAGACAAATCCAATTCCAATAGTTGATGCAGATATTTATATGGTTAATTCGTCCGGTGGAGAACCAGAACTTCTGGACTCAGTCCCAGGCAAAAGCTTCCAATCACTCGTCTGGTCACCTGACGGGAAAATGCTCGCCTGTTTAGTCCAACAAAAAGAATCTCCAATTAACAGATATATTTATATTAAAAATATAAAAATAAGAGAAAAAAGTAAGTTTTATAAGGTTGAAGATGATTTTGGTGTTATTCATACTGAACTGGCCTGGTCACCCGACAGTAAAAGGATTGCATTTAATTTTAATGATGACGCAAAAAGTGGAATAAAAGTTATGACTTTATCGGATGGAAGCATCGAAGAGATTAAAACCGGACTCACTGATGTAGACGGAATTGTTCATTTAGACTGGTCTCCGGATGGTGAAAGATTTGTATTTATTGGTTCGAAAGTTGGGAAGAAGGAATTCTGGTTTGTGGAAAACTTTCTGCCTGTTGATAAATAAAAAATCCATAATAAGAACATTCTCAGGGGCACAATGTCTGGTCGTTGTGCCCCTTTTTTTGTTTTCAGTGATGCAGGATCCAGATCGAGAAATTGTTAATTTATTGATGTTTTACCACTGAGTAACACAGGGTTTTGCACTGAGTAACACGGAGTTTATCTATAACGAAAACTTAGCTACTTAAGGAGTGAATTATTAAATATCACAGGAATTCTACTGGTTTCAGATTATTATTCTCTTTATGCCATCTTTCAAAGACTGGACATTGAAATTAATCAAGAATCCGATCCTGCATTCAGACAACTTCAAGTAAGTCATCAACTGTGCAAAATGCACCGGATTTAAAGCATCAATCGATTTGATCTCGATGATAACTTTACCTTCCACAAACAGATCAATCCTGTATCCTAAGTCAAGTTTCTTCTTTTCATAAACCAGGGGCATCGGTTTCTGCTTAATAACAGAGAGCCCATTTTTATCAAGCTCATAATGAAGACATTCTTCATATGCAGATTCCAATAAACCAGGTCCTAATGCACTATGAACTTTGTACGCGCATTTCAAAATTGAACTCGCGAGTTCCTGATGTAATAAAGTCATAATAATTAATATATTAGCGAGACCTTATAAAGATAAGATATATTTTTCTATTAATTTCTAAAATCTCCAGTTTTGTAAAACCGTGTTACTCCGTGATAACTCCGCGTAACTCCGTGGTTATAAAATATAATTAGATACTTATTTTATTTCCCCGGTTCCATAACCTTCATCATTTCTTAACAGAATTTTTCAGATTCTTAACATGTAACTGCCTGATTTTTCTGAAATTTACTGATCATTAGTTTTGTAGTTCTCATGAAACCCACCAAACCGGGATCACGCAGAAACAAGATCATCTTGTATTATACGCTGGCTGTAGTGCTGCCAGGTATAGTCCTGGGTTATTTAGCCTACCGGGGTATCCGTAACGATCAGGCTCTGCGCGAAAAAGAAAACCTGAGGAGGCTTGAAATTAGCAGCCAGGCTTTTTTCAATGAAATTGATTCCAGCTTTGTGCAGGTCATTGATAAACAGACCTCTGACTCAATACTTTCCGGCTCAGGACAAAGTGACCCTTCACTGCTTGCATTATTTGTCAAAGATTCCAGCGGTTCAAAAAAACTCATAGTCCATCAGCTGCTTTATCTTCCTTCTGAACTGCTTACCATCGAGCCGCAGCTGTCAGGGTCGTTTGCCAGCCAGAAGGAAGGATTGCGGCTGGAATTTGTCGAGCGCAGATATCCTGAGGCGCTCAGGTTTTATCAGGATATGATCTTCAAAACGACAAACTCAGAAGAGAAAATCCAGGCACTCGTAACTTCAGCCCGGTTGTATAACAAGATGAATCAGCCTAATCAGGCGAAGGCGCTGTATTATGAGATCCGGAAAGAGTACCAGGGAAGCCTTTTGAACGGACAGATTCCGATCGCCCTGATGGCTGGCCTGGAAATTCTGAAGATAAGCAAGGCCACAGGAGAAAATGATGAAATGAGGAACATTTCCCGGCAATGTCTGGAGTTTTTACTTCACCCTTCCTGTGAATACGATGAGGATCAGTTTGATATGTTTTATCAGTCTTTCAGTGAGATATCGCCGGAAACAGACCCGGCGAATGATTCACTGTTCGAGGAACTTGATACTCAAAGAGCCCGCACTGATTATCTGCTCGGAATACTCAGCGGGCAGGATCAGACCCAAACAAACAGTAATAATCATTTTAAAGGGGACAAATATGGACTATCCTGTACCTCAATAAATTCAGGTGAGCTAACAGCCGTGTATCTATCATGGATCAGGAACAATAGCGTTCAAACAAGTATGGTAATTGATTTCCCGGTATATCTGAAATCAATATCAGAAAATGTGATCAAAAAACTCGATACAGGTTCTTCTCTAAATGTAAAGGTCGAAGATGATAATGGAAGTCTTATTTTTTCCAGGGTAATTAATGAAGAAACGAGCTACCTGTCATTCCCTTTTCCGGAATATCTTCCCCAATGGGAATTATTGCTGAGTGAAAATAGACCCGGTTTCATAGTAACTTTAATGAAAGCAGGAAGCGGCATTTATCTTTTTGCTTTTATCCTGATCGTACTCCTCATGCTGCTTGGTTTTGCTTTTATCATGTATACCCTCAACATCGAACTGAGGCTGAATAAACTGAAATCGGAATTCATTTCCAATGTATCGCATGAATTGAAAAGCCCACTCACCTCTATCAGGATGATGACAGAGATGCTGCATCACAACAGGGTAGAGACGGAAGAGCGCAAATCGGCATATTACTCCGCAATGCTGGAGGAAAGCGAACACCTGAGTCACCTGATAGATAATATCCTTGATTTCTCAAAAATGGAGGATGAGCGTAAGAAATATGAGCTTACAGATCTCAATCTGGATGAGCTTCTTGTGAAGTTTCTGGAATCAACCCGCGAAAGGATGAAAGAACTGGGGTTAAATATCAGGTATGATAGCCCTGACAGGGTGCCATTAATCAGGGGTGACAGGGATGCCATTTTGCAGGTTTTCTACAACCTGGTTGATAATGCAATGAAATTTTCAGGGTCTTCGAAACAAATTGATATCAGTTTGATTCCCGGAGACAATGAAATAGTGTTTTGTGTGAAGGATAACGGAATAGGTATTCCCGCTAAAGACCAGGAAAAAATATTTGAGCGGTTTTATCGCGGTTCCGAACCGCAACGGATGGGAATCAAGGGAAGCGGGATAGGTTTGACTATCGTTAAAAAAATTATAGAGGCCCATAAGGGACACCTGACACTTGAAAGCAAACCCGGAGAGGGGAGCACATTTACGGTCAGGATTCCGGTGAGCTGAATTTGAGTCCACAGTCCGCAGTCCACAGTCGGTCCCGAATCTTCGATTCGAGGATCCTCGAAAAAGCCGAAGCTTTTTCGGGACAGTCCTCAAATTATCAATTGCCGATTGAAGACTGAAGACTGCAGACTGGAGACTGAAGACTGAAGACTTTAAAAATGGAGAATTAAATTCTATTACTCATGAAAAAGATCCTGATAATTGAAGATGCCCGGAACATCCGGATGGCCCTGGAGGATGATTTTAAATTTGAAGGTTATCAAGTGGAATCTGCCGCGACAGGACCGGAAGGGCTCGAAAAGGCTTTGGATCTGAACCTTGATATTATCGTTCTCGATCTGATGCTGCCGGAATTGAGCGGGCTGGAGATATGCAAGGAGTTACGGCGCCGAAATATAGGTACGCCGATCATCATGCTGACCGCCAAAAGTCAGGAATTCGACAAGGTGCTTGGACTTGAACTCGGAGCCGACGATTATGTAACCAAACCATTCAGTACTTTCGAGCTCCATGCCCGTGTCAAAGCCCTGCTGCGCCGGTCGGAGATAAGGGATCTTCAGACTGCAGCGACAACAATACAGTTTGGCCCTTTCGAACTGGATCCTTCGAAATATGAATTCACAAAGAACGACGAACCTGTTCAGCTAACCACTATTGAATTTGCACTGATGAAGCTGCTGATGCAAAATGCTGGTCATGTACTCAAACGGGATCAAATTCTTCGAAGTGTATGGGGTGAGGAGGTATTTGTGACCCCCAGAACGGTAGATACTCATATTGCCAACCTGCGTAAGAAAATTGAAGATGATCCGGAGCAATCGCACTGGATTGCCGGGGTACGAGGTGCGGGATATAAATTCAATCCATATGAATCTTAACCTGATCTTAACCAAACTTATCCGGACGTTAATATACTTAACACGCACAGGCGGTACCTTTATCAAAAAATAATCCGTATCATGAAAACACATCTGTTTATAATTATTGCATTTGTGCTGCTGACTGCTTCTATTTCCGCCCAGGACAAAAAAGCATCAGCATCGCTGACAGCAGCAATTTATGAGGAAGAAGTAACAGGCAACCTTGATAAGGCTGTTGAACTCTACCTGGATGTTCTGAAAAAATATCCGGATGACCGCCCGGTTGCAGCTAAAACCCTGTATCATCTGGGACTGGTCAATGAAAAAATGGGCAAGCAAAAAGCCACAGAATATTTCACACGTCTGGTCAACACCTACCCAGATCAGAAGGAATTGGTAGCCCTTGCAAAGGAAAGGCTTAGCAGTCTTCTTGCTTCAGAAAAGGCTCCCTCCAGGCCAACCTTCAGGAAAATCCAGATACCTACGAAACTTTCCCGGCAAGTAGCATTATCCCCTGAGGGTAAAAGATTATTGCTGGTGTCTGACGAGAAGTTATGGATTATGCCATTATCAGGGAATCTGGGATCTGAAGTTCCCGGGAAACCCGAACAGCTTAATACGGATGGAATAAAAGTTTTATGGGCTGGACTTTCCTGGTCAGGTAATGGTGAAAGTATTGCATTCAATGAGTCCATTGAAACCTCTTTACAGGTTAAAAGTGAAGATGGGAAAAAGAATTTAAGTATATACATCGTTCCAGTGGAAAGTGGAAAACCAAGAAAAGTTGTTGATAATTATAGCACTGGCCTTGCTTCGAACTACAAAATAAGTCTATCCCCGGATGGCAAAAAGTTGGCTTTTTCTAAGGTTGAAGGAGAGAAGCAACACATATATACAATATCTACTGATGGTGGTGCACCAAGGCTATTGATTGATACGTTGGCCAGGGATCCGGTTTTTTCTCCCGACGCGAAGATGATTGCCTATGTAGAAAACAAGAGATTAGGTGCTTCCGGAGGTGGTTTGTGGATAATACCTGCATCTGGTGGAACTCCAACTCTTGTGGCCCGAGCAGGTAATGCAGGTAGTCCGGTCTGGTCGCCTGATGCAAGGAAAATTGCATTTCTGGATTATAATGAAAATAAAAAAATTTATATCATCTCTGTTGGCAAGGATGGAAAACCCGCAGGAGAAAAAGTTTCAATCAATGCCCCCGAAGGAATTACTGAAATACTGCAACTCACGGGTTGGAGCAGGGATAATAAAATTGGCGTTGTTATCAATCAAGTAGAATATGCCTTATATACTTTACCTGAACAGGGAGGACAGGCAGCAATGATTTTCCGCGGAGTTGCCTCACAGCCCAGATGGTCTCCGGATGGGAAGCATATATTATTTATGAAGCCTGCTGAAAGGAAGGGTAATTGGCCATATGATAAATTAGCAATTATACCAGCAGATGGGGGTAAAGAAACAAATATCATATCTTCATATGATAACAAAATTGGAATTACGGGATTCCAAACAGGCGTTAACGTATCCCCTGACGGAAAACAAATTGTTATCTCAGCTAAAAATTATGATGAAGGTGTCATTATAAACAATTTCCCGACAAGTCAAATCTGGACTACATCTATTGAAGGAGGAAATTTAATCCAAATTACAAAACCACCTGTACCTTACACTGATTTTAGTCCTTGCTGGTCACCCGATGGAAAATCAATTGCATTTGTGCGTAGCAAATTAATTAAGGACCCAAAAGTATATGGCGAAACAGGTATTTATACAGTCAATTCATCAGGAGGAGAACCAAAAATTTTGAAATCTGAACCTGATGTAATATGTTCAATTAAATGGTCTCCTGATGGGAAATATATTGCGTATTTAAATGGTGATGGATTAAATATAGTTGAAGTCCAAAGCGGCATATCAAGGCTAGTTGGTAATGTCCCACGTTGGATTGTTCATACTGAATTGGCCTGGTCTTCTGACAGCAAGAAAATTGCATTTAACGATATTGGAGGTAAAGTAATTAAAGTCATGTCAGTTGAAGATGGTCACGTACAGGATATTGAAACAGGCTTAATTGATGTAAATATCTTCCATCTTGACTGGTCATCAGATGGAAAGAGATTTGTTTTTAGCGGTTGGAAAGGTGGAGTTAATGAATTCTGGTTCCTGGA
>CAZQVL010000013.1:0-72623 GCA_964596715.1 uncultured Rikenellaceae bacterium
GTGAGTTTGGAAATAACAAAAAGCTTTATTAAAATTGTGGTCTGTATTTTCTAAATTATATCTAATTAATAATCAACAACATGAATACGCATGATTATATTAATCGCGAAGATAAGTACGGTGCTCATAATTACCATCCTCTTCCGGTAGTTCTTGAAAGAGGCGAAGGTCCCTTCGTCTGGGATGTAGAGGGTAAGCGTTATTTCGACTTCCTTTCAGCATATTCAGCTGTCAATCAGGGGCATTGCCATCCCGAAATTATTAAAGCTTTAACTGAGCAGGCAACGAGGCTTACACTGACATCAAGGGCATTTTATAATTCTGTTCTGGGTGAGTATGAAGAGTACATTACAGGGTATTTTGGTTATGACAAGGTGCTTCCCATGAATTCAGGAGCCGAGGCAGATGAAACAGCTCTTAAACTCTGCAGAAAATGGGCATATAAGAAAAAAGGTATAAAAGACAATAATGCAAAGATAATTGCATGTGAAGGTAACTTCCATGGCCGTACCATTACAATAGTATCAATATCTACTGATCCTGATGCCCGAAATGATTATGGCCCTTTTACTCCGGGTTTCGTTATTATACCTTATAATGACATACCGGCTCTTGAAAAGGCACTTGAGGATCCTGATGTGGCAGGTTTTCTTGTGGAACCAATACAGGGTGAAGCAGGTGTGTTTGTTCCCGACGAAGGGTATCTGAAAAAAGCTTATGACCTGTGCAAGTCGAAAAATGTTCTCTTTATCGCTGATGAGGTGCAAACAGGCCTCGGAAGAACAGGTAAGTTACTTGCCTGCGATTATGAAGATGTAAGACCTGATATACTCATTCTGGGTAAGGCACTATCAGGCGGAATCATGCCGGTTTCTGCAGTTCTTGCCGACGATGAAATTATGCTGACCATAAAGCCTGGAGAACATGGTTCAACATTCGGGGGGAATCCACTGGCAGGAAAAGTAGCAATTTCAGCTCTCGAAGTGATTAAAAACGAAAAGCTTGCTGAAAATGCTGACAGACTGGGGAAAATTTTCCGCGATGAGTTTAAAGCTATCCAGTCTGAAATGATTGAACTTGTAAGAGGAAAAGGCCTGCTGAACGCAGTGGTTATAAAACCCCAAAATCGTAAAACCGCCTGGGATGTTTGTCTTGCAATGAAAGAGTACGGGATTATCGCAAAACCAACACATGAGCATATAATCCGCTTCGCTCCTCCCCTGGTAATTACGGAGGAACAACTCAATGAAGCTATCGAACTTATAAAAGAGACCTTTAAACTCTTTGAATAACAAACTGAAAACCTGTCAGCAATATTCAGTATAATATGTTCCGGCTAAATCAGCTAAAACGTGTCCGGCTCAAAAATATTGAAATATTAAGTAATACAGTAAAGAGGTATTATTAATACAATTATAGAAAAGCAGGCCTGTACTATAAAGGTAATAAAAAACTTTCATAATATGAAGAAATTTACTCTCTGGTTGATTGCATTCTTTATCACTGTCGGGGCTGCTTATTACCAGAGGAAAACCGGACCTACATATCCAAAACAATTTGATGTAACAGTCAATGATTCAGTCTTTACCATGAAACTGGTCCGGAGTCTTTCACTGAATGAACGACCCGAAGTGAAACTCAGATTAAGCGATACAACAATCAAGGCAAGGTTATTTTACAGACGATTCAGATCAGAGGATGAGTATATGGTGAGCGGTTTCATTTACAAAATCTATCCTTTGAATTCATTCATAATGAATAAAATATTCAAAAAATATGAGGAAAAAGGATTTTTTGCAGCTGTACCGCAACAACCTCCTGCCGGTAAGTTAGAGTACTATATTGAAATTACTGATTTAAACGGTACCGATATCTATCTTAAGGAATCACCTGTTGTGATAAGATTCAAGGGAAGTGTTCCAGGTATTATACTTATGCCGCATGTAATACTAATGTTTGCGGCAATGCTCTTTTCGACCGCTGCAGGATTGTCAGGCATTGTGAGATTACCGGTATACAGGAGATATTCATTATGGACCCTTGCTCTGTTGTCAGTCGGAGGATTGTTTCTTGGCCCTTTAGTGCAATATTATGCATTTGGTGAATTATGGACCGGCATTCCTTTTGGATGGGATCTTACGGACAATAAGACAATAATTGCATTAGCTTTCTGGATACTGGCTGTAATAATGAACAGGAAAAAGGAGAGACCTTTGTTTACAGGGCTCGCCGCCGTGGTATTACTTCTCGTTTATTCAATTCCGCACAGTATGTTTGGTTCGGAACTTGATTATGAAAGCGGTAAGGTAATTCAGGGAATTCTTCTTATTTTTCCGCATAGATTTATTAAAAATTCATAAATTAAGTGCAGCATATTAAATTATCTCACGTCTATTGATTAGAAAATTGAGAGACAGTGAGTGCGGCCATACAAATAATAACTAGTCCTTATAATAAGAAAATGACTAATGTAGAAGCGGCATTCAAGAATTTACACCAGGACCTTTTGGACGGGTGTATAGCAGGTGACCAGAAGTCACAATTCCAGATTTATAAACTGTACTATAAAGCAATGTACAACACAAGCCTGAGAATTGTGAACAACGCAATGGAAGCTGAGGATATAATGCAGGAATCGTTCCTGTCGGCCTTTGAAAAGATTGATACGTATTCAGGAACAGTCAGTTTCGGGGCCTGGCTTAAAAAGATTGTTATCAACCGGTCACTCGATGTGTTAACTAAAAAGAAAGCGGTCTTTGAAGATATTGAGTATCATGCTGGGATAAGAGAAGAAGATGATGAAGATGCACACAGAAAGGAAGAGATTGATGTCAGGGTCGAAGAAGTAAAAGAGGCTATTGAGAGACTGCCGGACGGATACAGAATCATCCTTTCACTCTATCTCCTTGAAGGTTATGATCATGATGAAATTGCAGAAATACTGTCAATTACAAGCAGTACTTCAAGATCTCAACTATCAAGGGCAAAACAGAGACTCATCGCAGAACTTAATGGAAAAGGTAAATTTATAAGGTAATGAAAAATATAGAAGACATAATCAGGAGTAATAAAGATTTTTTCGAAGGAACCGGGCCATCGGAAGGTCATTTTGAAAGGTTTAACAGAAAGCTTGAACAAAGATTCCATACCGTTGTAATAAGACGAAGCATTGTACCATACTTACTGCGGGCTGCTGTTGTTACATTGCTGATTACTCTCTCCTCACTATGGGTATGGGATCATTTCCTGAGACCAGATAGTACAAGGATGGCTCTTGGTGATGTGTCTTCGGAATATAAAGAAGTGGAAAACTATTACATGTACAGGGTTAACCTTATGGAAGATCAAATATATTCCATGAACCTCGAAAACAATCAAGATCAGATAGAGATGCTACGTAATGAAATGAGAAGTATGGACTCAGTATATATTCAGCTTCAAAAAGAGCTTAAAGTCAATCCGAATGATGAAAGAATTATTAATGCAATGATTGAACACTACCAGACCAAAGTCGAAGTGATGTCATACATTGTTAATCAGTTACAAGCTATCAGGAATAAAAATCAAACAGATACCGGAAATGAAAAAGTTAATCTTTAAAAAAGGTGCACTCCTGTTGTACTTTGCACTCTTTCTTGCCTTTACACTGTCAGGAGAGGAAGTTACAAAGGAATATCACAAGGAGTCTACAACAGGGCCTGGAACAACACTGGAAATAAGTAATAAATATGGTGATGTTGTTGGTCACAGCTGGGATAAAGACCAGGTTGTTATTGATGTGAAAGTGACTGTGGAGATGTCAAACAGGGAAAGAGCCGAGAGATATCTAAGCTATATAGATGTTAAATTCTCTGAAGGTGAGAATCTCATTTCAGCTAAGACAGTCATTGATAATAAATTTAACTTCAGCGGATGGGGTGGTTCATCCAGGAGATTCCGTATTGATTATACAGTTAATATGCCTGCCGGGATAAACCTCACACTTTCCAACAGGTATGGAAATACAGATCTTGATGAGATTAACGGCCTCGTTAATCTCGATATCAAGTACGGAAACCTTACAGCGTTAAAGTTCACCAGGGAAAATGTAAAACCCCTGAATAAACTTAACCTGGGATACGGTAAAGCAACCATCGATCAGGCTGGCTGGCTCGATGTAACCGTCAGATACAGCGGAAACATGGAAATTTCAGAGAGTCAGGCATTGCTGATCGATAGCAAATACTCAAAGCTTACCATTGGTAAGACCAGTTCAATAGTCGGCGAATCAAAATACGACAATCTCAGAATTCAGGATATTAACAACCTGATTCTTGATGCCGGCTATACCGATATAAATATCGGATCGCTGAGAAAGAAGCTCAAACTGGAAGCCGGCTATGGCTCTTTCTCGGTCGAAAACGTCCCTTCAGGTTTTGAATCAATCGACGTCGATACAAAATATACTGGTGTACGACTTGGAATTGCTAATGAAGCCAGCTACAAACTCGATGCAAAAGTATCTTACGGTGGACTGAAATTCGATGAAGAGTACTTCCAGTACCAGAGACGGATCGTCCAGAACAATTCAACCGAGACATCAGGCGTTGTCGGAAAAGAGAGCTCTCCGTCAGCCACAGTTAATGTGAACGCATCATACGGATCCGTAAGACTTTATTAAATAAAAACAGGATAAGCAGAACATAATATGATACATGTAGAAAAACCTTCAGAAGAAAAATTACAGCAACTTAATGTAAGATCATGGCCGGTATGGGAGAAAGAGATATCAGAATTTCCCTGGAATTATGACGAGAAAGAAACCTGCTATATCCTTGAAGGTGAAGTTGTTGTAACTCCTGTAGATGGTAATCCAGTAAGCTTCGGTAAAGGAGATTTTGTTGTATTCTCAAAAGGCCTTGAATGCACTTGGAAAATAAACAAGGCCGTCAGAAAACATTATAAATTCGGATAAATACTTGTTTCAAAAATCCATTTCAACAACAGTTATACCCGAACCTCCCATATCCACATGTTCATCGTGAAAGTTACTGACAACATCAACTGTTGATAGATATTCTCTAACAAGTTGCCTGAGTATACCATTGCCCTTACCATGCAGTATTCTTAGATTACGGTGCTGGACAATAAGTGCATTATCAATCAGCTCACGAACCTGATTGATAGCCTCTTCGCCCCTGAAGCCGCGTATATCTATTTCAGGCTTAAAGTTAAGCCTACGTTGTGCCAGGGCAGGATCACTTTCCCTGTAAACCTGATTTGATTTTATTGTCTTCTTAAGCACTGATTTGCCTATTCTTTCAATTTTATCGAGCGGAACAATAATCCGCATATTTCCTGTCACTACACTTACCATTTTATCTTTAATCTCCACAATTTCTCCCGAGGCTTGAGTATCAGTCATTCTGACAGCATCGCCGGGTTTAAGGGGTTCTTCGGACTTTAAAGTCTGCATAGGTTCTTTCCTGGCTTGTTTTGATCTGAGTTTTCCTGCCCTGACACTCAGTCTGTCACCCTTTTCTTCACCTTTTATTTCTACAGGTTTAGTTTCATCAACAACACTGGTTTTAAATTCATCGAGTTGCTGCCGGATCTCTTTTGTTTTTTCTTTTTCAGCCTGTGACTCCCTGATCTGACGGATAGTATTTTCAATCATACGGTTTGATTCCTTCAGCAGCTCCTGAGCTTCATCCCTTGCCTTTGTAATTATTTCCTTCCTGAGATTTTTCACACCTGAGAGTTCTTTTTCATATTCTTCAATCAGCTCCTCAAGTCGTTTTTCATGCTGCCTGATATTCTGTCTTTTATTCTCCCAGTACCGTTTATCCCTAGCAATATCCTTCAGATGACGGTCGTAATTTATGTTTTTCACTCCTGCTTTTTCAGAGGCGTTTTTAAGGATATCTTCAGGAAGTCCGATCTTTTTTGCAATCTCAAAGGCAAATGAGCTCCCCGGTTTGCCAATGCTTAGTTGAAACAGTGGTTGCATCAGGTGGCTGTCGAAAGCCATAGCTCCATTGACAATACCTTCCGTGAGCGACGCAAAATGTTTAAGGTTTGTATAATGCGTTGTTATCACAGCAAACACTTTTTTCCTGTTAAACTCCCCAAGAATGGCCTCTGCAATTGAGCCTCCAAGTACAGGTTCTGTACCTGTACCAAATTCATCAATAAGTACAAGAGTGTGTTCATCGCCGGCCTTCATGAAATACTTCATGTTAATAAGGTGGGAACTATATGTGCTTAAGTCATTTTCAATGCTCTGCTCATCACCTATATCAATCAGGATATTCTTAAATATACCTGATTCGGATCCCTCCGCAGCCGGCACTGTAAGTCCGCACTGGATCATATATTGAAGAAGTCCCACTGTCTTCAGGCATACCGATTTACCACCAGCATTGGGCCCTGAAATAAGAAGTATCCGGTCTCTTTCATCGAGGGAAATATTTAATGGAATAACCTCCCTGCCGGGAAGCTTTTCGAATGTTATTGCCAACAGAGGATGAACTGCCCGTTTCCACATCAGGTAAGGTTTATCTGCAAGAACAGGTCTGACTGATTGAAAGTAGTTACCTAACAATGCCTTAGCTCGTGTAAAATCAATCTCCCCAAGAAACCTGTTTGATTCAAGCAGATCATCAATATATGGCCTTATTTTATCGGCAAAAGCAGTGAGTATACGAACGATCTCCCTTTTTTCCTCATATTCCAGCTCAATAATATCATTATTTATTTCCACTATCTCCTCAGGTTCTATAAAGACTGTTTTCCCCGAAGCTGACTGATCGTGAATAAGACCTTTGATTCTCCTTTTGGAGTATGTGCTTACCGGAATGACTCCCCTGCCGTTTCGCATGGAAACTGAGGTATCATTGTCTACTATGCCCTCAGACTGAGCCTGTTTCAAGATGGCATTAAGTCGTTTGGATACCAGAATTCTTTTTCCGGCAATTTCTGTTCTGATGTCTTTAAGATTTGCAGATGCATTATCCTTTATTACTCCGTTCCTGTCGATAATCCTGTTGATGGAATCGATTACATATGGATAAGTTCTGACAGCACTGCAGAGCGATCTCAAAACATGGTATTTCTTTTCATCCCTGATTCTGAAGAAGTTAAGTATCGATCTGACAGTCTCAAGCGACCTTTTAAGGTCAAATACTTCATGTATATCCGGGAATGTTCCCTCGATCCTTATTTTGTTAAGACAGGGAGATATCTCATAATAATGTTCGGAAGGAAACTGATCTTCAAATTTCAGTATCAACTGGAACTCCCAGGTAGCAGATAACTTGAGGGACAGATCATTATAGTCAGTTGAAAACAGGATGTTATTTACCATCTCCCTGCCCATTGGACTCAGGCATTTCTCAGTCAGCAGGATCTTTATCCTGTCAAAACCAATCTTGTTCTCAAAATTACCGGGGTATATCATCTGGAGTTTTGAGTTTTTACTGGTTGCCTGTTTTTCATTACAGTATCATTGTTACAGTAACAAAGTTAATTATTGTTAAATTATCTCTTTACTTATGGGAGCAGGTTTTTCTTTTTTTCTACTTTTAGCATTCAATAATGAAACATAAATTTTTAAACAAATGATAACTAAAAGAATCTTCATCAGTTTGACTTTCGTGCTTTTTATGCCTGTATTAATAATGTCTCAGACTGAAAAAGTCGATCTGGGCATGATCTACAAGATAAAGCAGGAAGGAATAAGATATTCTTCTATTGAGGAACTTGCTTTCTGGCTGACTGATTATGCAGGACCAAGGCTTACAGGATCTACTGGAGGTACCCGTGGTAATGAATTGGCCAGAAAGAAAATGGAAGAAATTGGTTTGCAGAATGTAAGGATTGAGGCAGCAAGGGATTTCAGCCGGGGAGGCTGGGATAACCTCAAAACATATGCTGCAATGACATCTCCCTATTATGCTAATTTCGCCTGTAATCCTGTTGCATGGACCGGAAGTACAAATGGTCTTGTTAGGAGTGAGGTTGTGCTTATGGATGTTTCCTCAGAGGATGATCTCGAAAAATTCAAAGGAAAGCTTTCAGGGAAAATCATTCTTTTGCCCTCAACATCCACATATACGGTCAGTTTTGAACCGCTAGCATCAAGATTATCAGATGAGCAGCTTAAACAGCTTTCAATGGCACAAGTTCAGGACCAGCGCAGAAGACCAATGCGTGATTTTGCTGCAATGGCTTCACAGAGAGCATTGCGTACAAAGATTATAGAATTACTGAAAGCAGAAGGTGCAGCGGTAATTCTTAACAACTCAGGAACATTCAACGTACCACGATCCAACGGAGCCAGTTACACTGCAGGAAATCCGGAGCCAATAGCAGAACTTAATCTTCCTGTTGAGGCTCATGGAAGAATGGAACGCCTTCTTCGTCTCAATGTCCCCGTTGAGATGGAGATTGAAATTCAAAACAGATTCTTTGACAGTCCGAAAGTGTATAATGTTATCGGGGAGATACCCGGTACAGATAAACTCCGTAAGGATGAAATTGTTCTTATAGGCGCACATCTTGATTCGTGGCATGGAGGAACCGGGGCAGCTGATAATGCTTCAGGGTGCATCGTAATGCTGGAAGCAATGCGTATTCTTAAAAATCTTGAGATAACTCCACGAAGAACAATCAGAATTGCACTCTGGGGTGGTGAAGAACAAGGATTAAACGGATCGCGGGGATATGTGGAGAAATACCTTGTTGATCCCAAAACAAGAGAACATAAGTCTGATTACGACAAATTTTCAGTATATTTTAATATGGATAACGGAAGTGGTAAATACAGAGGTATCTATCTACAGGAAAACGAACTGGCAAGACCAATTTTCGAGGAATGGCTTAAACCTTTTGAAAATATGGGTGCCTCAACTATCGCTATCAGAAATACAAGTGGTACTGACCATCTTTCCTTTGATGCAGCAGGCTTACCCGGATTCCAGTTTATTCAGGATGAAATCGAATATGGTCGTGGTTACCACACTGTAATGGATACCTACGAAAGGTTAGTGATGAATGATCTCAAACATAATGCAATTATAACAGCATCATTCGTATATAATGCTGCAATGCGCGATTCAAAGATTCCGGCCAAACCTGTAATGAAACCACGAACTGAGGTTCCTCAGATGCAGAGGGTTATGCGATAAACGAAGAGACGCGCAAATTGCGCGTCTCTTCGTTTATTTGCAATGTTACTAACCTAATTTTCCGATCCTGAATTAAATATCAGGTTTTTCAATTCATCAATATGGTACAGATATATCCCCCGGGGATTTGTGTTGTATCTCTTACAAAGTGATGCGGCATAACCGGTAGCAACTCCCATCTGGCCTGTTGTATTCATGACTCTCGGACCACCAAGGCCTACATGTGAGCAACTGAAACATCTGCCGGCCATCAAAAGGTTTTTAATGTTCTTTGAGTAAAGGCTACGATAAGGAATATAATAATGGTCAACATTATAAAACAGAGCTTCTGAAAGAAAATCAGGTTTTGCCGGATCGGCTTCGTTCTGCTGATAATGTACGTCAATGTTTCTTCTTTCCATCGCAACAGCATCAGGAAATTCCGTCATGTTTCTCTCATCATTGAATGTATAAATGTAATCACCAACAAGTCTTCGTGACTCTCTCTTCCCGACAAGGGAAGATACCCATTCAAGAGCCAGGTTTGAATTTTCAGGTTTATTTTTAACATTCCGGAATGATCCGAAAATTGCTTTCAGCATGTGATCGCGAATAAACTCCGCATCATTGATCTGGTCAAGATCGTTTCTCGAAAACTCCCATTTCCATGTTCCTGCTGCTGCAGCATGATCACCTGCAACATCCAGAGCCCAAGGCACTTCCGGAAAATCAACCGCTTTTCCGGTATCCATTGTTCTCCAGAGAACAGATGAACCCATTACCTTATTATCAGCTTTAGCCGGGCTCCACAACTCTCCATATTCAGCCCAGTTTTCACTGAATTTTGAAGAGTCTTCTCTTCCGTACATATATTCAGCGCCTGCCCAGTATCCTATCCAGCCGTCACCGGTGCAATCGATAAATAACGGTGCCTCGAATCTCATTATCTTACCAGTTGAAGTATGACGGGCATCTACAGAAGTAATTGAATCAGATATAGTATTTGCTGTAAAGGCACGCCAGTTAAGGAATATGGAAATCTTCTCATATTTATTCATATTATCATGCCTTTTTTTATCATCAAAAACCGACTCCGGTGATCCGTTAGGCCACCAGACAGTATTTAACATACTCAATATCCTCTCTGAATGCCAGGTGATCCCTTCGGTATGAACACGTATCTCGCTGCTGGCATTTCCACCAAGAACAGGCCGGTCATGGATGAGTGCAACGTTTAAACCACTTTCAGCTGCAGCAATCGAAGCAGCACATCCTGCAATTCCTCCCCCTGCAACTACTAAATCGAAATTCAGGGCTTCTCCCGGACTGAGACTCTCATTCAGAAGTTCCCGTCGCCATTCTTTAAGCTCCATCATATCTTCCGGCGGAGCTTTCTTTTCGGTACTGAAGTAAACAGCATCACACCTGCCGTTAAAACCAGTAAGATCCTTAAGTTCCACAATAACATCTTTATCCCTGATATTTGTCATTCCTGCGTATTGCCATGCCCAGCCATCTTCAGTACCAAGAATACTTTCCAGATCTTCACCATTAACAACAAGTTTAAACCTGCCGGGAGCACTCCAGTCTCCTGGTGCCCAGTTTTTTGTTCTTACCCAAATGTGATATTTGTCACTTTGTGCAATAGTAAATTCAGTTATAGCATTTTCTACAGGTGTGCCTAATCCATGAGCAAGCAAATACGGCGAACCCATCTGTTCCACAAATTGTGGATCAACAATCCAGCCTCCGGTATCGCTAAAACTCTCTGCTTCAATTAAAATCTTATCGGAATACTTCCCGCAGGAAGTAAGAATAATTAAAAAAAATATTACCAGACAATGAGAACTTTTCATTATTATGACTATGTATATTTATTCCTTTATACCTTCCAGGTCCAGAATAAAGGCATATTCAAGAGCAATAATCCTGTATCGCTCAAACCTTCCGGAAGCTCCTCCATGTCCTGCCGACATATTACAATCCATTACAAGAAGATTGTTATCTGTTTTCATATCCCGCAGTTTGGCCACCCACTTGGCAGGTTCCCAGTATTGTACCTGTGAATCCCAGTAACCTGTTGTTACAATCATATGAGGATAATCCTGAGCCTTTACCTGGTCATAAGGTGAATATGACAACATATAATCATAATACTCTTTTTTTCTCGGGTCACCCCATTCATCCCATTCAAATGTTGTAAGGGGAATTGAAGCATCGAGCATGGTTGTTACAATATCGACAAAAGGAACTGCAGCTATAACACCTTTATATAGTTCTGGTTCCATATTTACAATTGCACCTATCAGTAAACCACCTGCACTGCCTCCGCTGGCAAAGAGTTTATTACTGTTTGTATATTTCTCATTTATAAGAAACCGGGCACAATCATTAAAATCAGTAAAGGTGTTTTTCTTTTTCAGAAGCTTCCCATCTTCATACCAGTATCGACCCATCTCACTTCCCCCGCGTACATGAGCAATAGCATATGCAAATCCCCTGTCGAGCAGACTGATAATATTTGATCTGAAACCCGGGTCTGTTGAGCTCCCGTAAGATCCGTAAGCATAAAGCAATAATGGAGCTTTGCCATTCTTTACAAATCCTTTCCTGTAAACAAGAGATATTGGAATCATAGTACCATCCCCGGCCTTTGCCCACAGCCGTTTTGATTCGTAATTATCCTTGTCAAAGCCACCAAGTACCTCCTCCTGCTTAAGGAGTACCTTTTCCCTTGTAATCATATTATAGTCAATAACAGAGTTTGGTGTTGTAAGCGAAGAAAAACTATATCTTAAAATCTCCGTATCAGAATTTGGATTCACATTTATTCTGGCAGTGTAAGTTTCTTCGCCAAAATCAAGATAATGTTCGCTCATATCCTTTAAATTAATAATCCTGAGATTATTGAGACCCTTAATTCTTTCGTCGCTGACAAGAAAATCATCAAAAAGCTCAAAACCTTCAAACAGAACATCGCTCCTGTGTGGAATCACATCAGTCCAGTTCTCTTGCGGAGTTTTGTTCTCAGCTGTCTTCATTAATTTGAAATTTTTAGCTTCGTCGGTATTTGTTCTGATGTAAAAGGTGGTGCCCACATGATCAACCTGATATTCATGATTAACATTTCTTGATTCAAAGGTCCTGAATTCCCCGTCAGGTTTTACAGACTCGATATAGCGGACTTCAGTGGTAAGGGTCTGTCGGGAATTAATCAGGATATACTTATGGCTTTTTGTATCAGTAATATAAACACTGAAAGTCTCATCATCCTCGTAATAAACCTCTTTGTCATTTTCAACAGGAGATCCTAACCTGTGCTTTATTACTCTATCAGACCGTAATGTTTCAATATCCTTCGTTGTATAAAATAAAGTTTTATTATCTGCAGCCCAGACCATATTCCCGGTAGTATTTTCAATTTTGTCAGGCAGCAGCCTGTCTGTCTCTGTATCCATAAAATATATTGTATACCTGCGGCGGCTTACATAATCCACTCCATAGGCAAGAATTTTGTTGTCGCGACTTACACTTAACCGGCTCACGGAACAATAATCTTTGCCTTCTGCCAGCTTATTAACATCAAGGAGCAACTCCTCTTCTGCTTCCGGGGATGCTTTCCGCCTGTAAAAAACAGGATACTCTTTACCTTCTGAATACCTGGTAAAATAATAGTACCCGTTATCAAGATATGGAACTGATTCGTCGTCCTTTTTTATTCTGCCTGTTATTTCATCATAAAGGGCTTTCTGAAGATCTTCAGTATGTTTCATAACTGCCTGGGTATATTCATTCTCCTTATTCAGGTAGTCGAGAACTTTTGCAGTTTGTTCATCGGGTGTCTCAGCACTCTTTTGTTCATCGCTGAGCCGCATCCAGAAATAGCTATCGATCCTTCCATCGAATACCTCATAAGGAATTATTTCCGCTACAGGAGGATTTACGACATTTTGTCTATTGCAGGCAATCAGAAAAACAACCAGAACAAGGCTCAGGAATAATTTGGTACGTTTCATGTTGTTATTTTTTATTGTTTATTAAATCGGTAATATCATTTATAATCGTATCATTTATAATAATCGTAGAGACGCCATGCATGGCGTCTCTACGATTATTTCCCATTAACATCCTTCAATGATAATTGAATACGTTTTCTTTCAATATCAACATCAAGGATTTTTACCATTACATGCTGGTGTAATTTAACAACTTCAGCCGGGTCTTTTACATAGCTTCTGCTCATATTTGATATGTGAACCAGACCATCCTGTTTTACTCCTATATCGACAAATGCACCGAATTTTGTAACGTTGGTTACAATTCCGGGTATAACCATCCCGGCTTTAAGGTCATCAATCGAATGAATATCCGCAAAACGGAACTCTTTGATCTTGCTTCTGGGGTCACGACCAGGCCGGGCAAGTTCCTCAATTATATCCTTTACTGTAGGCAGGCCTGTTGAAGCGGTAATATACTTTTCCAGCTTTATCTCTTTCCTCTTTAAATCATTGGAAATCAGTTCATAAATTTTAACTCCAAGATCCTCAGCCATTTTTTCGACAACATGATAGCTCTCGGGGTGAACGGCACTTGAGTCGAGAGGATTTGCTGCTCCCCTTATCCGTAAGAATCCTGCACTTTGTTCAAAACCTTTTGCACCCATCCTTTTCACTTTCAGAAGCCCTTCTCTTGATTTAAAAGGTCCGTTCATGGTACGGTAATCCACAATATTCCGTGCTAACTGCGGACCAAGTCCGGATACATAGGTCAGTAAATGACTACTGGCAGTATTAACCTCAACACCAACTGCATTTACACAGATTACAACAACATTATCGAGGGCACTCTGCAACTTCTGCTGATCAACATCATGCTGATACTGGCCCACACCTATCGATTTGGGATCAATCTTAACAAGTTCAGCCAGGGGATCCATTAGTCTTCTTCCGATGGATACCGCACCACGGACAGTTACATCGTAATCAGGGAACTCATCCCGGGCAACCTTTGATGCGGAGTAAACAGAGGCTCCGGCTTCATTTACCACGAATACCTGAATATCCTTCTCAAACTTAATCCATTTCATAAACTCTTCTGTATCACGGCTGGCCGTACCGTTACCTATAGCTATGGCTTCAGTTTTGTATGCATTCACGAGCGAGAGGATCTTTTTTACCGATTTGGCTGTCTCGTTCTGAGGTGGATGAGGATAGATAGTCTCATTATGCAGCAGGTTACCCTGCCTGTCAAGACAGACTATTTTGCAACCTGTTCTGAAACCCGGGTCAATTGCCAGAACATTCTTTTCTCCAAGAGGAGAGGCAAGCAGCAATTGCCGGAGGTTCTCTGCAAATACCCTTATTGCTTCCTCATCAGCTTTTTCCTTCGATATATTCCGCACTTCTGTTTCCATCGATGAGCAGAGAAGACGTTTCCAGCTATCCTCAGCTGCAGTTGCAACAAGCTTTGATGAATTATTCTGCCCCTTGACAAAAAGTGAGTTAAGTATTCTGATTGCATCTTCCCCGGCAGGTCCTATTGACAAGCGAAGATAACCTTCCTCCTCCCCTCTCCTCATCGCCAGCAGCCTGTGTGACGGACATTTTCTGAGAAGCTCCGACCATTCAAAATAATCCCTGTATTTAATACCCTCAGTTTCCTTTCCCTTGATAACCCTTGAATATATAACAGCCTCTTTTTCATATAGTTGTCTTAGTTGCCTTCTGGCCTTTTCATCTTCGCTTATCCATTCCGCAATAATATCACATGCTCCCGATAGAGCGTCCTCTTCAGTCAGGACTTCATCATTCAGAAAATCAGATGCTAACAGTTTTGGATCGGATTCCTTCTGTTCCATGATGATCACTGCCAGCGGTTCGAGTCCTCTTTCCTTCGCGATTGTAGCACGTGTACGCCGTTTAGGTCTGAAGGGAAGATAAAGATCCTCAAGTTCCGTCATTGTCACAGCATCATCAATCTTCTTCCGTAACTCAGGAGTCATCTTTTCCTGGTCTTCAATCGATTTAATAACACTTTCACGCCGGGCATCAAGTCCCTTCAGACGTTCAGACTCCTCCTTTATATGTAGCAACTGAACCTCATCCAGGCTGCCAGTCATTTCTTTCCTGTAACGGCTGATGAAAGGAATGGTTGCCGCGTCATCAAGGAGTCTGATAGTATTTTCTACCTGCCATTTGTGAAGTCCGAGCTTTATTGCTATTAAAGCTATGTTTTTATCCGCACTCATTTCTCATTATTCATATTTTCAAATATTCCGAATGTATAATATAATACTTTCAAAATATTATATTTAAATTTCATAATATCCATATTCTACACTATTCCACATAAAGTACTAGACCTTTCAGGTATTCACTTTCTGGGTGATAAATACTTACCGGATGGTCAGGTGGCTGACCCATCTGATGCAGTATCCTGACGTGCCGGCCTGTATTGGCAGCTGCTGCAAAGACCGACTTTCTGAAATTTTCTTTTGATACAACCTGTGAGCATGAGAAGGTAAAAATAATACCTCCCGGTTTGATCCGCTCAATGGCTTTCATATTCAGTTTTCTATAACCCTGGAGTGCATTTGACAGGACATTGTTATGCTTGGCAAATGCTGGAGGATCAAGTATTATCAGATCATATTTATCCCTTATATCATTAAGGTAGTCAAAGGCCTCTGCCTGAAAAGACTCATGCCTTGAGTCATTTCCAAAGTTTAACATTACATTTTCTCCGGACAGTTCAATAGCCGATAAAGAACTGTCGACAGTGTGTACCAGGGCTGCATCACGAAGGGCATAAACCGAAAATCCGCCTGTATATCCAAACATATTCAAAACACTTCTGCTCTTCGTATAGTTCTCAAGCAGTTTCCTGTTTTCCCTCTGATCAATATAAAAACCCGTTTTTTGTCCAATGGCCCAGTCAATCTTAAACTTATAGCCGTTTTCGATAACTATGACCGGATCCGAATTCCCGTAAAGAAATCCGTTTTCTCCTGTTATTCCTGAATTGTAAGGGATCGTTGATTCACTCTTATCATAGATTGCAACCACCTCCTCCCCTAATAATTCCTTTATAATCAGTGCAATCTCATTGCGTGACCTGTACATTCCGACAGAATGCATCTGAATGACAACAACACCATTGTAATAATCAGCTACCAAACCCGGAAGATTATCTCCCTCTGCATGGATAAGCCTGAAAATATTAACTGATGGATTGTCCAATAATCCTAAATGCTTTCTGTAATGAATGGCTGCAGATATTTTCTCTCTGAAAAAATCAATATCAGGAGATATATGTTTAAAAGAGAGAATTCTGACTGCTATAGAACCGGGCTGGTAATGTCCTACGGCAAGGAAAGTGTCTTTGTTATCAAAAACATCAACCAGGTCGCCTTCGGCCGGATTCCCATAAATTTTTTTAATGGCGCCGGAAAATATCCAGGGGTGATACCTTCGAACGGACTGGTCCTTTCCTGACTTAAGTACAATTTTTACGGTTTCCAACAGTCTATTTGATTTTTCGTATTTTATATCAAAATATTCTAAATTTCAACTGCCCAAGGTCAGCTTTTTATAGATTTGATGACAGATCCATGCATCTGTAGCGGCATAATTCAGCTGTGCCACGGTAAGCTGATCAGCTTCCCAGTTTGTAACCTGTTGTTTTTTTGATATTCTGAATCCCAGTATGATTGCTGCGAGTTTATTCAATCCGGAACTCTGAATTCCATATTCCTTAACCATTTTCTGGAGGTCTATGAAGCCTGAGGATGAAAATTTCCTGACATGCTTCAGAAACATGATATCGTCATGAATTGCCACACCTGCCTTAACAACATTCTGATTTGCAAGAAGATCCAGTAGTTCTTCAGGGATACCAATTTTGTTTATTCTGAAAAGGCATACAAGGTCATTTTTAGCAAGCTGGATCAATGACACACGATTTTTACGCCCCTTCCTGAAAGATGGTCTTGTTTCTGTATCGAAACCAAGATAATCTGAGTTGAGAAGGCGTGGAAAGTGTTCCCGGAAGCTTGCCATATTATCGACAATAACTATTTCTCCTTTAAACCATGAGAGGTTATACTCCCTGAGTTGTTCACCTGTAATATATTCGAGATATTTATTTTTTACCATCTTTCCTGTATTCACTTTGCCTCCTGGAAATAAACCAATCCTTTTTGTCATGCTCATCACCTGCATCATCGTCAGTTCTGTTTTCAACCTGGCCTATCTCTTCACCGGAATAGATAAAATTATGAATTGCTCTCAATGAATTTGTAAGCTTCTGACCCCATAAATTCTCAAAGTTCAGTCTGCATTCCCATAAAGCATCATTCATCACCTCACCAGTCCCGGTCTGATAAAGAAGCAGGAAGTTCTTAATATCCTGGTAGATATCGGCCATATTTTCTGCAAGGCTTGAGATAAAGGTATCCTGAGACTCATTTGTTTTTTCATTAAAAACCTCAAGGTATGCGTCAACAGTTCCGAATTTCTCCCTTAAAGTATCGTTTATTCTGAACCAGTCGGCTTCAGTTACAAACTTTTCGTTCCCATCTTCAAAAAATGGCTCCAGTGCCGGCAGGAGAGAAGCTTTGAGATACATGAGAGGCAATATCCGCTGAAGTATTTTCAACAATTCATCACCTTTCAGTTTTGAGGCCTGCTCGGCATATTTGCAAAATTCGTTGGCTACTGCCACAAATTCAACAACATTTCTCGAATAGACAGGATCTGG
Source organism: uncultured Rikenellaceae bacterium (assembly GCA_964596715.1). Lineage (GTDB taxonomy): Bacteria > Bacteroidota > Bacteroidia > Bacteroidales > VadinHA17 > LD21. Next base: position 17,904 of record CAZQVL010000013.1, read on the forward strand.
TTTATTGTTCATTATCTTTTTATATGACTGCAAAAATAGACATTTTTCGATCTTACATGACTACAGATGCACAGCTTTTATTAGTAATAATTTAAGTATTCGATTTGGGAGAATTTCTTTTAAAGAATATCTTTGGTATAATCTGACGGATCAATATCATCTGAGACTGGTTCAGTGAAATAATAGACTATTTGAAAAAGTCGTAGAAATTATCCGGGTGACAACCTGAAAATTAATACCATTAAATATTATGAGCAGCACTCAATTAATCTATCTGTTATTTGCAGGCGTGTTTTGGTTGTATTCCGGTAATACACAGGATAAACAAAATTTGCCTCTTATTGATATTTCCCGGGAAACTGATCGGCATGTAATAATTGCGGCCGGCACTGAGAGTATTTATCAGGGTCATCCAACCACTTTATTACTGGCCGATGGAAAAACAATGTTTTGCGTATGGAGCATAGGACATGGAGGACCAGCCGGCCCTATGGCTGTCAGCAGGGATAGAGGACTTAGCTGGAAAAGAATGGATGATGAGTTGCCTCCCGGCTTTAAGAAACATGAAAACTGCCCAAGCATTTACAGGATGATGGATATGAAAACCGGGAAAATCAGGTTATGGGTTTTTTCTGCAAGACCCGATATGCCACGTATAATGAGTGAAGACGGTGGCAAAACCTGGGTTGAGAAACCACCTCTGGGTTTTGAATGTGTTATGACATTCAGCAGTATTGTACGATTATCTGATGGTAACTATATGGGATTCTATCATCGTAAAAAAGGCGAATCACTCGTGGTTTTGCAAACCCGGACAGAAGATGGTGGCTTAACCTGGTCAGATCCTGTTATAATTGCAGATATAGATGGGAAACTGCCGTGTGAGCCATATGTTTTCAGATCCCCCAGCCAGAAAGAATTATGCTGCCTGATGAGGGAAAATACCCATAAAGGACTTAGCCTGATGATGTTCAGCAACGATGAAGGGAAATCATGGAGTGAACCGGTTTCTACATCCTGGGGCTTAACCGGAGACAGACATCAGGGAATTTATACAAATGATGGCCGCCTGGTAATTACTTTTCGTGATATGGCTCCCGAAAGTCCCACTAAAGGACATTTTGTGGCATGGGTAGGAACATATGATGATATCCGTAATGGTAAACCGGGAGAGTATCGCATTAAGTTGTTGCATAGTTATGCAGGGCGTGATTGTGGTTATCCGGGACTGGAAATATTACCTGACGGGACAATTGTCGCAACCACGTACATTAAATATAAAAATGACAAAAACAAACACTCTGTAGTTAGCACCCGATTCACAATTCAGGAAACTGATAAAATGGAGGCGAATTATCTGATAAATAACAACAAAGTGACAAATGTTCCGGCATATTTTCAAATACAGACTTTGTTTAAAACAAAGGAGAATGAAAGTAGTGTGAGGTCCCCGCACATTATTGTTGCTCCTGATGGTACTGTTTTAGCTTTTGCCCGTGGTTGCATATCCCTTCGCAAAAGTAAAGATAACGGTAAAACATGGTCACCGGAAGAAGATCTTACTCTTAAGGGTGTTAAAGGCAGTAACGTAATAGTAGATGATGTAACAGGAGATATTATCATCCTGTCACCTGAAATAAGTGATCCATGTTTATTCAGGAGCAGAGATAACGGTAATACATGGAAAAGAGAGGATATTGTTATTAAATCCAATGCAATGGGTCATGGCGCTGCTCCCGATAATGTACCAGTAAATATTGGTGCAATGTCAGTCGGTATAACCCTTAAATATGGGGAACATAAAGGCAGGTTACTAATTCCCGGACGTGTTCAGCCTCCTGCCGGTAACAATGCACAGGAATACTGGATGTATAATTATAATACTTCGATGTACAGTGATGACAGAGGAAAGACCTGGCAGGTCAGTGACGGTATTATGACCGGCACAGGTGAAGGGACTCTTGCTGAGTTGTCTGATGGCCGTATCTATTACAACTCCAGATCTCATATGTCCATAGACCACAAACGAAGGATAGCATGGAGTCATGATGGAGGTAACAGGTATGTTGACTGGTATGCCTCTGATGACTTGTATGAGACAGGTGAACCATTTTATTTTAAATATGGAAGTAAACCCGCCTATGGCATGTGTGCCGGACTGGTAAGAATTCCGGATGAAGTAACCGGCGGTAAAGATATATTATTGTTCAGTATGCCTGACTGGAAAGGCGGCTGGCGTTTCCAAATGAGTGTCTGGGCTTCATTCAATGGTACTTCAACATGGCCCATTAAGCGCTTAGTCGATCAGGGGCACAGTGCTTATTCCTCTCTCGCAGCAGGTAAGGATGGTATGATCTACCTTCTATATGAAGGGAGCAATAAGAGATTATATGACGAGATAAATGTAGCAGCATTTAACCTCAGGTGGCTGCTGAATGGGAAGTTGTATTGATTGCAGATTAGAAATAAAACTTGATTGGTTTTTCACAAAAAAGAAGAAACGGCCTTTATTGCCAGACAAGCTCTTTTCATCGAGTATAAATTGACATATCAAACCCTAAAATAGACCTGTTATGAAAAAACTTACAGTTGGAGAAATATCGGTTGTGTGTTTCCTTATGATTATTTGTATGAACTGCCGGCACCAACCAGGTGAAGAGGCAGAAACCAGAATTCCTGAACTAGATTCTTCAGTTCAGCATCTCGGTTGGTTTCGCGATGCGAAATTTGGCATGTTCATTCATTGGGGACCCTATTCCTGTCTTGCCGGAGAATATAATGGTCATCAGGTTCCTGTTGGCAAAAATGCTGAATGGATAATGAAAAACCTTACAATCCCTGTCAATGAGTACCGTGAACTTGCCCGCAAAATGAATCCCGTCAGGTTTGATGCCCATGAATGGGTAAAGCTGGCTAAAAAAACTGGCATGAAATATATCGTAGTAACAGCAAAACATCACGACGGATTTGCAATGTATCATTCAAAGGTAACAAAATACAATATTGTCGACTGGACTCAGTTCGGTCGCGATCCTCTGAAAGAACTATCGCAAGCCTGTGCCGAAGAAGGAATAAAATTCTGTGTTTATTATTCCCATCGTGAAGACTGGGATCATCCGGGAGGGTATGGTAATAACTGGGATTATGACAATGATTGGGGGGCAGATTTTTACGATCATGAAAAATTTGAGAAATATCTTGAAGAGAAAGCCAAACCCCAACTTAGAGAGCTTCTAACCAATTATGGGCCAATAGGTTTAGTCTGGTTCGATCGAGGGATGTACACACCTGAACAGGGACTTGAGTTTGTAAATCTTGTACACAATCTTCAGCCATCAACTCTGATAAATGGTCGTGTAGGGCATTACGGTCAGGAATTCCTCGGTGATTATCAGAGCATGGGTGACAATGGTATGCCTCCGGGAGGTCTGGAGGAATATTGGGAGACTCCTATGACACTGAACAAAACATGGGGATTCAGTAAATATGATACTCTCTGGAAGAGTCCGGAAACAGTTATCCGACGACTTGTAGAGATTGTCAGTCGTGGCGGAAATTTTCTGCTGAACATTGGTCCCAAAGGCAATGGAGAAATACCTGGTGCTACAATTGAAATATTCAGTAAGGTTGGATCGTGGGTGGAACGTAATGCTGAAGCTATATTTGGAACAAAGGCGAATCCTTTTGGGGAATTGCCCTGGGGATACTGTACTGTGAAAGGTAGTAGACTTTATCTTTTGGTACGCGACTGGCCACAGGATCTCATCCTGACCCTCTACGGACTTAAAAATAGTGTGAATTCAGCATATCTACTTAACGATAAATCAACAAAACTATCAGTTACAAAGTCTGAAAAACAAACTACTATTGCACTGCCGCCAGAAGCTCCCGACAATCCGGTTTCTGTTCTGATACTCGAAACAGATGGCCCTCCTGAAGTTGAGCCACAGGTGGTTTTGCAGGATGAACACGGGAAAATTGAATTTAATTATTTAACTGCAGTAACACATGGTAACGCTGTAACACGTTTTAACCGTAAAGGAGGATTTCATATCTCAAAATGGAAAGGACCAGAAGATTCTGTGAAATGGGTTGCAAAGATTGACAAACCGGGAAAATTCAGAGTAAACATCACTTATGCAGTGAATAAAGAATGGGAGGGTAAAAAGTTCGAAATTACCATTAGTGATTCGCATATTGAAAAAAATGTGATCCATACCGGTGATTGGTATGAATTTCTTGAGTTACCTGTTGGTTATGCAGAACTTCCTGAAGCCGGGGAATATACTCTGACAATTCGGCCAAAAAAAGCCGGTGATACCTATCTTATGTACCTGCAATCCCTGACTCTTATGCCTGTAGAAAGAACAAAATATGCAGGCTGGGGTGTAAATTAATTATCGAAAACCATACAAATTTTATCCTGAGTGTTTAAATTGTATTTGAATTATTAAATTTTGATTTTTTTAATCATTTTAAACTTCAAACTAATAAATTTATCCGGAATTTTACAGCATTAAATTATAAACTACGATGAAACAAAAAACTTTTTTATGGCTTTTAGTCCTCATTCCGGGATTATTTTTTACGGGTTGCAAACAAGCTGATAACAAGCTTACAACTCAGGAAGCTGAAGAAGGCTGGGTACTCCTTTTCGACGGTGAAAGCCTTGACGGCTGGCGCGATTACCATGGTGAAGGTATTGCCAGTCCGTGGAAAGCGGAAAAAGGGTCGCTAACCGCACTTGGTCAGGGTAGCGACAGTACCGGGTATATAGTGTCAGAGAACCAGTACGAGAATTTCATATTGACCTTCGACTGGAAAATATCAGAAGGTGGTAACAGCGGAATTCTTTACCACGTGGTTGAACGACCTGAATACAAAGTGCCATATGTCACCGGGCCTGAATACCAGGTAATTGACGATATTGGTTTTCCCGAAGAACTTGAGGAATGGCAGAAAGCCGGTGCAGATTATGCCATGTATGTCTGCGACAATGATAAAAAGCAGGTAAAAAAAGCAGGATCGTGGAATACTTCAAAGATTGTATTTGATAATGGTCATGTAGAACACTGGCTAAATGGCGAAAAGGTTCTTGAGTTTGAAGCCTGGACAGATGACTGGTTTGAGCGCAAGTCCAGCGGCAAATGGGATTTTGCACCTGAATACGGGCTGGCCCGTAGCGGACACTTGGCACTGCAGGACCATGGAAGCAGAGTATGGTATAAAAATATGAAGCTGAAAGAGTTGCCCCGTAAACCTTCGCAGGAGAGCCTCTTCAACGGGAAAGATCTTACCGGCTGGGAGGTTTACGGGACTGAGCTGTGGTATGTTGAAGATGGTGAACTGGTGTGCGAAAGCGGACCGGATAAAGAGTACGGTTATCTGGGAACAAGGAAATATTATGATGATTTTGAATTAAGCCTCGATTTCAAACAAATCTCCAACGGTAACAGCGGCGTTTTCTTCCGCTCATATATAAGGACAGGTGTAAATATTTCAGGATGGCAGGTTGAGGTAGCACCTCCCGGACATGATACCGGTGGCATTTATGAATCATATGGTCGTGGATGGATTGCACAAATACCCGATGAGAAAGAGAATATATTAAAAATGGGTGACTGGAATACCCTGCGTATAAAAGTAACAGGAGATAATGTCACAACCTGGCTGAACGGAGAAATAATGACAGAGCTGACTGACGAAAAGATTGGTCTGGGCAAAGGACGGATAATGCTCCAGATCCACAGCGGAGGCGGGATCAAAGTAAGATGGAAAAATATTAATGTAACCGAATTGGAAGAGTAAAAAAAAACAGATATTAATCCATCTTATATTAACTAATAATCACGATGAAACCTCTATTTTCAGGACCATTAAAAATTGGATTATACGTCCTTCTGTTATCTTTTTCCCGGTTATTACCTGCCCAGAATTCCGGTTCATCCCTTGAAGAGGGATTTATAAATCCGCCGGAATCAGCCAAACCAAGAACCTGGTGGCACTGGACTAACAGTAACATTACAAAAGAAGGTATCACTAAGGATCTGGAATGGATGAAAAGGTCCGGAATAGGAGGAATGCACATCGCCGATGTAGCTTCAGGGCAGGGTCAGGTTGTGGAAAAGAAGATCTATTTCAGATCTCCTGAATGGCTCGATGCTGTTCGCCATGCAGCATCTGAGGCCGAAAGGCTGGATCTTGAGCTGACTATCTTTAGCTCAGCTGGATGGAGTCTTACAGGTGGGCCATGGGTAAAACCTGAACAGGCAATGAAAAAGCTGGTCTGGAGCGAAATTAATGTGAAAGGACCTCAAATTTTTGCAGGCCGGTTGCCTGCACCCCCTTCAAATGAGGGACCAATAAGAAATCTATCTAGAGCAGCAAAGGTTAGTGATACAGAGCCCCGGTTTTACAAAGACTGTATAGTTTTGGCATTTCCGGTACCTCCGGATGACTCAGACATCCGGCAGTTTGCCCCTGTTGTCTCAACAGGAGGAGGCGAAATAAATCCGGAAGCTTTGCTGGATGATGATCTGAACACCTCTGTGGCAATACGGTCAGGTAAAAACAAGAAAATGGTCTGGATACAGTATAATTTCGAACAACCAATCACGGCCCGGGCTTTAACACTTGCCAGTCGTGCGGGCATTCCTGTTGGCCGACTCATTGTCAGTGACGATGGTAAGGATTTCCGCACAGTGGCAGTGTTACCAGGAGCTCAACTATACCGTGCCGGGAAAGTTGAAACAGTCTCATTTCCTGAAACATCAGCAAGGTATTTCAGACTTGAATTCACCGGGGCCCCTATGAGACCGGCTGATGTAATGGCTGAAACCAACACTCTTCCTGACTCTGTTTATACCTTCAGTGAGATAAAACTGCATACAGGTGCGAGAATAAACAGGTGGGAGGATAAAGCAGGTTTTTACCACCTGTTCAATTACGAACCGGTAGCATCACAGGAGGTTTCATCCTCTTCAACAATTAACCCTGCAGCCGTTGTTGATCTCACTTCACAAATATCACCTGACGGATTCATCCAATGGAAAGTGCCCGAGGGCAACTGGACAATCATGCGTTTCGGCTACTCTCTCACAGGATCAAAGAACCGTCCGGCTGTTCCTGCAGGATCGGGATATGAAGTAGATAAGCTCAGCAGAGAGTATACGGAAGCATATATAAAAGAGTATACGACTCCAATTGCTAAAGCTCTTGGCCCACTTTACGGAAAAAGCCTGCAGTATGTACTGCTAGACAGCTGGGAAGCCGGAATGCAAAACTGGACAGATAATATATTAAGTGAATTTAAAAACCGCAGAGGATATGACCTTACTCCTTACATGCCTTGCCTGTCGGGTCGTGTTGTAGGTAACAGTGACATCAGCGACAGAGTCCTGTGGGATTTCCGTCGTACTCTTGCTGATATGTTTGCTGAAAATCATTATGCAGTATTAACAGAATTCCTTAACAAGCAAGGTATTAAAACATATGGTGAAGCTTCAGGCGTTTCTCTTGAGATTCTTGAAGATGCACTGTTGTGTAAAAAATATGTCGACATTCCTATGGGAGAATTCTGGTACAGAGCTCTTCATCCCGAACTGATGTATTACCAGGATATCAGAGGAGCATCTTCGGCATCGCACATTTATGGTAAAAAAGTAGTTGCAGCAGAGGCATTTACCGGTGGAGGTTTTGAGTCTCCATATACGCTTAAAAAAATTGGAGATTACTGGTTCACACAGGGCATCAACCGGTTTGTTTTTCATACCTCAGCTCATCAGCCGCTCGACACAAAACCAGGCAATACCATGGTGGGAATTCATATAAACCGCAATATAACATGAGCAGAACAGGCAGCTCCATTCATGACATACCTGGCACGTAATTCGTTCATGCTCCAGCAGGGTAAATTTGTTGCCGATATAGCATACCTACTCGTTGAAGGAGCTCCTTCAACAATGCCAATCTGGGGTACCGGACTTAATCCTCCTCCACCTGAAGGATATGATTATGACTATATTAATGCAGATGCCCTTATTAACCGAATGACTGTTTCCACTGACGGCAGACTGGCTCTCCCTGACGGTATGAGCTACACTCTCCTTGTTCTCCCAAACACTAACCGGATGACATTACCTGTTCTAAAAAAAATAAATGACCTGGTAAAGGCCGGCGCCACAGTTGTCGGTCCAAGACCAGAACGCACACCCGGGTTTACAGGTTATCCGGATTCTGAAGAGAGCCTTGAAGACCTTACTATGGATATATGGGGAGACCTCGATGGCATCAGCAGGACAAGACGTGTATATGGTAAGGGAAAAATGATATGGGGAACTCCGGTGAAAACAGTTCTTGAGATGGCAGGAATTAAACCTGATGTGGAATATGACAGACCTCTGGACTCAAAGATTAACTGGATACATCGTAGAACAGAAGAGACAGATAGTTATTTCCTGATAAACTCCTCCGACAAACCTCTTGCTACGGAAATAAGGTTTCGTGTTACGGGTAAGGAAGCTGAAATGTGGGATCCCTCCACTGGCAAAACACAGCCTGTGAGTTACACAATATCTGACAACAGGACAGTTGTTCCGGTCCATTTCACGGAACACCAGTCAGCTTTTATTGTTTTCCGCAAGAAAACAAATATTACTTCAAGATCTGTAACCAGGACCTCTCCCGTGTTACTTACCACTCTTACCGGGCCATGGGAAATATCTTTTACTCCTGATATGGGAGCTCCTGAAAAAACCACTCTTGACAAATTAGAGTCATGGACCGTCAACAATGATGAAGGAGTAAAGTACTTTTCGGGTAGTGCAACTTATGCAAAAACAATTAAAGTATCAAAAAGCTGGTTGCAACAAGGTATGAGACTTATACTTGATCTGGGCAGAGTATGTGATATTGCTGAAGTAACGGTAAACGGCGCTCCGGCGGGCTTATTATGGAAGGCTCCTTTCCAGACAGATATTTCCGGATTGCTTAAAAAGGGAACAAACATTATTGAGATAAAAGTCACTAATCAGTGGACTAACAGGCTGGCAGGAGATATGAAAGCACCTCCGGGTAAGAAAGTCCTGAATTCTTCCCTGTTTATCAGGGTAAGAGATTTGCCTGAATCAGGACTTCTCGGTCCGGTTAAAATCCTTAAATACTTAGATAATGGCAAATATTAAAATATGAGCAACTTTTTCACAAGATTGATTGCTGTTTTATTAACAGTAACAAGCTTTACGTCTATTGTTTATTGTCAGAATAAACCTGAATATGTGGCAGGGATACCTGTAAATTACGATGAAGCCATGTCCGGCACCTATACACTTCCTGATCCTCTGGTGTTCCCAAACGGCAAAAAAGTCAGGAGTGCCAGGCAGTGGTTTAAGAAGAGAAGGCCTCAGATTGTCTCACTGTTTGAAGAGTTCCAGTACGGCAGGATGCCGGAAGCCCCTGAAGACCTCTCTTTCAATGTTTTCGATCCCGGAACATCCGCTCTGAACGGTATGGCGCTCAGGACACAGGTTACGGTATATTTTATGAAAGACACATCGGAACATAAGATGGATATACTGATTTACATTCCTGCCGAAGCAGTGAAACCTGTTCCACTCTTTTTCAATGTAAGCTTTTCTCCTAATGCCACTGTTGTAGATGATCCGGGTATTAAGGGAGGTTATATATGGGACAGGGACGGTAAGAGAATCCCTGTACAACGGAAGGGTGGATTCGGCAGGATTGATATCAACCGGTTTCTTTCACAGGGAATCGGCTTTGCCACAGTCTATTACGGAGATATTGAACCCGATTTTGCCGAAGGCATAAAATACGGTATCAGGGGCCATTACCTGAAAGAAGGTACAGCATACCCTGCTCCTGACGAGTGGGGGGCTATATCGGCCTGGTCGTGGGGACTGAGCCGCGCTATGGATTATTTTGAAACCGACCCGCAGATTGATGCAAAAAAAGTTGCTCTCTTTGGTGTTTCACGTCTTGGTAAAACAGTATTATGGACCGGCGCCCGTGATACACGTTTCGGGATGGTTATTGCAAGCTGTTCGGGCGAAGGTGGAGCCGCCCTCTCAAGACGTTTGTACGGAGAGACAATAGATCACATGACCCATCCCTCCAGATATTTTTATCAGTTCGCCGGCAACTGGAGAAATTTTAAGGATGATCCTTCCGGCTCGCCTGTTGATGCTCACATGCTCATATCACTTATGGCTCCACGGCCTCTATTGCTACAGACAGGCGACACTGATAACTGGTCAGATCCTAAGGGCGAATTTCTTGCTGCAGTTGCTGCAGCCCCGGTTTATGAGCTCCTTGGTGAAAAATCACTTGGTACCGATATCTATCCTGCATCAGGAGTGCCCTTACTTAACGACCTGGGATATTTTATGCATGCAGGTGGTCATGGTGCATTGCCCTCCGACTACGAGATATTTCTGAAATTCATGAAGATGCACTTTTTTGATAAAGAATAAAAATTATTAGTAGCTTACCTGCTATCCAAATTAAGGTCGCAAGACCATCTGGCGGTTATACCTTTTATTCAGACAATGCCGTGAGTTAAAACCGTAACCCAAAATTAAAATTAACCTTCTATTAATATGAATTTCACATATTTAGATACTATAATAGTTATTACATATTTGGCTGGGATAACCTGGTTTGGAATTAAGATAGCAGGGAAGCAGACAACAACCAAAGATTATTTTCTGGGGGGTCGAAAAATCCCCTGGTGGGTTGTCTGTTTTTCCATAGTAGCTACTGAAACCAGTACTCTTACATTTATAAGTATTCCCGGACTGGCATATCTGACTAACCTTAATTTCCTGCAAATCGCACTGGGCTATTTTCTGGGCAGAGTTATTGTGGCATGGATAATCCTTCCTGCCTACTTCAAAGGTGAGTTGGGAACTGCATATACCTTTCTGGCAAACCGATTTGGTATACCGATAAAAAACCTGGCCTCCGGGGTTTTTATGATGACAAGGCTGGCAGCTGACGGTGTAAGGCTTTTTGCTACTGCCATCCCTCTTGCTCTTATATTACATTGGACCTTTATTGGAAAGAACTTCTCAACTGAATGGATATATGTAACGTCGATAATTATAATTGCTCTTGTAACTTATAGTTACACTTTTTTAGGAGGGTTAAAATCTGTAGTATGGATGGAAATGGTCCAGCTGTTTATTTATATTGCCGGGGCTGTAACAGCAATTATCATCGTGAGCGGAGAGTTGAGCGGCGGGTTGCTGGGAGGTATCAGCAAAGCGTCGGAAGCCGGCAAATATGAATTATTCAATTTCTCTTTTGAAGGAGGACTTAAAGGATTTTTGTCAACGCCTTATACCCTCATTGCCAGCATATTGGGTGGAGCATTCCTGTCCATGGCATCACATGGTATAGACCAGCTTATAGTACAAAGATTGCTTGCAACAGGTTCCCGGCCGGCCAGCCAAAAAGCATTGATAACAACAGGTGGTATTATAATATTTCAGTTTGCGCTCTTTCTTTTCCTTGGCAGTTTGCTTTTTGTTTTTTATGGCGGAGCCGATATAAGATCCGACGAAGTCTTTCCCAGGTTCATTATTGAAGAAATACCAACAGGACTCTCCGGGTTTATTATTGCTGCGTTATTTGCTGCTGCAATGTCGACTCTTTCAAGCTCTATTACAGCTTTAGGCTCGACCACAATGTATGATTTTATAATACCCTATTACAAAAAATTAAGTCTGACCAACGAAGTTCTTATCTCAAGACTGATAACAGGTATATGGTGCCTGTTGCTTGTGGGATCAGCCATTTTATTTATGCAAAGCCCACAGGCAGTCGTTGAACTGGCACTATCAATCGCATCATTCACTTACGGGGGATTGTTAGGCACCTTCATTCTGGGTGTTCTTTTCAAAAAACCACGGATCAAACACGCCATGCCGGCCTTCATTACAGGTATCGCAGTGATGATATACATCATTATTTTCACCTCAATAGCCTGGACCTGGTACACACTGATTGGAACTATGGCTACGGTTTTTACCGGATTATTACTAACCAGGATATGGAAAATGAAATAGAGATCCATGAGTATTTGCTCTTCGCCCCGTACCATCAGCTATTCTCCTCAATAAGGAAGCAGCCTGAATAAAAAAAGTATGGTAACGGATATTTTAAGCCTGTACAAATTTATTGTATCATATGGCATGAGAAATAATTCATAAATTTATTAACCTTTATTATTCATCAACTTTATGACATTAAAAAGAAATACAACACTCATTATTTTAATGGCTATTCTCTTAACAACTGCATTTTGCAGTGTTAAAAAGAGACCCGAAAAATATGATGTAGTAATATATGGCGGGACATCTGCCGGTATAACTGCGGCTATTCAAACGTCAAGAATGGGTAAGTCGGTTTTACTTATCGAACCTTCCCAACGCTTTGGAGGTTTGACCACAGGAGGCCTGGGTGCTACTGATATTGGATTCTCATCATGTACAACGATATGTTGATAATAATGGATTTGTGCAAAATGAAGGAAATGTTGAAGCCCCGGTCCCCGGGCCTTATCCAATAAGTTACAGATCTATTGTTCCTGAAAATACTGAGTGCAGCAATCTTTTAGTTCCTGTATGTCTTAGTGCAACTCATATTGCATATGGCTCAATAAGGATGGAGCCTGTTTTTATGATACTTGGTCAATCGGCTGCAACTGCAGCTTGTATAGCAATTGATAAAAGAGTGGATACACAGGAAGTGGAATATCAGGCGCTTAAATCCCGCTTATTAAATGACAAGCAGATCTTAAATGTAATCCCATGAAATTCAAAACGGATTTATTGAATAAATTTATTAACAGTATTAACGCGTGAATTTATCAGAAACTTAAATTACACATGTTATGAAAAAGATTTTTTTATTTTTCGGATTAATTGTTCTTTCTTCCGTAACCGTATTCGCTCAAAGCAGAAATACAAGAGTATTCACCATTTTCACTTCTGCAGGTTGTGGTTGTACCGGATCTGGAGGCGCTCCCTTGACTTTTACAGCACATGAACAAGTCTTATCCGGACTTCAACAGGCATGCATTGGTGTGGATTTCATTGAATTTAAAGGTTCAATAACAGCTGCATATAATGAAGTGAATAATAACAAAGACAAATACGACGGAGTGCTGATCATAGGTAGGGTGGATAATGACTACAGATTGGCTTTCACCGGATTACCTACAATAGTTGTGTATAACCTATGGGAGTTTCAGAGTGGTCATCACTATCATATTTTTACCACAGGGAAAGTAAAAAATGATAAAGTGAATATTCTTGAGGGAGGAACAAACTATGAAGATGTGAAGATCTTAACCGCTCAGCTGGACAGAAGAAATCTGTGTGCTCCATCCGTTAGAGAATCCATGTTCAATGATCTGGTGTATAAGATCAAATTAATTAAAGCTGTAAAAGAACTCAAGGAAACCAGAATACTGATGGTGAAAAGTGGCAAGGATGAGATCATTGCCAGTGTAAATTACAAGTTTGGGGATTACAATCAGCATTATCCCCGGGATCATAATGAGCGTTATCTTAAAAATTTCAAGGAATTACTTGGTGTGGAGATAATTGTGGCAGAAGCCGAGGAATTCTATGAGACATACAGGACAATTGATGTCAGGAAGGCAGAAGAAGTTGCCGATGATTGGATCAGGGATGCACGAAAGGTTGAAGCGTCAAGGCCAGAGATAATAAAAACAGCCAGAGGGTATCTTGCTCTTGATGCATTAAGAGAAAAGTATAATTGCAATGCAGTGTCTACTCATCTCAGGTCGGTTACCGGAAGTAATGAACTTAAAGACCGGTATAATCCCGGAGTAGGTTTTGAGCTTGGATTTAAAACCAGGGGGATACAGGCTGTTTGTCAGAATTATCCGGATATACTGCTCAGCCAGGTCCTGGCATACTTACTGACGGGCAGACCAAGTATGCTTGGCGACCAGATGTATGATATTGACAACTCGGTGGAAATTGTACTGCACTGTGGTATCCCGGTCAATCCGTATGGAGATGACCGCAGGATGCCTTATACTATAAGGACTCATGCGGAAAGCCCGGTAAGAGATAAGCCTGAGGTACCTGGTTCTTCAACCGGTCTCTTTGCAGAATGGCCTGTGGGTGAGCCTGTTACATTCTGGGAAATACATAGTCTTCCCAAAGAAATAAGATTACACACAGGTCAGATAGTTGATGGTCACGCTGTTTATACCGGCGGGGAGAATATAGACAATGTAATGTGTACGTCCAAAATTATTGCGAAAGTTGATAACACTAAAAAAATCCGGGATCAGCATTTCCCTTCTTTATATGGAATTCATAGCTGTATAACGATGGGTGACATAAGACAGCAAATTAAAGACATTAGCATTTTATTGGGAATTAATGTTATAGAAAGAGATAAATAATCTGGTAGTAGTATAGATTTTTTACATATCATTTAAAGAAAGTCCAAAGAACTTATCGAAAATGTTTACCTCAAAAAACATGAAAAACACTCGCAGAGATTTTTTAAAACTTAGCGGCCTTGCCGGGATAGGCTTTGCCGGTGCTGGCATTTTACCTGCATATGGAGTAAAAACCATGTCACGGGTATAATCGGACGCGATGCTTATAACATTGAAAAAGTAATATTTGAAAGCAGGCCAGGCTTCCCGGTTACGGCATACCTTTATGTCCCCAAGGGACGAAAAATGCCAATGCCCGGAGTGTTGAAAACCTTCGATCTGCCTGATTGTTACCGTGCTCTTGAAGCAAAAAAACTGCACCGGATAGAACCATGGAATGCGAATGCCGGGGAGATGCTGAAATAAACTGAATACTGTCAGACTATCTTTGCTTCAAAATTATAGAGTTGACAGAAGTCTTTTAATTCTTTTTTATAATCTCCGTAAAAGAAAAGCTGATGCATCCCGGGGAAAGAAAGCACTTCCTGTCCTCCATCCATCTTGTATTTGACCGAGACCACACAACCTCCTGAAGGCGGGACACTTAAGTTATCAACAACTGTTCCTGTAGCGAACAGAAGTTGTGACCTATCCTTTGCGGGTATAAAATCGAGAAGAGTAATTCTTTGACCTGTCTTCCAGATTGTTCGTGGTACTGCATCCCGGTTACCGTGATGATGGATAAGTTCGAAGGGTTCTGGCGGATTATTGAATCCATTAAGACGTGTAGGGCATGAACAATGAGCACCGATCAGCGTATCATCTGAGGTGTCGGCAACCGGGTCCTGCTGAAATCCCGGCCGATCGAACAGATACTGAACCATAACTTGTGCAGCTATAGCACCGGTATCGGCTTCGCATATTGCCGGAATACCATCGTCATTCATTCTTGACCATGATATGCATGGCAAGCTTACATCTAATTTACCAAGTGCACCCAGGCAATCCATAGAAATAGCATCTGCCTTTTCATCTTCAAGAAGCTTTCCTGCAACCAGGTAACTTTTTATCCCATTAATAACATCCTGACGGGTGGCTAACCTCATCGCTTTTGCCTCTTTTATATAATCATCAGCCATATTAATAACCTCAGCACTCACCGGCATGGTGTTATATATATTTATAAATGTATCTGCCGGTACATACTGTAACATTATACCTGTATCCGTAGTGAGCAAAGTTTCTCTTCTGCCGTTGCCTTTTATAACAACACACCTTGAACGCTTCATACGAGCCCCTGCTTTCAGCATTTTCAATCCATAGATGGCCTGATTGAAATCATTTGTTGAGTATACCACACAACCGGGTTTACCGGCCAGATTAATTGTATTGGTGGTGAAAGATGTCCCGAGCGGTGAGAAAATCACAGCCGGGATGCCTGATTCTGCTGACTTTTGAGCAGTGGGCCAAGCGTGATCCTGGCGGTCAAGAAGAAGTACAATCAAGCCGTCGGCTTTGCTCTCTCTTGCCTGCTTCAGCCATACATCTGCTTCTTCGGGATTATATATAGGGGTATCCCTTAGATCCAGAGATAAATCCAATGTTGCGGCTGCCTTTCTTAAATCATCAGTATATTTGGTCCTTGCAGCCTCGCCGTCGTATACAGCCCCCGGCCAGCGCATCCCATATTCCTCCCTCCTTCTCACAAATGCGGCTTTAATTTTTGGTACATAACCTGATGCTACACCAAATCCGCGTGTTGCCGGATCAATAACACCTCTGTCACGGGCATAGATGCTAAAATTATTGACCAAAAAGGTCCCTGCAGTTATTATGGCCGACTTCTTAATAAATTCCCGCCTGCCCGAACTGCAATTACAATTTGCCTAACATCTGCTATTTCTCATTTTATTGAATATTATAATTGTTAAATGTTATTAATCATCATTAAAACTACTTATTCCGAAGAGGCTGTCTGAGTTAAAGCCAATTAAGTTCTTCCGGGAAGTTGAAAAGTTAATAAAGACTTCTCCTGTTAAAAGACTTTGGATCCTCCACACACTGTCCGCTGTTAAGTTTCCCGTTAATAGCATCCAATCTGTAAGGTTTGCTTGCATCATAATAATTTCTTGAAATATCTATATCGGAAATCAGTATTCCCGGAACATTTTCAGTTAGTTTGTTTTGCACAAGTCCGTCGGGTGTTATAAAATAACATGGCCAGCTTTCAGCTGCTGAGGAATTTGTCAATGACATATAAAAATAATTTGTACCCGCCATTGCCTGGGCAGTGATATGCATGATTATGGGATGAATACTTCCCGGTTTTTGTCTGGCATTGTAGAATGACTGGAATATTACATCCACATCTGATTTCCGGTACTCCCTGTAGAGTTCCGGGAACCTTATATCATAACATATCAGCAATCCGCAGTTTACCCCATTTAAATTGAATATAACAAAATGGTCCCCCGGTGAAAAATATTTCAAATCACCTCCGGTACAAAATCGCTTATCATATCTGTCAGCAATATTACCTTCAGAATTAATTAAATATAGACTATTGTGAGGTTTATTGGTACCACTTAACCGGTGCATTGAGCCCAGAATGACCCATATTTTTAATTCTTTCGCTAATGTCATAAGGGAATCTGTCACTCTGAATAATTCATCCCAGTCAAAATTGTCGAGAGAATTCATATCCGATCCCGGATATCCTGACAAAGCACATTCCGGGAAATGAACAATATCAGCTTTTTTCAGCTTTGCTTCAATAATCTGGTTTCTTATCCAAAGATAATTTTCCTTGATATTGGAAGATACCGGAAACTGGCATGATGCTATACGTATCTTTCCATTTTCCTGGTTTTGTATCTGGTTCTGAGCATACATTTCCGCACCCGGGGATATCATGCAGAAAATAATTAAAACCTGCAGAAGAATTAAAGTCTTATTTGACATGATCCTATCTTTTAATGTCACCTTCAAAACTACTATATTAATACCACTGTTTGATCCAAATCTAATTAAGTTTTTTCCAATACAAAATTCTTGTAGCAGACTCTATCTTGAAAACAGATCAGGCTCTCTCCATGCCGGGAGATTCTTATCACCCACGATTATTCTATTATGGTCTGGGAGCCAGTGCAGACTCCTTATGACTTTCTCACCGGTAAAGCATGACCTTGCTCACATGCAAGCATGAATCAGGTTTAACTATAGATAGTTCAGGTATTAAGGCTACAACAATTGATATAAATAAAAAAGTGCTGTCCCAACTGACTTTCGAATAATGTAACAATGTAACTTAGAGGTGAGAATTTATCTGACTACCTGTTTAGGGATAATACTCTTCATTTGCCTCTTTAACATTATCTTGGATTTAGTATTATTGATTATTCTTGAAAAGTGCCCTGATAGGAATCATCTAAATATGAAGTACAAACAGTTAAGATCTCACCCTTAAGTGTATAATATTTAATATTATGATAATAAAATCACCAAGCAGTTCAAAAATACTCCTATTATCGTATATTTTTCTAACAGGCATTTTCTTATCATCAGAAGCACAGAGTAATACAGAGGACAAGCAACCAGACTCCTTCTCTTTTGTTTTTATTACTGACATTCATCTGGATTATAACGAGAACACTCTGCAATATTTTAATAAGGCAGTAAATACGATAAACAAATTAGAACCTGATTTTATTATTACAGGAGGTGATAATATTAAAGATGCAACACAACCTAATGAATCTTATGCAGATTCGCTCTTTAATTTGTATTTATCTCAAATTAAAAGATTCAAAATGCCAGTCTATACTGGCATAGGGAACCATGAATGTTTTGGTATAAACAATACTAATATATCACCTGAAAATCCTTTCTATGGAAAGAAAATGTATGAATCCAAAATAGGGGAAAGATATTATTCATTTAACTACAAAGATTGGAAGTTCTTTATGATTGATGACATTAAGATCACAGATACAGGTCATAAATATATCGGTTATGTTGATGATGAACAAATGGAATGGTTGAAAAATGAGTTGGCAGCAACCGACTCAATTACTCCGATAGTCATATGCAGTCATATCCCCTTTATCTCTTCCATGAAAAAATTTGAATTGGGTTCATTATCCGGGAATCCTGATAATGACGGAGTATCAAACTCAATTGAGTTTTTCAAACTCTTTGCAAACCACAATCTTAAATTGTTATTACAAGGTCATTTTCATTTTTTTGAGGTTCTTTATGCCAATGATATCTATTATATTACCGGGCCATCTCTAAATGGAAGATACGGAAGTTTATTAATAAAGAAATCCGGTATGGTAATTTTTACAACTAAAAGTGATAGTTTGATATGGAAATTCGTTGAAAACCAAATAATATACTAAAATGGTTCCAAAAACAATCATTACCATAATCTCAATATTATCCATTTCAAGACAAGGAAAACGAGAAATCTGTTGTAGCTTAAACGCTCTCCTGATGAAACTTCACAGGATGCAGGAAGAATTAAAAAACTAGTGATATACGAAAATATAGCTCTCTTTTTTGCAAATGATAACAGACCTGGGAATTAGAAAGGTATCTGAGTTTTTACTCGGAATAGTAATCTGAGAATCCAATTATTTAATCTCGAAAATAATATTATTAAGAATTCAGATATTGCCGATAAATACCGTGAAGTGATATAGCAAATTGAATTAATTATGACTAAGGAGCACCATAATCCAGAGATTAAGAGATTTGATTTATTCTTAACAAAATAGTAAAGTGCGACTAACCATTTGAGAATGATTATTTATGTAGAACTTACAAACTTTTAAAATTAATTAAAATGAAAAAATTAATTCTAATTTTAATTACCTGCATTTTTATCCCGATTTCTGCAGGAGGACAAAAAAGGTATAGTGAAAAAATTCTCCACGGACCATGGATCCAAAATCTTACACATAATTCTGTAACCATAATGTGGATTACCAGTGATCCATCAGTTCCAGGCATATTGATCGGTTCTGATACAAGTAAAATGGATCTTATTTATAATAGTAAAGATGGAATGATAAATGCTGGTGACACTTTACAAAAGATCAGGATAACAGGTCTTCAACCAGGAAAGAGATACATGTATAGGATTTATTCAAGGCAAATTGACATTTTCGAACCATATAAAATAACTTATAACGATACAATCGTTTCACAAGCTTATAGCTTTACGACTACCTCTCCCCAAAGTAAAACAACAAATTTTATAGTTTTTAATGATGTGCACAATAATTCAACAAAAATGGCATCTTACTTAAGAAATATTAACATAAACAACCAAGATATCTGGTTCTTTAATGGAGATATGGTTGATTATGTTCAAGATAAATATCAAATAACCACTGGTTTTTTAGATACTGCAGTATTTTGGTTTGCAAAAACCAAACCTTTTATTTATGTAAGAGGAAATCATGAGGCAAGAGGTAGATATGCTCGTCAATTTAAAGATTTCCTTGATTTTAAGGATGATAGTTTTTATAGTTCTTTTGATCTAGGACCTGTTCATTTTATTATTCTTGATTGTGGAGAAGATAAACCTGACAATAACCAGTATTATTATCAACTTGCTGATTTTGATAATTATAGAAAAGAGCAGCTCGAATGGTTGAAAAAAGAAATATCAACTGAAAAATTCAGGGATGCTTCCTTCAGGATAGTTTTATGCCATATGCCTATTTATAAACAAGCGAAAATGGGGTATGGTATGCAGTACCTTTCGGATAATTACGGACCTGTTTTAGAGAAAGCTGGAATCGATCTTTTGCTAAGCGGTCATACGCACTCTTATGCATATCTGGACAGAGAAAAATCTGGCTTTGGCTATCCCGTTCTTGTAAATTCAAGTAACACCTTTCTCGAAGTATCAATTAACAATAATGAAATTAATGTATTAGTAAAAGATGTAAATGGCAATATTACAAATGAAATAATCTTGAAAAAAAGCTTGAAATAATCATTATTGCTGAATAACTTTTTGTTAGAAAAACAATCCTATTTGTGAAATAATTGTACAATAATAAAATATTGAATTTATTCTTCCATTGGATATACCAGCCTCTCAAATATTTCCAGTAAGTTTTCAAGTATTGAAATTGAATATAAGAATGAATTATTAAGAATAAATGAACTTATCAACTTAAACTATAAGAAACATGAAAAACAATCGAAGAAATTTTTTAAAACTAACCTGTCTGACAAGTCTTGGCTTAGCCAGTGGAAGCCTCCTGAAAGTACTTGGAGCCAAATCGGATATATCTGACAATTCAAATAACAATAACTCTCCTGAACAAGCCGGGAGACGACGTATACAGCAATTTAATATGTCGGGTTATGCTGCACCCAAATTGGAAACTGTAAGAGTGGGATTCATAGGCCTTGGCAGCAGGGGACCAGGTCACGTGTCGGATATGAGTCTTCTTGAAGGGGTGGATATTAAAGCCTTATGTGACATTGTTCCGGCTGAAGTCAAGAAAACCCAAAAGAGGATTGAATCTGCTGGTTTTAATCCTGCCCTTTATTCAAGTGATGCTGAAGCATGGAAGAAGCTATGCGACCGGGATGATATAGACCTGATATATATCTGTACTCCCTGGGATTTACATACCCCGATGGCAGTTTATGCTATGGAGCATGGTAAACATGTAGCTATTGAGGTCCCTGCTGCCATTAATATGGATGAATGCTGGCAACTTGTGGAGACATCTGAGAAAACCCGTAAACATTGTCAGATGATGGAAAATTGTTGTTATGACTTTTTTGAGTTATTAACACTGAATATGGCAAGACAGGGATTCTTTGGAGATATAGTGCACTGCGAAGGGGCTTATATACATAATCTATTAAGAAGTAACTATAACAAAAATGGATACTGGAATATGTGGCGTCTGAAAGAAAATGCCAACAGAAGAGGAAATTTGTATCCGACTCACGGTTTAGGTCCGATATGTCAGGTTATGAACATTAACAGGGGTGATAAAATGGATTTCCTGGTTTCTGTTATGAGTAAGGATTTTATGATGAACGAAAGGGCTAGAAATCTGGCCACTACTGACGATTTCTATAAACAATATGTTGATAAACCATACAGAGGTAATATGACTACCACTACCATACAGACCAATAAAGGACGAACAATAATGGTACAGCATGATGTAACGTCACCAAATGTTTATTCCAGAATTCATAAAATAAGTGGAACAAAGGGCGCTGCTTTAAAATACCCGCTACCTGCTAAAATTTCCGTTGGAGACAGATGGGTATCAGATGAAGAATTGAAATCTCTTGAAAAAGAATACACACCGGCAATTGTAAGGAAAGTAGGTGAAATGGCTAAAAAGGTTGGGGGACATGGAGGAATGGACTTCCTTGAAAACTGGCGATTAATTGATTGCCTGCGCAATGGACTGCCACTAGATCAGGATGTATATGATGCTGCACTCTGGAGCTCAATTGCACCTCTGAGTGAATGGTCAGTTGCACACAAGTCAAATCCTGTTAATGTGCCAGATTTCACCCGGGGTTCATGGAAAGTCAATACGCCAGTAAATTTATTAATGGAAAAAGGAGGTACTACAAAGGTGCTAAGGTAGAGTAGTTGTTTGCTTTGGTATTTAATGAATTACGTAGGTATTCCCTGAAAAACTGGGATTCTGAAAAACCTGAACTCAAGTTGTTGAAGATATGGACATTACCAGATAACGGAGGACATGATTTAAATTCCATTTCAGATACAGAGCTTATTTTAACAACCACAAATAGTGTGTGGATTTTTAGTACCCCTGAAGAGCAATTTTCTCCATTTGATTTATTAAGTCAAATTAGGAATGTTAAATCAGTAAATTATAAAGAATCAAACAATGAACTTGTTTATAATTCACCTTAAATACTTATTAACTGCAAATATGTTAATTTCGTACAACACATCGTAATCTGACACTTAAATTTTAAAACTGATTAATTATTTACAGATGAAGCAGAAATTTTTCAGGTTAATTAAAAATCACTCAGGCTTTTATAAGCTAATTTTTACATTATTACCGATCTTATTGATTCTGAATACAAGGGTTTATGCCCAGACTCAGAATGACCTTAATGTATTAACGAATAACTGGCTCTTTTACAGCGATGCCTCTAACTCTCTGTATCACTATCTCACCGGGGAAGCATATAAAATGCTGAAAACAAGAGCTGCAAGTATCAACCAGCTTCAGAATATCGAAGAGTGGCAAAAAAGACAGGCAGATACCAGGCAAACATTGTGGAATATTCTTGGACCATTTCCTGAAAAAACTCCATTAAATGCAAAGATTACCGGTAAAGTCAAAAAGGATGGCTATAAAGTCGAAAATCTCATTTATGAGTCATTACCGGAATTTTACGTCACCGCCTCGCTTTTCATACCGGATAAATTAAAAAAGCCTGCACCGGCCATTCTTTTCTGCAGCGGTCACAGCCACGCTGTTTACAGGCTGGAATCTTACCAGCTTCCTCTGCTTAATCTGGTTAAAAAGGGATTTATCGTTCTGGCTATTGATCCTATCGGACAGGGTGAACGCCTTCAATATTTAGATCCTGTCAAAGGAGAATCTGTTATTGGCAGTTCCACGAAGGAACACTCCTACCCTTCTGTCCAGGTTTTCCTCATGGCCAAATCAGTTGCTCGATATTTTC
This sequence comes from uncultured Rikenellaceae bacterium, assembly GCA_964596715.1. Taxonomy (GTDB): domain Bacteria; phylum Bacteroidota; class Bacteroidia; order Bacteroidales; family VadinHA17; genus LD21. The sequence continues at coordinate 41,068 of CAZQVL010000013.1, forward strand.
TCTGGGACGGAATCAGGGGAATCGATTACCTTGTCAGCCGCAGGGAAGTGGATCCTGATAGAATAGGCGTTCACGGCCTCTCCGGAGGAGGAACCCAGACAGCATACATCTCGGCAATGGATGAACGCGTTGCAGCTTCTGCCCCTGCCGGTTATATTACAAGCTGCCGGCGGCTGCTCGAATCAATTGGTGTTCAGGATGGGGAACAAAATCTCTATCACGAGACTTCAAGCGGCATCGACCATGCCGATTTTATTGAGGTCAGGGCACCAAAGCCGACTCTTATCATGGCTACCACAAGAGATTTTTTCAGTATCCAGGGAACCCGCGAAACTTATAATGAACTGAAACGTGTTTACAGTATATTCGGTAAACCGGACAATATCGAAATAACAGAGGATGATTACGGCCACGGTTATACGAAAAAAAATCGTGAAGCCATGTATGCTTTTTTCCAGAAACATCTTCGGTTACCAGGCTCCCCTGTTGAAGAGGAGGTCGATTTCTGTTCAGCTCAGGAATTACAGAAAACTTCTACAGGGCAACTTTCAACCTCACTTGGAGGAGAGAGTGTTTTCAGTCTGAATCGTATGGAGGCAGAAGAGCTTCTCAATCGTTTACAGGATTCCAGGGCAAATTCCCCTTCCGGTCTTTCAGAAATAGTGAATTCTGCTAAAAAGCTCTCCGGATTCACGGCGCCTGATAAGGTTCAGAATCCGGTATTCACAGGACGTTTTCAAAGAGAAACTTATGTTGTGGAGAAGTATTTCGTAAAAGGCGAAGGAAATTATGTTATTCCTTTCCTGTTAATGATACCTGACAGACCAAACAATAAAGCCCTTATTTATCTTCACCCCTCAGGCAAGTCAGTCGAAGCTTCAGAAGGTGGAGAGATTGAATGGTTCGTGAAAAACGGTTTTACGGTACTTGCCCCTGATCTGATCGGAACAGGTGAGATGGGGCCCGGCACTTTTAAAGGAGATGCAGTGATCGGTGGTATTTCCTATAATATGTGGTTTACCTCCACCATTATCGGTAGAAGCATAGTTGGGATACGGACCGGTGATGTAATAAGGCTTAGAATTTTACTTACGAAAAGAAGTGAAATAAGCGAGATATATGGTCTTGCAAGGAAGGAAATGGCACCTGTGATGCTGTATGCCGCAGCATTCGATACAGATATTACCCGCATAGCTCTTATCGAACCATATTCTTCATACCAGTCTCTTGTTATGAACCGTTTTTATTATCCGGGATTTGTTCAGAATCTTGTTCCGGGTGCCCTTACTGCTTACGATCTCCCGGACCTTGCAGCCTGTCTTACGCCAAGAAAGCTGCTGATGGCAGGCACAACTGATGGAAATGGGGAAAGAACCGATCAGAAAAGTATCGGTAAGGATCTCGCGATTATCAGAACAGCTTATCAATCAAAAAATGCCGGTGGACAATTAATTATTATATCACCGGAATCAACTGAGAAGCTTTATAATCTTTTTATGGAATGGATAAAATAAATTATTAACGGTGAAAGTTATCCATTCTCCATGATCTGCATTCTGTTAGCAATTATTCATCCTTACCTGGAAAACAGGTCAGGTTCCTTCCACGACAACAGATTTTTATCGTCCGTGATTATCTTGTTGTGATCGAGAAGCCATCGCAATACTTTAATAACCTTTTCTTCCGGTTGTTCTACCCTGCTCACCAGCTCCTGCGCATCATATTTCTTTTCAGCCAGTATTTCCTTAATCTCCTCAAGTATCAGATCAAATTCATATCTGCTCAGTTCCAGTTCATTTCTTTCCCTGCACACGTCACAAATACCGCACCTGTCGGATTCTTCCCCAAAGTAATCCAGAAGATAAACTGACCTGCACCTTGTATCGGAGTCTGCATATCCTGTCATTTTATTAAGACGGAAGATATATTTCTCCTTGACGTGTAGATAATTCTGCGGTGAGATCATCAATCCTTTTCTGACAAGACGTTCTTCAGTAAATATTACCAGTGCACTCTTTTTTCCGGGGATATATCGGATGATATTCAGGGATGAAAGTTTCACAAGATACTGATATACCGTATCCCTGGAGATAGCAGTTTTTTTTGAAAGTGTTTCCTCATTTATGGCCACGAATTCGGAAAACATACCTGTATAGGACCTTAAAAGCAATTTTATAAATCCGTCGAATGATTCATTAGCAACCTGGAATTTATACAGATCATCACGGCTGACTATGAAGTGCACTCTCGATGGATTATTAATCTCCTCCGTAAATTCCAGATAGCCCTCTCTCTGGAGGAATGAGAGGCTGTTATAGGTTTCGATCACAGGCAGACGGTACTTAGATACAAAATCTGACATACTAAAGTCAAATACATTGTTTTTTCCTGCTCCATGAGGCACCTGGAGATAATTGCACAATGCCTCATAGATATCTTTAATTCTTTCGACAGGGGGAAATTTTTTCCTGAGGGAATCATTAAGACGACTTTTATCTGCGGTTGAATATAACAGTACTGCAAAAGCAGGTTTACTATCACGACCTGCCCGACCACTCTCCTGAAAATAGTTTTCTATTGAATCGGGTATATCCCAGTGTATAACAAACCTTACATCTGGTTTATCTATACCCATACCAAACGCATTTGTGGCAACTATCACCCTGGTCTCTCCTGTTGTCCATGATACCTGCTTTTTATCCCTCAGTTCATTAGTCAGTCCTGCATGGTAAAAATCAGCACTGATACCATTCTTTACAAGCAGTTCAGCAACCTCCTTTGATCTCTTTCTGCTTCTTACATAAATAATTCCGCTTCCCTTTGTTTTTTTAAGTGTCTTTATCAGGTAAGATCCTTTATCTTCAACTTTCCGCACCAGGTATGAGATATTCTTTCTGCTGAAACTGGTTCTCAGAACATTTTTCTCCCTGAATTCCAGCTTATCCATAATATCCTCAACAACCGGAGCTGTTGCAGATGCTGTAAGGGCAAGAAATGGAACCTTCCCGGAAATATAGTGCCTGAGTGTGGCAATTTTTAGATATGAGGGTCTGAAATCATAACCCCATTGCGATATACAGTGTGCTTCATCAATTGCAACAAGGGAAAGATTAAGTCTCGGAGCTTTTCCCTGAAAAAGTGGTGTTGAGATCCTTTCCGGGGACACATAAAGGAACTTGTAGTCACCATAAATACAGTTCTCGAGGGTAATATCGATCTCTTCTTTTGACATCCCTGAATGAATAGCTACAGATTTTATTTCAAGGTTATTAAGACGGTTGACCTGTTCTTTCATCAGGGCAATCAGTGGTGTTATTACCAGGCATGTCCCTTCCATAGCCAGCGCCGGAACCTGGAATGTAACCGACTTCCCTCCCCCGGTAGGCATGAGCCCGAGAGTGTCCCTTCCTTCCATAATTGATTTAATTATCTCTTCCTGAAGAGGTTTGAAGGAGGTGAATCCCCAGTATCTGGTTAATATTTTTCTGTACTCTTCGATATTCATATACAGATAGCCTTATACAAAAATAGCAACTGTATTTCAATTTTTTATAAAGCTGAAAGTAAAGAGATATTTTAAGAGTCGGTAATTTTTTTGTAATTTGCGTCATCAAAAACCTAATACTCCAGACAATGTCATTTTTAATGGATAAAATACTCTATGAAGGGTTGACCTTTGATGATGTCCTCCTTCTCCCTTCATACTCGGAGGTTCTACCACGCGAAGTGGATCTCAGCTCAATGTTCACAAGGAATATCAGTTTAAACACTCCTATTGTATCGGCAGCTATGGATACAGTCACTGAGGATGAACTTGCAATTGCCATAGCCAGGGAAGGCGGTATAGGAGTTATACACAAAAATATGTCCGTTGAAAAGCAGGCTGCTCAGGTGAAAAAAGTAAAGAGGGCTGAGAATGTTATGATCTTTGATCCTATTACCATTAATCTTGAGGCTACTGTTGCAGAAGCGATACACCTGATGAGCGAATACAAAATTGGAGGTATTCCGGTTATTGATGACCACGGTATCCTTAAGGGTATTGTCACAAACAGGGATCTCAGGTTTGAGAACAACCATGCCCGGAAGATTACAGAGGTTATGACTACAAATCTCATCACTACAAATCATCAAACAAACCTTGAAGCAGCTGCTAGGATTCTTCAGAAACATAAGATCGAGAAACTGCCAATGATTGATGACTCAGGGAAACTTATAGGTCTTATCACGTACAAGGATATAACCAAATCGAAAGATCGTCCCAATTCATGCAAGGATAATAAAGGAAGACTCAGGGTGGCAGGTGCGGTCGGAATAGCCTCCGACACCATGGCAAGAATTGAAGCTCTTATCAACTCCGATGTTGATGCAATAACAATTGATACTGCTCACGCTCATACTAAAAGTGTTATCAGAATTCTACGGGAATTGAAGAAAAACTTTCCGAACACGGATGTAGTTGCAGGTAATATCGGAACCGCTGAAGCAGCTAAAAAGCTTGTGGATGAAGGTGCAGATGCCGTGAAAGTCGGAATTGGACCGGGATCTATTTGCACGACAAGGGTTATAACTGGCGTTGGTATTCCTCAGCTATCGGCTATTTTCAATATCTTCAAAGCTATTGAAGGATCAGGAGTACCGATTATCGCCGATGGTGGCATAAGGTATTCAGGAGATATTATTAAAGCTTTAGCTGCAGGAGCTGATTCAATAATGGCAGGATCTCTTTTTGCAGGAGTTGAAGAATCGCCGGGTGATACAATTATTTATAGTGGCCGCAAATTCAAAGCCTACAGGGGAATGGGATCAATAGAGGCTATGCAGCAAGGTTCAAAGGACAGGTATTTCCAGGATATGGAAGATGAAATACAAAAGCTAGTTTCTGAAGGAATTGCTGCAAGAGTAGCATATAAAGGAACCCTTTCGGAAGTCATCTTCCAGATGCTGGGCGGACTCAGAGCAGGTATGGGATATGTTGGTGCCAGAAATATCAATATACTTAAGAAGGAAAGCAGGTTTGTCAGAATAACAAACTCCGGGATAATCGAAAGCCATCCCCATGATGTTTCAATAACAAGAGAATCTCCCAATTATAGCCGAAAATTATTTGAATAAATAGTATTCACTTATTTTGATGAACATCAAATTATTACCATCAATCATCATTTTGATGTTCCTGATGCCGGCTCTTTGTCCTGCTCAGGATCAGAATGAAAAGATACTGATGAATGTTGCGGGAAGAAATATTCAGGCAGCTGAATTCATCAGGATGTTCAAAAAGACACCAGATCCGGAGAACAGGAATGATCTGGATAATTATCTTCAGCAGTATATAGTTTTCATGCAAAAAGTCGCTGATGCCATAGCTCTGGGATATGACACAACGACTGCCTTCAGAACAGAACTAATTGGTTACAGGAACCAGCTTGCACAAAGTTATCTGACCGACCCTGAAACAAAGGAAAATCTTTTAAAGAAAGTATATCAGCGATCGCTTGTCGAGGTCAATGCCTGGCATATTCTGATTAACTGTCCTCCCGATGCCCCGCCGGAAGATACTCTCAAAGCCTGGAATAAAGCTCTGGATATAAGAGAAAGAATCAGAAAAGGTGAACCGTTTGAACAGGTTTCAAGAGGTGCTTCTGATGACCAGTCGGTAATGATAAATGGTGGTAATCTCGGGTATTTCACGGTTTTTCAGATGATAATGCCTTTTGAAGATGCTGCATATTCACTAAAAAAGGGTGAAATATCAATGCCTGTACGAACTCCATATGGCTACCATATCATTAAAGTTACTGACAGGCGCCCTTCAGAAGGAAAGGTAAGGGTAGCTCACATAATGAAAGCATCTCCCCCGGGAACAGGTGAAGAGGAAGCAAAGAAAGCTGAAGAAGCTATCAATAATATATATGAGGAGCTCCAGGAAGGAGCCTCTTTCAGAAAGCTGGCAGAGGAGTACTCCGATCACAAAGAGTCCGCAAACCGGGGAGGCGAACTTAACTGGTTTGGAACAGGTGAGATAATCAGTGATTTTTCTGAAACAGCATTGGCACTTAAAGATACAGGTGATTATTCAAAACCTGTAAGGACAATGTACGGCTGGCATATAATCAAACTGCTTGAGAAAAAAGCTCCCGGTTCCTTTGATGAATCAAGATCATTTCTTGAAAGCAAAATAAACCAGTCATATCTCAACTCAATAAGTAAAAAATTATTCACTGAGAAACTTAAAAAAGAGTATGAATTCAGAATAAACAGAAGCATTTATGAATGGTTTGTTGATAATACTGATACACTCAAGATCAGGGGATTATCAAAATATAACCGAGCTACACTACCTTCAGGTAACTTATATTCATTTGCAGACCAGCATCTTATATCGCAGGAATTTGCTGACTACCTTGAAAGAAGAGGCTCAAGGATTAATACCGCTGATCCGCAGGTATATATCGACCAGTCCATCGAAGCAAGGACTGCAGATCATATCATCAGTTATGAAAATTCAATACTTGAAAAAAAGTATCCTGAATTCAGATACCTGATGAATGAATTCCACGATGGCATACTCTTGTTTGAAATATCCGGCGATAAAATCTGGAATAAAGCCCAGGAAGATTCAACCGGATTGATGAATTTCTACGAAGCACATAAACATGAGTATATGTCACACAAATCAATTGAGGGGAAGATTTACACCCTGAGATTGCCTGGTGGTGAAAGAAAGTTTAAATCAACAGTCAAAAAATGCTTACGGAAGTCTGATGCGGATAAAAGGTTATATGATAAATATACCATGAATGGCGATACATTAATTATTATAAGTGAAGGAAGATGGTTTGAAGGAGATGATAAGGTAATAGACAGGCTGCAATGGACAAAAGGATTACATTCCCTGGAGAGCAATGACTACCCGTCGGTTCTTTTTATCAGTAAAGTGAATCCTCCTGCTCCTTTGCCTTTAAATGAAATTAAGGGGGAAATTGTATCAGGTTACCAGGAGTACCTTGAGAATGAATGGATCAGACAATTAAAGGAGAAATATCCCGTTAGGATTGATAATGCGATCCTCGATGAAGTGAGAAGAAGTTTGACTTATGAATAAAATAATATTTTTTATTCTGTTAATATTGACTGTACCGGGTTGCATTCAGTTCAAAAAAAACGAAAAAAGAATTCCGGTTGCAAAAGTCTCGGATGTTATCCTTTATTACGATCAGATACCTGATCTTGTCCGGCAGGGTGCTTTAGAATCCGACAGTATATCAGTTATCCAGAATTATATCAATAAATGGGCTAAGAAAGAGCTTGTTTATCAGAGAGCTAAAGATAATCTTTCAGCTGATTTAAAAACAAGCATAGAAAGACAGTTGGATGAAACAAGGGCTAATCTTGTGATTTATCAGTATCAAAGGCAGATGATGCTCGAAAAAATGGATACTGTCATTGCCGAAGAAGAGATTGAGAGTTATTACAATGCAAACAGTAACAGTTTTATACTAAGTTCAAATATCGTTAAAGCCCTGTTCATTAAAATACCGGTTGAAGCACCAAATATTTACAGGATTAAGTTGCTAACCAGATCAAATCATCAGACTAATCTGCAGGAACTGGAAAGTTATTGTTTCCAGTTTGCAGAAAAATTTGATGACTTCGGTGAAAACTGGATTACTATGGACAGGCTCTCAGTTGAACTCCAGGATGAGATTGAGAATCAGGAGAGTTTCCTGAAAAGAAATACATATTTTGAAACGACCGATTCAAATTCTGTTTATTTGTTAAGCATAAGGGATTACAGACTCAGATCTTCCATTGCCCCTTACGAGTATGTTAAGGAAGATATAAAGAGGATAATTCTTAATAACCGGAGGTTTGATTTTATCCAGGCACTCGAGAATGGAATATATAATGAAGCTCTTAAAGAAAACAGTTTTAAGATTTTTTGAAGATGAAAAAAAGAAAACCATTATGGCTGATAATGACTGGATTACTACTGTCTGGTATGTTAACGGGAGAAGCCCAGGTACTTGTTGAATCAGTAGCAGCAATTGTAGGAAGTGAAGTTATTTACCTTTCAGATGTTGAGAATACAGTAAACGACATGAGAAGGAGTGGAACCAGGGCATCAGCCGACCAGCTCAGGTGCAGTGTTTTTGAGGAGTTGCTTATATCGAAATTGTTTCTTGATCAGGCCAGGATTGACAGTATTATTGTTACTGATGATATGATGGAGGGCGATGTTAATTTGAGGTTGAACAACGCTATCAGGGATGCAGGAAGTGAAGAGGCTCTTGAAAGCTATTTCAAAAAAAGTATGGTGGAAATAAGAAGAGATATCAGAAAAGTGCTGATTGAACAACAGATTGTCGCTGAAGTCCAGTCTGAAATTGCTGCAGATATTACAATTACTCCGGCTGAACTGCGAAGATTTATTGCTTCGATCCCAAACGACAGTCTTCCGGTGATTCCGTCAAAGGTCCAGATAAGTATTATTCAGCTTGATCCTCCTGCAAACGAAGAAAACAAAGCTGAAGCAAGACAGAAACTTCTCGACATCAGAAGTGAAATACTTGCCGGTAAAAGCTTTATTGTTCTGGCCGTAATGCATTCTGAAGATACGGAATCTTCACCAGCTGGAGGAGAAATAGGATATAAAACCAGAGGTGAACTTGAAAAGGAGTACGCTGATGCTGCATTCAGCCTGACTAAAAATACTGTTTCCAGGATAGTGGAAACAAGATTTGGATTTCATATAATCCAGCTTATCGACCGGAAAGGCGATCTTGTCAATACCCGTCATATCCTTATCAGACCTAAGGTCAAACCAGAAGAAGCAGACAGAGCAATTACAAAACTTGACAGCATAACTAACCTTATAAGAAAAGGTGAAATGACATTTGAAGAAGCAGCATTAAGGTTTTCCAGCCATAAAGACAGCCGGATCAACGGTGGTAAGTTTGTCAGTACTAATCCTAACGAACGAATCAACTGGTTTACCCTTGATGAGTTAAGCAAAGAGTTATACGTTCAGGTGAGAGAACTGAAAATCGGGGAAATATCTGAACCGTTCAGAACTACCGACGAAAATGGAAATGAGGTTTTCAGGATTGTGAAGCTCGATGAGGAATTGCCTGCACACAGGGCTAGCCTGAAAGATGACTATCAAAGCCTCTATAATGCTGCTATGATGGATGAACGCAACAGGGCATTTCAAAAATGGATTGAAAAGAAGATTGAAACCACTTATATTAAAATAAGTGAGGAATTCAAATCATGCAACTTTCTTGTAAATGGATGGCTGCAATAGGCTGCAACAGTAATTATTCTTCAATTGCATTCAGAAAGATACTGGTTATCTTAACCTTACTTTCCGTATTTACAGCACTATACTGTCAGGATGATACAGCCGGTAAGACTGTAAAGAGAAAAATTGAAGTCAGACATGCTGATTATGCTTTTGATGAAATAGAACAACCATCCGGTAAGAGGCTGACACGCCTGATAGGAAATGTCGAAGTGTTTCACAATAATATCTTAATGTTCTGTGATAGTGCTTACTTATACGCAGGGATAAATCAGGTCCGTGCATACAGCAATATACATATGGAACAGGGTGATACACTGGAGTTATTTGGCGATTATCTTTTTTATGACGGAGCATCAGAAATTGCATCCGTTGATGGTAATGTTGAGCTTGTTGATAAAGAAACCCATCTTTTTGCCAACTCGGTAAAATATAATGTCGCCAGCAAAATCGCAAGATATAACGATAAAGGAACAATCATTAACGGAGATAACACTCTGACAAGTACAATCGGCATCTATTACGTTTCTCAGAACACTTTCCATTTCAAGGACAGTGTAAAAATTATAAATCCTGATTATGTAATGACTGCAGATACAATGGATTATAATACTGAAACCGAAACAGCTTTCTTTACCGGACCTTCGGAGTTAGAAGGGGACAGCATTTATATTTATTGCGAAAGAGGCTGGTATGATACCAAAAATGATATTTCGCGGATATGGGAAAATGCAGTCATTGACAACAGGCAGCAACTAATCCATGGGGATTCACTCTATTACAACAATAAAACTAGTTATGGTCAGTCATTTGGGAACATAAGTATTACTGATACTACTAATAATATAATTGTAAAAGGCAACTATGCCTGGTATTACAGAGAACCTGAACAATTCATGGTTACAGATCAGGCTCTGTTTATTCAGATATCAAAAAGCGACTCTCTCTTCTTACATGCAGATACTATTACTGCCAAAACAGTAAACGACACTTCAGCTGCAGGCTACAGGCTTATGAGGGCATACTATGGGTGCCGTATCTTCAGCAAGGACTTGCAGGCAAGATGTGATTCTCTGTCATATTCATTTCAGGATTCAGTTATCAGACTTTACAAATACCCGGTCATCTGGTCTGAAGAAAACCAGCTCACTTCAGATTCAATGGCAATATTTACAAAAAACCGTCAGACTGACAGGATGGAATTATACAACTCTGCTTTTGTAATAAGTCAGGTAGATGATTTGAGGTTCAACCAGGTAAAAGGCAGAACACTAACAGGTTATTTCCGGGATAATGAACTTTATAAGATTAATATTGACGGCAATGGAGAAACAATCTATTACCTTGTTGACGGAGAAGAAATAGTGGGTATTAACAAGTCAAAATGTTCAAAAATTGAAATTTATGTTGAAGACGGAAAGATTACTGAGATATATCAGCATCAGAATCCTGAAGGGACTATTGATCCGCCAATGGAATCTCAGAATGAAAACTTAATACTCGATGGATTCAACTGGCTTGATAGTGTGAGACCTAAAAAAATGATCGATATTTTTAAAAAATGAACAAGGCTGATCAAAAAATGACCAGCCTTGTCTCAATATTCATCTTCATTAAAGAAAAAATCGTCTTTACTTGGATAATCGGGCCAGATATCTTCAATACTTTCATAAATATCTCCCTCATCCTCAATCTCCTGTAAATTTTCAATAACTTCCATCGGGGCACCTGACCTTATAGCGAAGTCAATAAGTTCATCCTTAGTGGCAGGCCATGGAGCATCCTCTAGTTTCGATGCTAACTCAAGTGTCCAGTACATAACTTTCTGATTAAAATAACCATTTTTAAAGCTGCAAATATATATATTATTTTACTTAAAAAACAACAACATTTTTTAAGTTTCTATCTATATTATACAGGCCATTTAATCTCCTCAATATCAAGCTCTAAGCTTAATAATCTGGATAAAACAAATAGGTAATCGGAAAGTCTGTTCAGAAATCTGTTAATTATTTCGGGAGTCTCTTCTGAGTTATTTAGTCTTATCACTGCTCTTTCAGCTCTGCGACAAACACATCTTGCTATATGACAATACGATACAAGATAATGTCCGCCCGGTAGAATAAAATTATTCAAAGCAGGCAGTTTAGCATCCATTCTGTCAATTTCACTTTCAATGGTTTCTACACATTCGGGATCCGGAAGTATCTTCCTTAGATTCGTATTCTCTTTATCCCATGCCAGGGCAGCAGCACATTTCATAAGCTGGTCCTGGATATAGAGCAGTATTTCTTTCACCTGGTTGTTGACGACGGAGTCCCTCAAAAGACCTGTCCATGAAATCAGTTCATCGACCGATCCGTAAGCTTCAATCCGGACATGATGTTTAGGAATCCTTCTGCCTCCTGCTAATGAAGTAGTGCCGTCATCACCTGTACGTGTATAGATCTTCATATATTTGGCCGAAGGTTATCAATAATTAATAAGGAGAATATTTATAAGTATCAGGCTTTGACATATTTCTCATTCGCAAAGTCATCCGAAACCATTCCATCAAATAATTTAATTATCCGTGCAGCATGCTTGGCTATGTCTTCCTCGTGTGTGACTACAATCACTGTATTTCCCAATCTATGGATATCATCAAGTAAACCCATGATGTCGATGGATGTTTTACTGTCAAGGTTACCTGTAGGTTCATCAGCAAGAATGATAGATGGTTTGTTTACCAAAGCTCTTGCGATTGCAACACGCTGCCTCTGGCCTCCGGATAATTCATTGGGCTTATGGGTCATCCTGTCACCCAGACCAACATGCTCAAGTGTTTCAATAGCCTGTTTTTCCCTTTCAACTTTCTGAATACCTGCATATATCAGTGGCAATGTAACATTTTCAAGTGCAGTATATCTGGGTAACAGGTTGAAAGTCTGAAAAACAAAACCTATTTCTTTATTTCTCACCTCAGCCAGATAATCGTCCTCCATCTTACTTACATCAGTCCCGTTTAGAATATAAGTACCACTTGTTGGTGTATCCAGACAACCCACAAGGTTCATCAATGTGGACTTCCCCGAACCTGATGGTCCCATTATAGCAACATATTCATTTTTGTTAATATTAATTGAAATCGATCTCAAAGCTCTCACTATCACCGTTCCAACCTGATAATTTTTTACAATATCATGTATCTCAATAATTCTGTCCATAGTCTTAAAATTTGAATTTTCGAAATTAGATTAATTTACTTAATTATGGAATTATAATTTCTTAATTTTTGTTAATATCTGATTACATAGTCAATATTATTTAATCCTTCCCTGAAAAATAAAAATCCCATCCTGAAAATATCCAAGGTAAGTGTTACTTTCTGAAGTTGTTTCAATTCTCTCCAGGCTTCTGCCATCTCAAATGATGAATATATGTCATCGACAATTACTACTGTGTTATTACAGGATATCTCAGCCATTTGCATACAATATCTTATTAATGGTCCTTTCCTGTGATTTCCATCAATGAAAACAAGTCCGGGCTCAGATATTGTACTTTTAATAATAGGCAAAACTTCGTCGAATGATCCGTTGAACACTCTGATATTCCCGATACCGGCAAGTTTGAAATTCTCATTGGCTATCTCCGATGTAGCCCTGCAACCTTCAACGGTATATACCATTGCTTCAGGGCATGATGCTGCCATATACATTGTACTTATTCCGAAAGAGGTCCCGAATTCAACAATATTTGTTTTGCCAAACTCCTTTGCCATTCTGGATAGTAAAATTCCATATTTGCGAGGTACCGCTGAATTTCTGGCTATATATGACACTTTTCTCAAATTTGTATTTCTATCTCCTGATCCTGATCCAAGATCGTGAATATATATTGATCGTTTATCGGAAAGCAGTTGTTTTCTTATCTTTTCAATATTTAAGACAATATCAGGGTCCATTTTATTCCGGAAGACCCGTGAAACCAGATCAAAGACGAATGGACTGTGTATCCCGTATCCCAGCCTGTGCCGCGACAGCAGAGCATATTTAAGAAATTTTATACTTCTGTAATAAATCATTTATGCAACTCCATTTTATTATTAGGTCAGGTTTCCAAAAATAGTTATTTTCGGATATCTTTTTCATTTACTGTACTTAGGGAATAATTATGCAGGATTATCTTGATACAAGCATCACTTATCTGCCGGGAGTTGGTCCGAAGCGTGCTGAATTGTTAATGAAAGAGTTAAACATTAATACCTTCCGCGATTTGCTATATTATTTTCCCTATAAGTATATCGACAGAACCAAATTTTATAAAATTGTCGAGCTTGACCCTGATCTGCCATACGTACAGATAAAAGGAGTTATAAAAGGATATTCAACGGAAGGATACGGAGCAGGAAAAAGGCTTGTGGCAGATTTCCAGGATGAGACAGGAACGATTAAACTTGTATGGTTCAGGGGGACTAAATGGATAACAGGAAGCTACAGTCCGGGAGTTGAATTCATAGTATTTGGAAAACCGGGAGTCTTCAATGGTATTATAAATATTATTCATCCCGAGATTGAGGCAGTAAACACATCGTCCGGCAGGCTGGTTTCTGCACTTCAGGCTCAGTACAGCACTACTGAAAATCTGAAGAATCATTTCATTACATCCAAAACAATCAGTAAGCTTGTTGGTAATCTTTTGAAACAGATTAAGTTTCATATACCTGAAACCATGCCGGCTTACCTGGTAACGAGATATAACCTAATGGATCTTCATGAGGCTCTTTATAAGATTCATTTTCCGGCCACTCCTGATGAGATTGAAAAATCTAGATACCGTCTGAAATTCGAGGAACTCTTTTATATACAACTCAACCTGTTGAGATATAAAACGACCAGAAACCGTAAGTTCAGGGGATTTGTCTTTTCAAACGTGGGTGAATCTTTTAACAGTTTTTACTATAACAATCTTCCTTTCTCCCTTACTGAAGCACAAAAGCGTGCAATGAAGGAAATACGCAAAGACCTTGGATCAGGAAAGCAAATGAACCGTCTCCTTCAGGGTGATGTTGGAAGCGGGAAAACACTGGTTGCACTTATGAGTATGTTAATTGCCATAGACAATGGCTACCAGACATGTCTGATGGCTCCTACTGAGATCCTTGCCGGTCAGCACTATAATACCATCAACAAAATGGTAAGTGGTATTAATGTCAGCGTCAGTCTTCTTACAGGCTCATCAAAAAAAAGTCTGCGTAAAACTATAGAAGAATCCTTAAGAGATGGAACACTGAATATCCTTATTGGTACACATGCACTTATCGAGGAAAACGTTCAGTTCTGCAATCTCGGACTTGTTATTATTGATGAGCAGCACAGGTTTGGTGTTGCACAAAGAGCCAGGTTATGGGAAAAGAACCTTAATCCCCCGCACGTTCTGGTAATGACAGCCACGCCCATACCCAGAACACTGGCTATGACACTCTACGGAGATCTCGATGTTTCGGTTATTAATGAATTACCGCCTGGCAGAATTCCGGTAAAAACGATGCATTTTACTGATTCTGAAAAAAATAGAGTATTCGGATTTCTGCGAAGTCAAATTGCCGAAGGCCGTCAGATCTATGTCGTTTACCCCTTGATCAAAGAATCGGAAAAGATGGATTACAAAGACCTTGAAGATGGATGGGATACTTTTACAAGGGTATTTCCGGCACCAAAATATTGCATAAGCGTGGTTCACGGAAAGATGACCCCGAAAGATAAGGAGATCTCCATGAAACTGTTCAAGGACGGCCATGCAAACATCCTTATTGCAACCACGGTAATAGAGGTGGGAGTTGATATTCCTAATGCATCGGTAATGGTTATTGAAAGTACGGAAAGGTTTGGCCTGTCACAATTACACCAGCTTAGGGGAAGAGTTGGAAGAGGAGCTGATCAGTCATACTGTATTCTGATGAGCTCTGATAATACCTCAAAAGAGGCAGCTAAAAGGATTGAAATAATGATCATGACCAATGACGGTTTTGAAATCGCTGAAACAGACCTTCAGCTGCGAGGTCCTGGCGATATTGAGGGAACACTTCAGAGTGGAATCCCCCTCGACCTTAAAATTGCCAATCTGGGTAAGGACGGTCAAATAATCGAATATGTGAGAAATGTGGCTGAAAATATACTGACGAAAGATCCCCTCCTTGATCATTCAGAAAACCATATCCTAAAAATTGAGCTAAAAAGACTCTTCAGCATGAAACAATCGTGGAGTAACATAAGTTAAAGATTTATTAAGTAGAATAATTTTAAATAATAACAACCAGAACAAAACCTGATAAAAAGCAGCCTCTCTTTGCATAGGAATTATAAATTTGCGGGCTGCAGTTTACCCCGGGGAAATTATGGAAAAACAAGATAATTCCGGATCTGTCCAACATATTGGTATGGTACAGAAAGTCGATACCAATTCAGTGGTTGTCAAAATATTGCCAGAGTCAGCCTGTGCCGGATGCCATGCAGAAAGCTACTGTTCTCTATCCAGGGCGGATAAAAAAACAGTATTTATAAATGGAGATTATAATGTTTCAGAGGGCGATTTAGTGACTGTAGTAATGAAAGAATCCCTTGGATATAATGCCCTGCTTCTCGGATACGTAGTGCCGTTTATTATCCTTCTGTCAGGTCTTATCTTATTCGTTTCACTTTCAGTACCTGAGTTAATTGCCGGTTTATTATCCATTGCAACTCTTGTACCTTATTATTTAACCATTTATTTTTTCAGAAAACGAATTAGTAAGAAATTTACTTTTACGTTAAAAACTTAACTGATGAGTTCTGTTATTCTGTTAACAATAATCAGCCTGAGTGTAATTGCATGTGTCGCCGCTGTAATACTTTATTTTGTTGCCCGGAAGTTTAAAGTGATCGAGGATCCTCGTATTGATGAGGTGCAGGAGATTTTACCGGCTGCCAATTGTGGTGCGTGTGGTTTTGCAGGTTGCCGTAACTTCGCAGAAGCTCTTGTAAAAGCTGATTCATTTGAGGGACTGAATTGTCCTGTTGGCGGATCTGCTGTAATGGAAGAAGCAGCTTCTATCCTTGGTAAAACGGCACTTGTCACAGATCCCCTGGTTGCTGTATTACTTTGTAACGGAACGCCTGAAAACCGGTCCAGAACATCATTATATTCAGGGGTACTGGACTGCAGAATATCACACAACCTTTATATCGGAGAAACCGATTGCAGCTATGGCTGCCTTGGCTATGGAGATTGTGTTAGAGCCTGTAGCTTCGATGCTATCTTTATGGATGCTGCTATAAAATTACCTGTTATAATTGATGATAAATGTGTGGCATGTGGTGCTTGTGTAAAAGCATGTCCGCGAAACATCATTGAACTTCGTAAAAAAGCCAGGAAAGACAGGAAAATATATGTAGCCTGTTCAAACTGTGATAAGGGAGGACCTGCAAGAAGGGCTTGTAAAGTAGCATGTATCGCCTGTGGCAAGTGCGTCAAGGTTTGTGCTTTTGATGCAATAACCATTGAAAACAATCTTGCATATGTTGACGCTAAAAAGTGTACATTTTGCAGAAAATGTGCTGTTGAGTGTCCTACAAACGCAATACTTGAAATTAACTTTCCACCAAAAAAACCTAAGGTAGAAGTCCAGGTAGAAACTACACCCGATAATTCAAATGTATAATCGTAAAATACAACAATAGTGTTGAAAACATTTCCCGCTGGAGGTGTTCATCCACCTGAAAATAAAATAACAGCAAATGCTCCTATTCAGTATCTGCCTGTTCCTGAAAATGTTATAATTCCGGTCTCGCAACATATCGGAGCGCCTGCAACACCGGTTATTAATAAAGGTGATTACGTAAAAACCGGACAGTTAATCGCAGCAGCAAAAGGATATGTCTCGTCGAATATTCATTCTTCAGTTTCAGGGAAAGTAAATAAAATTGATAATGCACCTGATAGCAGCGGATACAAACAACCTTCCGTATTCATAGATATTGAGGGTGATGAGTGGACCGATACAATTGACAGGAGCCCGGAAATCATTCAGGAGGTTGTACTTACATCAGAAGAGATAATAAAAAAGTGTGTTGAATCAGGCATTGTTGGTCTTGGAGGTGCTACATTCCCTTCACACGTAAAACTGACAATCCCATCAGGCAGGAAATGTGAAGTGCTTATCATAAACGGTGTTGAATGCGAGCCTTACCTGACATCAGATCACAGGTTGATGCTCGAAAGAGGTGAAGAGGTACTGATTGGTACTACTATACTCATGAAAGCACTTAAAGTTGAAAGTGCAATGATAGGGATTGAGAGCAACAAACCTGATGCTATATCTCACATGTCAAAGCTTGCAACAGATTTCAAAGGAATAACGGTCATTGGTTTAGAAGTCAAATATCCGCAGGGAGCAGAGAAACAACTTATTAAAGCACTTATTAACAGAGAAGTACCAACGGGCCGGCTGCCTCTGGATGTAGGAACTGTGGTTCATAATGTGGGTACTGCATTCGCCGTATATGAAGCAGTACAGAAAAATAAACCTCTCTTTGAAAGGGTTGTGACCATCACTGGTAAATCTCTGAAACACCCGGGTAACTTTTTTGTAAGGACCGGAACACCTTTAAGTAGCCTTATTGACGCTGCCGGAGGTTTACCTGAGGATACCGGAAAGATTGTTGCAGGAGGTCCTATGATGGGAAAAGCAATTAACACTACTGATGTTCCGGTTGTAAAAGGTATGTCAGGTGTTGTTTTAATCCCGCTGACTGAATCAGCCCGTATGAAAATTAATCCCTGTATCAGGTGTGCAAAATGTGTTTCGGTATGCCCTCTCAATCTGGAGCCTTACCTGTTAATGACGCTAACGGAAAAAAACCTGGTTGAAAGAGCAGAAAAAGAGAGGATCACCGACTGTATGGAATGTGGTTCATGCAGTTTTATCTGTCCTGCCGGCAGGCCGTTGTTAGATTATATAAGGCTCGGCAAATCAATCATTCTGAAGATGATTCGTGAACGTAATTTAAAATAAAATAAAAACAGGTAATTCAGACTTATAAATGAGTAATCTCCTTAATGTATCTCCCTCGCCTCATTTGCATGGTACCGAGACAACAAGAAAACTTATGTTCGGTGTAGTTCTGGCACTCGTTCCGACTCTTGTTACCTCTGTATATTATTTCGGATGGGGTGCTATAATAGTTACCTTGACTTCTGTTGTTTCCTGCGTTCTCTTTGAATACCTGATCCAGAAATTTATATTGAAGAGACCAAATTCAATAACCGACGGTTCTGCTATTGTTACAGGCCTCCTGCTTGCCTTCAACCTGCCATCAAACATTCCGGTTTTGCTAGTAGTAATTGGCAGTTTCGTATCAATTGCCATTGCAAAAATGACCTTTGGCGGTCTTGGAAATAATCCGTTCAATCCTGCTCTCGTAGGCAGGGTTTTTATGCTCATATCCTTCCCCGTACAGATGACCTCATGGCCTGTTCCTTCCGGATTCAATACGGGTTATACTGATGCTGTTACCGGTGCAACTCCACTGGCCATACTAAAAGAGGGTATTAACAATGGTGAACAGATTTCATCACTTATGGAGAAGATCCCATCGCATATGCAGATGTTTTATGGTTATATGGGCGGATCAATGGGTGAGATAGCTGCTGTGGCACTGCTTATAGGATTTGCCTGGATGCTTTTCAGGAAAATTATTACGTGGCATATCCCTGTTTCTGTCATCGGTAGTGTGGCTATCTTTACCTCCATTCTGTGGCTTGTAAATCCGGAACAGAATGCGGATCCCGTTTTTCATCTATTAACAGGAGGTATTCTTCTTGGTGCCATTTTTATGGCTACCGATTATGTGACTTCCCCGATGAACCCTGTCGCAATGATAATATATGGTTGTGGCATTGGCGTTATTACAGTCATTATCAGGGTTTTCGGGGCATATCCGGAAGGTGTTTCATTCGCAATACTTATTATGAATGCTTTTGTTCCACTGATGAATTCTTATATTAAACCTGTGCGATTTGGAGAGGAGGTGAAAAATGTCTAAACCGGAATCAACATTTGGTAATATGCTGCTGTCGCTCACATTAATAGCTCTTGCAGCATCAGCATGTCTCGGTTTCGTATATGAACTTACAAAAAAACCTATTGAAACATCTGTTCTGAATAAGAAACTCAAGGCAATTAAAGAAGTTGTACCTGAATTCAATAATAATCCTGACAATGAGATGTTCAGGCTGCCAACCGGGGAAGGAGACAGCCTCGATATTTATCCTGCAAAAAATGATGACATACTTGTAGGTTATGCTATAAATACTTACAGTAACAACGGATTCAGTGGAGAGATAAGGCTTATGGCCGGTTTCAGGCCTGACGGAACAATATTAAAGATTACTGTCCTTGAACACAAAGAAACCCCTGGTCTTGGCACAAAGATGGCTGAGCCATCATTTAAGGATCAGTTCAATGATAAAAATCCTTCGGATTTCATTTTAAAAGTTGAAAAAGACGGAGGGCCTGTTGATGCAATTACTGCAGCAACCATAAGTTCAAGAGCTTTTTGCGATGCCGTTCAGCGTGCTTACATTACATTGCAGAAAGGAGGTTTGAAATGACTCAAATGCAAAATTTTTCAAAGGGATTCTTTAAAGAGAATCCACTTCTTGTGCTGGTACTAGGATGTTGTCCTGCTCTGGCAACCACAACCTCAGCGCTAAACGGATTGGGAATGGGTATAGCCACAACCTTTGTCCTTCTTGGTTCAAATGTTGTAATCTCCTCCATCTCAAACCTTATTCCCGACAAAGTAAGGATTCCCTCATTTATTGTTATTATTGCATCGTTTGTAACAATAGTGGACCTGATTATGAAGGCTTATACTCCAGAACTTTATGAAAAGCTGGGGATATTTATACCGCTGATAGTTGTTAACTGTATTGTTCTTGGCCGGGCAGAAGCATTTGCAAGTAAAAACAGCCTGCTCTCTTCCATTCTGGATGGATTGGGTATGGGCCTTGGTTTTACAATGGCACTCGGAATACTTGGAGCATTCAGGGAAATAGCCGGTAATGGAGCTATTTTTAACTATAAGTTCCTTGAGGGCGATGGCATTCTGGTCTTTATTCTTTCTCCCGGAGCATTTATCGCCCTTGGATACCTTATTGCTCTTGTTAACCGGATAAAAAAAACCTGAAAATCGAAAAAAATGGAATATTTACTACTAATAATATCGGCCGTTCTGGTAAACAATATTGTCCTGGCACAATTCCTTGGGGTTTGTCCGTTTCTGGGTGTTTCAAATAAAGTCAGTACCGCTGCAGGTATGAGCGGAGCTGTTACCTTTGTTATGGTTCTTGCTACTGTCGTGACTTACCTCATCCAGACGTATATTCTTGATGCACTTGGACTTGGCTTCATGCAGACTATTACATTTATTCTTGTAATTGCATCATTAGTCCAGATGGTCGAAATAATACTGAAAAAGATCAGTCAGCCTTTATACCAGGCATTAGGTATATTCCTTCCATTAATAACCACTAATTGTGCTGTTCTGGGTGTTGCCATCCTTGTAATCAGAAAGGAGTATAATCTTCTCGAAGGTGTTGTTTACAGCGCTGCCACTGCAGTTGGCTTTGGACTCGCCCTGGTAATACTTGCAGGAATCAGAGAACAACTTGATCTTGTAGACGTACCTAAAGGTATGAAAGGTGTGCCTGTTTCCCTCATTATTGCAGGAATCATGGCCCTGGCATTCATGGGATTTACTGGTATAGGTAAATAGATATCCCTCTTTGATACCTTTTTCAAACGAAAATCAAATTAATATAGCATTAAGAGGAAAATTATTTGTTAATTGTGTCATTTCCATCCGGCGGATGATATGATAATAGCTGAGTATTACAAAATATTAGGTTTACCTCTTAACTCTTCGGTAGAAGAAATCAAAAAAGCATATCGGAAAAAAGCCCGTATGTATCACCCTGATATCAACCACTCTCCCGATGCCAAGGATCTTTTTATAAGGGTAACCGAAGCGTATGATTTCCTGCTTAACATTCATGATAAAACAACAGGGGATGAACAGGCTTTTAACCAGGCCATGGAGAACTGGAAAAAATACAGGCAAAACAGATCAAGGCAGAGGGCTTATGCCTATTCACAAACATCTTATAACCGGTTTAAAAACACAAGATTCTATAAAACAACAAGAATCCTCGATGGAACTACAATTATATCCAGTTTTGTTGTATCAATCCTTGTTCTTATTTATACAATATTCGGCTATATATTCAGGCTCACACATCCGATTCCGGGACTGGATCAGCCATCTGTATTTTCTTTCCTTTTGTTATTGATCCTGGGAATGATATTCTTCGTGGTATCGTTCATTTATCTAAGAGCATATAATCAGCTTTCAAAAAAGAGAAGAAGAAAAACCAGATGATGGCATAGTTTTTGAGCATCTCTCTGCTGTAACCCTGATTTAAAGAGCCTAATTATCCTTATATAATTCAGTTGCGTTTGTGCCATTAATAATACCATCATGAAAATCAATACCTTAAGATTTACGATAATTCTCCTGTTTGCAATACCGCTGATGTATTTATCGTGCAGCAAAACACCGGATGAGAATTTACCAACAGAGCCTGTCCTAATTGATCTTACCAATGATCAGATTGCACTGATTGAATCTGAGAATTCTTTTGCATTTGATATCTTCAGAGAGCTGATGGAAAGAACTGATCAGGATGAGAATGTTATCATTTCGCCTCTCAGCATCTCTTATGCACTTTCGATGACGCTAAATGGTGCTGAAGGAGCCACTCGAGATTCAATATTAAAAGCATTAAGAGTAGCCGGAATAACACCTGAACAGATTAACAATTCTTATAAAGACCTGACAGAGGCGCTTCTTTCTGTCGATAAACGCGTATTAATGTCCATTGCGAACTCTGTATGGGTAGAAAATAACTTTATGGTTAAACAGCCATTTATTGATATTCTGATAAATTACTACAATGCTGAATCCAGATCATTTGATATAAACGATCCATCAACCCCGGATTATGTCAATGCCTGGATAGAGGAAAAAACCAACGGATTGATTAAGGACATGATCGAGACTCTTGATGCAAATACAGTTATGCTATTGATAAACGCTATCTATTTTAAAGGAAAATGGAAATCGCAGTTTGATGAGTCTGAAACCGTCGATATGCCGTTCTACAAACCATCCGGTTCAGCAACTGATGTTCCGATGATGAAACAAACATCTGATTTTAAAATATTTGATGGAGATGGCTTTATTCTTGCCGAATTTCCTTATGGGCAGGGTAATTTTGTCATGGATGTTGTTTTACCCGATGACCAGAATGGAATCGGGGGATTACTCCCACTATTAACGGATATCAACTTCCAAAACTGGGTAAGTCAGATGGCTGAAAGGGGAATCAATCTCTCTTTCCCGCGCTTCAAATATGGATTTAAAGAAGAGTTGAAAGAGATTCTGACCGACATGGGTATGGGTATCGCATTTGATCCTTATTTAGCAGATTTTTCAAATATCTTCTCCGGTTTTCCACCAATATTTATCAGTTTTGTACTTCATCAGGCATTCATTGAAACAAATGAAGAAGGAACTGAAGCAGCTGCAGCTACTATTGTGGGTTTCGAAAACACTTCAGTACCTCCTCCCCCACTGGAACTTAGACTTGATCACTCATTCATCTACCTTATCAGGGAGACTACCACTAATTCCATTATTTTTATGGGAAGGGTTGCCGATCCGGCTGCAAATTAACATTAGTGGCGTAGTTACAAACTACGCCAAGCCAGGATCACTACTACAAGTCAGAATCGTTGGGTGTAGTTTTTAACTACCCCTGACTTCTTCTTCAGCCATATTTAAACCAGGTGATTAAAATATCTTGCCTTATCAGTTCAGTATATGTATCTGGTAATTCATATTTTTATTTAATTTTAATTCAGTAAAGTCTTTAGTTATTATGAGCTTTTTTATTTCCTTATTTTTCGTAACAATAACTTTACTTTCCATGGCTCAAAAAAATAATAATGGAAGTTCTTTTTGTGCTGATCAAAGTCAGAAGCCACTTTTTTCTTTCGGTTTGATAGCTGACGTTCAGTATTGTGATTGTGATCCGGCCGGAACAAGATTTTACCGTTCATCTCCAGCAAAACTAAGAGAGGCAATAAATTCTTTCAAAGAAGACTCAGCTGCTTTTATAATTAATTTGGGTGACCTGATTGAAAAAGATATTGATTCGTATCAAAAAGTACTAAATATCATCGATTCTTCAGGAATCAAAACCTGGCATTGCACAGGTAACCATGATTTTTCGGTGGAATCCCGCTTTAAGAAACGGATTCCGGTACTGCATCCTTTAAAAAAGGGATACTATTCATTTAATTATGATCAGTTCAGGTTTATTTTTCTCAATGGAAATGAAGTAAGCACCTATACTTCAAATAATAAAGCTACGATAAAAGAAGCACAACGATTGATAGAGAGTCTTAAGTCGGAAGGAGAAATTAATGCGATTGACTGGAACGGAGCTATTGGTAAAACTCAGCTTGGCTGGCTTGAAAAACAGCTCAACGAATCTTTATCAAATAACGAAAAGGTTTTTCTGATTTGCCATTTCCCCGTATACCCTCCTGATTTACATAACCTTCTTAATTACAAGGAAGTATTGTCAGTACTTGAAAAATACAATAATATAATTGGGTGGTTCAGTGGACATAACCATTCTGGTAATTACGGGAATTATAATATGATACATTTCGTAACATTCAAAGGAATGGTTGAAACTGAATCAACGAATAGTTATGCACTTATAGAAGTATACGGGAATAAAATATGGATTAAGGGAAGCGGAAGGGAGAAAAGCCGGATCCTGGAATGGTAATATGAAATCGCCGGATATTATTTTTCATCGTAATCAATGACTAAGCTGGCTAAAGAACTTACACTTTATGGGCTGATTATGGTCGGCACTCGACCACAACAGCCTTATACATCAGTTTCAAACAGGCTGTCCGGGAAGCAGGCCTTCGTGAACAACTTTCCATCCATTCCGCCCGGCATGGTTATGCAACGCTGCTTTATTACAAAACAAAAGACCTGAGAGCCGTACAGAAGCAGTTAGGTCATTCCAGTTTGAATATGACGTCTTTGTATGCTGATATTATGCCGGAGGAAAATGGAGAAATTGCCAACAAAATACTTGATTATTAAACCAGAACTATAAAGTCAAAAACCATGATACAAATAGATCATATTTTAGTAACTAAACATCCACGCTCACCCCTGTGTGGGCATTTTGAACTTACAATTGACGAAGTCCGCGAGTTTAGTGAAAGTTTCTTCAAGCTCGGATTTATGGCTAATGTTTGGTTAACAGACGGCTCATCGTATAGCTTTATCCGTACTATTGAAGGTTGGGAGTCGTGTGAAATGATCGATGAAGGTCTTGGTGGTATTTCAGAATATACCGGAACGTTTGAAGAATCGTTAGACCAACTTTTAACAAAGGTAAACATGCAACCTGGCAAGAATTAATAATATATTATATGAAACCATGAAACACAAAAATGAATACAATAAAAATCTTACAACAATAAACGAGAAAACATTCAACACCAGATACGGTCAAATTACCGTTACCGTAGTACACAACAAGCTGGAATTTAAAATTCCAAATACAATGTCCACCGCTCATTTGCTTGAATGGAAACAGCGGAACGCCAATTCCTTAGAGCAGCTCAGGAAGGATGAAAGTATTAATTGAAATATCATGGAAACACAAATAAAAGCAGCCGGATATATCAGGGTTTCCACAAAAAAGCAAGTTGATGATGAATCCTTGACGACTCAGCAAGGAAGTATAACGAGTTTTGTTAAGCAACAAGGTTACAAGCTGCCCCATGCAATAAAAACGTCCGATTATTTTGGAACACAATACCAAAAACATCCCTGCAGAAAACTTGCAAACTTATTTACCTAAATCATGCATTCTTATTTACCATTTACAAAGGCGCCTGCCACAATTCTGGTATCAAAAAGGATGCAGACATACATACTCTCATGCATAGTTTTGCAATGCCTCTTTTCCTGCGGATTGAGAAAACAAAAATTTCGTATTAATTTTCTGTTGCCATTTTCATTTTTTGCCTTATGTATAAGAAGACGGATAAAAGAAGTTGCCAAAGACCATTTTGGGAAATCAAAGATTTCCATTTTATCTGTTGTTATATGACCGAATGGAGCGAAACTGAATGGGGTAAGAAATTCTATAGGAATTTCATAGAGTTAACCTTTCGGAGTTCTTACACGGACCATTAAGTAAAAGATTTATAAAAATCTAAAACTTGTCTAATCTTATCCTCAATAGTAAAATATTGTCTACATTCTAAAACTCTACTTCTGGTTTCATTTAATTCAGGTTCTTCTCTCAATCTACTTGATAGTTCGCCAATTTCATTTATTACAATACCTATTCCATTCTCTTCTATAAACTCCTGTTGAGTTTTATGACCCAAAGATATAACTGGAAGCCCACAAGAAATGTATTCCAGGACCTTATTAGCTAAGACTGTATCTACATGTTCTTTATTTCTAGTTATATTAAAACCTGCCCACCCATAGTCATACTGTGTTATCTCTTGGAGTAATTTTTTTGTGTCTAAATGACCATGATAATGGATATAACCATTACCATCAGCAAAAGCATCATAATCTGGATTATCTTTGGAGGAATAAATGTGGATATGAATTTCTTGATCAGCAATAGCCTTAAAAATATCTTTTAGATCATAATGACCACCTAAATTAACACTATCCAGGCTTCCTTCATAAACAATATGAATTTCTCCATAGTTTTCAGATAATTTTCTCCTTAGAGCAGAAGGCATTAATCTTCCAGGAACATAATTTGGAAATACCAGAGTTGGTTTTTGATCAATTGGATAAGCACTTTCACATGCATCTTTGACACCTGATGTTACAAATATTAATCCATTACATTCAGTTACTGCTCTTCTTTCAATTTCTAAAACATGATGACCTTTTGGATCCAAGGCACCATAAGGTGTGCTTCTTATAGAAATCAAATCGTGAATATCATGAATAATAGGAATTCTCCCTCGAGACGCCTCTATTGCTGATAATGTAAGAAAATCCGGTGCATTATGACTATGAATAATGTCAATATTTTCATCATAAATCAGTTTTCTTATTTGTGGTGTAAGTTTCTTTTTTTCTAGTTTAATCATCCTATCAAAGAGTTCATCTCCGTATCCGTAAAATTGTGTTAATGTTTTGTGTGTATAAGCAAAGATTAATTTAAAATCATCTTTTGTACTTCTGAAACCCTCGGCGTATTTTAATGCCCTAATACATGGTTGTTGTTGTAAAAATAAAATATTCATTAATAGGTCTATGAGATTAAAATTTATATGTCTTTTGTATTATGATATAAGTGTTATGATATTATCACACAACCAATTTAGAAAACCTGCTAAGCAAAAATTCGTTAAGAAAGGTCAATTTCATATAGCTAGTTTATAGCATTACCTAAATTCAATTAATAAATACAACTCTTAACGATGATGAAACAGTATAAACATTTTTCAAAACAAAGGAGAAAGAAAATTTCTTTCCCTTTGCCCTTATAGATAAAGTTTAATTTTGCCCCCTCCTGGTCAGATCAAAGGTCATGAACGGCTACTTTTTCATTGTCTTTGCATATCCTGACCAGAGATCCATTGGTTTTAATAATCCTCTCTTCTCCCTGCTTCAGGCCTCTGACATACTTGACAATGGTTAAGTAGGCAAACCTTACTGATGTAATGCCTTTACTGTGTAATAAATGTCCACTCTATACATTAGGGTTTTCTATTAATTACTTAAGCTTGTTATACTTAACTTCTTAGAGTGGTACAGTTTACTATTATAACAATAGGTCTTTGAGATTAATGTTGATATGTATCTTGATTAATATAACTCGTAAAATCGCCATTAAATTATAACATCGATCGCTAAAATAAAAGTGCTGTGTTATGTGAAAGTTTTAATTACTTAGCAACTTATGTTTTTTCTGCTGTAGCGCTTTTGACCGTTAATACTAAATCTACCATTATTATCAATAATGCAAAAGAACCAAGAATGGCCGGGATAATATATATTTTTTCATATACCAAACCGCCAAACCAGTATCCAAAAACCGGAGAACCCAGCCAGGCACCAATCCAACCAAAGATTACTTTTGAAACAAATGAAACAATACCTGGCCTTATATAGAATTTAAGCACATAATGCAGTACTGCGGAGACCACAATACTGATTACCAGTAAAATTAAAAAACTAACAAAGTTCATTCCAATCATAGTGACACCTCCCATTTAAAGTTAATTTATAACACAGCACTATTTTTAAAAACCTAAATTCAATTCCTTCCGGATTACTCGAACAACTTATTGATTAGTAAATGTATAATTTCACCATGTTGCTCCGAAAGTATAGTTAATTTAATTCTGATAAACTTAAAACCAACGAAACAACATAGCTCAACTTTATCATTCAAAAGCTACCACAAATATACATGTTCGTAGCCAAATACAGAACAGTATTTTAAACAATTGCAACTCATGATGTTTGACGCTTTGACCAGCAAGAGATTGCGCAGGACGTCGTTAGCCACCTCACCGAGCAGAACCTTTAGGTGATAGCCTTCGAAAACCTCTGAACCGACCGAAGGGAACTCATCGAAGGTAAACCCTTAAAGGCTATAGGATTTGTTGTTTGCTGTATTATTTCATCTCATATATTTTGTCAACAATCCCATATTCAACAGATTCTTTTGCATTCATCCAATAGTCTCTATTAAAGTCTTTTAAAACCTGTTTAACTGGTTGATTACAGTTCTTTGATAAAATTTCTACTGCAATTTGTTTTGTTTTGGTAATTTGTTTTGCCTGAATTTCCAAGTCAGTAGCACTTCCTTGTAGTAATCCTGTACTTGGTTGGTGAATCATAACTTCACCTAACGGGAATATGTATCGTTCTCCATTTTGACCAGCGGACAATAATATCGACCCCATTGAAGCTGCTAAACCCATACATATTGTTGAAACAGGCGAGGAAATTAAATTCATTGTATCCAATATTGAAAATCCAGAAGTTATTACTCCACCTGGACAATTAATAAAAAAAGTAATCTTTTCACCAGGTTGAATTAATTCAAGATACAGTAATTTACTAACAATATCTTTTGCAGAATCATCATCAACTGGCCCCCAAAGAAATATTTTTCTTTGCTCCAGAAATTTCAAGTCTATTATTTTCTGAATCTCTTGATTTTTTTCTGTCTTTTCAGATTTCGAACTACTATTAAAATACTTTGTTATCATAAAATTTATCTGAGCTTGGGTCGTGAATTTAGTTAACCCAGGTAGGTTTTTAATATTCTACATATCATAGTATGTTTTAATTTTTCGATCGCCCTGGCTTTGATTTGCCTGACCCTTTCATTTGTCAGATTAAATTTCTCAGCAATTTCCGTGAGTGTGTGGGGATGCATTCCGTTTAATCCATAATAACATCTGATAATATTAGCTTCTTTTGGGATTAATTTATTAAGGCCCCTTTTAATTTCTTTCCTTAATGAATCCGTTAGCAATTCTTTATCAGGGCTGGAATCATCTTCGCTTATTAAAACATCATACATGTTCTCTTCTTCATTTTGTCCAAGCGGGGCATCCATTGAAATATGCAACCTGGCGTTTTTAATGGCAGCTGTCACATCAGTAAGAGACTGCTCTAATGCCTGTGTAATCTCAAGGATGGTTGGTTCTCTTTCATACTTTTGTTCCAGTTCAAAAAGGATTTTTTTTATTTTATTGATATGACTGATTAAGTTTATTGGGAGGCGTACAATTCTTGCCTGTTCAGCCAGGGCCTGTATAATGGATTGCCTAATCCACCAAACAGCGTAAGATATAAACTTAAAGCCCCTCGTTTCGTCAAATCGTTGTGCTGCTTCGATCAAACCAAGATTTCCCTCATTGATCAAATCCGCAAGACTCAAGCCCAGGTTCTGATATTGCTTTGCAACAGATATAACAAATCTGAGATTTGCATTTATCAAACAATCCCGTGCCTCCAGGTCCCCCTTATGTATCCTTCTGGCGAGAGAAACCTCTTCTTCTGCGCTAATCAGCTTAATCTTACCTATCTCATTCATGTATTTGTCCATGGATGGGCTCTCCCTGTTGGTAACCTGCTCGGTGATTTTCAATTGCCGCATTTAAAGGATGATTTAGGCTTGGTAAAATACTTTTTAAAGATACCACCTTATTATTGAAAATATTCATTCCTTCTTAGGATTTTGCAAATCTAATCACCTTTATAGATTTTCACAGCAGATGTATTGTTTGTTTGTAGCTTCCTCACACTAGAGAAAATGTGTAGCCTTAATCAATTAAAACAGACTGAAACAGAATACAGGGAACCTCGGGTCGAATAGCCGTTTAGTTATACATTAACTGGTACCTTTTTGTAGCATTTGAATAATAATAATTTCTTTTTTATCAGTAACAGTCGGCAAAATCGGTTTTATTGAGGAGGCATTTTTTTACTGTGCAAGAGACAATTCCTTTATTACTGTTTTTGGCTCTTTTTATAACGGGGGCAAACTCTTCATTCCGATCTTCATAATCATCTATTACTATTTGTCGTTGTTTCATCGTTGTTATCTGCCCTTTCTTATAGCGTCTGATTTGTCTAATGGTAATTTTTTGTTGAAATTTGATATGAGTGTAGTTCTGAAGTATTAATTTAAATTTAAACTTATGAAAGCATTAAATTGGATTGCATGGATTTCTGCGGGAATCGGAGTTGTATTTGTCATATTAGGTCTAATTCAAGTGGTTTTTGGGAGATTGCGTTCTGGTACGGAGATAATAAATTATTTTCATGCAGCTAACAGTTTCTTCCTTTTAACAATTGCTTTGTTTGTTTCTCTTATTAAATGTCAATGTAAAAAGGAATAAATCAACTTTAAGCCTATGAAGTAGAATATTATTCTAGTCTTTGAATCAGGTAGCCCATTACACTTACTCATTTCAAATCGAATCAAGTATCTATACATATAGTTACGGTGTTGGCTTTTTATAACATCCCTCACTGACGACCTTCTGGATTCGGACCCGGGATCTGTATTCATATAAACAAAAAGTCCCGATTTTCTGAAAGGATGATAAACTATTTTTTAAATACAAAATTTAAAGCTGCTGTTGATCCCTTCAAGCTAAAGACACAATCATATTTGGTACAATCACTTTGGAGTCTGACATGCATTTTTGTACGATTTTTTATGTCTTTTATGAAATTATCAAATTCATTTTTATCGAATTTACTTTGTGGTTTATAATATGGACTGTTGCGTGTAATCCATTCTTTTCTGTCCTGATCATAATAACCAATATTTACATCTTCATAAATGATTAAATGTAAAAACCAAATATCCTGATTTTCATTTGTTGTGGCAGTAAAATTATATACTTTACTTTCATTATCAAAAATAATTTTGATTTGTTTATTGTCACATCCAGCATAGGTTACATTTGACAGATAGATATTAGGATTATCTATGTTGTTATTGAATACATTTACTACAAAAATCGGGATTTCATACGGCCATTCAGAACCGATTCCAATAATAGATGAAGTTTTATATTCCCCATCAAATACATTTCCACCTTTTTCATAGGTCCATGTTTGACTATTGAGATAAAGATTAAATGCCAGAAATAACATCAAAGAAAATAGTTGTTTTTTCATTTCGTTGATTTCTTTTCCACATTATACTGAGCTTAGTGGTCCTGGTAAGAAGAAAAGCATCCTGTAAAACAAATATACATTTTTTTATAGCAGAGTAATCCGCAAAACCGATTTTATTTAATTCCCTGTTTTTTCCCTGTTATATCGCTGCTATTTCAATTTTTCATGTTGTTTTTACATTGTTAATTACTCTTTTTTTGACATCTTATCACAGTTTAATCACAGTTCCATTTTTTTTATAGATAGACTGTAATTCCTGTAATTTATGATCCAATAAA
Source organism: uncultured Rikenellaceae bacterium (assembly GCA_964596715.1). Classification (GTDB taxonomy): domain Bacteria; phylum Bacteroidota; class Bacteroidia; order Bacteroidales; family VadinHA17; genus LD21. The sequence goes on from CAZQVL010000013.1 coordinate 72,525, forward strand.
AATCTTCATTTCCTTTTTTGTCTGAAATAGTCTGCAAAACCTACTTTATTCTTTAATATCATATCCATAATCCTTTAGCCTCTTATTAGCAATATTTAT
>CAZQVL010000014.1:0-68458 GCA_964596715.1 uncultured Rikenellaceae bacterium
TTTGTGTTTGTCGGGGTGGTCAGATTCGAACTGACGACCCTCTGGTCCCAAACCAGATGCGCTGACCGGGCTGCGCTACACCCCGCTTCGTACGCCGAAGCCTTGGCGAAGACGTACTTCGATCGCCATAGCTTTAGCGAAGGAGGACTCAAAAAGTGCCGCAAAATTATTATTAGTTTTTTAAATTTCATAAAATACCTTACGTTATTTTATTTATTTTGTTCAGATGAACCAATGCCACGGATTATGACAAGTAACTGTAATAAGGCTTCCGGCATTCATTTAACACAAAACAGACGTTATTTCCTCAAATCATCCCTCATAAGCACTATTTCGCTTCTGATTTTCCCTTTCAACAGTAATTTCGGCAGATCAGGTTTTGTCTTTACTGTTCAGGATCAAACGGATTATCATCTTACTCTTGATGTGCCAACACGCCTCTTCGACGGACAGCACTGCTGGTGTCATCCTCGTGCCGGCATTGTTCCGGAACGTGGTGCAAGACTCGGCAACTTTGGTGTGACAGAAGTCAGCCGGGATGAAACATGGGTAACAGTATCGGAATGGATGCAACCTGAAGGTGTTGAAAAATATGGCAGTGATGGCAGCGTATTCGTTGCACGAATTCACTGGAAAAGACCTAATAAGCTGTTTAAATAAACACTGAATTGTTATTTCTTTCATTTCCCGGTTAATATTGTACTATTAATTTCACTTATTTAATGATAGTCAGTGAGTAATACGTATAAAACATAACTTTTCCACAAAAAATTCTTTTAATATATAATAGGAGTATCCATATTCCGAAAAAATTGCATATATTTGTGGTATGCAATAACTTATGGAATGATTTTTGTGGCATTTCAAATATATTCGGAAATTGAAAATTGTAACCCTAATATCTTAACAAATGAAAAAAAATATTATTGCATTAGCTATTTTAATGGCACTGGTCGGCTGGCAGTGTTCAAAAATCGACTCAACCAGCCAGAAGCTATCTCTTAAAGAATCTCTTGAATCAAACGTTGCAGAAATAAACAACGCTATTAGCATTATTTCGTCGACAAAAGGTTATCAGCTGCTCTCAGTTTCCGCTGAAGGTGTAAAACAGGACGACAGTTTTAAAGACAGCATAACTCTGGAGATTATCGCGGGTATCTACGATTATCAACCTGATCCTCATCCCTGTAATCACTTTTACTTTCCATATAAGTTATTTAAAAAAACCGGAGAAAGCGATAAGCTGATTGTCAATCTTCCGGACAGGATGGTCTTACGGCCGAAATATCTCCATAATTTCAACGGGACTGATGAGGTTCCGGAAAATAATTTTACAATTATTGCATCGGATTATCATTTTTATTATACGTGGTGGAATCAGTTTGATTATAAGCTGGATGCTGACTTTACACTCGATTCGGAAGATATCGGATACCTTTTAATGCTTGTTTCCGGAGGCGCTTCAAATGGATTTTCTCAATCAACAAAATTTACCTTTACCGAAGGATACAGTGTGATTACAGAAAACCAGACCGGAGATACAACAAAAATGTCATTCGCCCTTGCTGAGGATGATGATACACTTATGGCTGAGACAGTTATGTACATAAGTAACGGTTTAAAAAGGAAGGAGAGACAATATATTCTGTCGATTGGAAATATTGATATAAAAAGAAGCACAGGGATTGACTCCATACAGGTATATCTTGACGGAGTGCTTCAAAAAAATGCTGCAGCTAAAATTATCGACGATGACGATTATAATAATTCTTTTTGTCATAAAAGAGATATCCTTTTAACATTCGATGACGGAACCACAGCAAAGCTCAGTGAACTGCTAAAGCCCTCCCGTGACATTCTGAGATCGCTGGTCAGATCGCTTGGTGAGATGTACCTGGCAAAACATATTGTTGACTATATAGCATTCTGTATCTATTATCACTCCATCTGATGACAGACTAAATATGAAGTTGTTACCGGCATTAATGCAGATAAGTTAAAAATATACACTAAGGCATTTTAATATATGCCTGTTATTGGTTATTCTTTTAAAAACAACATAATCATAAAGAAAAACCTGCAGATCGTCATTTAACAATCCCTTCAATAGTATAGATAATAAACATATAAATACTGCTTAGATAACTCAACAATACCAAAACGTATTTGTTATATATGTTATATATGTTATATATATTGAGTTACTAATCATGAATCGCAGTACGTTATTATTAATAATCGATATGCAATATGACTTCTGTAAACCGGAGGGAGCATTGTATGTCAGAGGGGCGGAGAAAGATGTTGACAGGTTATGTCAATTCATCTCAAAATATGAATCAGAGATAGACAATATTATACTTACCCAGGATTATCATAATGTTATTGATATCTCTCATCCTGTTTTCTGGGAAGATAGTAAAGGCAATCCTCCCGAACCTTTTACAATAATTAATTCAATAAATCTACAGCAAGGAGACTGGAGACCCCGTTTTGAAAAAGAGAAGGCTGTTAAGTATTTACAGAACCTTGAAATGCAGGGTGAATTTCCTCATACAATCTGGCCTGAGCACTGTATCATAGGATCAAAAGGAGCCTCAATAGTTGATGAAATAATGGAGCCGGTAAAAAAATGGGCAAGAAAAGGAAATTTCTATGAAGTAACCACTAAAGGCACTAATCCTCTCACTGAACATTTCGGAGCACTGATGGCGAATATCCCCATAGATGGCAGACCTGAAACACAGTTTGACGCAGTACTGTCTGAAAAACTTCAGAAATTTGATAACATACTGGTAGCAGGTGAGGCTAAAAGTCATTGTGTTGCAACTACAATCAAACAGATGTTAAGCATTGAAGGTGTCGCAAAAAAAATGTTGGTACTTGAAGATTGTATGTCTAATGTGCCAGGATTTGAGACTCTTGCATTACCAATCTACGAAGATGCAAAACTAAAAGGGATAAAATTTATCAGAAGTACCGACTGGTTAAGATAAAAATTCAACTGAACCAGAATTATATAGTAGTTAAAATGATTCTGAACTATTTCACTGACAACGATCTGTACAAGTTTACCACCATGAACGCCGTTCAGAAATTATATCCGGAGGCAGTGGTAAAATACAGGTTTATCGATCGTGGTAAGACGGTTTTTCCTGAAAGATTTGCGGAAATCCTTCGAAAAGAAGTTGAGGGATTTTCAAAATTTGCGCTTTCAAGTGATGAAGAAATATTCCTTAAATCTCGCTGCTATTACTTTGATCCGGTATTTATAGATTTGCTGAAAGGTTATCGCTATGATCCTGATGAAGTAAAGATAGAACAGCGGGATGGCAACCTGAATATTGAAGTTGAAGGTTTATGGTACCGGACAGTCTTATGGGAAGTACCGTTACTGGCTTTGATTTCAGAATTGTTCTACTCAATGACAGGGATACAACCACGGGAGATTGAAGTACGTGCTGCCAGGAAAGCAAAAAAAATGAATGAAATGAAAGCTGAATATTCCGATTTCGGAACAAGGCGTCGCTTCTCATTTAATGTTCATGACAAAGTAATCAAGACCTTAAAAGAAAACTCAGGCCTGTCTTTCAGGGGAACCAGCAATGTGTATTTTGCCATGAAACATGACCTCACTCCTATCGGGACACATCCTCATGAATGGTTTATGTTTCATGCTTCACGTTATGGTTATCGCTCAGCCAATGTTCGTGCACTGGATGCCTGGGTAAAAGTGTACAAAGGAGATCTCGGCATTGCCTTAAGCGATACCTTTACATCAGATAACTTCTTTGAAAGCTTTTCGACATTACAGGCAAAACTGTTTGACGGGATAAGGCAGGATAGCGGTGATCCTTTGACTTTCACTGATAAAGCGGTGCAATTTTATAAAAGAAACAGGATTGATCCTGTAACAAAGACAATTGTCTTCAGTGATGCCCTCAATATGAACCGTGTACAGACAATCAAAAGTTATGTTAACGGAAGAATACATGATGTGTACGGAATTGGCACATACCTGACCAATGATGTGGGAGTTAAGCCATTGAACATTGTTATTAAGCTTATGTATTCCAAACTTAAAAACAACGATAGTTACCACCCGGCAATTAAGCTATCAGATGATACAGGAAAATACACCGGTGATCCTGAAGAAATTGAGTTATGCAAGACGATCTTAAATATCCTGTAGACAATATAGATTATAACTATCAATTATTAATAATGATTTAAAACATTTTGCTATGGCAAACTTAAAAACTAATTATATGGGACTGGATCTGAAGAATCCAGTAATTGTTGGAGCATGCAACCTTGTAACTAATCCTGACAGCCTTAAAAGAATAGAAGAAGAAGGTGCAGGTGCAATTGTCTATAAGTCTCTTTTCGAAGAGCAGATACAGCTTGAAAACCTCGAGCTTTTTGAACGTAAAACAGAATACGAAGAGCGTAATGCTGAAATGATTACCCTTTTTCCTGGCTCTAAATCAGAACCAGAGTTTCCTCTGGAACACTTAAGGAATTTGGAAAAGGCAAAAAAATCCGTTTCAATTCCGTTATTTGCCAGCCTTAATGCGGTTTATGACGAAACGTGGGTTGAATATGCCAGAAAAATTGAAGAGACCGGAGTTGATGGCCTGGAACTTAACTTTTACACTGTGCCTGAGAAATTTGATGATAACAGTGAGGATATTGAAAAGAGGCAGGTTAATACATTAAAAGAAATTAAATCAGCTGTGCATATTCCTGTCGCCGTCAAACTCAGTCCCTATTATACCAATCCATTACGATTGATATATGACATGGATAAAAGCGGTGCAAATAGTTTTGTGTTGTTCAACAGGCTCTTTCAGCCGGATATTGATATCCATGCTGAAAAACATCACTTCCCATATAACCTTAGTAATGTGGAAGACCACAGGCTGCCTTTGCGGTTTGCAGGTTTGTTATATGGGAACATGAATGCCTCCATTTGTGCAAATTCAGGAATATTCAGCGGTAATGATGTAGTCAAAATGATCCTTGCAGGAGCGGATTGTGTTCAGGTTGTCAGTACACTTTATTTGCACCAGATCAATGTGATCAGTTCTATTATCAGGAATATAGAAAAATGGATGGATTCCATGGGATACACTTCGATTAATGAGTTCAGGGGAAAGCTTTCCAGGAAAAACACAGAAAACAAACATCCATATTACCGTGCACAATACATTGATTTTAATTTAACTACAACAGAAATATTAAAAAAATACAAAATCATAAATTAAGCCCTGGAATGAATTGAAGAGAAAACACATACTAAGATTGAAGCATTTAACAAAAAAATATTGTCACTTAAAGCTTACTCCGCTGTAATAATTTTGATTGAGGATTGCGGATTATAATTAGTTATATCCGGTTTAATATTTTATACGGATATCTTCTATTTTAATACGTTAATTTTGATTTGACATAATAAGTGAAATTCTTAACTTCATAATTCAGCAAGTCACTTATATGTAACCTTTAATAAATAGCACGTGAAGAATTTAATCTTTATTTTATTGTTTATTCCCTGCCTGATCCAGGCACAGTCACCTGTAAAATATGTTGATCCTCTTATAGGCACGGCTCCGGCTACTACTGTCAGTGTCAAAAGGCACAGCGAATCCGTATCGGAAGACAAAGGGCAAACGTTTCCTGCTGTGGGACGTCCTTTCGGGATGACACAATGGACTCCGGAAACACAAACAACAGAGACTAAATGTATCTCACCTTATTATTATAACAATAAACATATCACCGGTTTCCGTGGCAGTCACTGGATGAGCGGTAGTTGCACACAGGATTACGGGAGTGTGACGCTCATGCCGTTTGTTTCCGTCCGACCCGATGCCTCAAATACACCCCCCGTATCGGAATTCAGTCATGCTAAAGAAATTTCTACTCCGTCATATTACAGCATTTTGCTTGAAGATTCAGGAGTCCGGGTTGAGCTGACAGGATCAGTCCGCTGCGGGATGATGCGTTTCAGCTTCCCCGATGAACTGATCAGTTGCGTATATATCAGAGTAAACAGTGATGAAAAACAGGGAAGATTATTGTTTGATGACAGGAGAAATGAGATTACAGGCTTCAATCCTGTTCACCGTATCTATCAGGGCTGGGGAGAAACTGCCGGCTTCAGCGGCTATTTTGTGATAAAGTTCGATCAACCTTTCCGGGTTATGCCAAATGCATCCGACCAGCAAACCATGGTCGTCAGTTTTGGAACGGAAAGAAATCTGCTTGTACGGATAGGTACCTCCTTCACCAGTCTGGATGCAGCAAGACAAAACCTCGATACTGAAATACCCGACTGGCATTTTGAAAAACTGCAGATGGAAACTGAAGAGATATGGAATCAGACACTTGGCAAGATCGTTGTCGAAGGAGGTTCAGAAGAAGATCTTATCAAATTCTACACGGCATTGTATCATTCTTATCAGTTGCCACGAATAATCAGCGATGTGGATGGCAGTTACCAGGGTTTTGGACAGGATACCTTAATACATAAAGCTGAAGGATTCGATTATTATGATGATTTTTCTATGTGGGATACTTACCGTGCACTCCATCCACTATTAACTATCCTTGAACCCGAAAAAACTCTGGATATGATAAAATCGCTTGTCGCTAAAGCACAGCAGGGGGGCTGGATGCCTGTCTTTCCTGCCTGGAACAGTTATACGGCAGCTATGATCGGAGATCATGTAAGCACAATGATTTCAGATGCTTATGTAAAAGGAATCAATGATTTCGACGTTGAAACAGCATACCGGTATATGTCTCAGAATGCATTTGAAAACCCAGGACACGAAGAGTACATAGATGGAAAAGGCAGAAGAGCTTTGAAAAGCTACCTTCAGTATGGTTATATACCTCTCGAAGATTCTGTGTGGGATGCCTTTCACAAAAGGGAACAGGTTTCGAGGACACTGGAGTATGCATTCGACGATTATGCCCTTGCCCAGGTTGCAAAAGGACTCAAGAAAATAAAAGATTACGAAATACTCATAAAGCGGGCCGAGAACTACATTAACGTGTTTGATATAATCACCGGATTTGTCCGCGGAAGGTACGCTGACGGTACCTGGTATGAACCCTTCGATCCTTTTTCGAAGGCAAGTTTCATCTGCGAGGGCACTCCATTTCAGTATACATGGTATGTGCCTCATGATATACCGGGACTCACCAGACTTATGGGTGGTAAGATCAAGTTCTTAAATAAGCTGAATGAGTTTTTTGATAACGGACACTACTGGCACGGCAATGAAACAGATCAACAGGCTCCCTTTATGTTCTCTATGGCAGGTGACAGAGCTAAAACAGAGGAATGGACACGCAGGATAATAAACGAGGAATATGGAACAGGACCCGGCGGTCTCAGCGGTAATGAAGATGCAGGACAAATGTCTGCCTGGCTGGTATTTGCAATGATGGGATTCTATCCGGTATGCCCTGGCTCGGGCCAGTATGTGATTACTACCCCTGCGTTTGATAAAATAACTATCAGATTATCTGATGGTAAGTACTTTACAATAAAAACTGTTAATCGGAATGATAAAAATTACTTCATCAATTCAGTTACCAGAAACGGTAAAAAGTACAGTAAGTTTTATCTCACTCACGAGGAAATTATGAAAGGCAGTGAGTTTGTTTTTATAATCGCAGGTATTGAACAATAATCCTCTCTTCTCTTTAAAAACCAAATCCAAAATCAGATTCTTCCCCGACTCAACGATCAGGCAATAAACAGACTACCGAGCTGGTAAACAGTAAAAGAGAGAAGCCAGGCAACTCCTGTGGTATAAAAGACTGTGAAAGCAGCCCACTTCCAGCTTCCGGATTCACGACTGATTGCAGAAATTGCTCCTATACAAGGAAAATAAGTAAGGATAAATAACATAAATGAAAAAGCTATCAGAGGAGAAAACATCTTTTTACCGGAAGGATATTCCTGATCCCTTAACTTTTGGACCAGGGAATTCTGCACAGAATATTCATCAGCCGAATATAAAATACCAAGGGTACTTACCACAACCTCTTTAGCTGCAAGACCTGAAATAATACTTACACTGAGTCGCCAGTCAAAACCCAGTGGGCGCATAACAGGTTCTATAGTATGCCCGATCATAGTTATAAATGATTCAGACTGTTTTACGTTATCCTGTCCCGATGATGCCGTTACTGCTTCCTGTTCATTATTACCTGAATAATCCAATCTTGCCGGGAAATTACTGAGGAACCAGATAATAACAGAAGCAACAAGTATAACACCTCCTATTTTCTTAAGATATAATCCTGTTCTGAACCAGACATGTTTAATAATACTTCTGGGAGTTGGCACCCTGTATGGAGGAAGCTCCATTACAAACGGGATCTCCTCCAGTTTAAAGAAGATATGTTTAAGCAGTATAGCTGATAAAATTGCAAATATGATTCCCAGCAGGTACAGGAGAAAGAGTATCGAACCCTGGTTTTTAACAAAAAAGGCACTAATAAAAAGTATATATACCGGTAGTCTTGCGCTGCACGACATAAAAGGAGTTATAAGCATTGTAATCATCCTGTCCCGTCTGCTCTCAATAATCCTTGTGGCAAGGATAGCGGGAACGTTACAACCGAAACCCATGAAAAGCGGGATGAATGATTTACCGTGCAGCCCAAAGCTATGCATCACCTTATCCATGATAAATACGGCTCTTGCCATATAGCCTGTATCTTCCATTAATGAAATAAACAGGAAGAGTATTATGATATTTGGAAGAAAAACAAGGACTCCACCAACCCCTCCGATTATCCCGTCAATGAGAAAATCCCGGAAGATCCCTTCAGGTAATACTGCAGATGTAATCGTTGCCAGCTTGCCGATACCAAGCTCGAGCCAGTGCTTTGGGTAGCTTCCTAGCTTGAAAGTCGTGAAGAAAGTTAACCACAAGAAACCAATAAACAGAGGAATACCAAGGTACTTATTTGTAAGGTAATTATCGACAATCCTCGTCTTATTTAACCGTTCGACCTTATTAACCCTGAGAGTCTCCTGCAATGCACCAGCTATAAAGCCATATCTTAAATCTGTAATCACTGTTTCTACAGGATCTAAAAACAGCTTGTCTAGCATCTCAACCTCATTTTTTGCTGATTCAATGATTTCAGATGAGTTGACGCAGCGTGTAATACTTCTGGAAAATTCCCTGTCATTCTCAAGTAACGCGATGGTAAGGTAACGGGCTGAAACGATATTGGTGAATGCTCTGTTCTCATCAATTTTTATTTTGGACTGAACCACACAAATAGAATTCTCAATTTCCGTCCCATAGTTTATATGTATATGGCGGACTGTCGGTTCGCGGTTCTCATAAACCTCAATAATAGTATCAAAGAGCTGCTTTATGCCTTTACCTCTGGAACTTACTGTGGGAACAACCGGTATACCCAAAAGACTGCCTAAAGCATTATAATCAAGCACATCTCCTTTTCTCTCAAGCTCATCATACATATTCAGAGCGATGACAATCTGCACACCCATATCAATCAGCTGGGTAGTGAGATAAAGGTTTCTTTCAAGATTTGATGCATCAACAATATTTACAATAACATCCGGCTTTTTGTCGAAAATGTAGTTTCTGAGGTAAATCTCTTCCGGTGAATAACTTTTCAGTGAATATGTTCCGGGAAGATCAACAAGTGAGAAGGCATAACCAGACTGTTTGTATCTTGCTTGTTTAGAATCAACAGTTACACCCCCATAGTTACCGACTTTTTCTTTTGAGCGGGAGGCATAATTAAATAAAGTTGTTTTTCCGGAGTTTGGATTTCCGACAAGTGCAACCTGTATATGCTTACTTTTTTCAACCCATGAAGGCAAATCATCCTCGCTGACCGATACTCCATTACCTGTCCGGAATTCTCTGGACTGACTGCCTTTTTCCACCACAATAAGCTGAGCCTCACTGTTTCGTAATGAAACATGATAACCCATTATTTTATATTCCACCGGGTCGCGCAGAGGAGCTTTTCTGACAACAGATACTTTTTTCCCGGTAATAAAACCCATCTCCATGAGACGTTGCCGGAACTGGCCTCTCCCTTTTATCTTCAGAATTATCCCTTCTTCTCCCTCATAAAGATCGTATAGTGTAGTCATCTGAGAAATACTAATTTCTATTTATAGATAATCAGCCAACTGACAGAATTTATAGTGGTTGCTTTAACAGAAGTGCCTGAAGTACCTAAAGTGACAACAGTTAAGAGCATAGTCTAATTGTTCCACGCTCTATATTTCAACATCTGGCAAACAGCATCCATCAATTGGCACCAGTTACCTTTTCTTAATCAACCTTTACCTTAACCACTATCTTCCTCACAGGAGAATTTTCCCCGTCTTTCAGTCCAGGGCGGTGAGCATCTATAGGAAAGAAAATGAAAAAATTATCGGGAGTTGCTTTATAACTTTTCTCCTCTGTAACTGTAAAAAATTCAATGTCCCTGTCTGCATCATAAGGTTCAAGTATTTCTTTCTTTGAGGCTATAGGGGAAATGCCGATAAGTTCTTTCCCGCTTACAACATATTGAATGTCAATGTACTTCTGATGTGCCTCATACATCGCATCTTCCTCATTCTTAGTAATATATTCACTTACAGATACATACAGGTTGTCTCCGTCAATATCATAACGTCCTAATTCCAGTTTTGAAAGATCATTATCCTTCAGGAATGTAAAAGCTGCATTCCATCTGTCCATATTATTGAAATAAGTTACGGCAAAGGTTTTTCTGTTAATGGTCAGATCAGGTTTAACCGACCAACCATTGAGATATTCTCCTTTTCCAAACCATTTATCTGTCTTTTTACTGCTCCAGCCGGAAGGATCTGTGTTTCCTCCGCATCCTACCAGCCCTGATAGAATTGATAATACCATGATTTTAATAAATAAACTTTTCATATATACATATAATAATTGTTATATCACTCCAGGTGATCTGGAATTTTTTACCCGCCGAAAAGTAATCAAAAATGAATTGATTTAAAACTCAATCCGATACTAAAATCTTCATTGTATTAAAAATGGCATTATTTTTTCATAACATTCACTCCAGAAAGTCTTCTCAAGTTTATCATCGATAAAAGGAAGCTCTCTCAACTTTTTTCTGCAGTTAATAACTACTCCGTTTCTGGTATTGTTTCCAAGCAACAAACAGGCAATAATCTCTGCAACCTTATCAGGATTACGCATGAACGGGGCGGCAATCTGATAAAGTAATCTGAACCAATGTTTTTGCATGCGGTAAATTCCGGATCTGAAGATTCCCGGATCAAAACTTATGCATTTCAGGTTATGTTCAGGATACCTGGCCGGAAGATATCTGCACATGAGAGTGAGAAAAAATTTGGAATAAGAATAAGCCTTCATAGCAGTATATTCTGACTCCTCCTGCAGACTCATCATATCGATCCTTGCTAGCCTGTAAACCTGTGATGTTACTGCCAGGATTTTGAGGCCGGATCTTTTCGCGGAACTATTTATAATAATTTCATTTATGAGAAGATGTGAAAGAAAGTTAACCTGAAATGTATATTCGAAATTATCTTTTGTGGCAACATAACCTGGTGGGCCTAAAACAGCTGCATTATTAACAATAATATCAAAATTATATTGTGAACAGATGGCTCTTGCAGTTTCAGATACCTGTTTAAGGTCGCTGAAATCAACAATATATGATTTAAAGCTGTGAGCATATTCAGGAATGTTAATCGACTGCCTTCCGGTTGTAACAATATTAAATCCTTTATTTAACAATAGTCTGACCAGTTCATAACCAAGTCCTGAGGTTCCACCCGTAACCAATATTGTCTTACTTTCAGGGTACATATTATCCATAATTTTGAATCTGCTTACTGAGCCTGTATGTTAAATTTCTTTAAAAACTATGTAAGGTGCATTTTGCCAGCCGATTTTACTTGCACAGAGCTAAATTTCGACCTATATTTACTCTGCTACATTTAAAAATGATAAAATTATGAAAAAGCACAATCTTGTCATCAGCTTAATAATTATTTTGCTGATTATTCTCAGTTCAACCGTTGCTTATACCCAGGACTGGCCGCAATTCAGGGGTATAGGGCGTGACAGTAAAGTGGATGGCTTTAAAGCGCCATCAACCTGGCCTGCTGAGCTTTCACGGCAGTGGCAGGTTTCGGTTGGTACAGGTGACGCAACGCCTGTACTCGTTAATGGCAGGATCTATCTGCATACAAGACAGGGTAATGAAGAAGTGGTTTTATGTCTTGCTGCAACTACAGGAAAAGAGATATGGAGAACTTCCTACACCGCTCCGGCAGCTACAGGTCCTTCTTCATCTCATCCCGGTCCAAGAAGTACTCCTGCTCTTGCCAATGGTAAAATTGTTACTTTTGGCGTTTCAGGGATTCTTACGTGTTTCGATGCTGCTTCAGGCAAGGTATTATGGAATAAACCAAATCCAACAAATGCTGTACCTCAGTACTTTACAGGAATGTCTCCCCTGATTGTGGATAATATGTGTATTGCCCATGTAGGGACCAAAGATAAAGGTGAAGTTCTGGCCCTTGATCTGAATACAGGGAATGAAAAGTGGAAATGGACAGGCGATGGACCTGCATACGCTTCACCTTCAATAATGACTATGGATGGGAGAAAGCATATAATTGTACTAACAGAAAAAAACCTTATCAGTCTGGATCTTTCAAACGGCAACCTGCTATGGCAGATACCCACACCGCCTCAGCAAAGATTTTACATTTGCTCAAGCCCGTATATCAATGGAAATATTATCTATTATACCGGTCTGGGATCCGGGACAAGATCAATTCAGGTTCAGAAACAGGGCGAAAAATACATAACAAGGGAATTGTGGAGTAATCCAAAGGTTGGAGCCAAATGGAATACACCAATTCTTAAGGATGGTTATCTCTATGGCTTTAGTGACCAGAGACGAATCTATTGCCTCAATGCCTCGACAGGACAAACTGCATGGATAGATAACGCCGTCAATAGTGATTTCGCAACAATAATCGACTGCGGCTCAGTAATTATAGGATTCCCCAGTACAGGAAACCTCATTGTTTTCAAACCAGAACCGAAATTATATAGTGAAGTGGCGAAATATAAGGTTACTGATACTCCGGTATATGCCTTCCCAATTGTCTCCGGTAACCTTATTTATGTAAAGGATGCTGAATCACTAATATTATATAAGATTGATTAGTCACTATGTTTTTTAGATAGAAAAAAATACAAGAAGGTTTGGTTGACTTAAGCTGCGATTATAAAGGATTTCAGTGTTGACCAGTTATCAGTAAATCTACTACCTATCAACCGGTACTTTTGTATCCAGCTGCATAAATTCTAATCTCATATGTCTCCTTCCCCCTTTTCCGCTTCGCGGAATCTCCTCCCGATTCTCGGGATTTCCTCCTTCCGGTCGTCAAGCTTCGCTCCGATCTCCCCCGACGTTCACTTTGTTCAGTCGGGGTTTCCGCTACGCTCCAACTTTCACCTTTCACCTTTCTCCTTTCACCTTTCACCTTCCTCAAATCCTTTCCTTCAGCAAGACAGTCCGTAGTTCGTTCGGCGTTATTTTCTCTTTTGCGATCCCGTTTTCAACGATTGAAATATTCCCCGATTCTTCTGATACAACTATTACCAGGGCGTCAGAATGTTCAGATACTCCAATAGCTGCCCTGTGTCTCATTCCAAAACGGGTTGGAAGGGAGACCTGATCAGTTACCGGTAACGGACATCTTGCAGCAAATATTTTTCCATCCTCAATAAGAACGGCGCCGTCGTGTAAAGGGGTATTCTTGAAAAAGATAGTCTCAAGTAATTCAGCACTTATTATGGCATTCATTAGTTCTCCTCCTTCAGAATAGATATCAAGACTGCTTTTTCGCCCAATAACGATCAGAGCGCCTGTTTTTTTTGAAGCCATGGATTCTGCAGCCCTTACGATCTCTTCCGCTTCTCTCGGATTGCTCGGCTCATCTTCAACTGAGGCAAAAATCTTCCTGAAAGAAAATCTGCTGCTACTGATATATCTGTTTCCGATAACAAGCAGGAATCTTCGCACTTCCTGCTGGAAGACGATAATCAGTGCTATAACTCCGACACCAATAACCTGTCCGAACAAAGCACTGATAAGCTTCATATTGAGAGCTGTTACGATGAGCCAGAAAAGATAAATTAAGAATATGCCTATAAAAATACTTAAAGCTGCAGTACCTCTTATCAGCTTATATAACTGAAAAAGTATAATCGCAACAAGTACAATATCAATAATATCGAGAAGTGTTATTTGAAATCCCATGTTTCAAAGATAAATCATAAAATTAAGGAAACATTTTAATAGGTCATTTTTAAAAGAGATAATTAAAATATTCCTGTAAAATAACAGAAAATAGTTAAATGACTCTTTTTCAATAATGGTAGATTATGATTTCATGAGGTTGTTTATCAGTATTGCCACCTGTACAGCCTCTTTAACATCGTGAACCCTAAGAATATCAGCTCCGTTTAAAAGAGCAACTGCATTCAGTACAGAACTTCCGTTAAGAGCCCCATCAGGAGTTATACCAAGTGTTTTCCAGATCATTGATTTTCTTGAAATACCTACAAGTACAGGTAATCCTGCCACTGCAAAATCATTAAGCCGTCTCAGTATTTCAAAATTGTGTTTAATAGTCTTACCAAAACCAAAACCAGGATCAATAATGATATCTTTTACTCCCATCGACCGGAGTCTGAAGATACGATCACCAAACCATCGCAGTATATCTGCAACAACATCGTCATAGACCGGCTTTTTTTGCATTGTGCGGGGATTTCCTTTCATGTGCATCATAATATAAGGAACATTCAGTTTTGCCACCAGTGAAAACATTTCTTTATCTGCCCTGCCTGCTGAAATGTCATTTATTATATGTGCTCCGCATTTTTCAATTGCTTCCCTGGCAATGTCAGCCCTGAAAGTATCCACTGAGATTATTGCATCCGGCAGCTCCCTTCTGAGAAGTTTTATAGCCCATATTACTCTGTTTCTCTCCTCACTACCAGGTATGTCTGCAGCCCCAGGACGTGAGGAATAACCTCCAACATCAAGCATGTCAGCACCATCCTCAACCATCTTTATAGCAGCATTAATAATGTCAGTTTCGCTGGTAAACCGGCTACCCTTGTAGAATGAATCAGGCGTAACATTGATTATTCCCATAACTTTCGTGGATGAAAGATCGAGAAGTTTGCCCCGGATGTTAATATAGCGAGGTTTGTCTTTCAACTTAAAATGTTTAATTATCAATCGAAGTTATCAATTTTATCAAAATCCCCAACTCTGGTAAGAGAGCTTAAAAATTCTCCGGATTGAAAATAATTAACCTTACATACATTTTCTTGTTTGTTACGCCGTTATTACATTTGTAATTATTGTAACCAGATATATAATGAAGCTATTCGTTATCGAAGGAGTGGATGGTTCAGGTAAATCAACACAAATTAACCTCTTAAAGGATTTTTTCTCAGAGAAGGGATACAATTGCAAATATCTTCATTTCCCAAGAACTGCTGAGCCTTTTTTCGGAGAATTGATAGCAAGGTTTCTTAGAGGAGAGTTTGGTTCATTGAACGAGGTTGATCCGTATCTTGTGGCCATGCTATACGCAGGAGACAGAAAAGATGCATCTGAGCTGATTCACAACTGGCTTAAAAAAGGATATTTCGTTTTACTCGACAGATATACCTATTCAAATATTGCATATCAGTGCGCCAAGATCATAGAACCAGCCGCCCAGGAGAAACTGATGAAATGGATTCTTTCCCTTGAGTTTGACCATTTCAATATACCAAGGCCCGACCTTAATATTTTCCTTGATGTTCCGTCCTCATTTACCGAACATAAACTATCTTCTGTCAGGACAGGTGACGACAGAGACTATCTTAACGGGAATATGGATATACATGAAGAGAGTCTTTTCTTTCAGAAAAAAGTAAGAGAAGTCTATTTAAAGGTTGCCAGAACGGATAAATGTCTGGCCGTTGTCAACTGCAGCGATATGAATAGTGCAATGATGCCTGCCGTTGATATTTTCCGGTTGATAATCAAAATTATGACCGAACGGAAACTGATATAGAATGAAAATACTAAATACTTTCAGTAGATTAATCATTGGAATCGCTTTCATATTTTCAGGAATTGTAAAGGCTATTGATCCCCTTGGATCAGCTTACAAATTTGAGGACTATTTTCATGCATTTCACCTTGACTTCCTCCACTTCTCAGTATTGCCCCTGGCAATATTTTTATGTACAGTTGAATTTATATCAGGTTTTTCAGTTATTACAGGATACAGAATAAGATCAGGGATCATAGTGGTAATGATACTAATGCTTATTTTTACTCCACTTACTTTTATTCTTGCCCTTACAAATCCCGTATCCGACTGCGGTTGTTTCGGCGATGCAATACATCTTACCAACTGGCAGACTTTCGGTAAAAACTTATTCCTGTTTATTTTTGCAGTAATTCTTTTCAGAGGCAGGAATAATATAATTCAACAACATAACTCACTAAAAGAATGGCTGGTCATATCAGGAATGGACACAGTATTAATAATTTTCTCATTGCTAAACCTGAGGTTCCTTCCTGTAATGGATTTTCTCCCATACAAACTGGGAATACATATCCCTGAAAAGATGATCATGCCAGAAGGTAAACCTGTTGATGAATACAAGACAACTTTTATTTACGAGAAAGATGGATTACAGCAGGAGTTCACACTCGACAATTTTCCTGCAACAGATTCATCCTGGACATTTATTGATCAGAAATCGGTTCTTGTTAAAAAAGGTTATGAGCCTCCAATTCATGATTTCAGCGTTATTTCATCCAATAATGAAGACCTTACTGACATAATACTTGCTGATCGAGGCTATTCGGTTCTTATGATTTCAAAAAAACTGGGTGAGGCCAAAACCAAGTATCTGAACAGGGGATACGAACTCGGTTATCATTGTATGGCAAATGGAATATCATTTTATATTTTATCGGCTTCCGGATCCGATGAATTAAGAAACTTTGATAACGGACTCCGGTTCTGTTCTGCTGATGAAATCACATTAAAGACTATTATAAGGTCAAATCCGGGGTATCTGCTTCTCAGGGAAGGTACAATTATTGCTAAATGGTCATGGGCAACCCTGCCGGATAATGACTGGTTCACTGGTAATATTGAAGGAAAACAGATCGAATTGTTAAATACCAGGTTATTTGTATTAAAAGCTATTACTATAACATTATCATTAACATTAGTAATATTATTAATAAGTATATTGCTGAAAATAAAGGTCAATAAAAAATAATACACAACTAAACCATTATATATGAGAAAAAAGATTGTTGCCGGAAACTGGAAGATGAATATGGATCTGGCTGAAGGACTGGCGTTTGCAGAATCAATTAAGAACTATTTCAGGGAAAAACCATCAGAAAAGTCCGAAATTATATTATGCACTCCGTTTATTCATCTTGCAGGACTTTCAGTCCTTTTAAAAGATGATAAAATTTCTTTTGGTGCACAGAATTGTGCAGCTGAATCCTCCGGTGCTTTTACTGGTGAAGTTTCTGCATCGATGATTAAAAGCACTGGTGCTGAATATGTTATCATTGGTCACTCGGAACGAAGGACATATTATCATGAGAATGATGAAGTCCTGAACATGAAAACAATACTGGCAATTAATAGTGGACTGAAAGTTATCTTCTGTTGCGGAGAGGTGTTACAGGAGAGAGAAGAAGGCGTTCATTTCTCTGTTGTACAGAGACAACTTGAAAAGGGTCTTTTCACTTTTTCAGAAGAAGAGTTCAGCAAGGTAATAATCGCATATGAGCCTGTATGGGCTATAGGGACCGGACTCACAGCAACACCGGAACAAGCTCAGGAAATGCATAAATATATTCGTGATCTGATAATGGAAAAGTATGGTACTGACTGCGCCGACCAGGTTTCAGTACTGTATGGCGGAAGCTGTAAACCCTCAAATGCAGCAGAAATATTCTCCCAGGTTGATGTTGACGGGGGGCTTATAGGCGGAGCTTCCCTTAAGAAAGAGGATTTTTGTGCAATAGTTGATGCAGTCTGATATAAATAAGATATCTCTTTATCACCTGCACAGGCCTATAGAGAAGACTTCAATGAAATGAATAATGTCTTTATAATGACAATATGACAATATGACAAAAAAGCTACTGGTTCTGAGTCACTTGCTTATAGTCTTATTGTCTATGAGGCTATATCCGCAGTTTAATCCGGTCTTTTCCGGTGAACTGGGTAAATACAGGGAGGAGCTTCTGGTTTACATGGGTCCAAACCTTAATGAAGAGCAAAATGCCAACGTTACCGCTTTTATTGTTAAATGGGATAGTGCAGCTTTCAGCAAGGAGAATATGTTTCAGATACTCGATATTTCCAGTCAGCTGACAGGAAAACAGATGAGGGCTGTCCCTCATTTCAATGAATTCCTCACGACACTTAATGATTTCAAAGATTATAACAAAGAAGACATTTTTCTGACTTACTGGCTAACCGGTTTGAGTGAGATGCTGTTTAATCCAAGGCTTACAAATGTAAGTATTGCAAGGTATTTCCAGAATACAAGTCTTCTTATAAAAGAAAATGTACTGGTTAATTCGGGAAGTGTTAAGTGGAAGATAAAAGACTATCAGCTAAATTTTTCGCACGACACTGTCTTTAAAATAGGATTCGAAAATGCAACACTTACCTGTTATTCTCAGAGAGACAGTACAGAAATATATAATGCTACAGGAACTTATTTCCCTGATATACAACTAATACATGGTATAAAAGGAATAGTGACATGGGAAAAAGCCGGATATAACAGAGCGGATGTTTTTGCAGAACTTGACGATTATGTCATAAACGCTATAAGAAACAGCTTTACGTGCGATTCAGCCAGGCTTACTCATTCCACTTATTTCAAAGAACCCGTATATGGATTATTGACAGATCAGGCAAGCAGCATCATCTCTAAGGCAAGAGCAACCTTCCCGCGGTTTGAGACTTACACCAAACATTTCAAAATAGATAATATATATGAAGGAGTTAACTATGAAGGCGGACTTATCTTTGAAGGCGCTAATGTGAAAGGCACAGGTGACATTTTTGCTCCTGCAAAAATCAGCCTCTTCAGAAACGATACTCTCTTTATTAAAGCTTCTGCAAAAGAGTTCACGTTTTCAATAAACACACTTACCAGTTCGGAGACATCTTCTACCCTTTATCTTGGGAAAGATTCAATCTTTCATTCCAATCTTGGTTTTTCATATAATATTCCCGGCAAGCAGGTAAGTCTTTTCAAAACAAATAATCCTGTTTCAAGGAGTCCATACTTCAACTCATTCCATAATCTCGACATGTACTTTGAATACCTATCATGGGACATGAAAAGTTCGAGAATCATTCTTTCGAGGCCAAGAGGCGCTTCCCTTGGACAGGCTTTATTTGAATCCACTTCCTTCTTTAACTCAAAATACTTCATGCAACTCATGGGTCTTGACGAATACCATCCTCTGAACCGGCTTATACAATTCAGCGACTGGTATTATTCCGAAACATTTCCTGTAGATGAATTTGCAAAATGGCTTGACAAACCTGAAGAATTAGTAATCGGTTTGTGTATAGACATGGCAAACAGGGGTTTTATCTTCTACGATCAGGCAAACCAGGAGGTTACGATAAAGGACAAAACAACAGATTTTATTGATTTTTATACTGGGAAAAAGGATTATGATGTTTTATCCATTCTAAGTGAAACTAAGGCTCCGGTCGATAATGCAATACTCGATCTTAATAACTATAAATTAAAGGTTAACGGGGTAAGGGCAGTGTTTCTGAGTGATTCCCAGAAAATAGCAATCTATCCGTATGGCCAGCAACTTGTAATTGGGAAAAACAGAAATCTTGAATTTGACGGGGTAGTTGAGGCAGGCCTTTTCACTGTCTATGGCCATAATTTCGTATTCAATTATGATACCTTCAGAATACGGCTTCAGAAGATCGATTCGATCAAGGTTGCTGTTGAAACTGATAAAAATGACGCATTTGGCAATCCTATTCTCAAGAAAGTTGATAATATGATCCAGCTTGCAACAGCCGAGCTTTACATTGATGATCCGGACAATAAGTCAGGACTGAAGAGCCTGGAGCAGTATCCTATCATTAACGCAGTTACAGACTCATATATTTTCTTTGATAAAATTCCGGGACTTGAGGACGTATATAAACAGAGTAATTTCTATTTCAAGGTTGATCCCTTTATGTATGACAACATTGATCATTATTCCTACCAGGATATGAATCTTGGAGGGGAATTTTACGGAGGGAATATTCTCAAACCCATGAGACAATACCTTGTTATTCAAGACAATAACTCGCTTGGGTTCAATATGAATATCCCTGAAGAAGGAATTAACGTTTATGAAGAGAAGGGAAGAGTTTATGATTTTATCAGTATGAGTAATGATGGTTTGAAAGGCAGGGGATCTCTTGAACATCTGACCTCAACAACTGTTTCAGAAGATTTCAGGTTCTATCCCGATTCAATGATAACTCAGGCAATAACTTTCAATATTATGGAGGATGGATCAGGATTATTCCCCGACCTTAACAGTCAGGATGTTAAAATCAAATGGTTGCCCAATAAAGATGAATGGCTTGCAGTCAACGAATCCGGTAAGGACTTCAGCATGTTTGGTAACGGGACTCTTCTTAACGGAAGTATAAAAATGACACCCTCAGTCCTGAACGGTTCGGGTATCATAAATATGCCGGACTCCAGAATCAATTCAAATCTCTTCAGTTTCACATCAAATTCCATACACGCCGATACTGCAGACTATAACCTTAAGTCTCCATCAACCAGCGGTTTTGCTTTCATAGCTGAAAATGCAAATACTGATATCAACTTTGATCTTGGAATGACACGTTTCCATCTGAATACTGACTCATCAGTAGTGAAATTTCCGGAACTTCAGTATATCTGCAAAATGACTGATTTTACCTACAATATGGAAAACAATATTCTGGATATGGAACAAAAAGGCATTGCAGATTCTGAACTTTTACCGCCGGCAAAGCTTTTACAGTTAAATTTCGCAAGACTTGATAAGCCGAACTTTTTTTCCACCAACACTATTAATGATACAATAGTCTTTTCATCGGGCAAAGCAAAATATCATGTTGATGAAGAATATCTTGAAGCTGAAAAAATTAACTACATACATGTAGCCGATGCACTAATTCAGCCAGAAAACGGAAAAATCATCGTCGACAGAAGGGCAAGAATAAGACAATTGCATAATGCAATTATTGCCCTTAATAACCGTCATATTTTACATTCGGCAAATGTCAATATTGAGTCCACAAAAAGATACTCTGGCAGTGCAGTATACGATTATATTGATGAAAACAGGGATATCCAGCAAATTAGTTTCCCTGAACTCATGGTGGATACACTTACAACCAGCGCAAGAGGGTATATACCTGTAAGTCAAAAATTCATGTTGAGTCCTGCTTTTTCATTTGCAGGTGATGTCTTCCTTTCGGCCCGGTCAGATCTTCTTTCTTTCACCGGGGCTGCAGGAATAGTACATAACTGTGATCCTTTGAGAAGCTATTCCGTTAAATTTAAGGCCTTAATCGATCCGGAAAATATTATGATACCAATTGGCGATAAACCGAGGGATATCAATGATAATCTGGTATATTCAGGTTCTTTTGTAAGTATTGATTCTGCTCACATATACCCTGCCTTCCTCTCATACCAGAAAGCATGGTCGGATATATCAATGGTAAATGCTAGCGGTTTTCTCTATTTTGATAAGGGAAAAGGAACATATCGGATCACTTCTATGGAAAAAATAGCTGATCCGTCTCTTTACGGTAATATGATTACTTTCGACAAGAACTTTTGTATTCTTTCGGCAGAAGGCAAGCTCAATTTCGGAGCTGATTTTGAACTCATGAAAATAACCAGTGCAGGTAAGGTCATTCATACAATAGACTCCGGAAAGGTTAATATTGAGTCAATTATAGCACTCGACTTTCATTTTTCACCTGAAGCTCTTAGTATCATGAGCGATGAAATACGCATGATGCCATCACTACGACCAGTAAACCTGAATTCAGACCTTTATAATAAGGGGATGAAGGATTTGATGGGTGTTGAAGTTGCTAACAGGTTAAGAGAGGAGCTTGATTTGTTTGGAACTTCAAGAAACCTGCCCAGGGAATTCACATATGAACTTTTGCTGAATGAAGTAAACCTTTACTGGAATGAATCCACATCATCATTCAGATCGAATGGCAAAATAGGCATTGGATTTATCGGATCCCAGCCTGTAAATATTTATGTGGATGGATTTGTTGAAATACAGCGAAGAAGGTCGGGTGATTTAATCGATATTTACCTTAAGGCTAACGAATCAATATGGTATTATTTTTCATATTTCAGGGGTGTTATGATGGCCCAGGCAGGCAACATCAATTTTAATACTTTAATCAGTACGGAAAAACTAAAAGCCAGAAAACATCCCAAATCATCAGTGCGAGTACCATACACATATATGATTGCTGTCGAAGACCGGCTCACCAGGTTCCTGAGGAGAATGGCCGGTGATGAACTGGAAGCTGAGCAATCTATTCTTGATGGCATAATTAGATAATATTATTCCATAATTTAGAAAGTGATCAATGCAAATCTTCTATGCACCAGTAGTAAACGGTGAAATATGTGTGTTAGATAAAAGTGAATCAAAACACTGTATAAGGGTCCTGAGAATGAAAAGAGGAACAGAAGTGCAATTTGTTGATGGCAAGGGTAATTTTTATAACGGATTTATCTCTGATCCTGATCCTGTAAAATGTGAAATTGAGATAACCAGTGTAATACATAACTTCGAAAAAAGAAATTACAGGCTTCATATTGCCATTTCACCTCTGAAGAATCACGACCGTTTTGAATGGTTTGTTGAGAAAAGTGTTGAAATAGGGATTGATATTATCACTCCTCTTATCTGCTGCAAAACCGAAAAACCCGGCATTAAGGTTGAAAGAGTAGAAAATATTATAATTTCAGCTATGAAACAATCAATTAAAGCTGAAAAGACAAGATTCAACAAACCAGCTCCTTTTGATGATTTTATTAACCTTGACCATAGAGGTGTGCTTTTGATTGCGCATTGCAGGGATACAATCGACAGGATTAAAATAAATGATGTTTATTCAAAAGGCGAAGATGCAGTTATTATGATAGGACCTGAAGGTGATTTTAGTGATGAAGAAATAGAAAAAGCTTCCAGGAAAGGTTTCAGGCAGATTCACCTCGGGGAAAGCCGGTTAAGAACAGAAACGGCAGGCATAGCTGCCTGCCATTCAGTATATTTCATCAATCAGTAATCAATTAAACTAACTGGTAAAGAAATCAAATACGTCTCCTATTTTCTTTGATGAAACATTGTAAAACTCAGTAAACCTGCAACGAGTGCATGTAACTGAGGTAAAACGTCTGTTCTGAATATCGAAGATCTTTGTCAGGAAACTACCTACTGTTCTGATTTCACCTATCTCATATGTCCGGTTACGACATTTAGGACAGATATATTTTACTGGCATACTCATTTCTTTTCTATTTGAGGATTTGTTGGTTTAGTTTGCCATCTGCCTGATTTCCGGAGTGCCTGATCGAGTATGTATTCAATCTGCCCGTTTGTGCTGCGAAATTCATCTGCTGCCCATTTCTCAAGTGCCTTGAGTTTCTCCGGATTAATCCTGAGTACAAATGGTTTTTTTACGCTCATTTTTGGCTATGAATGCAGTGTTCCTGTATTTACAATCGGTGTGGCATCCTTATCGCCACAAAGGACAACCATAAGGTTGCTTACCATAGCAGCTTTCTTCTCCTCATCAAGTTCGACAATATTCTTATCTGAAAGTTGATCAAGGGCCATCTGTACCATCGATACTGCACCTTCAACGATCTTGAATCTTGCCGATACCACTGCAGAGGCCTGCTGCCTCCTGAGCATTGCATTGGCAATCTCCTCAGCATAAGCAATATAATTTATTCTTGCTTCAATCACTTCTATCCCTGCAATATGCAGTCTTTCCCTGATCTCTTTCTCCAGTTCTTCATTTATCTCTTCCCCTCCGCTTCTGAGGGCCATTTCAGCTTCGTGATCCTCAAAATTATCATAAGGATATAATCCTGCCAGTTTACGGAGAGCAGCATCACTCTGGACTAACACAAAGTGCTGGTAATCATCTACTTCAAAAGCAGCTTTGAATGTTTCTAAAACCCTCCAGACAAGTACAAATCCAATTTTTATCGGATTACCTACTTTGTCATTCACCTTAATAGGTTCACTGTCAAAATTACGGGCACGCAGAGATATTTTGCGTTTGGAGTAAAATGGATTTACCCAGAAAAATCCATTTACCTTTATAGTACCTTTATAGGCACCAAACAAGATCATCACACACGATTCATTTGGATTGACAACTGTAAAACCTATAGTCATCAGGATGAAAAGCACTGTGCAGATAACACCAAGCCAGATTAATTCGTATGCATATCCGGCAATAGCTCCACCGATAAATAACAATACAATCAGCAAAGCCAGATAACCCGATAGGGGTTTGACTGAAAATTCCTTTTTCATTTTAGTTGATATTAATATAATATCACAAATATATCAAATTAAATTTTGAAAAACAAAAAAAACACAGGAAAAATTCCTGTGTTTATAAGATTTGCTGGTTCTGTTGCCTTACCTGCACAATCAGTCGTCGGATCAGATGTTTTCCGGGTACTGCTTTTACCTGGTGGAGAAGGCTAACCACATCATGAAACTGATAATCAAACCCCCAGGCATCACCGTATAGGTCTGTTTCGTTAACGTTAATATCATGATATGAAATAAATGGAGTAGAATTTAAACCCATAGGCTTCATGATTTTGTTTTATCTGAAAACGACCTGTGGGTAAATATATTGTACAGTTATTAATTTAAAGTAAGACTAATTTTTTTCTCTTCCATCATTTTCCTCATATTTATCAGAGCATATCTCATCCGCCCAAGAGCTGTGTTTATGCTGACTTCTGTAATATCCGCTATTTCCTTGAAGCTTAATCCGGCATAATGCCGCAGGATTACTACTTCCCTCTGATCATCAGGTAATCTGGCAATAAGCTTTCTTATGTCTTTTTGTATCTGTCTTTTTATAATGTGTTCTTCAACATTAGCTTCGGCAAATTTCTTTGAATTGAAGAGGTCTGAATCATAGTCATCATTGGAGATGGTATTAAGCTGTTTAACCCTGCGGAAATGGTCAATAATAAGGTTATGTGCAATACGCATAACCCATGAAATGAATTTCCCGTTATCATAATATTTACCTCCTTTGACCGACTGTATTACTTTCAGGAATGTATCCTGGAAAAGGTCTTCAGCAAGTGCCTGATCGCGTATATAAAGACTTATATATGCGAAAACTTTGTTTTTATGACGTTTGATTAATTGTTCAAAGCACGACTGCTCGCCTTTTATGAACCTCTCGATAAGTTCATAATCGGAAATCTTCTTATTCATAGCTTACTCTTTTTAAAAATCAAGAGTAGAGTTGTTCAATAGGCAGTCCTCCTTGTTAATAAACAGATGTTATCGTAATACAAAGAAAACATTTTTTTTTATTCTAAAGTGTTACTTTTGACTTTTAACGTATTTTTTACATAAAAGTTACAAAATCATTGATGGAGGGGAGTATTGAAATTAAGGGAGCAAGGGTACACAATCTGAAAAATATCAGTCTGAAAATTCCAAGGAACAAACTTATTGTCATAACCGGAGTATCTGGTTCAGGTAAATCATCTCTTGCTTTTGATACTATATATGCTGAAGGTCAAAGAAGGTATGTTGAGAGTCTGTCTTCATATGCCAGACAATTTCTTGGAAGAATGAACAAGCCCGAAGTTGACTTCATCAGTGGAATCCCTCCGGCAATTGCCATTGAGCAGAAGGTCAATTCAAGGAATCCAAGGTCAACGGTGGGCACTTCTACCGAGATCTATGATTATCTGAGACTTTTGTTTGCAAGAATAGGCCGCACATATTCACCTGTCTCAGGCAGGGAGGTAAAACGACATACTGTTGATGATATTGTAAATTATATATCCACTCTGCCTGAAGGCACAAAGATAGTTATCACTTCTCCCGGTCAAATACCTGCCAATATAAAATTACACGACTATTTTGCATTCCTTGACAAACAGGGTTTTAACCGTCTGGAAATAAATGGCAACATTATTAAGACCGATGAACCAGGGGTTTTCGATAATTTTAATCCCGGTCAGACAATAAATATTGTTATAGACAGGCTTATTACAGACCGCTCAGAAGATAATCTCAGCAGAGCAGCTGACTCTGTGCAAACAGCCTTTCAAACAGGAAATGGTCATTGCGAGGTGATTATTCTGAACGAGGCATCGGCAAGAAGAGAAAAATTCGCTAACAAATTTGAGAAAGATGAAATAGAGTTTGATGAGCCATCAGAATATCTTTTCAGTTTCAATAATCCACTTGGAGCATGTCCACTCTGCGAAGGTTACGGTAAAATCATCGGAGTTGATGAAAATCTTGTAATACCTGACCAGAATCTATCAGTGTATGAAGATGCAATTGTTTGCTGGAAGGGTGAAACAATGAAAAAATGGAAGGAAAGGCTTATCCTGAATGCAGAACACTTTGATTTCCCCATACATAAGCCTTACTATCAGCTGACACAGGAACAAAAGGAATTGTTATGGAGGGGAAACAGATATTTTTATGGTATTGATCGCTTCTTCCGTCATCTCGAGGAGAAGAAGTACAAGATACAATACAGGGTTCTGTTGAGCCGTTATCGTGGCAAGACAGTATGCCCGGGCTGTAAAGGATCAAGGCTCAGGAAAGAAGCCGGTTATGTAAAGGTTGAAGGCAAAACCATACAGGAGTTGGTTTCGATTCCCGTAGGAAGGCTATATGAGTTTTTCCTCTCAATCCATCTGAGCCCTGAAGACTTGAAAATTGCCGAAAGGTTACTTAAGGAGATTACCCAGCGCCTTAAGTTTCTTAACGATGTTGGTCTTCCCTACCTCACTCTCAACAGACTCTCCTCAACCTTATCGGGTGGTGAATCACAGAGAATTAATCTTGCAACATCTCTTGGCAGTAATCTTGTTGGCTCAATGTACATACTCGACGAGCCAACTATCGGACTCCATCCCCGTGACACCAACCTTTTGATAAAAGTACTGAAAGAGCTCAGGGACCTTGGCAATTCAGTTCTTGTTGTTGAGCACGAAGAAGAGATAATGAAGGAATCCGACCAGATAATTGATATGGGGCCTGAAGCGGGTTTGCTCGGAGGTGAGGTTGTTTTCCAGGGCAGTATCGACCTTATTAGATCAAATAATTCTCTCACAGCTGGTTACATAAGTGGCCGACTGCGGCTTCCTGTTCCGCTCATACGAAGGAAATGGAACAGTTACATTGAAATAAAAGGTTCCAGGCATAACAATCTCAAAGGAATAGATGTAAAATTCCCCTTACATACCATCACTGTAGTGACCGGTGTGAGTGGATCGGGTAAATCAAGTCTGGTTTCAGATATTCTTTACAAGGTTTTATCAGTCAGGATAAACGGTACTAACCTCAGGCCCGGTCAATTCCGTGAGATAAATGGTGATATTTCCGTATTGTCAGGTATTGAACTGGTTGACCAGAATCCCATCGGAAAATCCAGCCGGTCAAATCCTGTGACCTATCTAAAAGCTTATGATGAGATACGGAAACTATATGCAGAGCAGCAGGCTTCAGTCCAGAATAACTTCAAACCATCTCATTTCTCATTTAATATTGATGGTGGACGGTGTGAAGAATGTCAGGGTGAAGGAATAATAAGAGTGGAAATGCAGTTTATGGCGGATGTGGAATTAACCTGTGATAACTGTAAAGGTATGAGGTTCAAGAAGGATATTCTTGAAGTAAAGTATCACGGCAGGAATATTTACGACATGCTGGAAATGACTATAGACGAAGCAATTGACTTTTTTAACAGTCATTGCGGAAAGAATGAAAAAAGGATCATTGAAAAGCTCAAACCACTATCTGATGTTGGTTTGGGTTACATTAAGATGGGACAATCATCAAGTACACTTTCGGGTGGAGAAAGTCAGAGGGTAAAACTCGCTTATTTCCTTAGCCAGGAAAAAAGTAATGGTCACATATTGTTCATTTTTGATGAACCTACAACTGGTCTTCATTTTCATGATATTAATAAGTTGCTAAAATCAATCAACGCTCTTGTGGATCATGGTCATTCGGTCATTCTTATTGAACACAACATTGAAGTAATAAAAAGTTCCGACTGGGTTATTGATCTGGGACCGGAGGGCGGTGAAGAAGGAGGGAATCTGGTATTTGAAGGCAGACCGGAAGATCTCATCATGTGTAATGCTTCTTACACAGGGAAATATCTGACTGGAAAGTTGAAATAAAGAAATCTGCAGGGTTATTGCCTGAAATATCCCTGCCAGTGATACTTATATATACTTCTTAATTGTTTTTATTGTCTTATTTTGAATCCAAACATTATTGCAACGCAACCACTTGCCGGTATATCTCCCGGTTGATTAAAAGAATTAACCTTTACCACCAGCTTAAGCTGCTGGCTGGATTCCAGTTTGAAATCCCATGTTGTGGCATAATCATCATCCTTATTTGAATACAGAACATTCTTATTCGCATCGAGCACTCTGAACTCAACGGATGGAATTTTGTCTTCGCCGGCAATAGAAACCCTGTATTCCATGTCGGAATAAAATGTTTTGTAGAGCTCAGCTTCTTCTCCTTCAACAAGTACTGCTGCATGATAGTTACCATCATGTGTATATGATCCAAGCTCCGGCAGAACAATCCTTTTAGCAAAGGCTTTGCATTGTGCGTTCGAAGAAAGAGTTGAGGAAGCAAGCAATAATGCCAGTATCGGAATTATTTTTATTATTCTCATAGCTATTGTTATTTAACAAAAGTACTTCTAATCTCAGCAACGTTTGCAGCTAGTTCCGTGAATACTTCCGGTGTCATGTCCGTTTTAACCTCTGATCTCAGTAAAGTGACATTAGTCTCCTGATCATACTCTGGTCTGACAGGTGAGGTTTGCAAACTAATCTTGTCGAATATTACTTTTACCTTACTAATCTGAAGCATAAGTTCATCAATAGCGGGATTACCCTTACTCCCTTCTAGCAGATTGAGAAGTATTCCTACTGAAAGCTTCTGATCGATGATTCTTCCAACCAGTTTATTACCATCAAAATCGTCCATGTTAACAAGCCGTGTCGAGATATATAAACCTTCCATCCACCCTCCTGCAAGCACGATAGCTGCAATAGCAGGCTGACCATTTTCTTCGAGATATGAGTTGGAGTTCATGAAAGTTTCAGAGACTATTTCCATAATGGCTTCCCTGTTATTTATATTCTCCTCGAGTCTGTCGAGCGTTTCCTTTTCTATGGCATCCAGTATACCAAGTCCGTCTGCCATTTCCTTAGCCGCATTCATATAATTGATAATCAGCTGAGTCTGATCATATAAGCTGGCAAAACTCAGGTCACATGTATAAATCCCCAGATTAAGAGCCATACTCTTATTTGTAATATAGTTCTTCGTGTTTTCAACAGGATTGAGCAGACTCTCTTCAAACTGTGCTCCTGCCGATTTAATAAGCATTGCTGATTCAAGCGGAGATGGCAGAGCTTGAAATATTTTTTCTGCTTTCTTTATATCCTCATAAATTGCAGCATTATCCGGTACTACTTTCACTTCATCCATATCCTCCTGTACTTTCTTGCCGCCTGACCTGCAGCTGGTTAGCAATCCGGCAAACAGCACAACCAGAGTTAAAAGCCGGTAGATGTTTCTAAATGTATTATTCATGGTCTGAGAATTTATTTGTCAAACGTAATTCCCGACTAAATTAGTACATTATTTTTATTTTTCAAAAATAGCTTCATCTAAATTAATGGTATTTCTAACTTTGTAGCAAATAATTACAGATGATCCGATCGGAGAAGAAGCTTAAAGAACTTGACCTTTTACTACACAATAAAAACACGACTATTGTAGCAGAAGAAATTGAATCACTTAGAAGAGAGCAGCCTTATGAAGGCGCTATCGGATTGCTGACTTCATACTACGACAACGATAACGATCCTGCCGTAAGAAAGATTATTGGGGAGTTTATGAACGACCTGAAAGATCAGTCAATAAGTTATGAGATTATAAACGAAATTAAAAAGCCCAGGAAATCTGAAACAATTAGAATGTTAATCTCCTCTTGCTGGCAATCGGGACTTGACTATTCTCCCTTCTCCGCTGATATAGCGAGAATATTTGTCAGAGGTGATTATATGACTGCAGTCGAATGTTTTACAGTAATTGAAGAATCAGTTTCCAGAATCAACAGGGATATGAAAAATGAAATAATAAATATTGTTCAGGAGGAAACTACTTCCACCGGGGATGAAAAAACTCCGTTACTTATTGAACTTCTCTCTTTGTTAAAATAATAACATATTAAGCACGGTGAATAGCACTATTCCACTGAAGAGAAGTACTTCATGAACTGCGTTCTTTCAAAAATCGCAGGATTAGCATAATTGATCCAATTTAATTTTCCTCTGAATTCGTCAATATTCCTGAAACCTTTTTGATCCATCCACTCCCCGATCTGTTTATTCATTGTCTTAAGGTATTGAATACCTTTATTGTATAATACTGAGCATACCTGAGCTGTATTGGCTCCTGCAAGAAGGTATCTTATTGCATCATCACCGCTGTGAACTCCTGTTGATGCTGAAATGTCGATTTTAAGGTTCTGGGCACTTGCCATCGCAATCCACCTGAGTACATATCGTCTTTCGTTCTCTTTGCTGAATATTGAAGCGGGTATTATTTCCATTTTATTTATGTCGATATCAGGTTCATAAAACCTGTTAAACATTACTACTCCCTCTATTCCCCGCATGTAAAACTGGTCTATCATATACAGAACATTACTAAACTTAAAACCGATTTTCAGTGCAATTGGAATTTTTATAACATTCTTCAGTTTCTCTATTAGATCAAAATAAATTTTTTCAGTTTCTACTGAAGATTTTTTTCTGTCAACCGGCATTATAAAAACATTTATTTCAATAGCATCAGCACCAGCCTCAGAAATATTCTTTGCAAAACCGGTCCATCCTTCTGACGTGTAGCAATTTATACTTGGTATAACCGGAATTCTCAGGTTTTTCTTTGCATTACTTATAAGATCGAGATATTCATCAACTGAATGTGATCTGGTATAATTAGCAATGTAATCATCAGCTTCCGGGAAACCGTAAGATGAAGGTACAGATTTAATATAGTAACTGATCTGCTCTTCAAAAAGCGACTTAAGGACTATAGCACCGGCTCCGTTGTCTTCTGCTTCCTTTAAACGATCAATTGTCGATGTAAGTCTGCTGCTGCTTACAACAAGAGGACTTCCGAGAGTCAGCCCGAGATATTTTGTTTTAAGTTTTTCCATTTCCTGCTATTTATGATGGTATTAATTTCGTTCTCCAAATATAAGACTTCCAATATAACCTCACTAATGTCGCTGACAGTTACTGTTTTTGAAACTGCAACCAGTTTCACAGATGATGGTATCTGTTTTTTTAATAAAAGAGTATTTGAAGCAATATCTGATATAAGTATTTAAGAGATAAAACAAAAATAAGAAAGAGTAAGGTAAAAGTAATACCATGTAAAGCATTTCTCTTTATAACTCTCCCTATAAACAGTGAAGACACAGAGATAAACAGAGGATTATTTTAATCTAGAAGGTGAATGACCAGGCCGCTTCGTAATTTTGGTTCAAACCAGGTTGTCTTAGGCGGCATAATATTTCCTGAATCAGCTATTGTAATAAGTTGTTTCATCGAGACAGGATAAAGTGCGAAGGCTACTTTCATTTCCCCACTATCAACCCTCTTCTTAAGTTCACCAAGCCCGCGTATCCCTCCGACAAAATCAATTCTCTTCGATCGCCTGAGGTCCTGTATATCCAGTATTGGCGTAAGTATCTGGCTGGTAAGTACTGTTACATCCAGAATCCCTATGGGATCGTTGTCATCATATGTACCTTCCCTGGCAGTAAGACTGTACCATTTGCCGGAAATATACATTGAAAAATTATGGAGCTTTGCCGGTTTATAGATACTTTCTCCCTTCTCTTTAATCTCAAATCCTGTTTTAAGTGTCGAAATAAATTCTTCCTCAGACAGGCCATTAAGATCCTTTATCGTTCTGTTATAATCAATAATTCTTAACTGATTATCCGGAAAATGAACTGCCAGAAAATAATTATATTCTTCATTCCCTGTGTGTGCCGGATTATTCTCCCTTTTCTCCTTTCCGACTAACGCAGCTGCAGCAGTCCGGTGATGTCCGTCGGCAACATATGTATATGGTACTTTTTCAGCAAACAGATGTTCGATGAGTCTGTTTGTTCCGGTGTTTCTTATTACCCAGAAATGATGTCCAAAACCGTCTTCTGTAATAAAATCATACTCGGGTTTCTGTTTCCCGGTTATTTTATCCACTATTTCATCAATCTCTTTTACAGCAGGATACGTAAAAAATACAGGTTCAATATTCGCATTATTTACTCTGACATGAACCATACGATCCTGTTCCTTATCAGGACGAGTCAGTTCATGCTTTTTTATTACTCCATTAAGATAATCATCTACAGATGCACATCCGACAATTCCATACTGCGTACGTCCGTCCATTGTTTGTGCATAGATATAAAAATAAGGTTCATCATCCTTGATGAGCCATCCTTTACTGCGCCATGCAGTGAAATTTTCAACTGATCTCTTATATACCTCTTCAGAATGGATATCGGTATCCGGTGGCAGGTCAATTTCAGCTCTTGTAATATGAAGCAGTGAACAATCTTTTCCCTCTGCCATAATCCTGGCTTCATCTACATTCATTACATCATATGGTAAACACGATAAATCTCTGACGATAGAACGGGGAGGCCTCAGTCCCCTGAATGGTCTCACAACTGCCATTACAATTTCTGTAGGTTACTACTTATTGACTCTGAATGTCTCATTGCCAGTCTTGAAATAATCCACGATCTGTCGTGCAGCTGCAACACCTGCATTTATATTGGCTTCTTTAGTCTGGGCTCCCATTTTTTTTGCGGTAAAAATAAACCTGCCAGTAAATCTCTCTTCAAAAATCGCTTTATAATCGGGTTCCACATCTGAAAGATATTTAAAATCAGGTCTTTCCTCAAAGATTCTTATAAGATCATCTTCATTTATTACTTCTTTTCTGGCAGTATTAACAAGGACAGCATCTTCAGGCATTCTTTTAAGTAGATTATATCCGATAGATTTTTTTGTTTTATCATTGGCAGGCATATGTAATGATACATACCGGCAAATAGAGTAGATTTCCTCAGGGCTTTTACAGACTTTCACACCTGCAGCTTTAATAACATCATCAGTTATATAAGGGTCATAGGCATAAATATCCATACCGAAGCCCTTTGCAATCGAAGCTACATATTTTCCTACATTTCCAAATGCATGTAATCCTAAGGTTTTGCCTCTGAGTTCCGTTCCGGATTTACCACTGAATCCGCTCCGTGCCTGATAAAGCATCATTTCAAATGCAAGCTCAGCCACAGCATTTGAGTTTTGTCCGGGAGTGTTCATAGCAATAACCTTATGAGCGGTACATGCGGCAAGGTCGAGATTATCATAACCTGCACCGGCTCTGACAACAATCTTCAATTTCCCGGCAGCATCAAGGACCTGGGATGTCACTTTATCGCTTCGCACTATCAGAGCATCTGCGTCGGACACTGCTACAAGTAATTCTGATACATCTTTATAGTTTTCAAGTAATGCAAGCTGGTGACCTGCTGCCTCAGTTACTTCACGTATCTGTGAAATAGCTACCGGGGCAAATGCTTTTTCTGTTGCAACAAGTATTTTCATCAGTAAATAATTTTAATTATTAATGCTCTGATTGTTTTAAATAAAAAGACCACATTCAGTCAACATGAAGATCTGAATCTGTAAATATATTTATATCAGTACTTTGATTCAAATTCCTTCATTGTATCAATAAGAGCCTGTATACTCTCTTTCGGAAGGGCATTATACGTTGAAGCACGGAATCCTCCAACTGAACGATGACCGGTTATACCAATCATACCCCTTGATTTGGCAAAGTCTGAAAATGGCACTTCAAGTTCTTTATATTCCTCTGCCATTATAAAACATATATTCATAAAGGAACGGTCTTCCGGGTCTTTAAGAGTAGGTACAAATAATTTATTTCTGTCTATTTCATCATATAGAATGGCTGCCTTTTCAATATTCTTCTTCTGCATTACTTTTATCCCTCCCATATCCTTGAGCCACTTAAGGGTCTGCTGGGAAGAAAAAACAGCAAAACAAGGAGGAGTATTATACATTGATTCAGCTTTGATATGAGTCCTGTAGTCAAGAAAAATAGGGATCGGTCGTGTAACCTTACCTAAAATATCTTCCTTTATAATAACGACAGTGACTCCTGCCGGCCCAAGGTTTTTCTGTGCACCTCCATAAATTATTGAATACTTTGAAACATCAACCGGACGGCTGAAAATATCGGATGACATATCCGCTACCAGTGGGATTTTTACATCGGGATCTTTCTTCATCTGAGTCCCGTATATAGTATTATTTGTAGTTATATGCAAATAATCAGCATCATCCGGAACTGTATAGTCCTTTGGAATATAATTGAAATTCTTATCTTTAGATGAGGCTACCTCAACTGCATCACCATAAATAGCTGCCTCCTTAAATGCTTTACCTGCCCAGGAACCTGTTATAAGATATGCTGACTTCCTGTTCATAAGGTTCATCGGAACCATAGCAAACTGCAGACTTGCGCCACCACCCAGAAAAATAACCTGGTAACCCTCAGGTACATCTAATAATTCCTTTACAAGGGCTATTGAGTCAATCATGCAGGCAATAAATTCCTTACTGCGGTGTGAAATCTCAAGAATTGACAATCCTGTTCCTGCAAAATTTTTAACTCCTTCAATCGTCTTATCAATAGTATATTGAGATAAAATTGAAGGACCTGCATAAAAGTTATGTTTTTTCATGATAAGAATCTTGTAATTAATAATTGATGAATCTTAAAGGCTTCTTCTACAAAAATAATAAATATGAGACGCTATTGTTAAATAATTAACACTAAGTCGATGAATTTATAAAATATTATCAACAAGAACTCCATTTTGTATTACGGGTATGGTACTTGTAAAATCTGCAGTAAGACAGAATTCAATACAGTCATCCAGTCCCTTATCCCTCAGGCGACTTCGTTGGGCGACCTTTTCAATATACCCGCGAAGGTCAGCTTTTGCGAGGAACCAGAGATCCATTGCGGCCAGAGTTGAATCGCAAATAGTTGAAAAATGATTAGTTGCCATTAGTTTCTCTGCAATGGCACCAGCACATATTGTGTCTTCGATATTAAACCTGTTCTTCCATCCTGCACAGAACAACATTACTTTTCTGTTCTGATCAGCAAGCCATTTTGTAATAGCTCCGATATTTAAAAACGAACCTATTACTGTCATAAATGCCGATGATGAAAGATTGATTATTGCGGTACCGTTGGTAGTGCTGTAGGCAATTATTTTACCTTCAACTTTTTCGCGGGTAAAGTTAAACGGGGAATTTCCGAAATCGGCAAAATCCAGCACATATCCATCTCGTTCTGCTGCTACCAAATAACCTCGTTTCTTATATTCCAGTGCCTCATTTACATCACCAACAGGTATGATTTTAACTGCTCCATTCGCAAAAGCAGTGCATATTGCTGATGTAGCCCTTAAAATGTCGATAATAACTACTATTGATTCACGATTTTCATCGGGCCGGTACAAGGCGGGAGAAAAGCATGTTTCCAGGATTCTCTTTTCCATCATTCACTAACATTTCAACCATTCCTGTAAATGGGGAAGCTTACAACTCTTGCTTTAAGTTCCTTATTTCTTATGCGTATATAAATCTCAGAGCCAGGTGTCCAATAATCCTTTGTGAGATAAGCCATCCCGATTCCCTGTTTCATCATTGGCGACATAGTACCTGATGTAACCTCTCCAATGATCTCTCCTTCCGAATTAACAACCTCGTAATGCTGGCGTGGAATGCCCCTCTCCATCATCACAAAGCCTTTTAATTTTCTATTAACTCCCTCATTTTTCTGCTTCATCAGCAGTTCTTTGTCAATGAAATCCTTCGAATCAGTAAACTTTGTGATCCATCCTAATCCTGCTTCGATCGGAGAGGTATTATCACTGATATCATTACCATATAGGCAATAGCCCATTTCAAGCCTTAATGTATCCCTCGCTCCCAGCCCGACTGGTTTAATATTATACTCCTTTCCTGCTTCAAATACTGCATTCCACAGTTCAGGTCCATCCTCATTCGTAACACAAATCTCACAACCGCCAGCCCCTGTATATCCGGTAGTTGAAAATATAACATCTTTAATACCTGCAAATTCCACTACTTTAAATGAATAGTTCTCCATTGTTTCAATCTGCAAATCTGTCAGCTTTTGCATAGCTTTCAGTGCCAGGGGGCCCTGGACAGCCAGTTGAGCAATATGGTCAGATGAGTTAATCAGATTCTCGCCTGGTTTCAGACCAAAAGGTTCTGCATTTTTCAGGCACCAGTTCCAATCCTTTTCAATATTTGCTGCATTAACTACCAACAGATATTTCTCTTTGTTAAATCTGTAAACCAGAAGATCGTCTACGATACCTCCCTGTCCGTTAGGAAGACAAGAATATTGAACTTTGCCATCGTAAAGTGCTGAAACATCATTTGAGGTTATAAACTGCAGAAATCGCAAAGCTTCCGGTCCCGTTACCAGAAACTCTCCCATGTGAGAAATATCGAAAACTCCTACTCCCTTCCTGACTGTTATATGTTCTTTATTAATACCTGTATATTCAACAGGCATATTATAACCTGCAAAAGGAATCATTTTTGCACCTGCGTCTATATGAAATCCGGTAAATGGTGTGTGCTTCATCAACAATAGCCTTAATTTTAAAATACTGAGATTGATGGTTTTTGCGTAAAGATTAAAAAGTATATATTAGAAGTACCTGATGATTATCAGAATTCCAGAATTTTAAATTCCACCCTCCTGTTCACTGCTCTTCCAGCTGCAGTAGAGTTATCAGCAATAGGCTCATTCGGGCCAAATCCCTTATATTCCATACGTGAATTATCAATCCCTTTTTGGACAAGATATTCCACAACGGCCCTTGCCCTGTCCTCTGATAGCTTCATATTAAGAGCCAGACTTCCGGTATTATCGGTATGCCCTGATATTTCGATCCGCATAAGCGGATTATCCTCTAATATTTGTAACAGACGGTCCAGTTCAGCAAATGAACCCGTTGTTAGTATCGATTTACCAGTTTCGAACAGGATATTATTAAGTATTACCCTCTTCCCTACTTTCACTTTAACCATTGTAACATCAAAGTTATAGGTATCGAGATCATAAGTTTCCGGAATATTGACACGCTTCATATCAGAAAGAAATCCCGTGCTCCTGAAATCGATATAGTAAGATTGTTTTGAAGGTAGTTTAGCCCTGTAGGTTCCATCGATATCAGAACTGGCAGTTGTAGCAACCGTCTGGTTTGTAGCAACTTCTATTACGTCTATTTTTGCCATTACAGGTTCCCCCGTTTCCGAATCATTTATTTTTCCGACCAGGTAAAGTCCAGGCTCTTCAGGTGGTTCAGCAACCGGAACTATTTCCCTTAAGATTAGTACTGTATCCCTTATTATTACGGTATCAGGTTTTGCAGGAGGTAATTGTTCTATAATTGCAACGGGTTCAGGCGGAGGAGGAAGTATTCGACCCTTGTAAATATCCAAACCCCCGAATCCTCCACTCCTGTTTGATACGAAATAAAAAACGCTGTCATCAATGGGAGAAGGATAATAGAACAACTCATCCCAGGGAGTATTAAGAGGATAACCAGCATTAACAACGTTACACCACTCTCCTGACTGGTCTTTAACACTATAGAAAATATCGAATCCGCCAATTGAATTATGTCCTTTGGAACTAAACCATAAAGTATCACCTTTCATTGAGAATCTTATGGATTCCTCATCAAATGGTGTGTTGATTGCTGATCCCGCATTCTGTGGTTTTGACCACTTGCGGTTATTGATTTTCCTTATATAATAAATATCCTTCCCCCCAAACCCTTTCTTAATACCATTGCTGACAAAGAATATTTCCGATTCCGAAGGTGCAAATGTAAATGATGATTCTGATCCGGATGTATTAATGTTATAAGGGATGTTTTCAGGAGCTCTCCATTCGCTTTTCTTCTTTTCAGAAACTTTTATGTCACCATTATTTTGATAACCTGTATATAGATAAAGCTGATCACCGGTACGGCTGAGATAAAGAGGGGATTCACAATATGCTGTTGTGAGATGTTTACCTGCGGTTATTGTCGGTTGCCATACTCCTTCGTTTTGGTTTGACAGCAATATGTTCTCATCAAATTTTGAATCAGGATAGGAATTGTTGGCTTTCTTAAATAATTCACGTCTGGATGCAAAGAATACCGTTTGTTCGTCAGCAGAAAAGAGCTCTGAATATTCATCAGCATTAGAGTTAATGTTAGATCCCATATTACTGATACTTATCCTGGCCGTATCCTTTGTTATTATTAATGCTGAATTACATTCTTCAATATATTTTTCGGCCAGTATTATTGTTTCGCCATTTTTTTTAACAGAAGATCCAATATACTCATTAAATTTTTCAACCGCTTCTGTAAACCTTCCTGAATAATGCAATGCCCTGCCCAGAAATAAGAGTATATCTTCCGCAACATCGCTTTTGAGTTCATAAGCTCTTTGCAAAAAGGAAGCCGCTTCATCCTTTCTGTCAGAGAAAAGAGCTGCCACTCCAATTTTATAATTTAACTCCGGATTTGAATTATTATATGCCATAGCTTTGCTGTACTCGTCATAGGCACTGGTATACCAGATGCCTTTCCCTGCAAAATAATCATCACCGCTGGTAACATTTTTCCAGGCGGCTTCAAATCCGGTTTTATCATTCTGGAATTCCTTCTTCCGGATAACAACATTGATTTGTGCTCCGAGGTATGAAGGATAAAGTAACATAACCATAACAAATGCAGACAGGTAAGTTCTCATGATCATTTATTTTTATCTCCATAAAAATAGTACTTATTTGACTTTTTCAAAATAGTCATTTATTAACACACTTAAAAATAAGTTCGAAGATCTTAAGAAAGAAAAATTTAGTACTTTTGTTATATACTCTTTTTCTATTTAGTCACTAATTGTTGCATGTTTAACAATTATGGATTACAGGTATATTAAAACTGAATATCTCGAAATGGTATCAGGGGGAGATTCTGAGCTAATCCGTGAATTAGTCAATATGTTCAGGGATCAGGTTGTGGAAATGCATTCGGAGATGCAGTCTCTTTTATCAGCAAAAAAGTACTACGCATTGGGATTACTGGCGCATAAAGCAAAATCCTCTGTTGCGATTATGGGTTTGGATGATCTTTCTGCAATGCTCAAAACTTTTGAAATACAGGCCAAGGAAGGTAAAGATCCAGAGCAATATGAATCATATATAGCAAGGTTTGCAAATGATACAAAGGAAGCCATAACCGAGCTTGATGATTTAGTTAATAACCG
Organism: uncultured Rikenellaceae bacterium; assembly: GCA_964596715.1. GTDB lineage: Bacteria > Bacteroidota > Bacteroidia > Bacteroidales > VadinHA17 > LD21. The sequence goes on from CAZQVL010000014.1 coordinate 40,020, forward strand.
ATAAATTCCTGCTGAAATGATTAATATTGAAAAAAGAAACAAAATTGACATTATATCCTTCTCCATCAATAAGATAAATGCCACAGTAATTGATGAGATAAGAGAAGGTATAAGTAAAGAATTTGACACTCCAAATTCAAAAGTGATTGTCAATCTTAAAGGGGTTGAATATATCGACAGTTCGGGTTTTGCTTCCTTCCTGTCGATGAATAAAGCAGCACGCAATAACTATGGTACCCTCAAGTTTGCCAGTCTGGAACCGCGTGTTAAGGATTTGTTTCAGGTGCTTCACCTTCACACGGTATTTGAGATTTACGACGACCTGGAAGCCTGTATCAAGTCGTTCCGTTAACCGGTCGGATTGTTATTGCTTACTGTTAATAAACTTGAGTTGATCATTCTCGGTATCTATTAATACGTGATCCTCTTTTGCAATCCTCCCAGCGATTATTTCTTTGGACAATTCATTCACTATTTCTCTCTGGATTAACCGTTTTACAGGCCTGGCTCCTGACTGCGGATCATAGCCACGTTCTGTAAGCCAGTCGATTGCCGCGTCACTGATACTGAGGCTCATATTATTGTTTTCCAGAATATGTTCGATCTCTTTTACCTGCATCCTGACAATTTCCCTGATCTGTTCCATATCAAGAGGTCGGAACATTACAACTTCATCAATCCTGTTAAGAAATTCCGGTCTTAAAGACCTTCTCAACAACATGAATATTTCCCTGCGCAGCTCTTCCTCCTCTCTCTCAGGCATCTTATTCTCCCATTCATCCATTCTGTCCCTGATAATATCCGAACCAAGGTTGGAAGTCATAATGATTATGACATTTCTGAAATTAACAGTCCGGCCTTTATTATCGGTGAGCCTTCCGTCATCAAGGACCTGCAGCAGAAGATTAAAAATATCAGGATGTGCCTTTTCAATTTCATCCAGTAAAACAACCGAATATGGTTTATGTCGTACAGCTTCAGTCATCTGACCACCCTCATCATAACCAACATATCCGGGAGGTGCACCAATAAGTCTGGAGACAGAATGTCTCTCCTGGTATTCCGACATATCTATCCGGGTCATTAGATTTTCATCGTTGAATAAAAACTCAGCCAGGGCTCTGGCAAGCTCTGTTTTTCCTACTCCTGTTGTTCCGATAAAAATGAATGATCCCACAGGTCTTTTCTGATCCTGAAGACCTGCCCTTGACCTGCGTACAGCATCGGCTACAGCACTGATAGCTTCATCCTGTCCAACCACTCTTTTATGAAGTTCTTCTTCAAGTCTGAGCAGTTTATCTTTCTCACTTTCAAGCATCCTCGAAACAGGTATCCCCGTCCATTTGGATACTATTGAAGCAATATCTTCCGATCTGACTTCTTCCTGAATAAGCGAACCCTTGCTTCTTTTCTTTTCAATCTGATCCTTGAGCTCAGCTATCTCTTTTTCCATGTTAATTATTTTCCCGTAACGAATTTCGGCTACTCTTCCGTAATCACCTTTTCTTTCAGCCTGTTCTGCTTCAAACTTCAAAGATTCTACAGCTTCTTTTCTTTCCTGGACCTTTTCAATCATCTCCTTTTCCGATTTCCATGCTGCTTTCAGTTCATCTCTTCTGTTCTGTAATTCTGCCAGTTCGCGTGATACCTTTTCTTCCTTTATCTTATCACCGTCTCTTCTGACAGCCTCCTTTTCTATTTCAAGCCGGGTAATCGCTCTTAATGTTTCATCAATCTCTTCAGGTATGGAATTCATTTCAAGCCTCAACCGTGATGCAGCTTCATCAATAAGGTCTATGGCTTTGTCGGGCAGAAATCTGTCAGTTATATATCTTGTTGACAGATCAACTGCTGCAATTAGTGCTTCATCTCTTATAATTACTTTATGGTGTGTTTCATATTTTTCGCGTATTCCACGAAGGATAGAGATAGTATCTTCCCGGTCAGGTTCTTCAACCATTACAACCTGAAATCTTCTTTCAAGAGCCTTATCTTTTTCAAAATACTTCCGGTATTCGTTTAATGTTGTTGCACCAATAGCTCTGAGTTCACCACGGGCCAGGGCAGGTTTAAGTATGTTTGCGGCATCCATGGCACCCTCAGATTTACCTGCTCCCACAAGTGTATGTATTTCATCTATAAACATCACTATCCCTCCATCCGATGAGATAACCTCATTAACAACTGACTTTAGCCTCTCTTCAAACTCACCCTTATATTTTGCACCTGCAATCAGTGCTCCCATATCAAGTGAATAAATGATCTTTGATTTAAGGTCCTCAGGAACGTCTCCTCTTATAATCCTGTGTGCAATACCTTCTGCAATAGCTGTTTTACCTACACCGGGTTCCCCGATCATTACCGGATTATTCTTTGTCCTTCTTGTCAGTATCTGCAGTATCCTTCTTATTTCATCATCACGGCCTATAACAGGATCAAGTTTACCTGACCTGGCTCTCTCATTAAGATTGATTGCATATCTGTTGAGCGAATTAAAGGTTTCTTCTGAAGTCTGACTCTCAACTGATGCGCCTTTTCTCAACTCAGTTATGGCAGCTTTCAGTTCCTTCATTGTAACTCCATGATCCTTAAGAACCTGTGATGCTTTATCGTCAGTATCAAGAATTCCCATCAGGATATGTTCTGAAGTAACAAACTTATCCTTCATCCCTGAAGCATGTACATTAGCTTTTCTCAAAGCTTCAGAAGCTGCGGACGAAAGATAATTCTCAGCCCCTGATACTTTTGGATACGAATCGATTAATTTTTCAATACTATTTGAAACAGCACTCTCATTGATGCCCATTTTGCCAAAAAGCCAGCTGGTGATACTTTCTGCCTGAATTATCACACCATGAAGAATGTGAGCGCATTCAACAGCCTGTTGCCCTTTTGCGCTGGCAATATTAAAAGCCTGCTGAATTGACTCCTGCGCTTTTAATGTAAAGTTATTCAAGTTCATAATACCTCTTTTTTCATCATCTGTTCAACAAATTTTCTGCCATTCATAAAGCTGCAACCATTTTTGTCTTTTTGACATTACCTGCATTCACTATTATGTCAATCTGACAATAATAAGCTGAAAGTTATTGCATTTGATCTATCACCTTTTTAATTAGCAGGTAGAGTAACACTGAATTTTCAATTAAGCAGAAAATCGAAACAAATACTGACTAACTGACGTTGAAGACTATTATTAGGAAAATTTATACCAAATAACTAATTTCATGACCTCAAAACGGGAACTTAAACAAAACAGCAATGAGTGAGAAAATCCTTGAGACACTGATACAGTTGTTTGCAATTATTGGCAAACCTCAAAGCAATGCAAGCGAAAAGAGGAGTGTTGTTGAGGCTTTTCTAAAACGTCTGCTTAACCAGGAGCTGGTAAATGAGTATCTTTTCACTTATGATCAGGCTTTTGCTGAAGCCAGAAAAAAACTGGAAAAGAGCAGTGAAGAGAGGCGGGAGGGCGCTATTGCAATAAGGATCAGGAGGTTATGCAACCAGATTAATGAACAGGGTCAACTCGATCAGCAACAACGGATTGTTGTCGTTATTCAGGCACTTGAATTCTGTAAATCAGGTGGAACTGAGGTTAGTAAGCTTGAACTGGGATTCATAAGTACTCTGGCTGAAGGTCTGAATATTACAGCAGAAGAGTATGAGTTCATTGAACAGTTTGTACTGAATTCCTTTACAAATATTCCATTGACTTCAAATCTTCTTGTGATAACAGGTGATAAGAATTTTACTCACACAGAAGCGAAAGTTGCATATAAAGAGTTGCTTAAAGGACAAATATGGATACTTTTCGTCCCGTCAGTTAAAACTTACTTTCTTAGATTTGCCGGTACGGGTGAGTTATCGATGAACAGTCAGCTTCTTCAGGAAAACAAAGTTTACGCTTTCAGCCAGGGTTCATCCATCAAAGGATATAAAATTACACCAATTTATTTTTGGGATGTAACTATGCAATTCCTGAAGGAGGAATTTAAGTCGTCGCGGGTAGTTTACGAGGTTAAAAACCTTGAATACAGGTTTAAAAGCGGACAGGTTGGTATCCACCAGATGAGTTTCAGTAGCGAGTCGGGCAGAATGGTGGGTATTATGGGTGCCAGTGGCGCAGGAAAATCAACACTGCTAAGTGTACTGAACGGAACAAATCCTCCATGTCAGGGTGATGTACTGATAAACGGAATAAACATTTACAAGGAGAGTGAAAAACTGGAAGGACTTATCGGATACGTTTCGCAGGATGACCTGTTGATAGAGGAACTTACAGTATTTGAAAACCTGTACTATAATGCAAAGCTCTGTTTCGATAATCTTCCCGAAGAAGAAATCATAAACAGGGTAGACAGCGTTATTAGAAATCTGGGGCTCCACGAGATAAGAAATATGAAAGTCGGGAATCCTTTGGACAAAAAAATAAGCGGTGGCCAGCGTAAAAGACTCAATATTTCACTTGAACTGATACGGGAACCTGCAATAATGTTCCTTGATGAACCTACTTCAGGACTCTCATCACGAGATTCTGAAAATATTCTCGACCTGTTGAATGAACTCGCCAGGAAAGGTAAGCTTCTGTTCATTGTTATACATCAGCCCTCCTCCGACATCTTCAAAATGTTCGACAGACTGATAATACTTGATACCGGAGGTTACATGATCTATAATGGAAATCCTATCGAATCAATCGAATATTTCAAAAGAAAAATTGAACAGGTTGACTATAATGAGAGTGAATGTTATGTATGTGGAAATGTAAATCCTGAACAGATATTCAATATAGTTGAAACCAAGGTATTTACAGAAAGTGGCAAGCCTACGGAAACACGCAGGATATCACCTGAGGACTGGAGCAATCTATACAAGGCAGAGCAAAAAATGAAAGTTCTTGAAGAGGGCGGTCCAATCCCTGAAATCAATTTTAAAACCCCAAACAGGTTTAAACAGTTTGTCGTATTCACAAAACGCGATATACTATCAAAGATCGCAGATACGCAGTACCTGCTTATAACTCTTCTTGAAGCACCTGTTCTTGCTTTTTTCCTTGCATTCCTTATCAGATACTTTGATGAAAGTGTAAAAAATCCGGAATATACTTTATATGATAACAGTAACCTGCCGGTTTATATATTTATGTCGGTTATCGTGGCCATCTTCATGGGCCTTATTGTAAGCGCAGAAGAGATAATAAAGGACAGAAAAATTCTCAAGAGGGAAGCATTTCTCAATCTGAGCTGGAACAGTTATCTAATGTCAAAAGTATTCGTGCAGTTTGTAATATCTGCTATTCAGGCTTTTACTTTTGTAGTGATCGGTAACGGTATAACCGGAATCAAAGGAATGATGTTTGAATACTGGTTGGTTTTGTTTACCTGCTGGGCTTCAGCAAATATTATGGGACTTGTAATTTCCGACAGCTTTAAAGCAGTTGTAACTATTTATATTTTAATTCCTTTTCTTGTAATTCCACAGATAATCCTTAGTGGAATACTTGTTAAGTTCGAAAAATTGAATCCTAATATCTCCTCCCCGGCAACAATACCTGTTTATGGTGAATTTATTACTGCTCGGTGGGGATACGAAGCTCTTGCAGTAAATCAGTTCATAAATAATAAATATGAGAAGCAGTTTTATGTGTACGATAAGGCTATGAGTAAAGCAAAGTACAAGAAAGACTACTGGAATATAAAACTCAAAGGCGCCCTTGAAGATATAATGCGTGATCTTGAAAATGATTCCAGAGGGGATGATTTTAACGACAATGTTTTACTTGTTTCCAATGAAATAAGTAAAGAAATGGAACTTCTGCCTGAATATGAATTCGGTTATGCTGATTTTTTGACTCCCGAAAAAATCACTCCCGGCATTGTTAATGCCGCATTAGACTATATTGAAGGGGTCCGAAGATATTATGTAGCCTACTATAATAGAGCGAATAACCAGAAGGATGCACTGATAACCAGATTTGAGGAGGAAGATAAGGAATCGTTTCAGAAACTAAGGGATGATTATTACAATAATTCACTTGAGGAGTTTGTATATGCGAAGAATGAAACCAGGAAAATAATTGATTATGAAGGGGAACTGGTTCAAAAACTTGAACCAATCTTCATGGATCCCAAACATATATTTATCAAGGCACATTTCTATTCTCCCGTAAAAAATATTTTCGGTTTAAGTGTTGACACATATGTGGTTAACACTATTGTGTTATGGGTAATGACTATTATGCTCTACCTGGTACTTTATTTCAGATTGCTTAAAAAATTACTTGATTCAGGTGAATCTATTTTGGGAAAGAGGACAAAGGAATTGGGACAGGAACAATAACTGCAAAAACAAGAGGCCGTCTCAGGGGAGACAGCCTTCTTAATTTCTGGAATAAAAACCGATCTGATAAAGGGAAATTTAATATATATTATTCTTATTCTTCAATCTCAATCATCTTAAATGGAACTCTTATTATAGATTCATAATCCTCGCCAGCTTCAAGCATGTCTTCGTCATCTTCCTCATAATACCAGTTCACCTCAACATCATTCTTCAACTTATGTATAGCTTCGAGCTTTTTGAATACATCAAGAATACATTTTGAAGAGCTTGTATTAAAGTATTCAAGCCGGATATTAACAACCGTCTTGTTCAGGGGAGTTTCTTTATAATTGTCGAGCCAGTCTACCAGCGGTTTGTAGAACTCAACAGAGTTCTCAGGTATTGAACGACCTTTAATTTCAAAAATACCTTCCGAAGCATCAAATCTTACAGTTGGTGTTTTAGGTGTTCCTTCGATGACGATCGGTTCCATATCAGCCAGTTTTTCGTTGTTGGTTTCAAATTTCTTCATTTACTAAAATATTGAGATAGAAAAAAGAATATTTTTCATTATACTCTTGAAAAGAATATTCAAGCTTATTGCCTGTCTTTCTGGCTATATCAACCAGACCCAGTCCACCTCCTCCTTTTGTAGTGATCCTCTGATGATTAAGTATGAATTTGTATAGTTCTTTAATCTCCTCATGATTCGATCTGTTAATCCTTTTAATCTTCTCCTCGAGCTTTTCAACATTATCAGTACGCACAAAGTTACCTGTCATAATCTTATACCCTTCGTCAACTTTTTCCACAGCCAGTATTCCATATTTCTCAGCAGACTGATCTTCAAAGTCTTCCGGCACTCTGTCAACATGATGATATAGATTTTGGAGACTTTCAACAAGAACATTATAGACCTTTTTCCTAAGTTTAGATTGTTCATTTACCTGAACCAGTTTATCCTCAACAGTATCAAGAACCTGATTTATGACTTCCGAATCAACATTACCCTTATAATAAAGGATAACATTTCCGTTAGACTGGTTAGTAAAATAATTCTCTACATTAAAGCTCATCAAAGCTTCATTTTGGATAAGGTCAAAAATTTTCTGTTAACAAATATAATAAAAATATGAAGTTAGCAAATTATAACCATTTCACTTTGATGATTTTTAGATATTGACGCAAAATTTTGATTAAAGCTTCAGTTATTTGTGATAAAAGCCAATCTGGCAAAGATTTATTATCTATTCTTCTTCCGTGTTCCCTGGTACATCTCATATTTAACAAAAGTGCATTCCAGAGCCCCGTTATAAAGGGTGTTTTTTTGTATTGGTTTCAGTCCAACGTGTTTGAGAGCTTCCCTGTCTGCAGTAATTATCAGGGCTGTACTTCCGGCAAAATTATGCTTCAATGTTGATCCGATCATGCTGTAAAGCTCCTCAATTACGGTTGTTTTGATCCTTTTGCCGTAAGGAGGATTTATAAATACAAAACTGTCGCTTTCTTTAGGTTTTATGCTTTTAAAATCTGATACTTCCAGGTATATCAAATTGTTCAGTCCTGCATTGAGGATATTGGCCCTGGCTTTCGAAACAGCATTTTCTGATATATCGCTTGCGTAAATTTTCACCTGCGAGTTTATGATTTGTTTATTTGCTTCTTGCCTGATTTTTTCATATAACTCAGAATCATAATTTTTCCATCTCTGGAATCCAAAAAATGATCTGAATTTTCCCGGGGGTATCCTATGGGCGATCAAACATGCCTCAATGGGAATGGTTCCTGATCCACACATTGGATCAACAAGGGAAAACCGGGAATCCCAGCCGGAGAGTTTTATCATACCGGCTGCAAGTACTTCATTAAGAGGTGCAGGAAATTGTCCTTTACGGTATCCACGTTTAAACAACTGAACAACTGAAGAATCAATGGAGACATTAACAGTATCGTTACTGATATGCAGATTTATTACAAGCTTCGGATCAGTTGTGTCAACCGAAGGCCTGTTTCCAAACCTTTTGCTGAACCAGTCTGCAATTGAATCTTTCAGCAACAATCCTGCATAGCCAGTATGACGGAATATCTTTGAATTGACTACGGGAACTACAGAAAAGGTATCGTCACAACCCAGGTATTTATCCCATTCAAGTCTCATACAATTATTATACAAGTCGTATGAAGATCCTATCCTGAATTCAGCTATACTTGCCAGTACCGAAAGCGCGAGCCTGGAGCAGTAATTAACCTTGTATAATAAATATGAGTTACCTTCAAACAAAACGGCCCTGTTTGCAGATCGTATATCACCAGCGCCAAGACTTTCCAGCTCTTCTGCCAGGACCTTTTCAAGCCCGAAAAGAGTCTTTGCTATTAATCTCATCCTATTATTCGGTGACCAGAATTACCGGTATCCTAGAATTTTATTATATGTTGTTTTGTCTGAGATTACTTCGAGGGCTTTTTCGATTACCAGGTCTCCTTCATTCATAACTCGGAAATACTCATTGGTCTGCCACATATTAGTGGCTACAAGGGCTTTTAAAGCCTTAAGTATATCATTCTGAGATATTTTATACTGACTTTCATTAAATTTTATCCCGGCATCTTCACCTTTTTTTATTAGAGCTTTCACATCCTCTGACGAAAACGCAAACGTATCATGAAAATCGTCAAACGTCGTGTATCCTGAGGTAAGTTTGTTCCTGTTACGGTCAGAGTATTCAAGTGCAAAAGTATTTATAATTCCACGACGTACAAGATTCCTGAAATAATCTGTATTACCTGATGTGTCAGCTGCAACAAAGATATCAGGCATGATACCTCCCCCGCCATATACGATACGGTTATTAACAAGTGTTTTAAACCTCAGGGAATCAGGGAAACGAATACTGTCAGCTGTCATCATTTCACCATTAGTATATCTTTTGTAAAAATTCTCAATATACTTATCATAGCCTTCATCATACGGGCTTTGTATTGAACGCCCTGTTGGTGTATAATAACGTGCAACAGTAAGTCTTATCATCGAACCATCATTCAGATAGTAGCCATGCTGCACTAATCCTTTTCCAAATGTTCTGCGTCCCATAATAACTCCACGATCCCAATCCTGAAGGGCTCCTGCCAGAATTTCACTTGCTGACGCTGAGCCTTCATCGACCAGGACAACTACTCTTGCGGAAGAGAGGTTTCCTTCACCTTCAGATTTAAACTCCTGCCTCGGAGTTTTTCTGCCACGCAGGTAAACCAGAAGTTTCTGATTATAGAAAAACTTATCAGCAACTGCTGTTGCAGCAAGCATATAACCTCCTCCATTACCCCTGAGGTCGAGTACAAGGTTTTGCATATAATTTTTTTTCAAAAGCGCTACAGCCTCTGAAAATTCCTTCCCGGTAGGTGAAGCAAATTTGTTCAGCCTGATGTAACCTGTTTCATTATCAAGCATATATGCGGCATCAAGACTATTAATAGGTATTTTATCCCTAATAATAGTAAAGTCCAGCAGTTCTTTCTCCCCTTTTCGGAAAACGTTGATATTCACTTTCGTACCTTTCGCACCCATAAGACGGCTGCGGACACCTGATGTCGAGATTCCTATTCCTGTTACCTTCTCACTATCAATCATTACTATCCTGTCCCCTGCACGTAATCCCACCTTCTCCGATGGGCCGCCCGGTAAAGGTTCTATTACGATAATTGTGTCGTACAGTAAATTAAATTGTATCCCTATCCCTTCAAAATTACCATTTAAAGGCTCGTTCATCTCTTTTACATCTTTGGCAGAAATATATACCGAATGCGGATCGAGATTCCTGAGAGTCTCAATAATAACAGTTTCAGTAAGACTGTTCACGTTCACAGAATCAACATAAAATGCATCTATCAGATTTAATGTTCTCCCTATTTTGAAAGTACCTTCAGTAAGTACCTGTGAAAAGGCAGGTCGATTTAATAAACCGTGTACTATTACTGCTGCAATCAATATGCTTAATCTTATCCTTATTTTCATTTGTGAAGCTTTTTATTCTTAATATTAAATATTCAATTTTAAAACAATCATTCCCATTCAATTGTTGAGGGAGGTTTTGAACTGATATCGTATACAACTCTGTTTATTCCCTTTACTTTATTAATTATCTCATTAGATATTGTTCCAAGGAAATCATATGGCAGGTGGGACCAGTCAGCTGTCATACCGTCAGTTGATCCAACTGCCCTCAGCACAACAGTTTTTTCATAAGTTCTTTCATCACCCATCACTCCTACTGACTGAACAGGAAGAAGTATAACTCCGGCCTGCCATACCGAATCATACAATCCATACTTCCTGAGTCCCTCTATAAATATTTCATCTGCTTCTTTAAGCATTTCCAGCTTTTCCCTTGTTATCTTTCCGAGTAATCGTATTGCCAGTCCCGGACCAGGAAAAGGATGCCTTTCCAGGATAGCTTCCGGCACACCAAGTGCCTGACCCACTTTTCGTACCTCATCTTTAAAAAGGAGCCTGAGAGGTTCAACTATTTTAAGATGCATTTTTTCCGGTAAGCCTCCCACATTATGATGCGATTTGATTGTTACGGAAGGTCCGTGCACTGATGCGGATTCAATTACATCCGGATAAATAGTTCCCTGGGCAAGCCAATTAACATTCTCTATTTTATGAGCCTCTTCATCAAAGACTTCGACAAATACCCTGCCAATGATTTTTCTTTTTGTTTCCGGATCACTAACTCCTTCAAGTTGATCAAGGAACCTGTCGCAAGCCCTGATACCTTTAACATTTAATCCAAGATCCACGCAGGATTCAAGTACTCTTTCAAATTCGTTCTTTCTCAGCAGGCCGTTATCAACAAAAATACAGGTAAGATTTTTTCCAATGGCCTTGTTTAACAAGGCAGCGGCCACAGTCGAATCTACGCCTCCGGAAAGACCAAGGATCACCTTATCGTCACCAAGCTGTTTTTCCAGGTTAATCACCGCAGTCTCTACAAATGATCCGGGGGTCCAGGTTTGGCTACATCCGCAAATACCTGTAACAAAATTTGATAATATTTGTCTCCCCTGTATTGTATGGTACACTTCGGGATGGAACTGAATTCCCCATGTGAATTCGCCATTTATTCTGAAAGCACCTGCCTTCACATCAGCCGTAGAGGCTGTTATTTTATATCCTTCCGGGATTCTGACTATCGTATCACCATGAGACATCCAAACCTGTGTCCCAGGCTGAATATCTCTGAATAATAGGTCATCATTGTTTATATAAATCAGATTTGCTCTTCCATATTCTCGTGTTGCGGAAGGCAGCACTTCCCCACCAAAACTCTGTACCAGGTATTGTGCTCCGTAACAAACTCCCAGAAGAGGGATTCTCCCTTTTATTATTGACAGATCGGGATATGGAGCATGTTTGTCGCGGACTGAGAAAGGGCTTCCTGAAAGGATTACACCTCTGACAGTTTGATCGGGAGTTGGAAAATTATTAAAAGGAAATATTTCGCAATAAACATTTATTTCACGCACTCTCCTGGCTATCAATTGAGTATATTGCGAACCAAAATCAAGGATCAAAATTTTATCCTGCACTCCCTTTGGTTTTAGGTTTTAAACGGTCACAAAGATAGAAATTCTTTTGCTATGGATTCATATTATTCTCAATCTTGTATGTCTGACCATCTATTGCCGGGTAGGTATTAGGGAAGACAGATCTTGCTTCATCTACCAGTTTAGTTACATCTTTATAACGGGCTGAAAAATGTCCAATAATAAGTGTTCCGGCACCTGCTTTTTTTGCTGTTTTTGCTGCATCGAGTGTTGTCGAGTGGCCGGTTTCACTGGCAAGGTCATTAAGACTCTTATCGAATGTTGCTTCATGATAAAGAAGGTCAACATCTTTAATAAAGGAGACTAAACGATTAAAAAACATTGTATCACTGCAATAAGCATATGACAGAGGTTTTGGAGGTGGAATTGTAATATCCTCATTTTTAATAACCAATCCGTCTTTTGTTACAAAATCCGCGCCTTTTTTGATTGCCGGAATTCTGGCAACCGGAATTTCGTATCTGGTTATGCACTCTTTGATTATATTACGGTCGGTGACTTTTTCCCTGAAAAGAAATCCATATGTAGGGATACGATGTTTCAGGGGGAAAGATGTAACTGTAACATGTTTATTATCAAGTATTTTAACAGGATCATTCCCCAATAGTGGTATAAATTCAATATCAAAATTGAGATGAATATCAAAATCGGTCAGGTGCGATTGAAGCATATGATTATACTCCTCAGGGGCATAAAGATACACAGGATTCTGTCTGCCCATCAGGTTGAAGGTAGAAAGGAGGCCATAGAGTCCGAAAATATGATCGCCATGCAGGTGACTTATAAATATATGATTTATTTTTCCGAATCTGATTCTGTTTTTTCTTAGTTGCATCTGTGTACCTTCACCACAGTCTATTAAGAACAACCGCTCATGTACATTAAGGACATGAGCGGTTGGATATCTTTCTGATGTCGGTAAAGCAGAACTACTGCCAAGTATTGTCAGTCTCATTGGCACACTACGTTGCACCGGCTTTAAGATATCATCTTTTCAGCATCAGCAACTGATCCTGTGATTGTAAGTACAGTATCAAGCTGTGAAATGGTTATCAGTCTTTCCACTGCTTCATTTAAACCGCACAAAACAAAGGTGCCACCGGCATTTTTACACAATCTGTTAGCTACCAGTATAGCACTCAGACCAGAAGAGTCGCAGTACTGACATTTTTCAAGATCAAGGATGATATTTTTTTCACCCTTACCTGAAACAAGCACAAGTTCCGATTTTAGCGCAGGTGCTATATGAGTATCAAGCTTCTCCGACTGAATCTGAATAACTGTGCTGTTATTCCGGGTTTCAATATTGAAATCCATAGTTATAATTTTAATAGCCTAAATTTAACTATTTTTTCTTTTTTTTGGAAGCTTTATTTTCTTTTTCTTCCATTTCTTCTTTTAAAGCTGCAAGCTGAGTAATATCACCAAGTGTTGTCTTTTCAACATTAATCTTGGCTTTCCTTGATGTTTTCCTTGGAGCATCAGAATCAGATTTCTTAGTTGCTGATTCAACAGCTCTCTTCTCATCTTCAAAAATCCTGCTGTGAGAAACGATAATTTTTTTAGCCGATTTATTAAATTCAATAACCTTAAATTGCAGTTTCTCATCAACTTTAGCCATCAGACCATCTTCTTTAACCAGATGTTTAGGAGTAGCAAAGCCTTCAACTCCATAAGGAAGTGCAATAATTGCTCCCTTGTCGAAAACTTCCATAACTGTCCCTTCATGAACAGAGTCGACGGTAAACAGACTTTCGAATACATCCCACGGGTTCTCTTCAAGTTGTTTATGGCCAAGGCTTAATCTTCTATTCTCTTTATCTATTTCAAGTACTACCACCTCAATTTCCGCGTCAATGGCAGTGAATTCTGCAGGGTGCTTAATCTTTTTTGTCCAGGACAGGTCAGAAATATGTATCAATCCGTCAACACCTTCCTCTATTTCAACAAAAACTCCGAAGTTTGTGAAGTTTCTTACTCTTGCAGTATGTTTTGCTCCGACTGCATATTTCTCATCTATATTCTGCCATGGATCGGGTTTAAGCTGTTTAATGCCAAGGGACATTTTCCTTTCGCTTCTGTCGAGAGTAAGAATAACGGCTTCAACTTCATCACCGACATTTAAAAATTCCTGGGCACTTCTCAGATGCTGCGACCACGACATTTCTGACACATGGATCAATCCCTCAACACCTGGAGCTATTTCAACAAAAGCTCCATAATCGGCCATCACCACAACTTTACCTTTAACCGTATCACCAACTTTCAGATCAGGATCAACTGAATCCCACGGATGGGTTGTGAGCTGTTTAAGTCCAAGTGCAATCCTTTTCTTGTCGTCATCAAAGTCAAGAATAACTACGTTGAGTTTCTGATCAAGCTGTACTATCTCTTCGGGATGGTTAACTCTTCCCCACGAAAGATCTGTAATATGAATAAGCCCATCAACACCTCCCAGGTCAATAAAGACTCCATATGAGGTTATATTCTTAACGGTTCCTTCGAGGACCTGCCCTTTTTCAAGTTTTGCAATTATCTCTTTCTTCTGCAGTTCCAGTTCTGCTTCAATGAGTGCTTTATGAGAAACAACAACATTTTTGAATTCCTGGTTGATCTTTACTACTTTAAATTCCATTGTTTTGCCAACGAAAACATCATAATCGCGTATTGGTTTCACGTCGATCTGCGAACCAGGAAGAAATGCTTCAATACCAAAAACATCCACAATCATTCCACCTTTGGTCCGGCATTTGATGTATCCCATTATTATTTCATCATTTCCCAGTGCAGTATTTACTCTGTCCCATGAATTGATTGCTCGGGCCTTCTTATGTGAAAGAAGCAGTTGCCCTTTCTTGTCTTCCTGACTTTCCACATATACCTCAACAGTATCCCCTACTTTAAGATTAGGATTATACCGGAATTCATTCAGACTCACAACGCCTTCCGATTTGTATCCGATGTTTATTACAACTTCCCGCGAAGTCATTTGAATAACAGTGCCTTTTATTACTTCATCAACAGCAATAGTAGATAGTGTTTCATCATAAAGTGCTTCGTATTCTTTGTGTTTTGGAGAAATGCGGAGTTCATCCCGCTCAAAGCTCTCCCAGTCAAAATCTTCTGGTGCAGTTACACTTTCTTTCTCGGCTTTGACTTTAGTTTCTTTTATAGTGTCGGTTGCTTGTTCCGGAAGAGATTCCTGTTCTTTCTGGGATTTCTGTTCCTCAACAGTTACAGGAGTATCCTTTCTTTTTCTGGGTCTGGTTGCTTTTGCAGGTGCCTTTGCTTTCTCAGGTGTTTTCGTCTCCTTTTCATCCTTGATTTTACGAACGGATTCAGTATCGTCTGATACTTCCCCTGTAAGCTCTTCTGCAATATCTGCTTCTTCTTCCTCTAATTGCTTGACAGATTTCTCTTTTGCTTCTTTTGCTTTTGTGTTCTTTACAGGCTTTACACTGTCTTCATCTATTTCAACTTTTTCCTTTTTTGTTGATTTTTTCTTGCTTTCAGTCATAATTTGTTTATAAAAGAACTAAAAATTAATAAGTTAGACATTATTTTGATAAAAAATTGGTTGCAAAGATATGTGTTTTTTTATGAATTATCACAATCTAATTTAAGATTTTCACGATGTTACAAATACACAAGCTGGGTAAGTAACAGGCCGTGAGTATCGGGCGTCAGGCATCAGGCATCAGGCATCAGGCATCAGGCGTCAGGTGACAGGCATCAGGCATCAGGCGACAGGAATCCGTAGCCAGTCGCCTGTAGCCTGCAGCCTGCAGCCCGTAGCCTGCCATGTTTTCAAAATTCACTTGTTATATTATCTTTGTACGATTACGATTATAGTTATCAAAAAAATCACATTCCATGAAGATTGCAGTTGTTGGAACAGGATATGTCGGACTGGTGACAGGAACCTGCTTTGCTGAAACCGGTGTCAATGTGATATGCATCGATATTGATTCTGAAAAAGTACGACAGCTGAATGATGGTTCTGTTACTCTCTACGAGCCGGGACTTGATGATATGATTAAAAGGAACATGACTAAAGAAAGGCTGCATTTTACAACAGAGATCAAGGATGGCATTGAAGGTTCAGATGCACTCTTTATAGCTGTTGGTACCCCCCCCGGGGAAGATGGAAGAGCTGATCTGCAGCATGTTTTAAGGGTAGCCCGAGAAATTGGGAAGGCAATTAATGAATATATTGTGGTTGTTATAAAGAGTACAGTTCCTGTTGGCACCTCGGAACAAGTAAAGAAAGTCATACAGGAAGAGCTTGAAAAACGTGTGCTTGATATACCTTTCGATATGTCGTCCAACCCAGAATTTCTCAAGGAAGGTTCTGCAATTGAAGACTTCCTTAAACCCGAAAGGATTGTCATTGGTACCAATACTGAAAGAGCAGCAGAAATAATGAGGAAACTATATAAACCTTTTCTTCTCAATAACCATCCTATTTACTTTATGGATATTGCTTCTGCCGAGATGACAAAGTACACAGCTAATGCGATGCTTGCCACAAGAATAAGTTTTATTAACGAAATTGCCAATCTATGCGACATTCTCGGAGCTGATATCAATCAGGTAAGGAAAGGTATTGGCAGCGATTCCAGAATAGGTAATAAGTTTCTTTATCCGGGAACAGGTTATGGTGGGTCATGCTTTCCTAAAGATGTCAAGGCCCTTATTAAAACTGCGGAAGATAACGGTTATGAGCTTAATGTTGTAAAAGCTGTTGAAAAAGCCAATGATTATCAGAAGAAAGTACTCTTCAGAAAAATAAAGAAACATTTTAACAATGACCTGACAAATAAAACCATATGCATCTGGGGACTCGCGTTCAAACCAAAGACCGACGATATAAGAGAGGCATCGGCTATTACTTTAATAGAGATGCTGCTTAAAGAAGGTACCAGAATAAAGGCATATGATCCTGGTGCCATGGATGAAACAAGGAAGCTCCTTGGGGAAAAGATAATATATGCAACCGATCAGTATGAAGCTCTCAAAAATGCTGATGCTATGGTTTTAATGACTGAATGGGCCGAATTTCGCATTCCAGATATGGATAAAATGAAAGAGCTTATGAAACAAAAGATAATCTTTGATGGCAGGAACATTTATGATCCGTCAGAGATCAGAAAATATGGATTTGTCTATTTTGGAATCGGAAGAAGATAGGCTACGGGCTACGGGCTTCATAAGTAAGAAACAACCTGCCGCCTGAAGCCTGTCACCTGAAGCCTGGTTTTCAATTAATACAGAATAACTATTTTTACAATCTGCAACTGAATTATCAAATATGAAAGGAATAATATTAGCAGGTGGTGCAGGTACCAGGCTTTATCCAATAACCAGTTCCATTTCAAAACAGATGTTACCCGTTTATGACAAACCAATGATATACTATCCTTTGTCTGTTTTATTACTGGCTGGTATCAGGGATATTCTTGTGATCTCAACCCCACGTGATCTGCCGGGATTTATGAATCTTCTCGGAGACGGGTCTTCACTGGGTATAAAATTCAGCTATATCGAACAACCGTCACCTGATGGCCTTGCTCAGGCTTTTATCCTTGGCGAAAAGTTTATTGAGACAGATCCTGTATGTATGATACTTGGAGATAATATTTTTTATGGTCATGGTTTTGGAGACACACTTCTAAACGTCGCAAAACTGACAAAAGGAGCCTGTGTGTTTGGTTATTATGTAACTGATCCTGAGCGTTATGGGGTGGTTGAATTTGACAGTAATAAAAAAGTGGTAAGCATCGAGGAAAAACCATTAAAACCCAGATCCAGCTATGCTGTTACGGGACTCTATTTTTATGATAACACTGTTGTGAAAAAAGCAAAATCACTTAAACCATCTAAGCGTGGTGAGCTGGAAATCACCGATCTTAACCACTTATACCTCAATGAGGGCACTCTTGAAGTCAGACTGATGGGAAGAGGGATGGCCTGGCTTGACACAGGCACTTATGAAAGCCTCCTTCAGGCATCAAATTTTATCGCCACACTGGAACAAAGGCAAGGTCTTAAAGCTTCCTGCATTGAGGAGATTGCATTCAAAAGAGGATTCATCGACAGGAATCAGTTAATTGCTCTTGCCGAACCTGTTAAGAATAGCCAGTATGGTAAATACCTGCTGAGAATTGCATTGGAATAAATAAATATACTCGAAGGTTTAAAGTGAATAACATCACAAAATGAAAACTATTGAAACAGGTTTTGAGGGTCTGGTTATAATTAAACCTGATATATACTCTGATAACAGAGGCTATTTCTTTGAATCATTTAATTATGAGTCATTTAAAAGTGTCGGAATATCATTTTCCCCGGTTCAGGACAATGAATCAAAATCCTCAAAAGGTGTAATAAGAGGATTGCATTATCAGTTAAAACCTTTCGATCAGGCAAAGCTTATAAGAGTGATTGAAGGAAAAATCTTTGATGTGGCGCTTGATCTCCGCAAAGGCTTAAGCACTTTTGGAAAATGGTATGGAATAGAGCTTGATTCTGAAGCTAAGAATCAACTTTTTATACCCAAAGGGTTTGCACATGGCTTCTCTGTTCTAAGTGAAAAAGCTATCATATTGTACAAATGTGATAATCTCTACAATCCAAATTATGAAAGGGGAATAGCATTAAATGACCCTTATCTTGATATAGACTGGAGAACCGGAGCAGTAGTCCCGATTATAAGTGTTAAAGATTCAAAGAATCCGCCCTTCAGGGAAGCTGAGTATAACTTTTAAATAATATCAAACGGTTGATTATGGCGACAATAATAGTTACAGGTTCATCAGGTCAGCTTGGGAATGAGCTAAAGATCGTTTACCGGGACTTTCCTGGTTATGATTTTGTATTCACTGATATAGAAACACTTGATATAACCAGCAAAGAACAGGTCAACCATCTTATTTCAGAAATAAGACCCGACTGGATTATCAACTGCGCAGCCTATAACTCTGTAGATAAAGCTGAAAACGAATATGATAAAGCTCTGATGATCAATGGCACTGCTGTTAAAAATATTACAGATGTAATTAACGGGTCGCATTGTAAATTTGTCCATATCTCTTCCGATTATGTTTTTGACGGGAAATCAAATATTCCATATAATGAAGATTCATTGCCAAATCCACTGTCAGCTTACGGAAGATCAAAGTTTGAAGGAGAAAAATATGCTTTCTCCCACTCCAGCTCAATAATTATCAGAACATCCTGGCTATATTCATCATTCGGTAATAATTTCGTGAAGACGATAATCAAAAAGGCCGGAGAGAAAGAATCTATAAGTGTGGTCTTTGACCAGATCGGCACACCAACTTATGCAGCTGATCTTGCAGAAACCATTGTAAAAATAGTATCCGGAGTTATCAGAAATCAAACAGCTTTTAATCCGGGTATTTATAACTATTCGAACGAAGGAGTATGCAGCTGGTTTGATTTTGCAACTGAAATTGTTAATGAAACAGGACTGAGTTGCAGGGTGGATCCTGTTCTTTCCAGGGATTATCATTCAGCAGCTCAGAGACCTTCTTATTCTGTACTGGATAAATCCAAGATTAAAGAAAATTTCAACATAACAATACCACATTGGAGAACCAGTTTGAAACGGTGCATTAGGCTATTAAGCTAATCATTAATAATATGTTACAGATAAATGATATAAAAAGCAAAGCTAAAAAGTGGCTTGGAAATGAATTTAATGAAGAGACCCGGAGAGAGGTCAGGGATATGCTCGAAAAAGATGAGAAGAAACTTATTGATGCATTCTATCAGGATATGGAATTCGGTACAGGTGGTCTCAGGGGTATCATGGGTGCCGGCACAAACAGGATGAATATTTATACCCTGGGGATGGCAACACAGGGTTTGTCGAATTATCTGATCAAGCAATTTGGCCGGAAAGGTATAAAGGTAGCTGTTGCTCATGATTGCAGGAATAACAGTCGTTACTTTGCCGAAACAACTGCCAATATCTTCTCAGCCAACGGATTTGATGTCTACCTGTTCGAATCACTTCGCCCAACTCCTGAACTTTCATTCGCTATAAGATATTATAATTGTCATAGCGGTGTAGTTATAACTGCATCCCATAATCCTCCCGAATACAATGGTTACAAAGCCTACTGGGATGATGGGGGTCAGGTTGTGGCTCCACATGATACAGGAATAATTGAAGAGGTAAGGAAGATCAGATCAGTCAGTGAGATCAGGTTTAACGGAAATAAGGATAAAATCAAACTTATCGGAAAGGAGACAGATGACCTTTTCCTTAAGGAGGTGCTGAGGATGAGTCTCAATCCTGAAATTATTAAAAAATATAGCAATATCGGTATAGTCTATACTCCTATTCATGGAACCGGAGGGAAGATCGTACCTGCAGCACTGAAAATGTTTGGTTTCACAAATGTTATAAATGTTCCTGAGCAGGATAATCCCGATGGTAATTTTCCTACAGTAAAATCGCCTAATCCTGAGGAACCAGATGCATTAAAGATGGCTATTATGAAAGCTGTTGAAGAGGGTGCTGAACTGGTCATGGCAACAGATCCTGATGCCGACAGGTTGGGGATTGCAGTAAAAAATAAAAATGGGGAGTTTGTTCTTCTTAACGGAAACCAGACAGGAGTAATACTGATATACTATATCCTGTCACAATATAAAGAAACAAATAAATACAGAGGGAACGAGTACATTATCAAAACGATAGTAACATCAGATCTTCTTGCCAAAATAGCTGACAACTACAATGTTGAATGCTTCAATGTTCTCACCGGTTTCAAGTTTTTTGCCGAGCTTATGAGAATCCTTGAGGGAAAAATGAAATTTATAGGTGGAGGTGAAGAGAGTTATGGTTTTCTTCCCGGCGATTATGTAAGGGATAAAGATGCAATTGCTTCTTGTGCTCTTGTTGCCGAAACGGCTGCCTGGGCAAAAAGCAAAGGAATGAGCCTTTATGAAATGCTTATTGATATTTATGTGAAGTTTGGTTTTTACAAGGAAAAACTGATCAATATAGTCTGTAAAGGTAAAGAAGGAGCTGACGAGATCAGGGCTATGATGCAGGATTACAGAACAGATCCTCCTGCTTCTATTAATAACAGCAGGGTCGTCAGAATAGATGATTATGAACAGCTTATATCATACGACAAAATAAACGGAACAAGCAGTAAAATCGATTTGACAAGGTCTGATGTTCTCCAGCTCTTCCTTGAGGATGGAACAAAGATATCAGTCAGGCCTTCAGGTACAGAACCAAAGATTAAGTTTTATTTCAGCGTAAATACAAAACTTGAATCAGCAGATAAATTCGAAGAAACAGAAAAACTCCTCGATCAGAGAATTGCAGGAATAATAAATGATATGAAACTGGTTTAAAACAGTTTTACCACGGAGTAATACACTGAGCAACACGGAGTTCTAAACAGTGAGACTCCGTGTAAATCTGCGTGTTACCCTGTGGTTAAAGGACTTATAAAACTTAAATTCATGAAATCATACAAAAAAGAACTCTGGTTTGAAACCTCCACCCGCAGGGCATTCCTGAACATTACAGGACAAGTGGAAAACTGTCTTTCAGAAAGCGGTATTCAGGAAGGACTGGTACTCGTTAATGCCATGCACATAACAGCCAGTGTATTTATTAATGATGATGAATCCGGACTTCATCATGATTTTGAAGTGTGGCTCGAGAAGCTGGCCCCTGAAAAACCTTACAGCCAATACAGGCACAATAGCTTTGAAGACAATGCAGATGCTCATATCAAAAGAACGTTAATGGGCAGAGAGGTTGTTGTTGCAGTCACCGGTGGCCGGCTCGACTTCGGACCGTGGGAACAGATCTTCTATGGCGAATTTGACGGAAAGCGACGAAAACGGGTGCTGGTTAAAATTATTGGAGAGTAACCGGTTTTAAATTTTGAAACTTATCGGATCAGAAGAATATAGAGCTATTCGGATTTCGCAAGTACACAAATGATCCTGATCTGGAATTACATACATTGATGTTAATTGTTGTCTCTTTGGAACCATTAGTAAAATAAAACTCTGCAAATCATTTAGTTTTATTAAATTTGATAAAGTCATAAGTAACTATATATTCTTTTTCAGAAAATGAAATGAAACCTGTTTTCCTCTTGAAATTTAATAAGGTCATGAAAGTGCAACGTTTGTTTTTACTGGTAATATTATTAACTATTCCTTCAGGCATATCTGCACAGGATATGTTCCCTGTAAGGCGGCTTACCTCAGCCCCCGGGCAGAATGGATTTGCCTCATGGGCACCTGATTCAAAATCACTGGTTCATCAGATCTCAACATGGAATGACACTCTGGGTAGAAATGGTCTGTGGGTTGTCTCCCTGGATGGAAGAGGAGCAAAACAGATATTCAAAGGTATAGCCGAGCATCCCAAATGGTCACCTGATGGCCAAAATATTGTTTTTGATGCAGATACTGGCAGAAGCATTAAGATGATCGCTTCCATTGGAGGGGATGCTAAACTCTTTCTTCCTGATTCAATTCAGATTGTAAATGGCGGCTTACCCTGTTGGTCACCCAATGGTTCACAGATTGCATTCCTCGAACGTTCAGGATTGTCAATCTGTGTCTACAATATGAAAACCGGCAGATTGAGAAGCATTTTTCGAAATGAAGGTATGATCCCTTTGCCGGGATGCTGGACAAACGATGGAAAGTACATCCTGGTAGCCCTTATGGAGATGCCAACAAGGAAATCAACTATATGGAAAATTTCGGCCAATGGCAAAACAAAGACGCAGATTATGGTAGATCGCCATAATTTTTATCGCCATATTGCGCTCTCTCCGGATGGTTCATTACTCATCTATGCAGTACTGAAAGACATATATCTGGGTCTTTGGATAATGCCTTCAAATGGAGGCATATCATTACCCTTTGCCGTTACGGAAAACAGTCATAACGAAGGTGCAGCATGGTCGCCAGACGGTAAAACCGTCGCCTTTACCAGCACAAGATCAGGAAATTTTGATATCTGGTTAATGGATGTTAATATTGAAAAGATAAAGCAGGAACTGCAAATAAACAAGTGAAGATGTTTAAGACAAAAACATTTACGGTTTTTCTTTCACTTTTCATCTTAACATGCTGTTTCTCTCAGGAAAAGAAAGTTCCTGTTGAATCCTCAGAGTACCGTTTAAACAGCCAGCATCAGCCTGAGAAACTTATGGATGCTATAGGTTTAAAGGAAGGCAAGGTGATTGCCGATATTGGTGCAGGGCGAGGCAGGATGACCATCTTTTTTTCAATCAGGGTTGGTGAAAAAGGGAAAGTATATGCAAATGATATAGATACAAGGGCTCTGAACTACCTGGAAAACAGATGCAAGAGAAATAGCCTGTTGAATGTAAAAACATTCATTGGCAGGATTGACAATCCCATGTTACCTGCAGGTGAGGTAGATATTGCAATAATAATAAGCGCATATCATCATTTTGACAAGCCGGTCGAAATGCTGCGAAATACCATCCCCTGCCTTAAAAAAGACGGAATGCTCATTGTTGTTGAGCGTGATCCCCTTAAAACCGGCATAAGAGGAAGGGAGGCCACTTCAAGAGAAAAAATGATCCGGGAGGCCACAGAAGCCGGTTATGCACTGATTAAAGTAAATACTGATCTTCTTGAAAGAGACAATATTTACTTTTTCAGGGTGAAAAAGTAATGTCATGAAGTATTTTGCTCAGTTGGCCAGGCAATTCATTATATGGTATGTTGAAAGTATAAGCAAAATGGTTGCTATGAACAAACTGATCACCATTCAAATATTTCTTTCTATATGGATTCTTAATTCATGTAACAAATCAGATGAAGACCTGTACGATTTTCAGTGGCCGATTTCGATACCTTCTGCTGTTGGTCTGGATCAGAAAATCCTCGATTCTGCTTACATGAAAGCAGAACAATTAGGCTTTGTTGATGCCCTTCTGGTTATTAAGGACGGATACCTTATTGCAGAAGAATACTATAACGGTTATAATGTGAATACGGCACATCAGATCTGGTCCGATACAAAAAATTTTATGTCGTCCCTTGTGGGTATTGCACTGGATAATGGCCTGATAGAAAGCATTGACAAGAAAATCATGGATTATTTTCCCGAATATGTCTATGCTGGCATGGATGCCAGGTTCTTCGATATTACAATTAAACACCTGCTTACAATGCGAATGGGTATAGACAATGAGGAGAATAATCTAATTCCTGTTGTACAGACAAATGACTGGATCAGAGAGACTTTTAAGCTTCCATTATTGTTTAATCCCGGACAACAGTTTTCCTGCAATTCCCTTGAGACACACCTCCTTTCAGCAATAATCACCAGGGTAAGCAGTAAGAGTGCCCTGGAGTATGCAGATGCTAATCTTACCGTACCAATGGGAATAGAAATTATCGAATGGCACACAGATCCAAAGGGTTATAACACTGGAGGTTACGACATTTATATGAAACCCCGCGATATGGCTGTTCTGGGATATATGTATTTAAATAACGGAAGAATAAATGACACACAGATAGTTACGGAAGAGTGGATAGAAGCTTCGTTGACCAGAACATGGACTAATAATGGAACTGCCTGGGGACCTTTAACCGACTACAACTACGGTTATCTGTGGTGGCTCGGAAAGATGAACGGATATGATTTATTTATGGCTTTGGGAATGGGAGGACAATACATAATTAATTTTCCTGATCTGGATCTTATAGTTGTAACTACCGCGAACAAAGATATAAGCTGGGATAACGACCAGGAGCTTCCCATTTTGGAAATTGTTTCAAAATATATCCTTGAAGCGATCTAAGTAAACCAATCCTCTGAGAAATTAACCAGGTAAACCTTGTCGGTCGATCTTGTAAGGGCTGTATATAACCATCTCAGGTAATCGATAGTGATCTCCTGCCTGTTAAACATCCCCTGGTCGATAAAGACCCTCTCCCACTGTCCCCCCTGTGCTTTATGACATGTTACGGCGTATGAGAATTTTATCTGCAGTGCGTTGAACCAGGGATCTTTGCGGATGGCCTCATACTGTTTTCTCCTGGTTTTGATATAAAGGTAATCAGCGAGTATATTATTGAAGAGTTCTTTGTTCTTCTCCGCCGGTAATGCAGGTGTGTCGAGATGAAGAACATCAAGTATCACTTTTGATTCCAGTTCAAGGTCGTAATCGGTAAATCTCAGAAGCATATCAGCAAATCTGAAGCCGTATCTCTCTTCGTATTTCCTGATACGCTTTATCTCAGCAATATCGCCGTTGGCAATAAAACCCGGACCTCCCTCCTCTTCAGTGAAAAAATAGTTATTCTTCACAACCATCACCATATCGCCCGGACTTATCTCCTCTTCCCTGAAGAATATCCTGTTTCGTATTCCCTGGTTATACCTGTTGGCCTGCTTATTCGAGTTGACAACAATGATGGTCCCTTCAAGTCCGCATGTACCGTAAGAAGCAGATAACTCCTCTACAAGGTCTTCACCACTTATACTCACGATATCATTGAATCCGGCACAGACAATTGTTGGATGCACAAGGTCCTCGTCAGCTATTTGCAGTCTGACCTTTGTTGCATTCATCAATACTCCGGAAGTCTCACTCTGACGGACCACCTGTTTCAGATCACATGCTATAAGTCCGAAACCTGATTCTCCAAGGGTTTTAGTATCGAGGGCAGGACTGACAGGGAATCCTACGGGTGGCAACTGTGCTGTATCACCAACTATCATTAGTTTGCAGTCAATACCTGTATATACATACTCCATAAGATCATCGAGAAGCTTTCCGCTGCCAAAGAGTGAAGCTTCGTTTGAAAAATTTGATATCATCGAAGCCTCATCCACGATAAAGAATGTGTTTCTGTGAAGATTCCTGTCGAGTACAAAATTTCCCATACCATCTTTTGACGATTTCTGACGGTATATCTTTTTATGTATCGTAAAAGCCTGTTTCCCGGCAAAAGAGTTCAGTACCTTTGCGGCTCGTCCTGTAGGTGCCAGCAGTACAGATCTTATCCTCAACTGATCAAGAGTCCTCACAATGGAACTTATAATACTTGTCTTACCCGTTCCTGCATAGCCGGTCATAAGGAAGATAGTATCGTAATCATTTTCACAGATATAGGCAGTTATCTTCTTTAATGCAGCAGACTGGTCATCCGTTGGAATATTTCCAAGGTTCCTGCATAAATTATTATATATTATTGTATCGCGCATTTCGAAATGTCGGTAACATTAATTGCTTCATTGATAAATTTTATACATTTGTTTGTAAACTTAATCAATCTTCTTAACACAGATGCCTTCTCTGGAACTCTTTGATGAGACACTCGATATAAACTCAACTGAAAACTATGTATTATCAGTTCAGGCAGGTATTAACGGATTCTCCTTCTGTATCCTTGATACTCTAAGGAACAAGTTTGTTCTGATTCGTCATTTTGAGCCGGATGAGAATAAGTATTTCAACATTGAAAAACTTAATGAAATAATCACTAACGATGATTTTCTTACCAAGAAATATAAACAAATACATATTATAACTCCCTCTCCAAAATTCACTCTTGTTCCCGCTCCTCTTTATGATCCCGGCAAGAAAGATGAATATTTCACTTTTAATCACTTAACGGATAATAACAGTATTATCCTCAGTAATAATATTCCTGAATCCGACACGTTTGTTATTTTTTCCCTTACAAAATCTGTAAACGATCTGTTAACATCAAGCTTTCCGGGAGTGCAGTATTTTCATCACATCAAACCACTACTACGGCATATCACCTGTCCGGGGAAAAATCTGAGCGGAAAATATATTCATGTTCATATTGAAAGAGAATTCTTTAACTTAATTGTATTTGACCAGAATGATTTGATACTATGCAATTCATTTAATCACAGGAATATTTCAGACATACTTTATTATGTACTTAATGTTTTTAAGCGGCTGGATATCAAGCAGGAAGAAACGATTTACTTCAGTGGGCAAACTGAAAAATATGATGATCTTACCTCGAATTTTTCAATTTATATACGGGACATAAAGTTTGCTGAGCCGACTGGCAACTTCAGCTTCAGTTATGTCTTCAACGAGCTTGAACTTCATCGTTTCCTGAATCTTTTCACAGTTATTAATTGCGAATAATCGGTGGTAAATATAAAGGAAGGAGGATTATTCCTCCTGCCGGTCTTAAAGCAAGACCAACAACCGATTTTGCCCGGGAGGGTTTGTTTAATATTCTTAATAACCGCATTGATTTTGGTTCAGTTACGGTACTTGATCTTTTTGCGGGAACAGGGAGTATCAGTTTTGAGTTTGCATCACGGGGAGCAGTGGCGGTTCATCTAGTTGAGAAAGACCTGAAATATATTGCAGGTATCAAACGTATAATTAAAACTGCAGGCTTCACTAACATAAAACCCCTGCATATTGATGTCAGAGCATTCCTGAAAACATGTTCCTTCAGATATGATATAGTGTTTGCTGATCCCCCGTATGATTTGCCCTGGTTAAAGGAGATACCCGATCTGGTTTTACAATCAGAAGTTATTAATGATGAAGGTTTTTTCATTCTTGAACATCCTGGAAAAGTAAGTTTTGTTGATCACAAATCTTTTTATGAGCATCGTAGTTACGGAGGTGTTAACTTCAGTTTTTTCAGATCAGTAACCAGCACGTTAGCCTCTGAGTAGTCAATAATAATTTTGGCAAATGTTTTGCAGAATTAAAAAATCACGTAATTTTGCATCGCAATAACTGGTGCGGTAGTTCAGTTGGTTAGAATATCGGCCTGTCACGCCGGGGGTCGCGGGTTCGAGTCCCGTCCGCACCGCTAAGTTAAAACATATAGCCGCTAAAAATCAGCGGCTTTCCTTTTTTATAAAGTACTTGTTTGTGCAACCAATAGGATACCAAATGAAATTAATGCCGAAATAACGCCAAACAGGCCCGTTTAAGGCACTTTCTCCCCCTGGGTTGAAAAGCCAGTAATCCTGACCATAGTTAGCCGTATCATATTGATTATCCCTGGTCGGATTTAAGTGTCTGTCGTTATGTTACATCTCTTAATGGTAATCTTTCCGGCCAAATGTGGTCAAGACGTCCGGTTTATACACCCAAGGTTATGTTTGCTCTTGAGAAATATGTCAGGAAAGGTGCTGTGCAGAGCCAATTTTTTATCTTATTTAAGTATGGATTGTTGGTTGTTTCACATAGCAGATCAATAAAATCGTGAAATATTTCGTATATTTTCACTTTCTATTTTACAGGATATTGCTTAATTTGTGTTGATTTGTAAAGATTGGGAGTCAGGCAATAGTAATTTAATAATTTTAATCAACCGGTGGATTGATATAGCTTTTGTGACTGACCTGGCGGAGCTATTATTGGAAAAATAATCTATCATTGATTTTCAATATTTGCTCGCTGCACAATATGAAAAATGTAATTGCTGAAAGG
>CAZQVL010000015.1:0-63997 GCA_964596715.1 uncultured Rikenellaceae bacterium
CTAAAGAGAGAATGGAAAGCAAGGGTGAGATGACCTGCTACGACTGGTTCTTCTGTACCAAAAAACTCGATAAAGAGAAAGTACTTAAAACAGTACTGAAGAAATAATAATTAAGAAATAGTCGGATTTTAAAACTCTGTGTACTCTTAGGTACACGGAGTTTTTTATAAGTATTAAGATGAATGAATTTGTTGTTTTTCTGATGATCGCATACAAGATCTAAACAATTCAGAGGGAAATTTGTTACAGCAATACGATACAACAGATTAATTCATTATAATATGGAAATAATTCTTAATGGAGGCAAGGTTATAAAAGCAAAACTTGATAACCATTTGATCATAACTGATCAGCCTTTGGAAAACGGTGGTGGCAATACTGCACCTGCACCATTTGATTTATACCTGGCATCTATCGGCACCTGTGCAGGTATTTATATTAAATCCTTCTGTGAAAGGAGAGAAATTCCTACAAAGAATATTAAGATTTTGCAGACCGTTGAGTTCGACCCGCTTAAAAGAGTACCTTCCAATATTAAACTTGATATCAGGCTTCCCGAAGATTTCCCCGAAAAATACAAGGAAGCAGTAATAAATGCTGCAGAATTATGTGCAGTAAAAAA
This sequence comes from uncultured Rikenellaceae bacterium, assembly GCA_964596715.1. Taxonomy (GTDB): domain Bacteria; phylum Bacteroidota; class Bacteroidia; order Bacteroidales; family VadinHA17; genus LD21. The sequence goes on from CAZQVL010000015.1 coordinate 623, forward strand.
ATCTATCAAGAATCCCCCGAATTTCGAAATATCAACTTCAATCCACTAATCGAACAGGTACATATTAATAATTTGTTCGAGGAGCTCCTGCTTGCCGCTTCGCATTGCGGGCTCACCATTTTTGGATGCGATTTCTCTGAGTTGTTCCAGCGTCAGTTTACCTTTTTCGAAATCCACGCCTGCTCCCTTATCAAAAGATTCATACCTGTTCTTTCTCATCTTAAGATAATCGCTGTCTTTCAGCACTTTATCAGCAATCAGAAGGGCCCTTGCAAAAGTGTCCATCCCGCTGATATGAGCGATAAACAGATCTTCAGGATCGGTTGAATTTCGTCTGACATGAGCATCGAAATTTATACCTCCTGAAGTAAATCCTCCTGCCTGAAGTATTACCATTAAGGCTTCAGTAATCTCATAAACATTAGTAGGAAATTCATCTGTGTCCCATCCATTCTGATAGTCTCCTTTATTAGCATCTATACTCCCCAGCATTCCCTCATCAGCAGCAACCTGGAGATCGTGGGCAAATGTATGACCTGCCAGTATGGCATGATTTACTTCAATATTGAGTTTGAAGTCTTTATCAAGACCATAATTGCGAAGAAATCCGATTACCGTGGCAGAATCATAATCGTACTGGTGTTTGGTTGGCTCCATAGGTTTGGGCTCTATAAGGAATGTACCTTTAAATCCATTTTTCCTCCCATAATCACGCGCTAGCGAAAGCATCATACCCATATGATCAAGTTCTCTCTTCATATCAGTGTTATGAAGACTCATGTAGCCTTCCCTTCCTCCCCAGAAGACATAATTCTCACCGCCCAGCTCTATGGTTGCATGTATTGCATTTCTGAGCTGAGTTCCTACATTAGCGACTACTGTAAAGTCAGGATTCGTTGCAGCTCCGTTCATGTAACGCGGATGAGAAAACAGATTGGCAGTACCCCAAAGAAGTTTAACTCCGGTTTGTTGCTGTATTTTTTTAATAACAGGTATATATTTATCAAGACGTTCTTCAATCTCAAAAACAGTACCATTTCCCACAACATCCACATCATGAAAACAATAATACTCTGCCCCGATCTTTGTGGTGAATTCAAAGGCAGCATCGAGCCTCTGTTTTATTTTATCGTCAATGTTTTCAGCATACCTCCATGGAAAAATTCTTGTTGCATCACCAAAAGTATCTGATCCGTCTCCACAGAACGAGTGCCAGTAAGCGACTGCAAAACGGAGGTGATCTTTCATTTTCTTTCCTGAAACGATCTGGTCAGGATTGTACCATCTGAATGCAAGGGGATTCTTCGATTTTTTACCCTCATATTCAATCTTCCCGACACCGGGATAAGCTTCTTTTTTTCCTTTGTAAATCATAGTGAGTATTTTTTATGTGGTTATTTTAAAAATCAATTAACCGTTAAGTAACCAAGCTTAGTACAAAGCTCGGTAGAAAAATAAAAAATCACATTGTCATCAGAAAATTTTTCCAGACCGAATAAGCTTCCTCATATGCACCGGCTTTTGATTCTTCCGGATGAGTCACACCAACCGCTTGAAGTCCTGCAAATGCTTCTTTTTCAGATTTGTAATAACCGCAGCCTATGCCTGCGCCTCTTGCGGCACCTATCGATCCGTCAGTATTATACAAATGTATTTCTGTGCCCGTAATGCAAGATAATGCTTCTCTGAATATACTGCTCTGGAACATATTGGCTGCGCCAGCCCTGATTACAGCCGGAACAATACCGGTTTCCTTCATTATATCCAGTCCGTATCTGAATGAAAATACGATTCCTTCCTGTGCGGCCCTGTACAAATGAGAAGAGGTATGAGTATTAAAATTTAAACCAATAATACGGGCACCATAATCCTTGTTCATCAGCATCCTTTCAGATCCATTGCCAAAAGGCAATATATAAAGTCCCTCCGAACCTGCAGTGACTTTCTCTGCTGCCTCGTTCATCTCATCATATGACAGGTTATTACCTGTATTACGTTTAAGCCATGAGTAAAGGATTCCTGTTCCATTAATGCACAGTAATACCCCAAGCCTGGTATTTGATTTTGTATGATTAACATGAAGGAATGTATTTACCCTTGAATGCTGGTCAAACTTCTTCTGATCAGTCACTCCGTAGATAACTCCTGAAGTTCCTGCTGTTGCAGCTACTTCGCCCGGATTCAACACATTAAGTGATAAAGCATTATTAGGCTGGTCACCTGCCCTGTATGCAACCGGAATATCTGCTGGTAATCCCAGTTCTTCAGCAATTGATTTCATCAATCTGCCCTGGGTTGCAAAAGAAGGCATTACTTCAGGCAGGATATCTGAATTGAATCCGAAATACTCCAAAAGTTTTTCTGATACCCTGTTTTCTTTGAAATCCCAGAATATGCCTTCGGAAAGGCCTGTAAATGAAGTTACTATATCTCCTGTCATCCTCATGGCTATATAATCACCAGGAAGCATTATTTTATATATCCTTCCAAATAACTCAGGTTCATTTTTTTTAACCCATGCCAGTTTGGCTGCTGTAAAATTCCCGGGTGAATTGAGCAGGTGAGAAAGGCTGTATCCTTTTCCGAGGGCTATGAATGCTTTTTGTCCGTACTCGACAGCCCTGCTATCGCACCAGATTATTGAAGGACGCAGAACCCGGCAATCTGTATCGATGGTTACCAGTCCATGCATCTGATAGGAAATCCCAATGGCACCAATATCATTCTTTTTTGATCCTATTTTGTCGTTGCACTCAGCAACAGCAGCCTTCAGGTTTATCCACCATTCGTCAGGATCCTGTTCAGCCCAGCCGGGTTTGCTGGCAATAATCTTCATCTCATCCTTCGGGTAAAACGCTGAAACCAGGCAATTTCCTGATTCCCCGTCAATTACTGAAGCTTTTACAGATGAGCTTCCTAAATCAATTCCAAGTAACAACATAATCTGAAAGTTTTTTTCTTCTCTGTGGCCCTCTGTGACTTCCCTGTGGAACTCTGTGTAATTAAAAATGATCTTTAAGAACTTGCACAGAGAGGCACAAAGCAGACACAGAGAACCACAGAGACAAAAATAATAAATTGAAAGTTATAAAAATTATCTTATTCCGGGAATATCGGTGTATTTATGGTTTTTATAATAATCAAGATTATGTTCAGGTAATTCAAAACCTTCAGGTAACGACCTTTTCGAAAAGGTATGAAAATAAAGAACACAGCCGTCCCTCCATATTTTTGCATCACGTTCCTGTTTTTCCAGTAATAACTTCACTTTCTCAAACCGCTCACTATCAACAATCTCTTTTGTTTTTGCCCACTCTTCCTGCAACCATCTGACCGAGTTTACGCCTTCATTGTATTTATGACAGATCTCCTCCCATAAAGTTCTTCCTGACTTCATCGGGTAATCCCATGAAACATGATGGAACCAGAGTAGCAGATTTTCCGGACAGGTTTCCGGATTACCATATAAGGCTCTTACTTCAGGAAAGTACTGGCTGACTGCATTGCTCCCTGCCGCTGATCTGTTAAATCCGATACCTCCTGAGTCGGCTCTGTGATAATAAACAGATGTCCAGTCCTGCCGGCCTCTGTTTACCCATGGCCCGGGTCCGTAATGATGACCTGCGTACATGATATGGTGCAATCCCAGAGGTGTCATGTAGTTAACAGCAATCTCACGCGACTTTAGCATCATACTTTGGACCATGCTGACAAACGTGCTGTTATTCGAGAAGGTCATCCTGATCCATTCATCGGCTATGTGCGAGGAAGTCAAATAGGGATCCCATGCCAGGCGACCGAAAGCAAACCAGTTTGCCTGTCCGAAAGGGTGACCTGTCCAGTTGATGTCGCTTCCAATGTTTGATACGCCTGCCATTGCCGTAAGAGAATGATTTTCGAGTGTACCGTCAATTATTCGGGCAACCAGCGATCCCCTTCCTTTTGCGTAAGTATCTGATTTAAGGCACTCCTCATAAAGTGGTGCCAGAAAGACAAGATGGACTGATGAACCAAGATACTCCTGTGTAATCTGGAATTCGGGCATCAGCGATGTGTTGGGCATAGCTCCGAATAGCGGGTGAAAAGGTTCCCTTGGCTGGAAATCGATGGGGCCGTTCTTAACCTGTATAAGGACATTCTTTCTGAACTTACCTTCAAGTGGCACAAACTCATTATAGGCTTGCTTTGCCCTGTCATCAGGCACATTATTGTCATAAACAAAAGCTCTCCACATAACTATTCCGCCATGTGGTGCGACTGCATCTGCAAGCAAGTTGGCTCCATCGGCATGTGATCTGCCGTAATTCTGCGGTCCGGGCTGACCCTCCGAATTGGCTTTTACCAGGAAACCCCCGAAATCCGGAATATAACTGTAGATTTCATTCGCTTTGTTCTTCCACCAGTCAATAACTTGACTGTCCAGCGGATCTGCAGTTTTAAGTTTACCGATTTCAACAGGTGCACTGAAACGAGCTGTCAGATATACCTTGATACCATATGATCTGAAAATATCTGCCAGTGCAGCAACTTTAACAAGATATTCAGGAGTAAGAATCAATGCATTAGCGTTGACATTGGTAAGGACTGTGCCATTAATCCCAATTGAAGCATTGGCTCTTGCATAATCAGTATACCTTGGTGACACAGAATCGGGAAGTGATTTCCAGTCCCAGAGTGATAATCCTGCATATCCTCTTTCAACTCTCCTGTTCAGGTTATCCCAGTGATTCAACAGCCGTACTTTTGTTTTCGGAGAACTCTCAATGGATAGTGTATTAATATCCTGGTGTGTTTGAAGCAACTTCAGAAAATGGAAAGTACCGTATAAAATCCCTGCATCTTTGTTTGCTGCAATAACAATAACTTTCTTTCTCCTGTATTTTGTATTTATGATGATATATCCCTCATCCCCCAGATCTGACAAAACATTATTGATCTTAAGGGAAGCAATTATCCCGGAATTCTCCGGGGTCCCTGCAATAATAATTCCGTGTTTTTTAACTACTTTAACTTCAGGAATATCTTTCCCCAGTAATCCGTTTAATCCAAGCTGAAGCTCATTTCGTGCTGATTGCAGTACAGGTGAATTACCTTCAATGATCCATCCGTTAATGATACTGGTGTACTGATCCAAAAGCTCTGCCTCGGTTATACGGTCATACCTTAACCAGAGTCTGTATCCGTCTTCAGCCTTTGTTTCCCCTGACAGAAAAAAAATTACTGAAATGATTACAATACTGACAATTTTTCTCATATTGATTTATTTTAAAGGGATCAGAGCATGCCTGCATTTTTTCTAAGGGTAGATGCACGTACAATAAGCTGATGTTTTAAGACAATTGTGCTTAAATTAAATACTTCTGAATTATTAAGTTTGTTAATCAATGAAGTAGCTGCAATCTCTCCAATGTCCCTTGCAGGATAATCGATTGTGGTGAGATTAGGCTGCACGACCTGACTTACCGGTTCGTTGTTGAATCCCACCACAGCAACATCATCGGGTATTTTAATCCCTCCTTTTTGTAATTCACAGATTACTGCTACTGCAGAAGTATCATTTGCTGTAAAAATCCCATCAGGCCGTACTTTCATCTTCATCATTGTACGGGCTGTATCAGTTCCTGCCTTGCTGTTAAGTTCGCTTATAATGAGAAGATCCTGTTCAAATTTAATATCGTTATCGGCAAGTGCCTGTCTGTAACCTCTGAATCGTTCTGAATAGACATTGCGGAGGAGGTTTCCACCGAGGTGTATTATCCGTCTGCATCCCTGTTCAATAAGATGAGAGGTAGCCTCGTATCCTGCTTTGTAATTATCTATCACCACACTCATACATCCGTTACATTCTTCTACCCGGTCGAAAAAGACGACAGGAATATCTTTATTGAACAGAAGGTTGAAATGATTCATATCGGCAGTATCGTATGCAAGTGATATCAGTATCCCGTCAACGCGGCTATTGAAAAGAGTTGAAATGCATGATATTTCCTTTTTACCTGACTCCTGCGACTGGCTGATGATCAGACCGTAACCATACTGGTTTGTAATTTTTTCTATTCCTGCGATTGCAGTAGCCATGAAATAGCTGTTCAGTTTTGGGACGACCACTCCGATCGTCTCGGTTCTATTTTTTCTCAGGCTGCTTGCAAATTTATTTCGCTGGTAACCCAATTCATAGGCCAGTGCTTTAATTTTATCCCTTGTTTCCTTACGGATGTGCGGATGGTCCTTCAAACCTCTGCTCACTGTTGAGGGAGAAATATTCAACACCCTTGCAACATCATAAATAGTAACTTCCTTGTTACTTTTCATTATTATAACTATCGGTTTTCAATAATAAAAACAAACTAGTGCCTGATTATCAATAAAAATATATTATTGACAACAGGTACTCATATTCATTATAATGACATTAAATAACAAAAATAATATAAAAAATATGTAGCATGAAAAAATCATCAATAAAATCTGCAATCGGTTGCAGTTATTAAATAAATTAAGTAATTTTATTGACGGATATCTTCAATCTTGCTTATAAAACAATCCGAGCAGCGCATTTACAGGGAGATAAATAATAATAGATTTTATGAAAAACGTGTATCGGTTATTACGTGTTAAGTAAACTACCAGAGGAATCAATATTTCAATTTTATATGAACTCATCTCAGCTCCCTTCTCTTAAGGCTAATAGAGAGGTGGCTGGAAATTCATTATCAACTAATAAAATAAAGAAAAACCATGTCGGTACAAATCATCAAAAAAATTTCATTCTTGGCTGTATTATGCCTTCTGGCATCAGTCAGCTACAGCCAGAAGATTGCTTCGTTCGAAGTTGAGTTTTCAAAATCAACTTATGGACTGGATATACCTGTGAGTGTCTGCCTTGATGAAATAACCTATATCTCTGACACTCTTTTGAACCTTTACGAGGTTAAGGGTAATAACAGAGAAGTTGTGCCCTTCCAGGTTGAACAGGGCGATCCCCGCAGACTTCACTGGATTGTAACAACAAGCTCCGGTACAGGTGAAAAATACTTATTTGAGCTGGTACAGGAAAAAGCAATACACTCTGAAGGAGTAAAAGCATCTGTTAATGATGGAGCTTTGACCATTCATAAAGGTGACCAGAATCTGCTGCAGTATTATTTTAAGACCGTTTATCCCCCGGAGGGTGTTGATACAGCCTATAAGAGAAGCGGGTTTATACATCCGTTATGGTCGCCTGAAGGCCAGGTTCTTACACGTATCCAGCCTCGCGATCATTATCATCATTACGGGATATGGAATCCATGGACACAGGTAGAGTATGAAGGGGACAGGATTGATTTCTGGAACATAAACTCAAAGCAGGGAACTGTCCGTTTTGCAAATTTTGTATCAGTTCAGAACGGACCTGTCTTTTCAGAATTCGGTGCACTTCATGAACATGTGGTCTTCAAAAAAAGCGGAGTGGAAAAGGTTGCATTGAATGAAGTGCAGGGTGTGCGTGTTTATCGCCCCGGTGATGGTGACCAGGACTACTTTATAGTCGATTTCGATATACAGTATAACTGTGCTGATGAATCTCCTTTTAAGATTCTGGAATACCGTTATGCTGGTTTGGGATGGAGAACCACCGAGAAGTGGGATAATAAGAACAGTATGGTCCTGACATCAGAAGGTAAAACAAGAAAAGATGCAGATGGCAGTAAAGCAAGATGGTGTATTGTACAGGGCGAGATTGACGATGATTATGCAGGTGTGGTAATGATGTCGTTCCCGACCAACTATAATTTCCCTGAACCGCTGAGGATATGGCCGGAGAATCAGAATAACCGTGGTGATATGTTTGCTAATTTCTGTCCCACGAAAGATATGGACTGGCTGTTAAATCCCCGGCAGAACTATGTTCTGAAATACCGATTGCTTGTTTTCAACGGCCGGATCGACAAAGATAAAGCTGAAAGTGCATGGCAATATTTTGCCTATCCGCCAAAAATCACAATTAAACTCAACAAATAAGAGCTATAATCAAAAATCAATGTTAGTAGGATTATCTTAAGATTATCATTTTAATCTTAGATTTTTTAGCAACCGATTGCAATTATTATATTTTTTTTGTATAATTTTGACATAGTAATCTTTCTTCTACCAATTTGATTTCTGCTTGAAAGAACTTATTTTCCTGATACAGAGATGAAATGTGTTAATATTTAATTGGTCCGGTGGACCTAGGAAATTTTATGACTGAATATTCCAATACAGGAATAGTAAAAGACAAGATAAAAATAATTTCTCACAATATTTTAATTTATCAACCCTTTAAATTAACTCTATGAAAAAAATTTTGCTAATGCTGATTGTGCTGATCGGATTCTCAGGTAATCTGATGGCACAAAAAGTTGTTACTGGTAAAGTAACGGATGAAGATCAAAATCCTCTGGCAGGAGTTTCGGTACAGGTAAAAGGGACAACAGTTGGTACTCTTACAGATGCTGATGGTAATTTCAGTTTAACTGTACCTGCTGACGCCAGAATTCTCTCCTTTTCTTTCGTTGGCATGAAAGCCAATGATATAGCCATTGGAGACAAAACCACTGTAAATGTGGTAATGGCAGTTGATGTAGGCCTGCTTGATGAAGTTGTAGTTACCGGCTATGGTACCCAGCGGAGAAGAAGTATAACTGGCTCCATATCCTCTGTTACATCGGAAGATATTCAGGAGTTGCCTGTAATTGATGTTGGTTCAGCATTACAGGGCAGGGCTACCGGTGTGGTTGCCCTGGCTTCAGGTAACCAGCCTGGTGAAGGAGTTACCATCCGTATCCGCGGAAGAAGATCTCTCACGGCAACAAATGAACCCCTTTATGTTGTCGATGGAATTCCCTACGACGGGAATATCGTTGACATTAATCCCAGGGATATCAAATCTATGGAAATACTAAAGGATGCTTCTGCTACTGCAATTTACGGATCCAGGGGCGCAAACGGTGTTATCCTTGTTACCACTAACCGCGGAGGAAATTTCCCAACTACGGTTTCCTACTCTGGGCAATACGGTATTACAAGTGTTCTTGCTCTTCCGGATATGATGAACGGGGATGAATACTATACAATGAAGGAAGTAGGCGGACGACCCTTTCAACCCGAAGAAATAGAAGCACATGACAGGGGAGTTTCCATTGATTGGATGGATCTGGTACTGGATAAAGGATACCAGCAGAACCACCAGCTAAGCGTCCGGGGTGGTGAAGCAAAGACAGGATTTGCTCTTTCTGCTAACTACTTAAATGAACAGGGAGTAATAAAAACCCAGAATTTTACCAGGTACTCTTTCAGGGTAAACATTGACCACAAAGTGTCTGACAGGATCAGGGTTGGTACTTCTACACAGTTATCCAACTCGGTACAGAACTGGGCATCGAATCCATACGGGACCGCCCTGGCTATCTCACCGCTTGCTGAACCCTATGATAGTGAAGGCGAAATGGTATACCGTCCGGGAGCGGATCCGTTGCTATGGAACGCGCTGGCAGATTATGAAGAAGGAAATATGATTGATGAACGGAACACCCTCAGGGTCTTCGGTAATATTTTTGCAGAAGTGGATATCCTGAAAAACCTGACATACCGGATGAACTATGGGCCTGATTATCGCGAATACAGGAGAGGTTTATTCCAGGGGACTAATTCTATATCTCGTCAGGGAGGACTCCCCAGGGCACAAAAACAACACAGCAGGACTTACAACTATACCTTTGAAAATATTCTGACTTATAATCTGACAACAGGCATTCATGATTTGAACTTCACAGGTCTTTATAGTATACAGCAATCAACAGGGGAGTCTACCAATATATTTGCTGAGAATGTTCCTTACGAATCTCAGTTATTCCATAATATCGGAACAGCAGAAACGGTACTGAATTTTGGGAGCGATCTTTCTGAATGGGGAATCATGTCATTCATGGGCCGTGTAAACTATGAGCTTATGGGGAAATACATGATAACCCTTACAGGCCGTTATGACGGATCATCACGACTTGCTGAAGGAAACAAATGGGGCTTTTTTCCGTCTGCTGCACTGATGTGGCGAATAAATAAAGAGGATTTCATGTCAACTCAGGAATTAGTCACTGATCTGAGGCTCAGGGCAAGTTACGGCATAACAGGAAACACCGGGATTGATCCCTATCAGACGAGAGGATCATTAACCAGGACTATTTATTCATTTGGAGGCAATTCAGGTTACGGTTATGCTCCCGGCACAATTGCAAATCCCGATTTACGATGGGAATCATCTGCAACACTAAATTTCGGAGTGGATTTCGGATTAATGGAAAACCGCTTTAGTGGAAGTATTGAAGTATATCAAACCAATACTAAAGATCTCTTGCTTCAAAGACAAATTCCAATCACTTCTGGATTTAATTCTGTAATGGAAAATATTGGTGAAACCAGGAATCGGGGCTGGGAGATAAACCTTATAACCAGAAATCTTACTGGTGGTGAATTCAGCTGGGAAACAACACTTAATATTTTCGGAAACAAGGAAGAAATCATTGATCTTTATGGCACAAAAACAGATGATATCGGGAACGAGTGGTTCATTGGAGAACCGTTAACTGTTTGGTATGATTATAACAAACTCGGAATATGGCAATTGGATGAAGATGAAGAAGCTGCTGTTTATGCAATGGATCCCGGTGAAGTAAAAGTGCAGGATGTGAATAGTGATGACATGCTCAACCAGAACGACAGGGTAATCCTCGGATCAGATATGCCTACATTTACAGTTGGAATAGGATCCCGGTTTGAGTACAAGGGTGTGGATCTATCATTTCTTTTCCTAGGTGTATTCGGACATACAATATATAATCAATTCGAGGTAAACAACTCCACACTTCAGGGCCGCTATAACAACCTGGATGTGGATTACTGGACCGAAACAAATCCGACCAATAACCATCCCAAACCTGATGGATCAATGGAATACCCATACTATAGTACTTCAAGGGGATATTATCCCGGAGACTTCTTCAAGGTTAAAAATATCCAGCTTGGATACAGTTTACCTATTACATTCCTGTCCAAAATCAGAGTTAAAAAGCTGAGAGTGTTTATTAATTTTGACACACCATTTATCTGGTCACACCTGGCTGATAACCTCGATCCCGAAGTATATGGCGGTACGGTATCGAGTGATGTTCCCAGCACTAGGATGTATTCTATGGGTATATTTCTGGATTTTTAATTTTTAATGGATAAAATATATTGTAAAATGAAAACATTGAAATCTTTAATAATAATTCTTGCATTGATATTTATATCATCCTTGTCCTGTGATGTACTGGAAGAGGAGATCATATCAGGAGTAACAGTTGATACCCATTATGGTACACCTGAAGGATTCAAAGATGCTGTTAATGCTGCTTATGAAAGACTACGTTATTTTTACGGTGATGAGGATGGATGTGAAATAACAGTATTCGGAACAGATGAATATACCAATGGCGGACATGGAAGTGCTCATGCAATTAATAAATATGAGGCTGGATTGAATGCTGAATCAGCAACTTTCTGGAATCCCTGGCAATATCTTTACATGGGAATCAATACATGTAATGCAGTGATTGGACGTGCTCCTGATGCTGACATTCCGGAAGACGAAAAGAACATAATGCTGGGGGAAGTACATTTCCTCAGAGCTCATTATTACTACCTTCTTGTCGAGTTCTTTGGCCCTGTTCACCTGACTCTCACAGAGACAACAGGTGTTGAAACTGAAGCAAGCCGTACACCTGAAGATCAAATATATGATGCGATCATTGCAGATCTTGAGTTTGCAATTGACAATTTACCTATCACTCAGAGTGAGTTCGGGAGAGTAACGAAACCGGCTGCCCAGCACCACCTTGCACTGATATATCTGACAAGGGCATATAAATCCTTTGCAGAAGCTGATGATTTCAGCAATGCTGCCGATCTGGCCGTGGATGTAATAGAAAACTCCGGGCATATTCTCCTGGACGATTATCAGCAGATATATAATATTGCTGATGCTAACGGAAACCTTTCCCACACGAATGAACAGAACAAAGAAATTATTTTTTCAGCCCAATTTGACATTAATCCACTGTTAAATCCAAAGGGTAATGAAACTCATCTTTATTTCAGACCCTGGTATGAAGTGTATGATAAAGGAGGTCTGATTCGCGGTCTGGGTCACGGATACGGACGTCCATGGATCCGTTTCAGACCAACTCCGTGGCTGCTGGAAAATTTCAGACCGATCGACGTTGATGCAAGGTTCAATAAATCCTTCCAGATTGTATGGTATTTCAACTCAACATCAGGTATTCCTCAAGGAGCTTCAATTGGAGATACATGCATATGGATAACAGATGAAAACCTGGACCAGGCTAAATTTGATGCACTTCAGGCAAGGCTTCCTTATGCTTCCATATTCTCCTGGAATTTGAATGATATCGATGAGAGCTGGTCTTTGTGGAGGTCGGATCTTTCAGTAGTTAATAATAACATAAACATTTTCCCATCACCCTGGAAGATTGATGACAACCTGCGCCCATCTTTGAATGAACAAGAGGGTTCACGGGATTTTATCGTGTTCAGGCTCGGTGAGACCTACCTGCTTGCGGCTGAAGCAATGCTGGGAAGAGACGGTAATGGAAATAATGCTGTTACTTATATTAATGATATCAGGCGGAGGGCAGCTTTTGATGGCATGGAAGCTGCCATGGAAGTAACTGCCGGAGATGTTGATCTTGACTTCATCCTGGACGAGTGGTCAAGGGAGTGTTTTGGAGAACAGAGCCGGTGGTTAGACCTTAAACGTACCGGAAAATTGCTTGAACGTGTTAGAGCATATAATCCGGACGCAGCACCCAATATTGATGATAATCATCTGCTTCGCCCTATACCTGCGAATCAGATCACCAGGTGTACAAATACTTACGAACAAAATCCTGGTTACTAAAATTTCATTCCGAATTAAAAGAGGCTTCCTCAAAACAAAAAGAGGTAGCCTCTCTTTTTTATTTACCATATTTGTATTTAATTACTTATATTTACGAATCCTGAGAATAGATCAAATAAAATAACAGTATGAAAAGAAGAAAGTTTATTTCAAAGACAGCCTCTGCTGCTGCAGGAACAATTATCTTTCCCACCATTGTCCCTTCAACAGTTTTTAGCAAAAATCCCCCCAATGATAAGATCAATATCGGGTGGATCGGTTGTGGCAGGCAGGGAAGGGGTGACGTTAGAGGAACAATGAGGTTTGATACAGCCATGGTAGTAGCTGTTGCTGACGCTGATTCAAACAGAACGGCACTTGGTAAACAGTATGTTGAAGATTACTACACCAAACAAACCGGAAATAGTAACTATGTCAATGTAAAGACCTATGGAGACTATAAAGAGATGCTTCTCGATAAATCCATTGATGCCGTTTTAATCACAACACCCGATCACTGGCATTCACAACCTGGCATTGAAGCAGCGCTGGCAGGTAAAGATATTTATTTAGAGAAACCAACCTCACTTACCATTACAGAGGGAAGATTACTAAGTGATGTGGTAAGACGTCAGAAGATTATCCTGCAGGTTGGAACCCAGCAGCGCTCAAGTGCCCAGTGGAGAGTTGCAGCCGAACTTGTCAGAAATGGCAGGATAGGAAAGCTGCATACCGTAAAAATAGGGCTGCCCGGAGACCCTTCAGGTCCTGAAGAACCGGAGATGCCTATACCTAAAAACCTGAACTATGATATGTGGTTAGGATCTACGCCGGAGGTTTATTATACAGAACCACGTGTTCATCCACAAAAGGGTTTCGGTCGTCCGGGGTGGCTCAGATGCGAACAGTTCGGTGCCGGGATGATCACAGGATGGGGACAGCACCACTTCGATTCGGCGGCCTGGGGTATGGATACTGAACTGACCGGACCAATATCAGTCGAAGCTGTGGCACAGTTCCCGAAATCGGGTCTCTGGGATGTCCATGGAGACTTTATGTCAAAGGCTGAATATAAAAACGGAGTAACACAACTCACCAGTGGAGGCTATCCTAACGGAGTAAGATACGAAGGAACTGATGGATGGATTTTTGTTACACGAGGTGGCTATACAGCAACAGCAAGCGATCCCGTTGTTCAGGACAGAAATCAAAAAGCGCTTAGCGCAAGTGATCCTAAAATACTGGAATCTGTAATTGGTGAAAACGAAATTCATCTGTATGTCAGCGAATCACAACAAGGTAACTGGCTCGATTGTATCAAATCACGCAAAGAACCGATATCTCCAGTTGAAATAGGCCATCGTGCATGTACAGTTTGCCTTGTTACACATATTGCAATGAAATTAGGAAAGAAGCTTAATTGGGATCCTGACAAGGAGAGATTTGTAAATGATGATGAAGCCAATTCAATGCTCTCACGTCCGCAAAGGGCTCCTTATGGAACCAATTATATAAAGATATAAATATCCTGACTATGAGAAAAATGTTTATTAACGCCCTGCTGATAGCTACAGGCGTAATGATCGCTTTACCCCTGGCCGGAGCAAAAATCACTGCTGTCAAAATCGGGTCAAAAATCAATGTTACAATAAATGGTAAATTTTTTACCAGCTATATCTTCTCGGATGATGAGAAATATCCTTTCTTCTATCCAGTAAATGGCCCTGTATCAGGAGGATCAGTTACTTCTATGAGAAATGCCGTATATCCCCATCATACGTCTCTCTTTTTTGGTTGCGATATGGTAAATGGAGGAAATTACTGGCAGGAAGGACTGGAACGTGGCAGGATTATCTCAGTTAATGCACAGATAGCCAAAGAGGGAGGTGATACAGTCATAATAACTGATGAATGTATCTGGAGCAGGCCCGGCGCCCTGTCTCCGGTAAAAGATTCCCGGAGGTACATTATTACATCTCCATCTGCAACCATAACCCAGATCGATGTAGAAATAACGATGGAAATGCTGATGGATGTTCATATCCGCAGGACAAATCACTCTCTTTTCAGCGCAAGGATGGCAGCTGACCTGGCAGTAACCAGCGGTGGTACAATGATTAATGCAGAAGGAGCCAGTGGTGAAAAGGAAACCTTTGGTAAAGGTTCTCCATGGATTGACTATTACGGCAAACGAGGTAATGCTGTGGAAGGTCTTGCTATCATGCAACATCCGTCAAATCCCTGGTATCCATCACCATGGTTCACAAGGGATTACGGATTCATGTCACCAACACCCATGTACTGGCCTGAAAACGGAAAGGAGACTTTCATGAAAAAAGGAACTGTTCTCAGACTTCGTTATCGTGTACTCGTGCATGAAGGCGACAATATCGAGGCAAAGATCGCTGAAGCTTTTGAACAGTATAAGAACGAAAAATAGAAATAACACCAGGGACATGTCATGGCATGCCCCTGTTTTTTTTTATTTTCCTGAACTCTGAATTTAAGTGCTTCATTTAAATTATAACCAGCAACCAGTTTCCTAAATTAATTAAGAGTTATTATTGTTTTAAGTATACCGGTTTCTTTTGTTCCTGTTGTTTTCTGTGGCTGACATCCACCCGCAGCGAGTTCAAATTTCCCGGGGAGTATTACTCTCTGGTTTTCGTCGTTAATAACCGAAAATGCATCCGGGTTTAATGAAAGGATCACTTTTTTTGTTTCGCCTGGAAGGAGATGAACTCTTTTAAATGCCTTTAATGACCTTACCGGGACAGGGAAGGTGGAGCTCAGATCAGAAACGTAAACCTGAATAACCTCATCGCCGGCTCCTTTTCCTGTATTCTTCACATTTACAGATACCTGAACGACATCACCGGCCGAATACGTCTTTTTCACCCTAAACTTGCTGTATTTAAAAGTGGTATAGCTCAGGCCATATCCAAACGGATAAAGTGGTTCACCCGTGAAGTACCGGTAAGTACGGCGATCCATATTATAATCTTCAAATGGCGGAAGATCATTTATTGATTTATAAAAAGTCACGGGAAGACGGCCGCCGGGATTATAATCGCCGAAAATAATATCGGCTATCGCCTCTCCTGCTGCCTGTCCCGGGTACCATGCTTCCAGGATAGCAGGGATGTTCTCGTGCTCCCAGTTTACTGCAAGTGCACTACCGTTAAGCAGAACAAGAACAACAGGTTTGCCCAGGGCATGGATAGATTTAATAAGATCCTGCTGAATATCAGGCAAATCAATACTCGTTCTATCGCCTCCTCTGAATCCGTCAACTGTTACTCTCATCTGTTCTCCTTCAAGACGGGGAGTGATCCCCATGCACATTATTACTACATCGGCCTGTTTTGCAGTTTCAATAGCTTCGTCCTTCAGTTCTGCTGCAGGTCTTGTTTCCTTTAAGCCCGTCACCCATTCACATCCTCTGGCATAAAGTACCTTTGAAATTCCTTCAAGCTTTTCTCTGATCCCCCTTAGAGGAGTGACAGGATCTGATGGAGTACCGTTATAATTGCCAAGGAGGACAAATGATTCGTCAGAGTTGGGACCGATAACAGCAATTGTTCCAACATTCGTCTTCAGGGGAAGGAGGTTATTTTCATTTTTAAGTAAAACAATTGATTTAAGAGCCGCCTCTTTTGCCAGCTTTTTATTCTCTTTACTATCAAGCACTTCGTATGGGATCTTTGTGTATTCCACCATTTCGGGAAGATCGAACATTCCAAGTCTGAACCTGGCTGTAAATAGCCGTTTAACTGCTATATCAATCTCCTGTTCGGTAATAAGATTTTTATCGAGGGCTTCTTTAAGGTTTCTGTAAACATTTGAACATTCAAGATCAGTACCTGCACGCACAGCCAATGCAGCAGCTTCTGCCGGTGTTGATACCAGCTTATGACCTCTGTATATATCGGCAATAGCACCGCAATCAGATACGACATAACCATCGAATCCCCATTCTGTCCGCAGAATACCTGTAAGGAGTGATTCACTACCGCAACAGGCTTCACCATTATACCTGTTATAGGCACACATCAATGAATAAGCCTTACCCTCTTTTATGCCCATTTCAAACTGTGGCAGATAAGTCTCGCGGAAATCTCTCTCGTCAGTTACTGCATCAAAGGAGTGTCTTTCCGGTTCGGGGCCGCTGTGAACAGCAAAGTGTTTAACAGTTGCGATGGTTTTAAAATATTTTCGGTCGTCACCCTGTAAGCCCTTGATGAACTGTACAGCAAGTTTCCCTGCAAGAAAAGGGTCCTCACCGTAAGTCTCCTGCCCCCTCCCCCAGCGTGGATCCCTGAAAATGTTGATATTGGGAGTCCAGAAAGTCAGACCCTGGTATCTCTTCCTCGATCCATTCCTCACATACTCATGATGTTTGGCACGTGCTTCATCAGAGATCACGGTGGAAATCCGGAAAAATAAATCTTCGTCCCATGTTGCACCCAGACCAATAGCCTGGGGAAAGACAGTTGCAAGTCCTGCACGGCCAACACCATGAAGGCACTCATTCCACCATTCGTATGCAGGAATACCCAGACGGTCAACAGCAGGAGCTGCGTTCATCATCTGGCTTATCTTCTCTTCAACAGTCATCCTGCCAACAAGGTCATCAACACGCACATCCACGGATAAACCGGGATCCTGGTATGGAAACTCATAGGTTTGTTGTGCTGAAAGAAACGGTACAATAAAAAATAAAAGGATCAAAATAAATAATCCCCTGGAGTCTTTGTTTCTGGATTTCGTTTTCATTTTTTATACATGATTTATATTTATATTCTTTTTCACTACTGAGTAATAACACGGAGTAATACACTGGATCTTACAACCTCCAATCCTCAGAGTAGCTTAAATTGCAATTATTGAAATTTAACGGGGCAAAACCTCCGTGAATACATCTGTGAACAATCCGTGTAAATCCGTGGTTAATAGTTTTAAAATTAATCATTTTCTCTTAACTCTACGATAAATACAATCCTTCATATCGCATACACTACAGGTATAGGGAAGGCGTTTCACATTTTTGCCTATCCCAATAAACCCGCTTAATGATTTAACTGGATCCATCAGTGCAGCAGAAGTAAGCCTGATACCACAAAAATTATAAGGCATAAGCCGAAATAATTTGTGTTGTTCAGCTACATTCCAACCGCAATAACCAGGACTATACCTGTTTGTAATCCTTTTACCTTCCGCTGCCATTTCTGTTTCGAGGGTATTCTGCATAATATCTGCTGCTGCTTCAACAATTTCGCTTCCGACAACATCATAAATATAGCCTTTTAGCAGATCTCCCTCTCTCATGGCATTCCTGCTTCTGGTTCCAATTTCATCTCCAGCTGTAATTAAAAATACGGCAATTGATTCCGATTTTTTAAGCTGCCTGAATACTATATTGTTGACAGAGAAAACCTGGTCTTTTATTCCTATTGATTTTTCTGAATCGTTAAAATCCAGTACCGGTAAAATATTATATTCCGCTCTGATATCACGCATTTCTTCTGCCTCTTCAAATATTTTCCTGATTATTTCTGAAACCGGTTCATGCGATTCTCCCTTTTTATAACCGATAAAACTCTCAATATGAGCTATACTGAGCCTAAGCTCAGTAAAGTCAAACTGAAATCTGGCGTTTTTCATATGAAATTGCATTTTGGCACGGATTACAAATCCGCGCCAGCATAATAGTTTGAAAGGCCGAGCAATCCTGCTTCCTTAACAATCCTTTCCACTACAGCCTCCCATCCCAGTGTCATAAGATGGATACCGTTAATTCCTTTTTTATTTTTTATACTGTCAATTATTTCAAGGGCAATCAGAATTCCTTCCTCAGGAGCTCTGTCTCCTGCTCTTTCCATTCTCTTCAGGACATTTTCAGGCAGATAAATTCCTGGTACCTTCATATGCAGATACTGAGCCACCTTATAACTTTTAAGAGGAGCTACACCAATAAGGATATGAACCTTGTCAAGTGCTCCTCTTTTGTCAAGCTGTTCAAGCCACGGATCGAGCCTCTCAGGTTCAAATATTATATTGGTCTGAAAAAACTGTGCACCTGCATTTACTTTCTTATGATCTCTGATTGCCTGCATCACAGGTTCTGATGCAAAAGGCGATGTAGCTGCACCGAGAAAGAACCGGGGAGGAGTCTTCATCTTTCTGCCATCCAGATAAATCCCTTCATCTCTCATCCTTCTGAGTATCCATAACATCTGAACCGAATCGATATCAACGAAATTCATATCGCTGGCCGGAGCAGGACCCACTACAGGATTATCACCGGTTATACAAAGAATGTTTTTGATTCCCATGCCTGCTGCACCAATAACTGTTGATTGCAGTCCTGTTCGGGTGGTATCCCTTGCAGCTATTTGAAGCACCGGCTCAGCGCCAAGATCGATAGCCAGCTTACAAGAGGCAATACTCGACATTTTTGGTGTTGCCGATGAGGCATCGGTAAAATTAATTACTTTGACAAATGGTTTTACAGTGTTAATATCACCGATCAGTTTAGCAGAATTTGCGCTAATTGGCGGGACTACCTCTGTCGCAATAACAAATTCACCATTCTTTAAACTGAGTTCAAGATCTGAGTAGGATTCCTCATAAGCAGGGGGATGATATTCTGAATCACCTTTCCACCAGTCAGGTTGCCTGACAGTCATAAAAACACTGTCCCAAACATCAGATTTCCTGACCTTATCTCCTGTAAAGAGGTTACTGACGAATCTCCATGTTCCTACCTTTCTTATTTGCTTTAACACGTCACCCCAGGTCTCGGTACCGACTTTATTCCAGTCGAGAGGCGGAAGCACTTCAAGAAGTTTTTCTTCTCTCCCTTTTTTGAGGGCCCTTTCATAGATGCAATACCAGACGCACCTGCGGGTTTCATCAACATAACATCTCATGGATGGAGTAACACCACCACAAGGGCCGTTTCTCATTCCCTTAGGGCATTCCATCGGACATATGAACGCTGTTTCCTGAAGAAGACAATTACCGCACATCCTGCAACCAAAAAGAGGACCCTTAATCAAGAGCTCTGTTTTTGCAAGAAGTCGCCTGTGGAATTTTTCTCTCTTAAAAGGATAAAATGCAGGTTGCCAACGACGGACAGGTTTAATACCGGACATTATTTTATACTGTATAAAAAGAATATCAACGAATTATGATCTGCTCTGGAAAAATTCAATAAATCGTATTGCAAAGTCATCCCTCCCGAGTACCAGGTCGGTTGCCCGAACAATAGGTGTGGTCTTTTCGGGGTTGGCTATCGGACATGTCAGTCCATTATATATCGATAATGCCATATAAGCAGCATTAAGGGATTCCCTGTCGGGTAAACCGTAGGAAATATTACTGGCACCCTGGGTAATGTTTTGTCCAAGTTTCTGATGCAGCAGGCGCATGGTGTCAAGAGTTACCAGGCAGGCCTGAGGATCGGCACTGACAGCCATTGCCATGGGATCCATTATCACATCTTCCTGCCTGATACCTGATTTAACAGCTCTCTCAAGTATTTTTTCTGCGATAGCAAGCCTTTTCTCAGGATCATGCGTTATTCCATCATCGTCCATTACCAGGCCAATTATGGCAGCACCATATTCCCTTGCAACCGGAAGAAGAGCCTTTAACGAAGCTTCTTCACCATTCACGGAATTGATAAGACACTTACCTTCAGCTACTTTCAGTGCCGCTTCAATTGCTTTTGGATTCGGTGAGTCAAGGCAAAGAGGAATATCAAATCTATTCTGAAGAGCAATTACAGTTTCTGGTAAAAGAGCAATGTCATCAACACCTGGAAATCCGACGTTTACATCCAGAACATCGGCTCCTGCTTTGATCTGACTCTCTGCAAGTTCTAATACATAATCAAAATTCCTTTCCTGTAAAGTTGATACCAGTTTTTTTCTGCGGGTGGGATTAATTGACTCTCCTATAATAATAACCGGTCCACTTGTATCAATAACGACCTCTTTGGTCTTGCCAGTAAGTATTGTTCTCATGTTAATCAGTAGTTCTGTTACGAAACAAGTTGCTTAAGATAATTTACTGCTCCCTGGGGGTCAGGTGAATAGAAATCAGCTCCAATCTTTTCGCAATACTCTTTTGTGACCGGAGCCCCGCCTACCAGGATCCTTGCTTCCGAGTGATTTTCCCTGATTGCATTAACTGTTTTTCTCATGTTTTCCATTGTCGTAGTAAGAAGGGCTGATAAACCAATAAAAGCACCGGGATTATCTTCAATTGCCTTCAGGTACTTCTCAGTGCTTACATTAACACCAAGGTCGATTACCTCCCATCCGCCTCCCTCAATCATCATCGCAACAAGGTTTTTACCTATATCATGAAGATCACCTGCAACCGTTCCTATTATGAATTTACCTTTCCTTTTTGTTTCACCCGACTGAAAAAATGGTTTAAGATGTTTCATGGCACTGTTCATCGCTTTGGCCGCCATAAGCATCTGTGGTACATAAATCTCTTTCCTGCTGAACTTATCTCCAACTATTTCCATTGCAGGGATAAGTGCTGACTCGAGTACCTCATCAGGCTTTATCCCCTTTTCCAGAGCGTTTTTTGCCAGTTCATCAGCTCCATCCTGGTCTTTCATATCAGGTGGATAGGGCGACGCTTTATCTATTTTCCCAAACTCAACACATCGGGCCAGTTTGTTAAGAACTTCATCCATTACAATAAGGTATTTAAAGTATTTAATAAAGTATTTAGAAGTTTAATTGATTTTCCAAATTTAGGATTCCGATTTAAACATAAATCAAAAATATAAAATTTATTTGTTTTTGCAACCGATTGCATAAATAAAAACCGGATGCAGATATTTGTTCGGATAATAAAAAGTTACAATGATTTATATAACTTTCGGCTGGTAAAGTCTAATTCAGAAATTAAATACTTCATTATGAAATACATGATAATAACTTTTCTGTTTACGATCAGCAGTGTTTCTTTCACACAGATCCCTGTCACCGGCATTTTCCAGTTTAATGCTGATGTTGGCAATCCAAAAATGGCAGGTTCTGCCTCTTATAATGAAACGGACCAGTCTTATTCCCTCAAAGGCTCAGGTTATAATATCTGGTTTGAAAGGGACGAGTTCCACCATCTTTTTAATAAGATAAAGGGTGATTTTATTCTGACCGCTAATTTCAGATTTATTGGTGAAGGTACTGATCCTCACAGGAAAACAGGCTTAATGTTGAGAGTTTCAACAGATGATAATGCTCCTCATATCTCAGCAGTGCTCCACGGTGATGGACTGACAGTACTGCAGTGGCGAAATTTTAAGGGAGCCCTTATGAGGGATCCTGAAGATGAGATATTTACACGCCGGTCGGATTACGAGGTTCTTCAGTTGGAACGCTCAGGTAAGATTATTTTTATGAGAGCTGCACATAAAGGAGAACCTTTTGAAACAATAGGGTCATATGAGATGATCAATCTGCCTGATGAAATTCTTGCAGGATTGTTCATTTGCTCGCATAATCCGGATGTTAAAGAGGAGGTAACTGTCTGGAATGTCCGAATCGATAAACCGGTCGGTGATACTTATAATCCCGGCAGGGATGGTTATCTTGGTTGCCGGCTTGAGACTGTGAATGTTTTTGACGGTAAAAGAAAAATTATTTACGAGAAAGAGGGCAGGTTTGAAGCCCCCAACTGGATGCCCGACGGTAAGAAGCTACTATTCAACATGGACGGATTTTTATGGAAAATTCCTGTTGAAGGAGGAGAGCTGGAAAAGCTCAATACAGGATTTGCTGACAGAAATAATAATGACCACGGAATTTCTTTTAATGGCAAACTGCTCGCTATAAGTCACCAAAGGAGCGGATTGTCCGGTGGAGGATCCACTGTATATGTGCTGCCACTGAAAGGTGGCAATCCAAAAATGGTCACCGAAAATACTCCTTCCTACTGGCATGGATGGGCTCCCAACAATAAAGAGGTAATTTATGTGGCTCGACGTGATGATAAAACAGTATATAACATTTACAGGAATTCAATCAAGGGAGGGAAAGAGGTTGCTCTGACTGACATAAGCCAGGGTGAACATGTAGACGGTTGTGAATATTCACCTGATGGAAAATATATTTACTATAACGGAAGCCATACCGGAACAATGCAGATATGGCGTATGAAACCCGACGGAACCGGCAGGGAGCAACTAACTTTTGATGAATACAACGACTGGTTTCCTCATATTTCTCCCGACGGCAAATTGATAGCTCTCATATCCTTCCCTCCGGATATTGATAAAAACAGCCATCCTTCATATAAAAGAGTGATGCTTAGATTAATACGTGTTGACGGCGGTACACCTGAGGTGATAGCCTATCTCTACGGAGGACAGGGAACTATTAATGTACCCTCATGGTCTCCCGACAGTAAACAGATAGCATTCGTCAGCAATTCAGGAAAATAATTATCTCTGTAAAGCTGTAAGGCAGGAAGCCAGATCTGAACTCATTTTTCACATGCAACGCAATGCACGGAAAACCGTACATTGGCCCAAATATAACAGGCGAATCCTTTGATTATTTTTGTAAATAAATAAGTTATTTGTAACTTTAGTTAATATACTCTTTAAATGTCTGCACGAAAATTTACTAACATGAACAGACTGATAATTCTAATCCTGCCTGCAATTCTCTTATCATGCAACAACACATTTAATAAGAAGATTGATTATCCTGTTGCCAGGAGAGAGACTGTTGCCGATACTTTTTTCGGTACAATTATTCCTGATCCTTACCGGTGGCTTGAAGATGATCGTTCAGATGAAACTGCTGCCTGGGTACATGAGCAGAACAAGGTCACTTTTGGTTATCTTGAAAAGATACCTTACAGAAATCAAGTCAGGGAAAGCCTCACAAAAATATGGAATTATGAGAAGTACACTCTGCCTTTCAAGGAAGGTGATTATACTTACTTCTCAAAAAATGATGGACTACAGAATCAGTCCGTTTATTACCATCAGAAAGAAGGTGGTGAACCTGAAGTTTTTCTTGATCCGAATAAATTTTCAGCTGATGGAACCACATCTCTGGGAGAAATGGGATTTTCTAAAGATGGGAGTAAAGTTGCTTATTCGATTTCTGAAGGTGGATCGGACTGGAGAAAAATTATCATTATGGATGCTATAACCAAAGAAGTCATCGGAGATACTCTTTACGATGTAAAATTCAGTGATATATCGTGGAATGGCAATGAGGGCTTTTATTATTCCAGCTATGACAAACCTGACGGGAGTGAGCTTTCTGCCATGACCGATCATCACAAACTCTATTATCATAAGCTGGGTACAAAACAGGTGGACGACCAGATCATATTTGGCACTGATATCGTCAGGAGATATGTAAGCGGATATGTCACTGAAGATAGAAGGTATCTTGTTGTCACAGCCGCTATATCAACTTCAGGAAATGAGCTGTATATAAAGGATCTGACCCGGAAATCTTCTCCGTTTAAGGTTGTTGTTGATAATTTTGACAATGATCACTGGGTTATTTTTAACGAAGATTCAAAGCTTTTCATTTTCACTAACCTGAATTCTCCAAACTGCCGGATTGTAACTGTGGATGCAGAAGAACCGGGAATTGAGAATTGGATCGATTTTATCCCGGAAACAGAAAATGTCTTTCAGCCATCAACCGTTGCGGGATACTTCTTTGCAAACTACCTGCAAGATGCGATATCCAACGTGAAACAGTATGACAGAAATGGCAAACTGGTACGCGAAATAAACCTGCCTGGTATCGGGAGTGCCTCCGGTTTCAGCGGAAAAAAGAAGGATGAGGAGATCTATTATTTATTCACAAACTATACAACACCATCCATTATCTACAAAATGGATCCACAAACCGGGGATGCACAGATTTACAAAAAGCCAGATGTGGCATTCAATGGCGATGATTACGAATCAGAACAGGTATTTTATAATTCAAAGGACGGTATCCGTATACCAATGATAATTACTTATAGGAAAAATCTACTCCGTAACGGGAAAAATCCGGCTATTCTTTATGGATATGGAGGATTCAATATTGCACAGACTCCTAATTTTGGAGTTACAAATGCTGTCTGGCTTGATTTGGGTGGTATATATGCAGTGCCAAATATAAGGGGAGGTGGAGAGTATGGCGAAAAGTGGCATCTTGCAGGAACTAAAATAAACAAACAGAATGTATTTGACGATTTCATTGCTGCAGCTGAATATCTTATAGAAAATAAATATACATCCCATGAATACCTCGCAATAAGAGGCGCTTCAAACGGGGGGCTTCTTGTTGGTGCGGTAATGACGCAGCGACCGGATATCTGTAAAGTAGCACTACCGGCTGTTGGTGTGCTTGACATGCTCAGGTATCATAAATTTACAGCAGGGGCTGGCTGGGCATACGATTACGGAACATCTGATGAGAGCCCTGAAATGTTTAACTACCTATTGAATTATTCGCCGGTTCATAATGTGAAAGATGGGATTGAATATCCGGCGACTCTCAGTACAACAGCTGACCATGATGACAGGGTTGTTCCTGCACATTCATTTAAATTTGCGGCGCATCTGCAGGCTAAGCAGGCAGGTACCAATCCTGTTCTGATAAGGATTGAAACAAGCGCAGGTCACGGATCAGGAACTCCCGTAAGCAAATCTATTGATCTATATACCGATATCTATAGCTTCACCCTCTGGAATATGGGAATAAAGAAACTGAATTAATAATTACTATATGATGGAAGGAATAATCCGGTGTGGGATAGTCGGATCAGGCTTTGCTGCAAGATTCCATTTCGAGGCTTTACAACGTCTCTATTCAGTAAAAATCAAAGTCGCAGGATCTTATTCTCCTACTGTTGAACGGCTTAAGCAGTTTACTGAACCACATCAACTGAAAGCTTATAATAATCTTCAGACCCTGATCAATGATGTTGATGTTATCCATGTCTGTACTCCCCCGTCAACCCATGAGACGATTGTTGTTGAAGCTCTCCGGGAAAATAAGCATGTGATAGTCGAAAAACCCTTTACAGGTTATTTTGGAGATGGATCTGAGGATTTCCATGGCGACAGCTTTCCCAGGGAAAAAGGAATGGAGCAGGCACTGGCAAGTGTCAGCAGAATGCTCGAAGCAGAAAAATCAAGCGAGGGAATGATCATGTACGCTGAAAACTGGGTCTATGCTCCCTCAGTTCAGAAAGAAAGGGAAATCCTCGAAAAAACCGGAGCACAGATATTGTGGATGCATGGAGAGGAGTCCCATTCCGGTTCACACTCTCCAACTTATGGGCAATGGTCATTTTCAGGCGGGGGGTCACTGATCGGGAAAGGGTGCCATCCTCTTTCTGCCGCGTTATATTTTAAACAGGTCGAAGGAAGAGTGCGTAATAAAAAACCGATAAAACCCAAAACAGTAACAGCCCGTACTCACGTTGTTACCAGAATGCCTGGTTATATCGATGAAGGGCATCTGAGGAGAACATATAAGGACATTGAAGATTTTGCTATGCTTCATGTTGTTTTTGAAGATGGTACTTTCGCCGATATTTTTGCAAGTGAGCTGGTCCACGGCGGAGTTCATAACTGGATAGAAGTAAACACAAGCAACCATCGCACTAGCTGTAATATAAGTCCAAATAATGCAATGCAAACATATACTCCCGACGAAAAATACTTTAAAGACGTATATATAGTCGAAAAGACCGGAACCAAACAGGGTTGGTCATCTGTTTCACCTGACGAGAGCTGGTTTACAGGTTACCAGCACGAAATGGAAGCTTTTTACCGATCGGCAGCTTTCGGGGAACCAGTCGAAAGTAACAGTAGCCTGGCAGCTGATGTTATTGCAACCATTTATGCAGGTTATGTCTCAGCCGAACGCAAAGGAACTGAAGTGCCAATACCGGTATATTAAAGATAACTCCATATTCCATCGTGCTCTCGTTGTGAAAAGATTTTATTTATATTAAAATCATTTCGATTGCCGGTAGTATTCAAGTACGTTCATTGCGAATCTTGCCGATACCGTTCCCGGTCCGCCACTCATTTCAATGCCGATTTCAATCGATTCAATAATTTCATCCTCTGTTGCCCCACAGTCAAGAGCCTGCCTGATATGCCATTCCATACAGGATTCACAGTTTATAACCACTGAAATACCAATGGCAATCAACTCTTTATGTAATTTACTCAGTTTACCATCCTTATAAGTATTTTGCTCCATACTCACAAAGGATTTGTAGACTTTTGATTTTAGATTATAAAATGAATGTGCTTTTTTTCTTGTCTGTATTATTTGTTCAATTTTTTCTTTGTCAAGGTTTTCCATATGTATATTAGCTTGTTATATTTAGGGTGATGATGTAATAAGCAGTTATTCTGTTCTACTTATGTGCCGTTTCTTCATCTTGTCACAAAATTCTTAACATCAATATTCCCATAGGCAACCTTCAAAAATGGCTCTCCCTTTTCAAGACCAACATTTCCAAATCCTGTTTCAGTCGAGATGAAACTGGTAAAATCACCAATCCGTGTATCAATAAACAAAGTCCCGGTCAATGCATCATACCTGACACCTGTAAGTCCCTGCAGAAGAGCATAACCCGACATTGCACGAGCATACCAGTGTCCGCATTCATATTCGTCAAAGGGATTTCTTATCCGGCCATCATATCTTTCCCGGCATGTCCGTAGGATCTCCAGGCCTTTCTCAACCTCTCCCATCATCATCAGGTGAGATACAACCTGGTACTCGATCCCTGTCCACACTTCGTTGCTGTAAACAAATGGCAATGATAGCTTTTCACCTTTTGGCCAGGTACACAGGAGTAATCCTCCTTCATTTCCTAAAGCATAAGTGGGACGCTGAGGGTTAGAATGATCGCTGAGGTCATTTTTGAAGTTATATTTATATACCGAATTAAGGTGACTCCGGACTTTAACTGAATCAACAACGTTTTTCAGACCACATACTTCACCAATCCATACTCCGAGTATACCATCAGACAGACAGCCCTCTCCATATTGATATTTTGGGCCTTCTTTCTGTAGTAGCTCTTTTGCTTCATCAGAGTAGTCAATATTCCATGCACCGGTAGATGCTTCGACAGGATTTGGGGCACTCAATCCCTCCCATTTTATTTTCTGGATAAAATACTCTCCGTTAAATAACTCATTTTCTATTACCTGCTTACCTTTTAAATATAGTTCCTCATATTTTGTAGCATCCTCCCCCAGGAACCTGCCCATTTCAGAGATAGCTTTCAAAGCACCCAGGTAGAAGCTTGAACACATACCATCAGCTCCCCAGAATTCTATATCATAGGTATTATGATGAGGCTCCTCCAGTGTTCCGGTAGATCTGGGATCCCATGTCCTGATACAATAATCCATGCTCTCAACCACCTGTGGATACATTTTTTTGAGCCAACCTGTATTTCCGCTTATAGACCAATCGCGGTAAACTTTCATTATACCTCCAAGCTGGCCATCGGACGCTGCATGGAATGTAGTTGCGACAGGTCGTATAGGCAAGGCAGATCTGAAAGTCTGGTGTCCTTCGCTGTTCTGACTAGCAAAAAACTCTGTGCCTCGTAAAGTACGTTCCAACTCTGGAAAAAGGTGAGGAACAGCCTGCGCGTAATTCCAAACATGAGTACATGAACCTGCGCAGGATCCGTAGTTGTCGCCACATCCCTCCCAGTTCCACATTTTGCCATCTGTTTGCCGCAGGACAGTAGGTGATTTAAGAATCGTAAGATTGGCAGCGATAGCTTCCAGCACCTCAGGTGGCAATGTGGAAGAATAGAAAGAATCCCTGAACAGTGATGATTTGCTTTTCAGATCTGAATAATTTGTTTTCCAATAACTTACAACGTCTTCAATACTGGTAAATTTTCCTGAATACCATGGTTTGTAGTATGGATCATTACAAGTGCTTTCAGGATCCGGACCTATTTGCCTGTCTTCTTCAGCGTCTCTGCCATATCTTAGTACAGTCTCCGGCACATACCATGCCATCATGACCCTTATAATTTTGACTTCTCCGGGACCCAGGGAAAATGGCACATAAAGTGAGGCACCAGGTGCTCCTTCATCAACGGGCGTACTATTTCTTGTCTCCCCCTTCTGAATAGTATTCCAGGTTATTGTAAGAGGATCCCACCAGCCTCCCCTGAACCAGCAATAATCCACTATGGTATTTGGTTCGCTTGTACATATTGCAAAATCGCCCCGGGCTTCAGGTTTTTCTTTCGCTCCGCTTTCCGATAGGATAAAACCACCTGTCAAAGAATTGATTGTTGCTTTGCCATTCGGCTGGTTCATAAAATTCACGGAATTATAAGAGAAAACTGCCTCAAGCTGCTTTGTTCCGGTATTTTTAAATGTGTATTCCAGGGCTCCTGCAGGTAAGCTTGAATTATCAGCATCCGTAGGAATAAAAGGGCTCCAACCGGTTATTTGTACCTCCATAGGGACATCTTCATCCTGAAGTTCGATAACAGCAAACGGAAATCGCGCCAGGAACCTGGCATTTCTGAACCGGGGAAATCCATAGCTGGCGCCTGGTGAACCATTACCGGAGTTAGGAGTTCCGAATTTTTTCCAGTCCGGAACCATTCCCTCAATCACTTTTGCTCCGTTTTCGATCCCTTTAACCGAAATTGCCGCAAACATACAGGGCTCATTAAAGACCTCCGGATGGTTTCTTACCGACATGTGGGATATAGCTCCCGTTCCTTCAAGACAGAACATCCCTGCTCCTATCCCACCAATGGGGAATGCTATACGATCGAGATTCGTTCCCAAGTAGTAACCATTGAATTCATGCCCATCATTATTATTTTCCTTATGGGAACAGGAAATGAATAAAAAGCTGAAAACAATGACAAAGGTTATGAAGTACTGAATTGCTCTTTTCATTTCATACGAAAAATTATAATTCAATTAGTTTTATTTCAATAAGCCTTAAATTACATGCTCCTAACTGTTATGAATTTTTATTAACCGGTCACACAGGTCCTTCAATCCTTC
This sequence comes from uncultured Rikenellaceae bacterium, assembly GCA_964596715.1. Taxonomy (GTDB): domain Bacteria; phylum Bacteroidota; class Bacteroidia; order Bacteroidales; family VadinHA17; genus LD21. The sequence goes on from CAZQVL010000015.1 coordinate 30,655, forward strand.
GGGTGTATCCCCGCCGGGCTGTTCGATGGTTGTCCAGCCTGTGTAACCGATCTCATCCAGAGCTTTCATCACTTCGGGCCAGTTGACATCACCTTCCATCAGACTGACTTTAAATCCGGCTGATCTTCCCTGACTATCAGCAAGTTTCCGGCTGTACTCTTTAATATGCACCTTTGCTATACGATGTCCCAGAATCTTTATCCAGTGTTCAGGCCAGCCATAAGCAAGTATATTGCCGCAGTCGAAATAGAAACTCATCATGGGGCTTCCGAATTGATCTACGTATTGTGCAGCCTCCATCGGACTGAGCAGGAAATTGTTCCAGACATTCTCGATGGCAATCTTGATTTTTAACTTTTCAGTAAGAGGTAAAGCTTTTTTAATCTCCTGAACGGACCTGTTCCAGCATTGGTCATATCTTACTGTTTCAGTAACTCTTCCGGGCACCAGGAGTACTGTGTCAGCTCCAAATACTGAGGCATCTTCAATTGCCAGCCTTAGTGCCGCAACTCCCTCTTCACGTACTTTAGGATCGGGATCAGATAAAAGAAATTTCCAGTGCATTGCACCGCAAACGCCATGAACAGGAAGACCTGTAGCATCCATCGCTTTCAGTACCTCAGCCCTGTCAAGATGGCTGTTTACTTCAATACCGTCGAAGCCGGCAATTTTTGCTGCCTGAAATTTTTCAGCTATAGTTTTTCCCGTTCTCAGGCTTCCCCACATAATACCTTTTTTAATATCCCTCCCAGGAGGCTTAAGTATTTCGGAAAATCCGTGGATTCCTGCAACTGAAGCCATGGCAGATGCCATCGCTGTCTGCTTTGTGAACTGACGTCTGTTCATTTTGTCAATAATTTTAAAATTTTTCAGCCATAATTACTCAACTTCTTGGCTTAGGTGGGACTCCGATAACCGGAATTGTTTCAGTAATATCCGGTACGGGGCCAAATTCATAGGTCGCAGGGCCAAGACGCATATCTGAATTCATAAGCTCCTCCCATGTAACATCTCTCCCGGTATAGGCTGATATTCTGCCCATAATTGCAACCAGGGTTGAATATGCCTGGGCTTCGGCATCATTCAAATTTTCCCCTCTGCGTATTGCTGTTACAAGGTTGATATGTTCCTGAACCTGAGGATTTGTCACTGCCCATGTCTGATCAGGATCATCTTTTTCAGGGGTTGGATATTTCCATACCTCCTCGCCTTTCAGATTATAAATGGTACCTCTGGCTTCAGCAGATCCTTCTGTGCCGACGATAACCACTTCGGTAAGGTTTGAACAACCTGTAATCTGCCGTGCTGCACAATGGGCATGCATCCCATTGTCATAAAGATATTCAATGCTGAAAAAGTCATACTGGTCTCCGTTTATTCGTCTCTGGCACCCGCCCCAGCCAATGGCTTTGGCAGGATTTTTATCAAGATACCAGTTCATTGTATCTATCTGATGGATGAACTGTTCAACAATATGATCGCCGGATAACCAGCAGAAATTTCCCCAGTTTCGCATCATGTACTCCATATCTGTCCATTCCGGCTGTCTTGATACATACCAGAGAGAGCCCCCGTTACGTATGACATGAGCGGATACTATTTCGCCTATTGCGCCATTTAAAACCCTTCTCCTAGTTTCCATATAATTTTTCGAAACCCTCATCTGTGTACCGCTTTTCATACATAATCCCTTCTGTTTAGCTTTTTCCACTGAGACCAGTACTGATCTTGCACCAACAGGATCAACGGCACAGGGCTTTTCAAGGAATATATGTTTGTTTGCATTTACAGCAGCCTCAATATGTGCCGGCCGAAAATGGGGAGGTGTGCATAGGAGTACAAGATCCACACCTGAATCCATAACCTTCTGGTAGGCGTCGAATCCCGTAAAGCATTTATCATCTGGTATATCAATATCCTTACTTTTTTTTAGCTGTTCACGGCATTGTTCGATCCTGTCAGGGAAAATATCCCCCAGAGCGGTTATCTGAAGATTAGGCCCGGCATCAAGAAAGTTATTGGCAGCACCTGTGCCTCTTCCCCCACAGCCTATAAGTCCGGCTTTGATCACATTGCCATCAGGGGCACTGGTAAGCAATTCAGGAAGTTGTACTTCTATTTTTCTCTTGCAGGAAGTTAAGATTCCAAATGTTCCTATTGTCCCGGCAGCAGCCAGGCTTGTTTCGGAAATGAATTTACGACGACCGATGTTTTTCATAGCTTTATAGATTGAATAAATGATTGGTTTTAACCTTGTTGAATTTTATTTTATCTCAGATTGATTCAAAAACAGATGATTAATAAACTTCGAGTTCCCGCCATCCCGGCAGCAAAGGATATTTAGTATGCGGTTCTGTCTGATACCAGAAACAGACCGATGATATATCTGATTTCTGGGGAAGGTACCGGCCCCCTTTATGCCACCCGAGATCCTGTATGGTTATCTTCAGATCTTTCTCAAAACGTACCGGATCCATAATATGCCAGCGGTAGAGTCCGAATCGCTGCTGCGATCGGTACGTGCCATCAGGTCTGATAACCTGGTGTAATCCGCTGTAAGGAGTGCAGAATTCTGTGTATCTGCCTTCCCTGTCAAAATTATATGATCCGCAGAAATAGTCCTCAGTTCCGGTACCACAGATAGTCGGAAATTTCGTGTCACCATCGATAAAGAACTTAATCTCTCCTTCTCCCCACCAGCCGTTATTATTTACTCCCCATGCCAAATAAACACCCACAAAATGTCCTTTTCCTTTGATACCGTCAACAATAGGGTAATCAGAAGTAGTATTTGTATTTAACCGCCTGAACTGGGCATGGAAATAACCGGCATCAGCAGGAACATCGGTCAGTGTATAATCAATCTGATAATATAATGTCATGGTGTTCTGATCATCAACATTCTCCATTGTTATCCTGCATTTTTTACGGAACGGCATCACCCAGTAACAGTTAAAAGCGCTTCCCGGGTTAACACACACTGCATTTGAGACGAGGTGTGCATACTCATTCCAGCCCATTCCAAAAAAGTCGCCGACAGGACATTCTACTGAAGGTTCTGTTTCATCATCCCAATAGATGCGGAAGATCGAAAACCGCCATTTTCCTGTAGGTGTCATCCAGATGTGCTGTATCGCACCGGGACCTTCGATCTCTGCCATTGTAAAAGTCTCGCCTGGTTTAATTCTTACATAAGGATTTACTTTCCACCCCTGACCAAGGTCGCGGGCTGCATTAAAAGCATTTGCCGTATTTGGCTTGTCTTTATCCTCGGGGCGGGCCATGCCTCCTTTCCCTTTCTCCCCGGTAAAGTTCTCCGGACTGATAGAACGTGTTTTGGCATCGGATAACCTGTAAAGATTACCCATATTCATTTCGAGTCCGTTAAATTTATTCTGTGAAAATGCCACTAATGGCAGAAAACAGATCATCAGAGTAACTATCAGAATCTTTTTCATATCGATTAAATAAGATTGAGTTGTACAATTCAATCTAAAATTAAGAAATTGAAAGGGAAAAAAGACAGTTAGTCAGATTAATCTGCAGAGAAAACTAAAAAAAAAAACAATCCTAGAAGATGAACCTTATTGAGATGGCACCTCCGTCAGCCCAGAATCCGGTATATCCGACAATGTTGAATGCAGGTTTCCAGTCAAGACCAATATTAATAGGAACAGTGCTGAAGTTATATTCTATGCCGAGTATGCCATCCACACCGATAACCGAATAGTTTGTACCTTCATCACCCCAGGGAGCATAATCACCATTCCAGAATCCGGCATGCCCTCCTATCCCAACATACCAGTTCAACCGGTCAACATCAAATGCCCGGTTATGAACTTCATACAATATAGTAATATCAAAACCCCTCCATCTTGTATCCAGTATACCCTCAATAGCAGCTTTCCGGTTTATAAAATGTTTTACAGTCAATCCATTTGCAAAACCTCCCCTCAAACCGATACCTGTATTATAATCCTGTGCATCTGCGAAAGACATAATGAAAAAAGCAAGAGCAAATGTTAAAATGATTTTTTTCATGTTAAGTACTTTTTTTATTCAGGAAACAAATGTAACAAATATCTTTTTAACGTGATCTGATATATAAGTTATAAAATCCTTCCTTTGTCAATATTGTACCGGTAAGGAAATTACAATATATGACAATACTGAAGGGAGCTGTTGAAAAAGTTTTAATGAACAGCCCCCGGATCATTGTCGAATAACGAATAATTAGTGATTATGATCTCCTGCTTATCTATCAGATATCTGAGATCATCCTGTCAAAATCCTCTACTGCTATCGCTTCTGAAGTTGTGAAAGAAATTCCTGTCAGTTTGCTGAGAGCAATGGAAGATTTGACTGCCTGTTCTGTGCCCGGGAAAGTTGCAATAATTAAAAGATCCCTCTCTCCCAGTAATGCATAAATCGATTTAACTTCTCCGCCAAACTTCTGAATCAGTTTGTTTGCTTTCTCTGTCCGGCCAGGACTCATCTCTTTTATAGCCTCAGCCGAGTACTTTCCAAATAAAAAATAAGTTGCCATAATTTGTCCTCCTTCAGTTAAAAGGCATACCTGATGTTTAAAAAGTTAAATAAATAATCTATATCTTATAAAGATACTAAATAATTTATTGTAAGTCAAGTAGCTCCCGCTTTTTCGTATGGTAAGAATCATGAAGAAAGCTGGTCTGCCGCCATAATGCGGGGATTGTGGATATTCAGACAACCGGCTCAGGATTGAAACTGATGCTAAGAAATCAAATTGACGTATGATTAATATAATCTCATCTTTTTTGTTATTTTGTAAAGAAATAAAAAGACAAAACCGGAACTATAAATGGAATTAGTAATTCTTAAAGATATTGTAATAATCTTTGCCTTATCCACTTTAGTAAATCTGATTTTTACAAGAATAAAGGTCCCTACTGTTGTAGGTTATCTGCTTACTGGTATTATTGCCGGTCCCCATTTGCTTTCGCTGGTTAATGAAAGGCATGAAATAGAAGTTATGGCTGAAATAGGCGTTGTTTTATTGCTTTTCACCATAGGAATGGAGTTTTCATTAAAACACTTATTGAGAATACGGAGAATTGTATTTTTTGGCGGATTTTTACAGGTTTCTCTGACGGCCGGAGCATTTTATGCAGCAACTTATTTTTACAAAATGAGCTGGCAGGGAGGAATTTTTGTCAGCTTTCTCGCAGCATTAAGCAGTTCGGCACTCGTCCTGAAGATTTTGCAGGAACGCTCCGAACTCACTTCAAATTATGGGCGTACTGTATTGGGCATCCTTATTTTCCAGGATTTAATGCTGGTTCCTCTGCTGTTGTTCGCCAGACTTTTAGGGGACAATGCTGTTGATATCCCGAACGAATTATTGATACTGATTATCAAAGTAATAATTATTATAGGCTTAGTTTATGTCGGGAACAAATGGCTATTACCAAAATTATTGCATCTGATAGCACTGGCTAAGAGCCAGGAGCTTTTTTTAATGAGTATTTTTCTCATCTGTTTTGGCATTGCTTTGTTGACTTCCAAACTCGGGATGTCACTTGCATTTGGTGCTTTTCTGGCGGGGTTGATGCTTTCCGGATCGGAATACAGCCATAATGTTTTTGGAAATTTTTTGCCATTTAAGGATATCTTTACCAGTTTCTTCTTTGTTTCAATCGGTATGCTGCTTGATCTTTCTTTTGTCATTGACAATTATCAGCTGGTAATTATGAGCGTGCTGTTAATTATCATACTGAAAACCGTAATTGCAGGCGGAACAGGGTTCATCCTGGGTCATACTTTCCAGGGCACTGTGTTAGTTGGACTTGCTTTAAGCCAGGTTGGAGAGTTTTCATTTATTCTTGCGAAAATCGGTTTTAATTATTCTATCCTGTCTGATTTCTATTATCAGCTTTTCCTTGCAGTCGCTGTTATAACAATGGCATTAACACCCTTTCTGATAAACCTGTCATCACCCCTTGCAACAGCACTGATAAAACTCCCTCTTCCCAAATTCTTAATAAATGGATTATTTCCTTTGAAAGAAATTGAGATACCTGAATTTAAAAACCATCTCGTAATTATCGGGAAAGATGCCAGTGCATTAAAACTATCAGTGATGGCAAAGTATAATAACCTGCGTCATATATCTATCATATTCGATCCTTCAATTGCTAAGGAGAAAATGGAAAACGGAGACCTGGTTGTTTACGGTGATGCTGTCAATGAACCAGTTTTAAGGAAAGCCCATGCTGATACAGCAGACATTGTTGTGATTTCAATTGGCAGTATCATACCTGCCATGTCTATAATTGAAAAAATCAGGCAGATAAATAAAAATGTTTATATTCTGGTCAGAGCACCACATATTCAGAATGTGGAACAACTATATAAACTTGGCGCGGACCAGGTTCTGCCTGAGAAACTCGAGATAGCAATTGATCTGTTAAACAGGATACTTGTTAAACGACTTGTTCCTCAAAAAGAGGTTAACCGCATATTGACACATATCAGGAATATTAATTTAGGAGTATTCAGTGAAAAGGATTTGGTTAACCAACCATCAATATTAGATGAATTTTCTAATATAAATATTTCTGCCATTAAGGTCGAAGGCGATTCCCATGCTTACGGGAAATCACTCATTGATATTGATTTACGTAAAAGAACAGGAGTAACTCTTCTGGCTATCAAAAGAGGCTCTGACATTATCGAACATCCTGTACCAAAGACTGTTTTTCAAGACAATGATATTGCTTATGTCTTAGGAGATCCGGAACAAGTCAACCTGGCATCTGAATTATTTGTCAGGAAACCTTAGAAATGATGAAATATACATCAGGATTCAGACTTGAATTAAGGATATATTCTTCCGGGTTATAGCCATTATAACAGTTTACGGAAAAATTTCAACCACACGCCCGGGGATACGGGCTTTTTCAATCCCCTGTACATTAATTATTGTATAAAAACATTAATTTTATACACATGTTTAACAAAATACTCCCAATAATTAATCAGGAAGAACTTACGAATCAACATTTAATACAAGAATTAAAATGAACCTCAGACAAATTCTTTTTTTTATTTTCAATGTTCCTGCTGAGTACAAATTGTACTTCGGAGATAGAATTTGTTATGAAAAAGGGTGAAATTTACTACCCTCCTGAACTACTATCAAAATAGGACTGCCTGTATAAGAATTCATGTAATGAAGAACTGATGGAATAACACCTTCAGACTATTTACGAATACCAGATACCCTCTAATACATAATATCTGGTTACTATTTTATACTGAACAGAATGGCAAATGTTATCATAGGTATTCATGGACTTGGCAATAAACCACCCAAACCTCTGTTGGAACACTGGTGGAAGCTTTCGATGATCGAAGGTTTGGAAGCCAATGGTTACCGTCATGTATTGCCAAAATTCGAGTTAGTGTACTGGGCTGATATTATTTATGACAGGCCATTAAGTAAGTCCGAGAAAGATATAAACAGTCCCTGCTATCTGGACGAAAAATATATAAAAGCACCAAAGGATTTTTCTGTTGAGAATTATTATACAAGAAAAAAGCTGATCGATTTCATTGGCCGGCAAATAAACCGCATATTTCTGAATGAAGATTTTAGTCTGAACTATTCTTTTATAACTGATACGATTTTAAACAGATATTTTAAAGATCTGGAAATATATTATATGGAAGATTACACTGGTGAAAAAGGGCAGAAATACATGGCTAAAGACCTGATCGGGGAACGATTGCTGAGGAAACTGGAAGAGCACAGAAAGGATGATATAATGCTGATCAGCCACTCTATGGGATCCATTATAGCTTTTGACGTATTAACTTTTATTGCACCTCATATAAAGATTAATACTTTTATAACCATTGGATCACCTCTTGGTTTACCGGTTATGATCAGCAAAATAGCAGCAGAACAGAAACAGAGGTTAGATGGTGAAAATCATATGCTGACTCCTCCGTCTGTATTTAAAAACTGGTATAATTTTTCTGATATTCTCGACAAGATAGCTTTCAATTACAAGTTAGCAGACGATTTCTCTGAAAACAGTCTTGGAATTAAACCTGTTGATTTTATGGTGGTTAATGACTATGAGATTAATGGGGTACGTAATCCGCATAAATCATTCGGATATCTTAGGACGCCTGAATTTTCAAAGGTTTTAAATGATTTCATACTGGCTGAAAGGTTAACCCTGAAACAAAAAATCATTCGCAAAACAGGACAAATCATTCATGATGTCAAGACTCAAATTTCAATTCAGATAGAGAGAAAAAAATCCAGATAAAACTGTTTATTTCCCGCTTATATCATATACATAAAGCTTATCAGCATGGCGGATATAGAGACGTCCGCCACAAATCACAGGATGTGCCCAGTACATCCCAGGGCCCCCTTCAGGCACATTAAATTCCCCTGAAAGTTCATACTTATCAGGTGTAGCCTTAACAAGCTTTATAGTGCCCCTTTCTTCCAGCATATAAAGCATCCCGTCAGCATAAGTCAGCGGTCCTTTCCCCCGCTGAGTTCTCCAGATCTGCTTTCCGGTAAGGAAGTCGAGGCAGAACCAGCCCCTTGAATTGGTTCCTGAACCATACAGGTAACCATTATGAAGAATTACTCCACCATGATGATTGTCCATAAGTTCAGAATGCCATACAGTTTCCGGGGTTATTTCCTCACCTGAAGTTCTTAGTTTAATAAGCATGCTTCCCTTTCCATAACCGGTTGAGATAAACACATATTCATCATGAATAATGACATCCGTTACGTTGAGGCCCTGCTGATTTTCATAATCAACCTTCCAGAGTAGTTTGCCTGTTTTAGTGTCCACCCCATAGTAACAATATGAACTTGAGCCAATTATCTGACGATAACCACCAAAATCCATAAGAACCATCGAGGTATATCCTTCTACTCCCGGTATTTCAGTATTGGCCCAGATCAATTCTCCGTTGTGTTTGTTCAGGCATACCTGGAATCCTTTATCTCCTGCCGGACGGGTGTATAGATTATCTCCATCAATTAGAACTGATTCAGAATACCCGTACTCTGTTGGCTCAGCATCGAAATCCTGAGGTAACTCCCTGTACCAGATCTCCTCTCCTGTTTTAGAATCAAATGCTGCCAGCCTTCCCATATCACCGAGATGATATAGTATACCATTATCGTATGTGGGCGTGCTTCTTGGACCTATGTATGAGCTTGCATGAGACATTCTTGTTGACCATGACTTACCGTTAGGTTTTTTCCAGACCAGTTTTCCATTGTAATCGTAAACAAACACATAAGTTTGATTATCAGTCATCCCTGCTGTATAAAGAAGTCCACCTCCAATAGACACCGAGGTAAATCCTTCTCCAAGGCCCGATACTGTCCACAGCAACTCCGGACCACCTTCTGGCCACTTTTTAAGAAGACCTGTCTCCGTCGACTTATTAGTCCGGTCAGATCCATGAAAACAGGGCCATTTACATGTATACTGAGCTTCACCGGTGCAACCGGAAAGTGTAAGGAGGAAGCAGATGGATAAAAATGTTTTCAGGGGTATTTTTCTAATGCTGACTGACCTGATGGAACTTTTAATGTTGGAATAAGCAAATGAGATTAACAGAATGTTCATGATACAGATTTTTTCATGTGTGTTTACTGATTTTCGATCAAAAATAACAAACCTGTCGGTATCATACAACCCGAAATCGAAAATGACTCTTTAAATAAGTAAGTTGAGCAGCTGATTGTTTATTTTGTTTTAAATTCAACCTTCCTCACCGAGAAGCAATCATTACCAGAAAATACAAGATAGCAGGTTCTGCCATCATCACTCATCCATTTGGTAGGAAAGGAAGATGTCTCGCCCGGGCCAACATCCCAGTCTTTAGTATAATATACTGTTTGCCAGGGCCCCCAGGGCTCCGGGGCCTCATAAATACCAAATCCTCCCCGGTAACGGGGTCCCCTGGTGTCTTTACTCTCAGGATGTATCTGGCACCAGATATACCGTTTCAGACCTTTATTGTAACTTATTCCGTTGCGATAACATCTGGCAGGATGCTTAAATACTGCTCCCCTTTCTGAAATATCCTTAGTCCAGACCGGATTACCTTTTTCATCCAGGTATCTAAAGAATTCCCAGGCTTTTCGTTCAGTAATATCAGTCTTCAGTACACGTGCCAGAACCATATAATCGGCAGGTTTGTAAGCATCATTTTCATCAGGTGAATAAACGTATATATAGTTGTCTCTTGCGCCATCATAATCTTTCCCAAAATTAAGGAAGACCGGATATCCAAAACCTGATGTAAATTTCCAGTCACCGAACGACCACGTTTTACCATGATCCGATGACCATGCCAGTTGAGATCCCTCGCCATTTTCGTTCGCATTTCTCAGCCACATATATAGTATGCCATCTGCCATAAGAATTCCGCTTGCTTTCTTTCCAAACCGCCCCTCACCTGTTTGTTCCCCTGCAGCTGAACGTATATTAATACCCTGAAAATCATCAGCATTTCCAATGATCTTTGCCAATCCCAGGCTTAATTTTTTTTCTACTCCCGGCTCAAAACCCCAGCCATCGCCATAAGCTGTGTATTGATTGTCATCATCAGCCCAGGTTATTGGCCAGTTATCACTACCGCAAGCTTTACGGATTATTGTATTTGCCGGAGCAAATTTTACTTCTCTTATAAAATTGCTCCATGGATAAGGTGGTTCGATAAATGCATCTATTAATTGATTTACCAGATATTTGACAACACCATAAAAATGACCTTCTCCTTTTTCCAGGTTATACATATTCTCGCCGTTTCTGACAATAATCAGTTTTAATGAAGGAATTACTATCAAAGTCTGGTTTCCGGCACCCGACCCTAAGAACAGATCTCTTGGTGCTTGTGACCAGATACCGTCAAAATTGTTATACCAGGCCAGACCGCATGCAGGTGCAGGTTGTTTTTCATTTCTTGGCGGAATTGGTGTTCCGGCATATTCTGTAACGCGTTTAATCCATATTGAATCGATAAGTTGCTTACCTTCCCAGTTGCCGTTATTCATCATCAGTCTGCCAATGCGTGCCACTGCCCGGGGTGTAAATGATCCTCCACCCCAGTTAGCTACCAGGTCGAGGCCGTTAACATTATAGGACTGTCCATATCCGATATCCCAGTCAGTATCATTAATGCCAATAGGCTGAAAGATCCGTTCCCAAAGAAGAGTCCTGATGTCCTTGTATCTAGTTCCTCTGTAACTTGCTGTTACTGAATAAGCCAGCATTGCCATGCCTGGATTTGAATATTGATATCCGGTACCCGGGGAAAAGATTACCGGAGCTTTATCTCTTGATATTGTAAAAGGATCAGGATCTCTTCTCCAGAAACTTCCCTTCCATCCCGGGATATCCATATGCCTGTCCTTAATTATAATACCTTTATTTTTTGCTTCAAGAATATCCTGTTCCGATAATTCCGCATCTTCAATCCCCGAGCTGTGTGTAGCAAGATGACGAATAGTAATCTTTGATTTTAGCTCATCATCTTTCCAATCCGGAACATACTTACAGACAGGGTCATCAATGTGCATTAAACCATCATTCAAAGCAAGAGAAAGAGACATTCCTCCAACAAGCGCCTTGGCCAGAGAAGCGGTATAATGCCTTCTGGTGGCGTTCCAACCCGAAGCATACCACTCCAATACAATCTTATCATTCCTTATCACGAGTATTGAGGTCGTATTATGATTTGCAAGGGTATCGCGCATTGCATAAAGTTTTTCTGCTGAAAAACCTTCATCTTCCGGAGATGCATTCGTCCAATCAAATGACTGTGCATAAGTTTCAGAAGTTAAGACTGAAAGAAAAAAGAAATATAAGAGATTCCGTTTCATTTAAATAAGTGTATGTAACTGCTAATTTAATAAATCCTGCCGTATCAATCTGAACCTAAAGGATATTGGGTATTTTGCTCTGATTTACAGATGTTTATATCTCAGTATCAATTATATATTCATCACTATAATTAATTTAAGCCGTAACCAGCAACTGATTGTTTTTGGCCCCGATTATAAATCAGCGTTAGCGTTCAAAAAATCATCAAAAAACTTAACTTTAGCATTGTTAAAAGAACTACAGAATAAATAATAAAATGAAAAATTCTCTGCTGAAAATAGTTGCTGCTCCGCTGGTTGTCACAACTGTTGTAACATCAGCCTGTTCAAAAGACCGGAAAATGAATGTTCTCTTTATTTCGGTAGATGACATGAATAATGACCTGTCTTGCTATGGTCATCCTCTGGTCAAATCGCCAAATATCGACCGGCTTGCCTCAAAAGGGATTGCATTTGCCAACGCCTATTGCCAGTTCCCCCTGAGCAGCCCCAGTCGCAGCTCAGTATTAACCGGTTTGTATCCTGACAGAACCCGGGTTTTTAATCTGACTTATCATTTCAGGCAGGATTTACCTGATGTAATAACTCTTCCTCAGATGTTTACTGAAAACGGCTATTTCGCAGCCCGTGTGGGTAAGATTTACCATTATGGGAATCCCGGCGATATCGGTACCAATGGTCTGGATGATAAAGCTTCGTGGACTGAGCGCATAAATCCTGCCGGTCGTGATAAAACATCTCTTGAAGATGATGTTATCAATTATACTCCAAAGAGAGGACTGGGTTCCTCAATGAGCTTTTATTCCGACGAAGAGGGCACAGACTATGAACACACTGACGGGAAAGTGGCCACCGAAACCATTAAATTGCTGGAGAAGCATAAGGATGAACCTTTTTTCATTGCTGCCGGCTTCTATAAACCACATTGCCCATGGATAACCCCAGATGAGTATTTCGATCTATACAACCTCAACCAGATGAGTCTTCCGGAAATATCCAATGAAACAAAGAAACTATATCCGGAATTAGCTTTAGCTTCGACCAGACCATGGCCTTATTTTGGTATCACTCCCGACCAGGCCAGGGAATGTATCCTGGCTTATTATGCTTCAATTTCATTTGTAGATGCCCAGATAGGCAGGCTGCTTAATGCTCTTGATTCACTCGAGCTTGCTGATAATACTATCGTTGTATTTTGGAGCGATCATGGATATCACCTTGGAGAACATGGCTTATGGTTTAAGCAGAGTTGTTTTGAAGAATCAGCAAAAAGTCCTTTTATTATTTATGTACCCGGTTTGAGAAAAGCAGGACAAATATGCCACCGAACTGTAGAACTGGTTGACATTTACCCGACACTTGCGGACCTGACAGAGTTAGAGCCTCCGGCTGATCTGGATGGATTCAGCCTGACTCCTCTGCTTAAAGATCCTGAAGCAAAATGGGAACATCCGGCATATACTCAGGTTCAAAGAGGAAACACACCGGGTCATAGTGTACGCACTGAGGGATGGCGTTATACCGAATGGGGATTCGGGGAAATGGGAGCTGAATTATATGATGAAAAAACTGATCCGCAGGAACTGAATAACCTGGCAGGCGATCCCAAATACGCTGATATTGCGAAGGAGATGAAGGCTCTCCTGAAGATTGTACATCCTGATACTGTGACAGGAGGTAAGGCACATCCTGACACCAGAGCAATGTTTTGTAATTAACTCAAGTAGCTAGTCTCTGCCTGACCGGTTTTGTAAAAATATGATCTAATAATCATTTAAGCCGGACATACTTTTCAATCCAATGCGTAGTCTGACTTGGTTGTCCTGTATCATCAACAGGAAAAATGTGTAGAAGAGTGTCATTCCTGAGTTCCAGCCAGATTTTATTCTTTTGACCTTCATAGGATTCATCGAAATGATATAAAATATCTTCTTCATACAGGTTCCCATCGATTGTATAGGTCCCTACACCATATCGATAAGAGGTTGTAGTATCGACCTCATATTTCCCTACGAAAATAAAATAATTTCCGGACCACATTTTAATCTGACTTACAGTATAATGCTCTGAAAAATAATTCGTTACTTTTCCTCTGTCCACCATTTGCATCTGAACCATTTTCCATGTACCCAGAAAAGATTTTCTATTTTTATTACCACAACCTCCGATTATCAGAAAAATAATCAGACCACAAAAAACGACTTTTTTCATATCTGTTGATTTTAGTTATTAATTTATCACGAGTGAGTATTCTGATATTCAAAGTTACAATTTGTTTAGACCAAAGTCAATTTTATTCTTAATGGATGATTAAAAAAGTTCGGGATTTGTACTATGTCAGATTAATACTTAAATTCTGATGAGCAATTGACAAAAGTGCCTTTATTGAAACATCATAGGGACAGACCTGCTCACAAAATCCTTCACAATTCAGGCATCTTCCGGCTTTTTCACCAATGTAATCAGCATAGTATTAACGGAAGGATTGTTTAATACAAATCCAATGGTTGCTTCCCTTTTGGCATTATTGTCGTTTAATTGGTATTCACTTATAAAAGATTCAGCATCTTTTTAATAGAGAAGCTCAGGGCTTGGGCCTTCATTGGATGATATATTATTTATTTTGCAAGTTTTATTGATAGTTTTATTGCATTAACCATACTATTTTCATTGGCTTTCCCCTGCCATGAAATTTCAAATGCTGTGCCGTGGTCAACAGAGGTTCTGGTGAAAGGAAGTCCTGCGGTAAGGTTTACCCCACTGCTAAATCCTATTAGTTTTAAGGGAATATGACCCTGGTCGTGGTACATCGCCACAACTAAATCATATTTCCCGTTAATTGCATGCAGAAATACTGTATCCGGGGGAATGGGGCCATCAATATTTATACCTTTTATTTTCATATTGTTGATAGCTGGGATAATCTCTTTTATTTCTTCATTGCCAAATAATCCGTTTTCTCCTGAATGAGGATTAACACCTGCAACAGCGATTCTTGGTTTCCCGGCACAGAGTTTTTGCATTATGTTGTTTCCCAGTTCTATCACTTTTTCAATTCTTTCCCTTCTCAACCCGGTGATTGCTTCCAGTAATGAAACATGTGTAGAAACATGAATAACGCTTAGTCTTTTATCATGTAAAAGCATAGCATAATCCTTTGTGCCTGTCAGTGAGGCTATTATTTCAGTATGCCCCGGATATTTGTGCCCTGCTTTATGCAGGGCTTCTTTGTTTATAGGTGCAGTTACTATCGCATCAACACTTTTGTTTTTAGCAAGTTCAACAGCTTTCTTGATACATTCAAAAGCAGCGTTTCCTGACATAGCCTGAACTCTCCCGGGGAGAAGTTCATTCATGTTTACCAGAGGGAGATCAAGAATATTTAAGATATCGTCAGTAAAAACATATTCATCAACATTATGGACCCTTTTCAGCTTGAAGGATCTAAGCTTTAACATTTCATATGCCTTAAGCATGACATTGTAATCACCAATTATGATTATCCTGCTCTTTCTTAATTCGCTATTTTCAAGGCTTTTCAGGATTATCTCAGGCCCTATCCCGGAAGGATCACCCATAGTAATTCCAATGGTAGCAGAATTTTTGTTAATCATCTCTCCATCTGTTCTTTAAAAAGTTTATCACCTGGAAGATTGCATCATCATTTCCAAATCCTCCTGCCTTTGATACGACAATAATATTTCTGTATTGCTCTTCGATAAAATAACCATAGGGAATTCCCGGTAAAATTTCATCCTGAAGAATTGCACCTGTAATATTAAGGCTTTCAACAGCTTTAATGGCAGTATTTCCCCCGGTAAGAAGAATCCCATTGATCTTAATTTCCTGGATAATATACCGGGCAATTTCTCCAAGAAAGGATGCTATTCTGTCACTTACTTCATCCCTTTTCAATCCTAATTTTTCACCTTGCTCAAAACTCTTTGCAACAATAGCCTTGGAAGGAGCACTCCTGATTACTACATCTTCACCTTTACAAGAAGATTCTTTAACGATTTTAATTATTCTTTTCTTCTCCTGGTATTTTTCCCTGGAAAATAACTTTTCTGTTTCGACATCAATCAATGTAACTGCCATTCTCTCTGCGGTATATTCTATCTGTTTCCGGGTTTCTTCACTTACACTTCCGGCGATAACGATGTTACTTTTCTTCTCTTTTTTAAGATCGAGGTATTTTGACAGGTACCCGGCAAGTCCGGTTGAGCCTGCAAACAGCACCTCTTCCTTTATGGTTGCAACGGCAGAAGCAATTAAATCAAGGTCTTCTTCCTCCTGTGCATCAATTACTATCAATTGAATACCATTTTTAATATGTTGATGCAATTTTTGAACCAGGTTTTGTTTACCTGATAAAACATCATCATAAGGAATAACTTCTGTTTTTTTATCAGTCTGACAGGAAATAATTTTAGGAATATATGATTCTTTTACAGGAGTTTTTGGATCATCAGCAAATTCTGTTTCTGTAAGTAATTTACCTTTTACGTATACATTGCCATTCTTTGTAATTCTGCCATATGATGGGTATGCCGGGACAATAATCGTATGATTGATCTCCACAGAATCCATCATTCCGGAGATTTCTGCTCCTATGTTCCCCCGGAATGTTGAATCCAGTTTTTTATAATAGTATCTTACGTTTTTTGCTTTTGCAATTTTCCCTATTTCATATGTTTTCCTGTAAGCTGTTTCTTTGTCATCAAACCTGCTTTCAGTATCAACAACAAGTACATCACACTCTTTCAACGATTTAGCGATATTTTGCTTATTAGTTATAACCATGGTCCTTAATTGTCTCCTGCCAAACTGAACCCCTGTATCGTTGGCTCCGGTAAAATCATCGGCAACTATTAACAGTTTTTCCCTGACAAAGTCAGCGCCAGGTTTTTTACTTTTATCCTCTGCCGGCTTTTTTCTTTTTGCCACATAAGCTGTAATAATAGGAGTTAAAATTGCTGTTGTAATTGTTGATGCAGCAATCTGAGGAGTAGCTATCGTGGACAGGGTTGCAAGCCCGGGATCTGCCAGGGCAACTGCGGCAGGTGTGGCTACAGCATTACCGGCAGTGCTTGATGCTGCTGCACCCGCAATTCCGCTTCCCCCTGTCATCCTGTCTGCCAGGATGTTAAAATATCCACCAATAAGTGTAGTTATTACGCCTAATAATATACCTGATAATCCTGCTACTATTAGCATTTTAAAATCTATCCCTGCTCCTAAAGCAAAGGCAAAGAAAGGTATCAATATCGGTCCTCCCGACATTAGAAATTTTCTCGTTTCTCCATCCAGGTTACCCAGGATCATTCCGACAATAATAGGTATCAGTACCCCGATGAAGCTGGTAATCGGGATTGTAGCTATCCCTGCTGTTCCTAATGCGATCATCGTAAGGAATGGCCCATCATTTAATGACAGAACAGCTATGGATCCAACATCAGTTTCGTCTCCGAATTCCCCTGTTAGTGCAGCGAACAGGCCTCCGTTACTATTTGTCATTGCCGCTATCACTGCAAGTGAAGAAAGACCCAGAAGTCCCTTGTCTCCAAAAAGTTTTGCTATCAGGAGCCCTATTACGACACCAACAATAAGCTTCGATAGTGTAATAACGACACCTTTTTTTAAGGATCTGGGTGCAGCCTTTAAACTGATACCTGCTCCCATGCAAACCAGAAACACCCCGATTAAAGCTGATGAGCCTTTGGCAATTGCAGTTGTAAATCCACCTATTTCAAGTACCTGTGGTGAAATTGTATTTATCAGAGCTCCTAATATCAATGGAATTACCATCATCCCGCCCGGGATTTTTTCAATATTCTTTTTAATGTTCATCTCCTGGCATTTTTAACTCGGATTAATCCGGATTTTTCTAACGACAGACAATCTTCAGATACCTGTAACAGTTAAAAGGGTGTAAATTCATTATCCTTATTAAACAGATTCACATTTTCTTTTATGGATTCTATTCCTTCTGAACTATGAATTGAATCCATTATTGATTGTGAAATATATATTTCATCAAGATGCAGGGTATCTTTTATACGAATTACTCTCTCCTCACCTTTTTTCAGGTACCCGCAACTTCTAAGAGCAAGTTCAAAAGCTTCTTTGCCATTAGTGGCCACAATCGGGATTTTTGCCCTTTCCAGGAAGCTACTGGTTGCAGCATTTGAATAAGTAGCTGAAAAATCAATTTTATCAAACAATTTTCTGGTAATTACATCTGCTAATCCGATACCCAGAGCATTTCCATATGACAGGTCAGTCAGGTCTGTAACAATTATTGCTTTGATTTTTGTTTTGTCCGATTCTTTCTGGCCTGATATTCTTATCCTTCCGATAATATTCGGGTCGATACCAACTCCGCTTATATCCTTACCCATCTGATCTATAATCAGAAGATCAATATCATCAACAGGAAGGGAAGGCATATTCTTTCGTGCAATATCAAGTAAAACAGGTTCCTGTTCAAAAAATTTATTTGTTTTCAAAGCTTTTACAAGCATAGTGTCATCATATGCATTTTCAACCAGGGCAATTCCTCCAAGGATTTTGCCGACTGAAAGAATTTGTTTTGCAATTAAAGGGATCAGATCAGTAAGCCCGTAGACTCCATAGCTATGTACAGTTGATGCCTGCTTTTCTTTACCAAGTCCTATTACCGCCATTTTTACCAGGCCGCTTTCATATTTACCGGTATAATCGGTGTGTGGCTTTATCCTGTTGATAAGAATGATTCCATCTGATTCATAAGCATTTTTATCCATAAAAACGGGTACAGGAGATTCTCCCTGAGCCAGTTCAACAACCTCCATTGAGGATTTTACAGGTACGCCAATGTTTTTTTCTGTTATACCATAGCCGGCCAGTATTTCTTCCTGTCCATGCGCTGTGGCTTCTCCATGGCTGCCCATTGCCGGGACGATGAACGGATAAGCTTTTTTCTCTCTGATGAATTGTGCAACTTCTCTGACTATAAGCGCCAGATTCTTAATTCCACGGCTTCCAACGGCCAGGGCAATTCTGGTACCAGGCTTGATATACGAATTCAGGCTAAATAACTCCTTTGAGATTTCATTCTTAATGTTAACTAAAGAATTTTTTCTAAAGTGCTGTTTTATTTTAACAAGATGATAACTATTCATATATTCAGATTGATTTATCTTTCACGCTTTTTGTTTAACTTTATTATTAGTCAGAAGTCCGAAGTCCGAAGTCCGAAGTATGAACTCCTTGTCTTCCGACTTCCGTCTTCCGTCTTCCGTCTTCCAACTTCTATCTACCTTAAATTTGACACTCTTAATTACAATAGTTTATAGTATTATCAGGCTCATTAACCAGACCGTTAAAGAAGCAAATATCCCGACTGTCATTGTTCCAAGGGTTTGTAATTTGTATCCCTGGTTAACACTCATATTCGACATTTGTGTAACTACCCAGAAATAACTGTCGTTGGCATGGCTGGCAATTAATCCTCCTGCACCCAGGGCTACAACCACCAGTGCTTTTGCGAAGGATGTATCCATTCCTAAAGGACCTAATAGCGGAGCCATAAGGCTTGCCCCTGCAATTATTGCAACGGTACCTGAGCCCTGAGCTGTTTTTAGTGAAGCAGCAATAATAATTGGCAGCAGGATACTTAAACTTTCAGCTCCTGATAAATTATTCTTAATTACATCACCAATTCCGGAATTCTGTAAAACCTGGCCAAAAGCACCACCGCAGCCGGTAATTATAATTATTGTTGCAGCTGCAATTATTGCTTCGCCTATCCAGCCTTTCGGGGAGATCATTTCTCTTGTTAATTTTTTTGGCAGGATAAATGAAAGGAGTACACCAATCATCAATGCAACAACTGGTTGTCCAAAAAAACCGATAAATTTTGAGAAACCTCCGGTACCAAACGGAGCTGAAGACAAACCATTCACTGACCGGAAAATAATCAGCAGAATGGGTATTAAAATCGGGAGCAGGGATTTAACTATTGATGGTTTATCACCTGATTTTATTTCCGTTTCAGCGTATTCGGGAAACGGATCAACCTGTATCCTTGATGCAATTTTGGTTGAAAAAAACCAGCCGGCGACGAGCCCGACAATACTAACCGGTAATCCAAGGGCAAGCACTAATCCAAGGTCGGCATTAAGTATCCCTGCTGCACCCAAAGGGCCTGGCGTTGGTGGAATAATTGAATGAGTCAGTATAAGTCCAAGGCTTAAAGCCATTGCGCCTGTGGCAAATGTAGTTTTTACCTGTTTTGTTAAGGCTTTTGCCAGGGGTGATAAAATTATGAATCCGGAATCACAGAACACTGGAATGCTTACAATGTATCCAATAATACTTAAGGCCAGAGGCATATTCTTTTTACCGACAATCTTCAGGGTGCTTTCTGCAAGGGTAAATGCACCTCCCGATTTTTCCAGGAATTTACCAATTATTGAACCAGCAAGAATTACAATTCCGATTATTCCTAATGTATTTCCAAAACCTGAGTTAACCGATCTTACCACCTCTTCAAGCGATATTGTTCCGGATAATGCTCCATATCCAAAGGCAGCTATCAGAAGCGAAAGAACAGGATGCCATTTTAATTTCGACGTTGTTAAAACAATGAATGCTACAGAAATAAATAATAAAATTATTAGCCACATAATGAATTATTATCAGATTAGCCTGAAAAACTTAAGAAAGTTAATGAAAGTTAGCAATTTCATAATGCTTTTAAAAAAACAAACCTTGCAGTAATCTTATGTAAACAATATCTTACAAAGTAATTAAATTAACAATTAAAAATATAATCTATGAAAATCAGCTAAAAGATAGTAGTTATGACACTTTGCATAGCATGATTTTCTTCATAACAAACTGTTTTTTGGTTAGACAATTTATACTATAATACAATTCGCTGAATAACAATAATATATAAAAATTCCTTATGTGAGTTGATACGAAAGTCTTCTCAGGCTTTTTAAAGCATGACTTTTAAATCTGCAATCAAAACGGAGAGCATTCATTACTGGAGAAAAGCATTATGATTTAGGAAATGATCTTTTTCAGAATATGCTCGATAAACGGATGAATCACAGTTGCGCATACTGGAAAGATGCTGATAGCCTGGATAAAGCCCAGTAAGACAAACTCGAATTAATCTGTCGCAAAATTTATCTCAAACCACGAATGCGCGTGCTCGATATTGGCTGCGGCTGGGGCGCTTTTGGAAAATATGCTGCAGAGAAATACAGTGTTGAAGTTGTCGGAATTACTGTCTGATAGAAGGATAGAAAGGAGGAGATGCCTTTATTCTTTAAGGAGGAGTGATTTAATCCTTATATGAAATATCCAGTAATGCAACTTTATTTTTATAATCTATTCTCCGGATTTTGACCTTTAGAATATCTTTTCCTGTCAGTGCTGAAATTTCCTTTAAAATCTTTTGTTTTTTAGTTGATTTCAGTAACTCCAGGTCGTCATAAATAATTGAGTATGTTACAGTATTGTTCTTAATTGTGAACTCTTCAAGGATAACTGCTGAAATAACTATTGTTGTGTTGATGATAATGACCCCCAGGACAGGAAATCCTACCAGCTTTAAAGAATTGATCACCGAAATCCCAATGGTTGTAAAGATATAAGACATATCCTTCAGGCTGAAATTCCTTGTTCTGAACCTTAGGATTGCGAAAACGGCAAATAATCCAACGGCCATGCCAAACTCAATGAAAACTGATTTCAGCATAGAGGTAATGAAGAAGACCGTGATGCCCATCAAGAAAAAGGTAAACAGGAACTTCTCCTTCTTTGAGTATCTATAATAAATACCCCGGATAAGAATGAAGAGAAACGTCAGGTTTATTACAAATCGTATTAGGATACCGTAAAAATCCGGATTATTCAAATTAAAAAAATTGTCAGGCATAATTTTAGTTTTTAAGCTTGTAAAATTAAAGGTATTTTTTTATTGATTTATTCAAAGTGTTACTTTAGTTATAGATTTTGAATATTGTTAAGAAACTGTTACTGAATAAGAGGAGCTGTTTGTTCAACAAAAGTCATTCCTGCAGGTAACTCAACTATTTTAATATTACGGAAATGGATCTCTGCCCCTTCCGATTCGAGACAGATATAACCCTTTTTTTGAGATGATTGACTTATACCATTGACAAACTTGCCGTTAACAGCAAGTTTAATGACACCATCAACGCATATAACATCGTAAATATTCCAGTACCCCCGGCTCTTGCACCTGTTTTCAACTGACTTGCTTCTGGTTCCCCGGGGATTATCAGGGATGGTTGTTACTCCACCAACACCAAAGAGTTCGCCGTGAACATATGCATCAGGTGGAATGACCCCATCCTTTATATGAAGATTGATCCAATCGAGTTCTAGCATCTGGACTTCAACTCCATCGGGCAGACGCGATCCTTCCTCCGGTCTGGCATCAGACCAGACAAATACTCCGGAGTTACCTCCGGGTTCAGTGTGCTTCCATTCGATATGTAATATAAAATTTTCGTATTGCTTCTCAGAACGCATAACACCTGTAGGTTTGCCTGAGCATACCAGTATTTTTTTTTGTTTTACCCATGTATCTTCAGCAGTATTAACATTAATCCATCTTAAAGGAATATTTTTCCCCGATGGCGTGGGTGTAATATCCTTTAAGATTATAGCTTTTCCAAACGCTATTACAGGGTTTTGTGAATAGGAGTTAATGCTGATGAACATCAACAGAACCATAAGGATCTGTGCAGATAATACATTCTTTGAATATTTCATGTGTGAATAATTTTATTTGTTAAAAGGAGCAGTTCAAAATTTATTTCCTTCCCTATGATGCCCAATACTTTACAATATAAAGATCCTTCCGAAACTGCAACAGCTTCGGTTATTTTTATGTCAGGGAGTTTCAGCGCTGTGAGTTTCTCACATGGAATACACTTATCTATAGCTGAATTGCCTTGTGCCTGTAATATACCTGATAGTATATTTAGCAGTATTACGAGAATAAAAGCCAGGTTTTTCATATGTCCAATAGGTTTAAATAACAGAACCCTTCAATATCAAATTTACACTTTGTTTAAACCTAAATCAATTTTATTTTTGATGAGTTTCCGGAATCAATAATCTCAATACCAGTTCTAAAGCCCATAACTTAGAGTTACAGGCTTTAGTCCGATACTTAAAAATCAGCAACAAGCGACCAGCAACCGGCAATCAGAAATAAAATCCTACAAATTTGTCAAGTATGCCATTATTCGATCATAGTATTCATCTTCAAACACTTCCAGGCTCAATCCAAAATTTCTCTGAAAAGCATAATCAAACGAATATCCGTCTCTGATATCATAAAATACATTAAGAACATCCCTGATCGATTTATTGAGACCCTTCGGGTCAAGTAAATATTTCATAGTAATATCAAATACTTTACTATAATATCCATGGATATCGGCGCCTTCGGGGAAATCTTCCCAAACATGAATCATAATTGGATTACCTTTCCCCGGATAGTTTTCATTCGCTTTTATCCAGGCTTCCAGATCCTTAACAGTTTTTATTATGTTAAATCCTCCTCCACAATAGATTGCTATTGCCTCACTGAACCATACATCTGTCCCTAAGTTCCAATAATCCTCAATAAGAAATCCAACTGCCAAAAGCCGGTCAATATGACCGCTCTTACCCGTTAAGCACCCAACCTTTCCTATACTCCTTGCGCATATTGTCGTTGGCTGCTGAATCATTTGTCACACGCCCTGTAGCAGCATCATAGTTCAATTCCTTGCCTGCCTGATGCGCTGCAAGCCCAAGCATTAATGTTTGGATCATACGACCGGCGTAATCAAAATCGCACGAGGTCTTCAGGTCACCTTTACAGGCGTTAATCCATTGACCAACAAAACTACCGTGAGGTGGTGCAACTTCATCGCTTGAAGGAGATTTGTAGTAGGTCATATCTGCTCCCTCACGTGCCGGAATCAGCATGCGGGTATTGAAATCTGCTACAAGCGTGCCTTTCGTGCCCTTGAACATCACTCCGTGGCCGATTTTCTCAATATTTATTGCAGAATGCGGAGAAGCGGGTTTTAATGTACCCTGATACCATTCAAGACGGATATTCCCCCGCCAGTCGTTGGCAGGAAAATTAAAAATAGCATGGTGGTCTGATGGACAGACCTCAGGATTGTAAGGATCACCACTTGCTTGGGCTGTTGTTGGAAGTCCTGCATCTATCGCATTCCAGGCTAGATCCATCGTATGGCTGCCCATATCTCCGACCTGCCAGCTGCCAAAATCATGGAACATATTCCATCTCAGGCAGTTCGCCCCTGGTCTTCCACCGAAATATCCAGGATTAAAGGGATGCATTTGAACCGGACCGATCCATTGTTCCCAGTCAATAGTCTTCGGAGCGGGCCCTGCTGCCGGACGATAACCGGTTTCATTGTGGGTACGGTTGCCCCATGCTGAGACTTCCTGCAATTCACCAATTGCACCGTTGCGAACCAGCTCTGCGACACGATCGAAATTCTCATTGGCATGTCGCTGCGTGCCATGCTGAGTGGCAAGCTTGTCCTTATTCGCAAGGTAGACCTTACGCACCTCACGTGCCTCTACCACACACTCACCAAGTGGTTTTTCACAAAAAACATGCAACCCGCGGTTCATAGCCCAGATGCTGATAAATGCGTGGTGATGATCTGGTGTTGCTATTAAAACCGCATCAATATCCTTTTGCTCAAGACACCTGCGCCAGTCTGTGTATTGTTTGGCTTTGGGATATTCCTTTGCCGCCAAGGCCATGTTTTCAGCATGTACGTCACAGATTGCAACCACATTCTGATCCTTTAAGGAGCCATAGTGCTGGGAACCACGACCATGGGCTCCGATCAGGGCGATATTCAGTGTGTCATTCGGACCTTTACCTGCCAGGACACCACCAGGAAGGATTATCAGCCCGGTACCCGTAGCAGCAACAGACTTAACAAAATTTCTTCTTTTCATAATTTTTTTATTGATTTATATACCCTTTTAATTACAATCTGTTATCATTTTAAGAATATGAACAACAAAAATCTATATCAAATTTACATCTTACTTAGATTAAAGTCAATTAAATTTTAACGAAATAATAGTTTCTAAAAAGGTTTTAAATATTACTGACAATGCTTAATTTTATGTTTATGGATTAATCAGGTTAAGTGTAATTATTGTCAAATAAAATAAATTTCTATAAAAAGGAGGTTGTCATGCAAAATAAGGTATTGCGAAGAGAGTTCCTGAAACTGACATTCGCCGGAAGTGCTCTCTGCCTTTGCAATTTGAGTGGTTTCGCATTCAGCCCTGATTTAAAAGGACTACGGCTTATAAGTCCGGGCTGCAGAAGAACAAAAGTCAAAGTTGCAAGAATTTATATGGGAACTTCACATGGTCTTTGGCCTAAACCAAATATGGATTTCCAGAAAGAAATCCAGATTTATGAAACCGAGTTTAAAAAATTACAGGATGAATTGTCTGATGTGGAGTTCGTTGTCGATGAACTGGTTACTTCTCCCGAACAGGCAAGCAACATTAAAAGCAGATTAAAAAATGTTGACGGTATCCTGGCAATCCATTTCAACATTGGAATTTCACCCATTCTCAATGAAATTCTCAGCGCAGGCATACCAACCATGGTCTTCGCTGTTCCATTCTCAGGACATGAATGGGCTAATTTCAGTAGTCTTCTTAATCAACCACTCGGTAGTAAAATGGATTGCATTTTAACCAGTGATTATCAACAGCTGGCAACTGCCATAAGACCTTTTCGTGCAATTCATCACCTGAGAGAAGCCAAAATCCTCAATCTTACTACCAGATCTTTCACTGATTATGCAAATAATATCAAAAATAAATTTGGAACAGAAATTAAACAAATTGAACTCAATCGACTGATTGATGCCTATAATAC
Organism: uncultured Rikenellaceae bacterium; assembly: GCA_964596715.1. GTDB lineage: Bacteria > Bacteroidota > Bacteroidia > Bacteroidales > VadinHA17 > LD21. The sequence goes on from CAZQVL010000015.1 coordinate 56,541, forward strand.
TGTTGACGACACTGAAGCCAGGAGTGAAGCTGACCGATGGATAAAAGAAGCTGTTCAGATTGTTGAACCTTCCGATGAAGATATCTTCAAATCGTGCAAGCTTGCCCTGGCTTTCGAAAAGCTGCTGGATGAAGAAGATGCAACAGTTATGACAGTTGATTGCTACGGCACTATGTTCAAACCATTATGCCAGTCCTATGCATTTCCCTGTGTGGGTTTTACCAGATTGAATAATATGGGACTGGGCGGCATCTGCGAATCTGATTTGCAATCTGCCATGACTCACGTGATATTCCAGGGACTGGTGGGAAGACCTGGATTTATAAGCGATCCCACGGTGGATGAATCCAGAAATAGTATCATTCTGGCACATTGCCTGGGAACGACCAAAATGGATGGGCCGGATGGTCAGGCTGCTCCCTATAAATTACGGTCAATTATGGAACGTCAGGAAGGAGTAGTGCCGCAAGTGGAGATGCGTACCGGTCAGAAAGTCACTCAGGCAATTTTGAAAGGGACCGACTTTTTGCCATACTTCACAGGTGAAATTATTGCAACTCCTGTTTCGCTAAAAGATGACAGAGGTTGCCGGACCAAAATCACAGTCAAAGTAGACGGAGATGTTACAAAATTATGGAAAAACTGGGCAAGCGGATTGCACCGGCAGACATGTTACGGAGATATCACAAAGGAACTTCAATATTTCTGCAGATTCAAGGAGATTAAAATGGTCAATGAGGCGATATGAAATAATAGCATAATTTATGCCTAATAGCAATCTAACTGGCCAAATGTGGTCAATAAGCCTGGCTTATGCGGTCTTAGAACAGGGTAGTACTATACTTCAGAAATTAGCCCTCTTCCAGAACATTCTCCGTGGTCTGCTCTGTTATAATCAGCTTCAGCGCAAGGATGAGCCCTGACAGGGCTATTTTCTGAGCAATCTGCATGTAAGGAGATTTTACAAAATACATGAATGCATAAGGTAATATCGTGCCATTAAGCAGTAGGCTATAGAGTAATGCCCTGTGTTTTTTGCCGGAGCGATAAATATCATTTATACTAACGACTGAAAAAAACCATAAGGAACCAAATACCAGTGCTCCTCCAATCGAGTGAAATGAGTTAATCAGATCACATGGCAGCATTAACAGGAGATACCCCACTCCGCACATTTTGAATAATATCCTAAATAGTTGTACGTCGAGAGTATTGCTTATTTTGATACAGATAAATGAATTAAACAGGCACCCCGATACATATACAAGAAATGATAATGTGTTTCCATAACCTCCAGGTGTTTGTGTCATACCAAGATAACTGTAGGCAAAATCCCAGAAGTGGAACTTTTCTCCATAGGTCAATGCACCAATGATAAATACAATTATTGTATTCGCCAGAACCAGGTTCATAAGCATATTGAACTTATGGTGCTTAACATGATCATCAATTTCCCCTTGACCCTCTTTAGATAAGAGCATAATTACTTTATGAAAAATCTTTTGTAAGTTATAAAATTCCGAGGTAAAAATCAAGTTTTATTTCACTCTAAATGAAATTGTTAATAAAATATAAATAGTCGACAATCACTTGGAATTCTATTTAATAGATATAACAGCATCCACAGGTACAAAAATCCAGTGATATTAGTATATTTAATGGCAAATAACAGCCTCATGAGCAAAATACAAAAGCACCTGGTAGTTTTTTTAATAACAACAGCTTGCAGTTTTATAAACTGTAACAGCTTTGGTCAATCATACGGCATTGATAATTCAACTGGTGCTGATGAGGGATTTATCTGGCCCGACGGGAAAAAAATGGCTCTAAGTCTTACATTTGACGATGCGCGTCTTTCTCAGGTAGATACAGGTATTCCCTTGCTTGATAAATATGGAGTAAAAGCTACATTTTATGTATCACCGGGAAGCATGATTAAACGGTCTGACAAATGGAGAATGGCTGTGATTAACGGTCATGAGATTGGGAATCATTCACTTTTGCATCCCTGCTCCGGAAATTTCACCTGGTCAAGGGACAAGGCGCTGGAAGATTATACTCTTCACATGATGATAACTGAACTTGATTCTGCAAGCAGGCTCATAAAGGAAATTTTAGGTGTTCATCCGGTGTCATTTGCATATCCGTGCGGACAAACCTTCATAGGAAGAGGAATAAATGTACAGAGTTATGTCCCCCTCATTGCATTCTTATTTGAAAGCGGGCGAGGTTGGCTTAACGAGGCACCCAATGATCCGGCATTTTGTGATCTGTCTCAGCTAAATGGTACAGAACTGGATGGAAAGTCATTTGAGCAGGTTCTGAAGCTTATAGAAACGGCCAAAGCCAACGGGTACTGGCTGATTCTGGCAGGGCACGAAATGAATGAAGAAGGATTTCAAACATCACAATTAAAAACTATTGAATCAATTTGCAAATATGCGACAGATCCCGCCAATGGTATCTGGATCGCCAGTGTCCACAACATAGCCTCGTTTATAAAACAAAAACGACAAGATTAGTCTCATATGTGTGACACAGTAAAGCCTTACACCATAGCCTGCCGTGGCTAAACTTACCTGGCAGCCAGGTAAGTTTAATCACAGATTTCATATTAAGAGGTCTAGTCAGGTAAATTTATTCCTAAATATAGTAATCGTTTGATAAAAAGTCGGTTATCACTTTTCACTTTAAACCGGATAAAGAGTGCTCAAAATCACCGGATTTTACACAAACGACTATTTTATATACAAAAATCCAACACAATATTGTGCATTTCCTACCTAATCTTTGAAGAAGAAATGCCTGTACATGAAAGTTTGAATAATAAATACAATAAAATATTGTTTAAATATTGTAACCGGGCAGGTGGGGTGAACGTTAAAGGAGTACTCATACAATTCATTAGAAAAGATTCTCAGGATTATGAAAAAATGGTTATTATATGGAATCCTGATACTGCTTTCACTTAATATTTTCGGACAAGATTGTACTATATTGTCAAAATCAAATAGTATTACTCCGGATAAATTCTGTTCTCCGGTTACAGCAACATGGTATGTAAGTTACACAGGAGTTAATGATGCTGGAACTCCCGTTAGTATTAAATATGATTGGGATAATGGTACAATTGTAACAGTACCGGCGGTTCAAGTAGGCCCTGGAATTTTTGAAGCAACTGAAACTAATATTTATACGTCATCCGGTAATGTTTGCAATTATCATCCTCAAGCAACATTAGTTGTTAATGGTGTTGTTTGTACTTCTTCTTCTCAGGAACAAATAGTAACAGTCTGGGATGATGACGATCATAATGGAGGTCATATGCATATAAATCCAACGATTTATCCTATATGTTTTGGCAATAGTGCGGATGTCCGCTTTCAGGATTTAACTTTGTTCAATTGTGTTCCCCCACAAGAAAAAGATAATCCTAATGTTAATACAAGATGGATACAATGGATATACGGAACTGATATTACAATGACAGGAACCCCTGTTACAATAAATGGGACACAAAGAACATATCCTTATGCGGATGAAATAATTACGTTAACTGGTCCTGTTACTGGTTCAGGAGTCTGGTCAGATATTATTAATGTTGCTAATGATAAATTAGTAGGCCAGTATTTTCAGGTAACTTTACGTAACTGGAATTATTGTAATCCATATGATGATCCTGATATTCCGGGTAGCCCGAGAGATCTTGAAAATGGAGATCATCCACCGGTCGTAACAACTGCAAAAATATTAATTGTACCCTATCCGGATGCAACAATAAAGCCGGTTGGCACATTGTGCGCGAATAGTGATCCTGTTACTTTAAGTGCTCATGATCCGGGCGGAACCTGGTCAGGAAATGGAGTTACAGGAAATAAATTTGATCCGGCTATTGCAGGTATCGGAGATCATATAATCAGATATGATATTACTAATGAATATGAATGTAGTGATAATGATGAGATAATTATTACAGTTGTACCAATACCTGATGCAACAATAACTCCGGTAGGTGTTTTATGTTCCACAGATTCAACAATTAAATTAACTGCGCACAATTCCGGAGGAATCTGGTCAGGTCCGGGAGTTGTAGGAGATATCTTTGATCCGGCAATTTCCGGACCTGGAAATCATGTTATTACATACAGTATTACTGATGCAAATGGATGTCGTAACTCTGATCAGATAGTAATAACAGTTATTATTCTTGATGCAACAATTACTCCGATAGATACATTGTGTGTTACTGATCAAAAAATTACACTAACGGCTCATGACTCAGGTGGAATCTGGTCGGGTGTGGGGGTTATCGGAAATACATTTGATCCGGCTATTGCAGGCGTCGGAGATCATCTTATCAGATACAATATTATTAATGGGGATTGCAGAGATGCTGACAGTAGGATTATAACTGTTATGCCTCTTCCGGTTGTAATCATAGATAGAATAGGAACTCTTTATATTAATAGCCCTTCTGTAACACTAAAGGCAACTCCAACTGGTGGAATATTTTCCGGCCAAGGAGTAACAGACAATATTTTTAATCCAACCCAGGCAGGTTTGGGAACTCATATTATACAATATGTTACAAGCCCCGACAGATATGGCTGCATAGGAACAGATACAATACATATTAAAGTACTTAAGCCACCGCTTCCCAAGGCAAATTTTGAACCCGATACAGCCGGATGTTCTCCATTAACTGTTCAGTTTGTTAATAATAGTGTTCATGGAGAATCTTATCTGTGGGACTTTGGTGATGACCTGTTCTCAACTGAAGAAAACCCGGTCCATACATATCATGTACCAGGAGACTACATAGTAAAATTAATTGTTAGCAATATCACAGGACAATCAATACATAATGAAATAATCAAGGTGTATCAGAATCCTACAGCGATTTTTAATGCATATCCGATTAATGTAGTAAATAATAAACAAGTAGTTGTATTCCATAGTTATAGTCATTATGATTCCTTGTACCTGTGGAGGTTTGGGGATGGACAAATTTCCACGGAAGAAAATCCTTATCATAAATATGAAAAACCAGGTATCTATAGGGTTTCTCTTACTGTAATATCCAAGGATGGATGTATCGATTCAGCTGTGTTAGAGACTCCAATAAAAGTGGAATGGAAAACAGGGGATATCAGATTCCCTAATGTGTTTAAGTGGAATGGAACAGGACCTACCGGAGGACAATGGACAGAAGGACTTTATCCGGAAATGGACTTTGTTTTTAGACCATTCTTTGAGAATGTCACAGAATATAAACTTCAGATTTTTAACAGATGGGGAGTTTTAATCTATGAAAGTAATGATTTATACAAAGGATGGGATGGCTATTTTAGAGACGGAAATCTTGCAGTTCAAGGTGTTTATGTATGGAAAGTAACCGGACGATACGCAGATGGTGAATATTTTGAAGTTGTTGGAGATGTGACATTTTTACATTAATAATATACAAGAGAAAATAAAAAAATATATTAGCAGGATCAGAATTATGCCTTTCGGATTAAATCTTACCCTTTTATATCTTCCATTGATCAAAATAACAAATCCCTGATAAAAATTAATGTATTGCTTCTCTATTAATTTAATAATCAACACTATATGATATTACGTGACCAGTAAATCTATAGCTCTTCATTAATTTCATGTAAATATTAACTCATTTTTGATGAATAACTTCATTATGATTATCAATTGTTCTTAACTGTAAATTATCCTCGGGATTGAGTTGATAAAGACTTCATAAAAGCCTCTAATATTCCCACTAATTGGGCTTTGACGACTTGACAGGAATATTCTCTTCCGTTATTTTTATCATGTAACTTAAAACACAAAATAATGGGGAATATTTCAGTTTTAAAGTTCATCAATTTTATTAATTTCAATCCTGGTGGGAATAACTTATCAAAAGGGAAATACATTTTCCTTTTATCATCCTTTTAAGTTAATTAGCAGATTCATTAATTCCCTGGATACCGGTACAAATTATAATATGGATAAAAATAAAGTTACAGAAGTTTTAGAAAGAAACGGTTTTAAGATTTTCGATATGACAGAGATGAACGGACTTACTTACTTTTATTCACAAAAGATCTCCGGATAAATTGAATTAAGTTCTTAATTAAATAATGATGCTGATAAGAAAAAATATTCTTCATTATTCATAATGCACATTATACAGTTCAATATGTTTTCTTGCCTGCATTTCCCAGCTATAATTTTGGAATATATTATTGTGAGCGGCTAAACCTATCTTTTTATTAAGATTTTGGTCTTCAAGCAGTTTTATCATTATCGTAGCAAATTCTTCTGTATTTACAGGGTCAACCAAAAAGCCGTTTTCTTCATTTGTGATAACATTTTTTATACCACCGTATTTTGATGCTACAACAGTCTTGCCACAAGCCATAGCTTCCTGAGATGTCATTCCAAAAGGTTCGTACAATGAGGGTAAAACAAAAAATAAACTTTGTTGATAGTAAGGTCTCATCATTTCATCGGGTACATAACCTATAATATGAACGCGGTTTTGCATCCCTTTTTCTGCAATAATAGTTTTCATTTTATCAAGAACTCCTAATTCACGTTGTTCAGGATTCGGTGAGCCTCCACCGATCACCAAATCAACACCAGGAATTTCTTTCCTGACAATATCGAAAGCATATAATAATAAATCATGACCTTTATTTGCATCTATCCGGCTTAAACAATAAATATACTTTTCGGGTAAATTTGTAATAACTTGTTTGTCTTCTTTAGTGGGTAAATGATAATAATGTACATCTACGCCAGGAGAAATAATTTCAATATTACCGGGAATATATTCATCATCCTTATCTAAATCAGTTAATTTTTCTAATTGAACAAGGGAAGTAAGTATACATGATCTGACATTTTTAATGATTCTTTTTTCTTCAGAGATTCTATGTTTGAAATTGAATTTTTTCTCCATTTCCATTGGATCGCCACCCATTTGATCACGCTTCCAGACACCTAAGGAGTGAGCTGTAAAAAAGGCAGGTTTTCCAAAGCTGGCAGCAACATCAATCGTAACTATACCAGCATCAACATAATGTCCATGGTATAAATCATAATCCAAATTATTTTTTTTAATAAATTCTATCATATTATTTGACAACTCATGCAGAATATCATAAATAAACTCTTTAGGAATAAATTCCCAGTTACCTGCTGGTATTCTGATAACATTTACATTTTCAACGCCGGGAACAGGATCAATTTGTTTTTTATTTTTATCAAACCAACGTGTAAATATATCGACTTTATATCCCATCAATGAAAAGGCTTTAGCCAGTTCCAACACATAGACAACCTGACCACCTGTATCTGTCCTTCCCAGTTGGGGCACTGGATCAAAATATCCGTGTGTACTTAACATGGCAATATTTTTAATTTTACTCATTTGTTTATTTCCTTTTTATTTA